>CAZRHV010000077.1:0-9538 GCA_964599985.1 uncultured Marinosulfonomonas sp. | reverse complement strand
CCGGACTTTGCGCTGGTGAAATTCAAAAAACTGGCCGGGGGCGGCTATTTCAAGATTATCAACCGCTCCGTCCCGGCAGCACTGGAAGGTCTCGGATACTCCTCCTCCCAGATTGAAGAGATTATATCTTATGCTGTCGGACACGGAACGCTTGGCAATGCGCCCGGGATTAACCACACCACACTGGTGGGGCATGGTTTCGGGCAGGCCGAGATTGATAAAATCGAAACCGCACTACCAAGTGCGTTCGACATTAAATTTGTGTTTAACCAGTGGACGTTAGGCGAGGATTTTTGCACGAAGACCTTGGGTATTCCGGCGGAAAAACTGAACGATCCCAGCTTTGACCTGCTTAAGCACCTCGGGTTTTCGCGCACAGAAATCAGCGATGCCAATGACCACGTTTGTGGCACCATGACACTGGAAGGCGCACCGCATCTGTCAAAGGATCACTACGTTGTCTTTGATTGCGCCAATACCTGCGGTAAGCGCGGCAAGCGCTTCCTGTCGGTGGAAAGCCACATCACCATGATGGCCGCGGCGCAGTCGTTTATTTCGGGCGCGATTTCCAAAACCATAAACATGCAAAACGATGCCACAATCGAGGATTGTCAGGCGGCGTATGAGCTAAGCTGGTCCCTGGGCATCAAAGCCAACGCGCTGTATCGGGATGGCTCAAAACTGTCACAACCGCTGGCATCCGCACTGATCGAGGACGATGAGGAAGCCGAAGACATTCTGTTAAATGGTTCAGCCCAGGAAAAGGCGACCGTTCTGGCGGAAAAGATCGTCGAGAAAGTGATCGTCAAGGAAATCATCAAGTCACATCGCGAAAGGCTACCGCACCGGCGCAAGGGTTACACGCAAAAGGCCAATGTTGGCGGGCATAAGGTTTACCTGCGCACCGGCGAGTACGAAGACGGCAATCTGGGTGAGATTTTCATCGACATGCACAAAGAGGGTGCAGGTTTCCGGGCGATGATGAACAATTTTGCCATCGCCGTGTCGGTTGGCCTGCAATATGGCGTGCCGCTGGAAGAGTTTGTCGATGCGTTCACCTTCACCCGGTTTGAACCGGCGGGCATGGTGCAGGGCAATGACAGCATCAAGAACGCGACATCGATTCTGGATTATATTTTCCGCGAACTGGCAGTTTCCTACCTTGATCGCACCGACCTGGCCCATGTGAAACCCGAAGGGGAAAGTTTTGACAACCTTGGCCGCGGCGCGGATGAAGGCAAGCTGAACATCAAGGAAGTGTCCGACAATGCAGCCAGTAAGTCATTGGAAGTGCTGAAGCAAATCAGCTCAACCGGGTATCTGCGCAAGCGGGTTCCACAGGAATTGATCGTGTTACAGGGCGGGGCCGGTGGCGTGGCGCTAGGTGGGGCGGTTGATCCGGCGGCGGCGTTGCAGACATTGGTGCCAGAGGCCACGGGTTTTTCAGAACCAGCCGCCGTGATGGCCAGTTCCGGCCCGGCAATGATGGATGACCGGACCAAAGCGAAAATGCAGGGCTATGAGGGTGATCCTTGTGGCGAATGCGGGAACTACACGCTGGTCAGGAATGGCACCTGCATGAAATGCAACACCTGTGGGGGAACCAGCGGGTGTAGTTAAAGAATACAAGGCCCCGGAATTATTCCGGGGTTGGTTATCCGGGGCGGGTGCGCTCGCCCTAGACGCGGATCAGGCCGCAGGCAGAATACCGGGCGGTACACTAGAATGAGCCTGATAAGCGAAACTCAAGGGGGGCCTTATGGCCCCCCTCTTTCATGTCGGGGCTTCTAACAGTTCTTCAACTGCGTGGTTGGCAGGCAAATCCAATTCATAACGAAGCCGGGTCCGGGCGCGCGCGATGCGAGACATAACTGTACCGATTGGCAAATCATGGGTCATCGCCAGATCCTTATAGCTTGCGCCACTTTGCACAAACGGGCGCAACAGTTCACGCTGTTCTTCCGGAAGCAGCGCAACAGCGGCATTTACGTCCTGACAAGCGATCCGCCGCCAGGCGTCCGGCAGGCAACTGGGGGTGTTGGCGTCATTCAGTTCCTGATCATTTCGTGGAACATGCCGACGGGCGTTTCTAAGGGTAGCCATCAGGTAAGGGCGCAGGTTTTCTATTTTATGGCCACGTTTCAGCCGGGTCCATACCTGTAACAGGGCTTCCTGTGCCAGGTCCTCTGCCTGATCCGGCGTTGATGCCAATATTCGTGCCAGTCGAAGCAGGGGCTCGATCAGCAAAACGAGCGCCAGGGCGGGGTCATGTTGGGATTTGGATAATGTCATAGCAGCCTCCATTCAGTGTGGGGCCAGATGTGAGGAAAGGGGATTGATCCACAAGCTGGGGGAAACCTGCCGAGCAGAAACTGGCCGAGATTTCGGCGGCTAATTGCGGGAATCACCGGGATGGGTCGGCGGCGGTTTGCTGTTTTGCGCAAAAGGCATGTTCCGAATAAATCTGCCCGGAATAAACCGGTGAAAATTGTCTCTTGTTATATGAGGGCGAAAGAAATGCCTTCAAACCAACTGGTTAAAAACCAAGGAGACGATAAAAATGACAAAGCTATATATGCCGCTCGCCGCTGTAGTTGCACTGGGGCTGTCTGCAAACAGCCTTTTGGCGCAGGAAGCCATGGACGCAGACGGCGACGGCCTGCTGACTTATGCCGAGATGCTGGTCGCCATTCCGGAGCTGACAGAGGAAACTTTCGTCGCGATGGATGTTAACGAAGATGGCGCGATTGACGCCGAAGAACTGGCGGCAGGTCGGGAAGCCGGGCTGGTCCCCGCAGAATAAGAAGGCCGCTCACGGCTGACTAACCGGCGGAAGGGCCCCCATGTCTCCCCACAATTTCTATTGGGGGTCCTTCTTCTTTTTAATAATACGCGCGCGGGTCACGCAAATCATAATATCTCTTGCCGCCCGCCCGGGCGGCCCCGTCTGATTATTCCTGGCCGCGCGAAAGTGCTGCAACACCGGTGCGCGCCACCTCTACCAGACCAAGCGGGCGCATCAATTCTGCAAACGCGTCAATTTTTCCAGATGTTCCGGTGATTTCAAAAACAAAACTGTTCAGCGTAGAATCGACCACATTGGCGCGAAAAATATCGGCCAGACGCAGTGCTTCCACCCGTTTGTCGCCTTTACCAGCCACTTTGAACAGGGCCAGTTCCCGCTCAACCGAAGGCCCTTCGGCCGTCAGGTCATGAACCTCATGCACCGGAACGATCCGGCCCAACTGGGCCTCAATCTGGTCAATCACCGCCGGGGTTCCGGTTGTCACAATGGTGATGCGCGACTGATGACTTTGATGGTCAATCTCGGACACCGTCAGGCTTTCGATATTATAGCCACGCCCGGCAAACAGCCCGATGACGCGGGCCAGAACACCAGCTTCGTTATCAACGACCACCGCGAGGGTGTGCTTTTCAACCACGTCCGAATTTGGATCACGCAGTTCATACGCGGAATGGCTTGTAGCGCCTTTTTTGATATTTAGTGCAGACATTTATCAGCCCTCCTTAAACCAGAACCGAGCCGCTGGCGTCGATCGCGCCTTCGACAGCGGCGTCGCCCATCAGCATTTCGTTATGTGCTTTGCCCGACGGGATCATCGGATAGCAGTTTTCGTGCTTTTCCACCAGACAATCAAAGATCACCGGGCCGTCATGGTTTATCATTTCCATGATTGCATCATCCAGATCGTCCGGATTTTTGCACAGGATGCCCTTGGCACCAAACGCTTCGGCCAGTTTCACGAAGTCCGGTAAGGATTCCGACCAGCTTTGTGAATAGCGTTCACCATGCAGCAATTGCTGCCACTGGCGCACCATGCCAAGACGTTCATTGTTCAGGATAAATTGCTTCACCGGCAGGCGGAACTGTACGGCCGTACCCATTTCCTGCATGTTCATCTGCCAGCTGGCTTCACCGGCCACATTGATCACCAGTGCGTCGGGGTGTGCCATCTGCACGCCGATTGAAGCGGGAAACCCATAGCCCATGGTGCCAAGGCCACCCGATGTCATAAATCGGTTTGGATCCTCAAAGTTCAGATATTGCGCCGCCCACATCTGGTGCTGGCCAACTTCGGTAGTGATATAGCGGTCATGGTCTTTGGTCAGAGCCTCAAGCCGTTGCAGAGCGTATTGCGGCTTGATCACCTTTTTGTCAGGCGCATAGTCCAGACAATCGGCTTTTTTCCACTCGTCTACCTGAGCCAGCCATTTTTGCAGGCTGCCCTTGTCAATCTTGCGACCGCGCGATTTCCAGATCCGCAGGATGTCTTCCAGCACATGGGCGACATCGCCAAGGATCGGAATGTCGACCTGAATGACCTTATTGATGGATGAGGCATCAATATCGACATGCGCCTTGGTTGAGCCGGGGCTGAACGCGTCCAGCCGACCCGTGATCCGGTCATCAAACCGGGCACCGATGTTGATCATCAGGTCACAATCATGCATCGCCATGTTGGCTTCATAAAGCCCGTGCATGCCCAGCATCCCGATCCAGTGTTTGCCACTGGCGGGGTAGGCGCCAAGGCCCATCAGGGTTGACGTTATAGGAAAATTTGTTGCTTCCACCAGTTCGCGCAACAGCTGGCTGGCGTGGGGGCCGGAATTGATCACGCCGCCGCCGGTATAAAATACCGGGCGTTTGGCGACCTCTATTGCCTCAACCAACTTGGTTATGGCGTCGATATTACCCTTTAACTGCGGCTGGTAGTGCTTTGTTTTAGCTTGTTTAACTGGCGTATAGCTGCCGTTGGCGAACTGCACATCCTTGGGGATATCCACCAGAACCGGGCCGGGGCGGCCGCTCAAAGCGACATGGAAAGCCTGATGGATGACCTCGGACAGCTTGTCGGTGTCTTTCACCAGCCAGTTATGCTTGGTGCAGGGCCGGGTGATGCCGACAGTGTCTGCTTCCTGAAAACCGTCGGTACCAATC
This sequence comes from uncultured Marinosulfonomonas sp., assembly GCA_964599985.1. GTDB lineage: Bacteria > Pseudomonadota > Alphaproteobacteria > Rhodobacterales > Rhodobacteraceae > NVTR01. Next base: position 4,578 of record CAZRHV010000077.1, on the reverse strand, counting down.
ATGAAAGTCGGCACCTGGCCGGTCAGAACCACCAGCGGGATACTGTCGAGCAGGGCATCTGTCAGGCCGGTAACCGCGTTGGTGGCGCCGGGGCCAGAGGTGACAAGTACAACACCGGGTTTACCGGTGGAGCGGGCGTAACCTTCGGCGGCGTGCAGTGCCCCCTGTTCGTGGCGCACCAGAACGTGGCGAATATCGTTTTGCAGGAAAATCTCGTCATAAATCGGGAGCACTGCACCACCGGGATAGCCAAAGACTGTGTCCACACCCTGATCCTTCAGGGCCTGAACTACCATTTTTGCACCGGTCATCTGCCGTGTCATCGTATTGCTCCGTTTGTCGTTATTCTATTGTTAGTACACATAAAAAAGCCCCCGATTTTTCGGAGGCGCATGGGGTTCCAATAGGGTTGCCGTTAAGGCCCCAAGCGCCGTTTTCCCACAATCACCACAAGGTATTTCATTAGAAAAGCTCCGTTTTCAGTGAGCGGGACTTTAGAAGCGGGGATTGGGGGCGTCAACGGGTAAATTGGAGAAAATGTCGCAAATGGCGCGATTTTTGCAACAATATTACGGCGTTTAGGGGGGAAGTCAAACGGACACGCCTAACGGCGTGATTTTTTCTTTTGCGCGTACCCTTTGGGTACCCGCGATGCGCTCCGCGCGGGGAGTTTTTTTTGAACAGAAGAAGGTGTGAAAGTTATAGAATTTAGACCAGTGATCCGCGACCGGTGCCTTGTAACACCCCATGTTCCATCGCATAGCGGGTCAGGCCGGCGGTAGAATAAATGCCGAGTTTTGATTTGATGTTCTTGCGATGTGTTTCCACAGTACGCACGGAAATTTCCAGATATTCAGCAACCTGGCGATTGGTTTTGCCCTGTGCCAGTAGTAACAATATGGTTTGCTCCCGTGAGGTCAGAGTTTCGCGATTGTCAATTATGCGCGGGTTCAGGGATACTTTGGCGCCGGTGCAGAGATATTGCTGATCTGCCATAACCGTATCAATTGCCTGCTTTATTTCCTCAGTTGGAACGTCTTTCAGGATATAACCGCGCGCGCCATGGTTCAGGGCTGCCGAAATGTATTCCGGGTTGTCGTGCATTGACAGGATGAGGATTTTTGTTTCGGGGCGTTTTTCGAGAATAAGTTCGGTCGCCGGCAGGCCGCCAAGTACTGGCATGTTCAGATCGAGCAGGACGACATCGGGTGCAAGTTTGTTGATCTGGTCGATTGCATCCTGGCCATTTGTCAGCGTAGCAACCACATTTATGCCGGGGTAGGTTTCCAGGATGGCCTGAATACCTTCGGCGACCATCGGGTGGTCATCTACAATCAGAACACGGGTTTGAACGGTCATTGGGCAGCCTTGATCTGGTTTTCGGGGGGCAGCAGGTGAGTAAGCGGAATTGTCGCTTCAATCACAGTGCCGGAGATATTGCCACCGGGCAAAGACAGAATTCGAAACTGGCCGTCGAGCTGCTCAATTCGTTCCTGCATGTTGCGTAATCCAAGGCCACTGTTGGGTTCAGATTTGGATGGCTTTGCCGGAATTCCCCGGCCATTGTCGGTGATGCGCAGGGTGGCACCCTTGCGGTGGCCAGCCAGCGAAAGCGTGATTTTGCTAGCCTCGGAGTGACGTTCAATGTTGGTCAGGGCCTCTTGCGCCACACGGTAAAGCGCGATTTTGGCGTCCTGATCAAGGCGGTTTCGAAACACCACGGTTTCGCACAGGGTTTCGATGCCGGTGCGTGTTTCAAACTCATCGGTCAGGGATTTCAGCGCCGGGCCAAGGCCAAGATCATCGAGAACACCCGGGCGCAGGTCACGGCTGATGCGCCGTACTTCCTGTATGGCGCTGTTCAGGCTGGTGATGCCACCGTCCAGATTTTCACCGGCGCGTGCGTCACCTGTTGTTATGCGGCGTCGGGCCAGTTCCAGCGTATAGCGTACACCGACCAGAATCTGGCTGATTGAATCGTGTAATTCGCGTGCCACGCGTCCGCGTTCTTCTTCCTGTGTGTCTAAAATTCGCTGTGTCAGGGCGTTTAGTTTGGTGTCGGCGAGGCGGCGTTCACGGATGTTTATGAACATGCCCGAGAGAAAAACCAGCAGCAGGGCGGACAGGGTGATGGCGATCACATATAGAAATGTGCGCTGGATACGGTTTTCGAGGTCTGCCCGGGCGGCTGCCACGTTATCCAGAATGTCATCAACGAATACGCCGGTGCCAAAGGCCCAGCGCCAGGTGGGGAAGCCGACGACATAGGAAATCATCCGCGCCTCAACCCCGGTGGAAGGTTTGGGCCAGAGATAGCTGTGATAACCGGCACCGGTTTGGGCGACGCGGATCAGCTCATCCACCACCGGGGTGCCTTCGCTGTCTGTCAGGCCGGACCAGTTTTTGTTGATCATTTCGGTCTGGCGGGGGCTGACGATGTTGTTGCCGTCGTAGTCATAGACGAAGAAAAAGCCTTCATTCCCTGAAATCATCGCAGCCAGGATTTGTGCAACCCTTTCCTTGGCGTCTTCGTCGTCAGGGGCTGCATTGCCGTAGATGAAATAAAAGCCGTTCTTAGCTTGCGTCACGTAATTGCGCAGCTCGGCTTTTTTGGCCTCGGTCAGTTGGGTTTCCAGCGCTTTGATTTCACGTTCAGCCAGTTGGCGTGATTGGTTCAGGGTCAGCATCGCGATGGCCGACACCGCCAGTACAAGGGGAAGGGTGGCCAAAAGGAAAACCTTTTGACCGTAGTTGAGTTTCAATGCTGCCAGTAGCCGCTCCATCGGATGTCGATAAATCTATATGACAACAATATAAAGTAAAAAACCGTCGCGAAGGCTGCGCGTTCAGGCCGGTCCGGCGAATTTCAGACCTTAGATCAGCAGATCAAAGCCCGCGTTTTGCACAAGTTGCGCCACCACTGGTTTGCCGTCGTCGCCCAGTCCAATAAGCGAAAGTTCCTGAATTTGGCTGATATTTTCAATGCGCAGGGATTCCCCTGACGCGCCTGTCAGCGTCAGGGCGTCGCCGTCCCATGTCATCTCAACGTCTTCCAATTCGGTGTCGGCAAAGGAAATTGTCAGGTGGCCTGCGTTGTCGACAGTGACCACGTCTTGCCCGCCGTCTGCGCCTATGCGGATCATTGCAGTGTCTACATTCAGGTTGATCAGGTCGTTACCGCTGCCACCATTGATGACCCTGGCCTGATTTGCAGTGACTGAAATGGTGTCATCTCCGCCGCCGCCATGTACCAGCCCGACGGTGTTGGCGATCACGTTGATGATGTCGTCACCCCCGGGCGCGGTGGATGTAAGATCACCCGCTGCATTGACCTGATCAAGCTTTTCGTCGCCATTCACAACCTTTATGTTCCTGGCTATCACATTGATCAGATCATCGCCGGTTCCGCCGTTTACCGAATGCAGGGTTCGGGCGTTAATGTTGATGCTATCGTCACCTTCGCCACCATTTATAAAGCCAGCGGTGCGGGCCTGAACCGAGATTTGATCATCGCCGGCCCCGCCGCCTGTATTTTTCGCTTTACGCGCTGTAACTGAAATTTTGTCGTCACCGTCGCCGCCAAATACCCGGTCAATTTTCCGACCGGTTACCAGCAATGTATCGTCGCCACTACCGCTGAAAACATTGCCAATATTTCGCCCGGCTACGGATAGTGTATCGTCACCATCGCCCCCGGAAACGCCGCCAATGTTGCGGGCCAGCACTGCGATTGCATCATCGCCGCTGCCGCCATCCACCTGATCAATGTTACGTGCAATCACCGCGATCAGATCGTCGCCATTGTCGCCCTGTACCTGGCCGGCGTTTCGCGCCTGAACGGCAATGGCATCATTGCCGGATTGTCCGCGGACCAAAGCAACAGTTCTGGCCTGAACTGAAACCACATCATCCCCGGCGCCGGTTTGTACATCCTGCACGGCGCGTGCGCGGATCATCATCCTGTCGTCGCCGTCAGTGCCTGAAACGCTAAGGCCCGTGCCATATCCGCCGCCCTTGAACAGATCATCCCCGCCCAACCCGGAGACAATACCAAGCATTTTGTCAGTCACCAGCACCGACCGGCTGCTGAGATTTCTGAGCGCGCCAGCATATTCAAGTGCGCGCTTGGCGAAATAGCTGATTTCAGAATTGCGACGGTCCGGGCGATTCGGCTTGCCCCGATTTTCGGAGTCATGCCCTTGATGCCGGATGTGTTCGGGATTTTGAGATTCCGGTGCAGCCGACTGCGAATGCCCCTGTGCCAAATTCAACCCATGGGGTTGCGATCCCATTGTTTGCCCGATCATCTGCTATCCTTTCAATCTGTTGCGAAAGGCATAGGCGAGGCCCGGTTGCAAGGGCGTTAACCACGCCGCCCCAACCACAATTATTTACATTCAATCCTTCATATTATTGCGAAAATCATCAAATTTGGCTGAATTAGGTGGTTTCTACGTAGTTATAGGTATTCCCAGCACGCGGACACGCCCTTAGGGTGTCGGCACTTGAAATGATTTGCCTGTCCAAAGTGGCGGGCATATTCGAATGGGAGGAATATATATGGATCGTCGTTCATTT
>CAZRHV010000076.1:0-9656 GCA_964599985.1 uncultured Marinosulfonomonas sp. | reverse complement strand
CATCCTGAAACGCGCGCGCCTGTGCGGCCGGGTCGTCATTAAACACCGTCGCCTGTTCCATTTCGCCCTTGTAAAGCCGCACGCAGGCACCGTCTTTCAGATCAATGGCGGGGTATAGGATCATGGGGTTTTACCTGTTTGTTCATGTCGCATGGTCTTTGGCAGAATGCGCCGGCAAATGCAAAGTTTGCACCCGACCCCACGTTACACTTGCCCCAGACCGGGTGGGCGACGCATAATGGGGCAATCATTCAGGGAGGATGAAATGAAAAATTTAGTGACAGCTGCGGTATTTGTACTAGGCAGCGCAGTTTCGGCATTTGCGCAGGACGCGGTTGAAGGTGTCTGGCAGACGCAGGCGGATGACGGGGCGTTTGCTTTTGTTACCATCGCGCCCTGTGGTTCAGCGCTGTGTGGAGTGATTTCTCGCACCTTTAATTCCGAGGGCGAATACCAGTCGGAAAATATCGGCAAACAGCTGGTCTGGGATATGCAGGCGCAAAGTGGTGGTAAATATAGTGGTGGTCAGATTTGGCAGCCATCCACTGACAAGATATTCAAATCCAAAATGTCGCTGTCGGGGAATACCCTGAAAGTTTCGGGTTGTGTTGCAGGTGGTTTAATTTGCAAGAAACAGACTTGGACACGGCTTCAGTAGCAGCGGCCCAAGAGTTTTCTGAAAACTCTTGGAAAAATCCTTCCGAAGGATTTTAGGGCGACCAGTTCAGAAAGTTTGAAATCAGCCGGAGCCCTGCGCTCTGGCTTTTTTCCGGGTGGAACTGGGTGCCGATTATATTGTCGCGCCCAACTATAGCAGTGATGTCGCCGCCATAATTGCAATGCGCCAGCCTTTGGGCCGGGTCGTTTACGACGAAATGATAGGAATGCACAAAGTAGGTGTGATCGCCGGATTCAACGCCCTCCAGCACAGGGTGGGCGTAATCAATCACCAGATCGTTCCAGCCCATGTGGGGAACTTTTAGCGATTTATCGGCTGGCGAGATTTTAGTGACTTCGCCGCCTACCCAGTCAAAACCATCCGTATCCTGATATTCCAGGCTGCGCGTTGCCATCATCTGCATGCCGACACAGATGCCCAGAAACGGGCGACCCTTTTGGCGCACGGTTTCTTCTATGGCTTCAAACAATCCGGTGTGGTCCGCGAGTTCTTTTTTGCAGGCGGGGAATGCGCCGTCACCGGGCAGAACAATTCGATCGGCTTTGGCCACGATTTCGGGGTCTGACGTTACAATGACCGTACCGGCATTGCTCTCAACTGCCATGCGCTGAAACGCCTTTTCTGCCGAATGCAGATTGCCCGATTCGTAATCAACAAGTGCTGTAAGCACTAAAGTGCGCCCTTTGTGGACGGAATTGCATCGGTTTTTCGTGGATCCGTTTCCACAGCGATGCGTAACGCCCGGGCAACTGCCTTGAATGCTGCCTCGGCAATGTGGTGGCTGTTAAAGCCGTGGATCTGATCCAGATGCAGGGTGATGCCGCCATTGCTGGCCAGTGCCTGAAAAAACTCACGCACCAGTTCGGTGTCAAACGTGCCGATCCTAGCCGTTGGCATGGTAATGTTCCAAACCAGAAAGGCGCGTGCGGAAAGATCAAGTGCGCAGGCAATCTGGGCTTCGTCCATCGGCAGATGGCATTCACCGTAGCGCCGGATGCCTTTCTTGTCGCCAAGGGCTGCGTTCAGCGCCTGACCCAAAGCTATCCCGACGTCTTCCACGGTGTGGTGATCATCGATGTGCAAATCACCCTCGGCGCGGATTTTCATGTCAATCAGAGAATGGCGCGCAAGTTGATCCAGCATATGATCAAAGAACCCAACGCCGGTCTGGTTGTCGTACTGACCGTTGCCATCAAGGTTAATTTCAACCGTAATAGCTGTTTCAGCCGTCTTTCGCGTAATCTTAGCGGTCCGCATCGGGGTCTCCGTTCGTATACTGCTGTCTTATAGAATGGCAAAAGTGACCTTGCCAAGGCGGCGTTTGCGCGCGAATTGATATTGTTGCCCGATACGACTTTGTGCGATGGTTCGACAAAGAACCAATTCCAGCGGAGACCAGCCATGTCTGAATGCGTATTTGTCCAGATCAGATGCCGCCCCGGCACGACTTATGAAGTTGCTGATGCGATCATGTTGCGTGAATTCCATTCCGAGTTGTATTCAACCAGTGGTGATTTTGATCTGCTGCTTAAGCTGTATATCCCAAAGGGCAAAGATATCGGCATGTTCATCAATGATAATCTGCTGGACATTGACGGGATTAAACGCTCGCTTACCACGCTGACTTTCCGCGCCTTTTAGGCAGGCGGGACGTGGATCAGAATATTTCGCAAGACCGCGCATATCTTTGGAAAATCATTTGGGTTTCCCTGCTTATTCGGGGCGTATTTGCAGCATTCACCCCGCTTGGGGTTGATGAAGTCTATGCGACGGCTGTTGCACGTGAATTTTCCTGGGCCTTTTTTGATCACCCACCCCTTGGCTTTTGGGCACCCGTTGCCGCGGCTGAACTGAGCGGGATTGAACACGCCTTTATCTACCGCACGCCGACGCTGATATTCGGGACAGTCACGACATTTCTGATATACGCAATTGGCCGCGAATTGGGTGGCAGCCGGGCGGGGCTGTGGGCTGCTATCCTATATGCTGTGGCACCGGCTTTTGTATTGGCAGGGGTCTTCATTTTACCAGATGGTCCGCTGGAAATGGGCAGCGCGTTTGCGGTGCTTTGGCTGGTTCGGATTACCAAGGCGGATGCGCGCGCGCCTATCGGCCACTGGATATTGGCCGGGTTGGGGTTGGCGGTTGCGCTGGCGTCCAAATATCAGGCCGGACTGATCCCAATTTCGGCGCTGGTATTTGTTGCGCTGTCCCCGCTAGGGCGACGTTGGTTCCTGTCACCGGGGCTATATGCGGCATCCGTTATCGGGCTGATTGGTCTGGTCCCGGTGCTGCTATGGAATTCGCAAAATGCCTGGGCATCATTCACATTTCACAGTGGGAGAACAGGGGATGGGCTGAGTCTAGGAAATTTTGGCGTTATGGTGCTGGGTCAGGCGCTGTATTTACTACCGCCGGTTATTATCTTTGCAATAATTGGGATAAAGCGGGGGTTGGATAGAAATCGGCCCGAAATGTTGCTGGTATCGTTGATCGCACTTGGTCCGATTGTCGGGTTCAATATTATCTATTTGATGAGCGAAAGCAGCTTTCCCCATTGGACTATGCCGGGTTGGTTGTTTGCGTTGCCATTGGCCGGGATTTGGCTGGCTGAAAGAGAGGCAGAAATTCAACAACGCGCCCGGCGTTGGCTGATTGGGTTTGGCGGGCCAGTTATAATGCTGCTTTTGGTCGCGGTGTTACATTTGAATACAGGTGTGTTGACACGGTTTACCTATGACGTGCCGCCGGATTGGGACAGAACGATAGAATCGTTCAACTACAAAGGCTTGCGCGGCGAACTTGAAGAACGCGAGGATCTGGATGGCGTGGCCATGATTGCCACTCTCGGGTGGATTGAAGCCGGTGCCATGTCAACTGCGTTGCAAGGGGATTGGCCGCTTCGGGTACTTGGCGAAAGCAAACACCATTTTGCCTATATGAGCGGTGAGGAAATGACCGGCACGGCGTTGCTATTGGACCCAGATACATTAACAAGGTCTGATAAGAGCATGGAACGGTTGCAAAAATTAGCATATTCTATTGACCCGACCGCTAAAGTGTTAGATCCGATAATTCTGACCCGTGGCGGCATTCCCTATATTGCTGTGAACGCCATCCGTTTGACAATTCCAGCGCAATAACATCGCCTTTGAATCTGCCGCGAAATACCCTAGAAACCCGGCTGACATGGCAAAAAACATCAGAAAATCACATGGCTCAAAACAAGAGCGCGCCTGGCAGGGCATAACGCTGCTAAGCTACGGGTTCCGGCCATTTTTTCTGTTCGGCCCGCTGTTTGCAATGCTGGCGATGATCAACTGGTTGCTTTTACTGGACGGGCGCGGAATTGAGCCGGGCAGCCTGACCGCACAGGAATGGCATATGCATGAGATGCTGTTTGGTTACAGCTCGGCCCTGATTGCAGGTTTTTTGCTGACGGCTATACCGAACTGGACCGGGCGGTTTCCGGTAAAGGGCTGGCCGCTATTGGTATTGGCGCTGATTTGGTTGGCGGGGCGCGTGGCGATGTTGCTGCCGCTTGGCCTGTCGCCGGCTGGTCTGGCGGCGATTGATGCGGTATTTTTACCCTATTTCGGGGCAGTGATAGCGCGCGAAATTATCGTTTCAAAGAACTGGCGAAACGTGAAAGTCCTGATGCCAATTCTGGTCATGTCAGGCGCAAATATCTGGTTTCATTTTGACACCATCAGTGGCGGAGGTGGTGAAGGCGCAATTCGCCTGGGTTTTGCCGGCGTTTTGTTCCTGATCATGATAATCGGTGGCCGGATCATCCCCAGTTTTACCCGCAACTGGCTGGCCCGTCAGGAGCCGGGGAAAATGCCGGTGGTTTTTAGTCGTTTTGACATCGGTGTGTTAGTTGTGTCGGGCATTGGAATGCTCTGGTGGGTGGTGGATGATAGTTCAGCGACGTTAGGCGCTGGGCTGGCGTTTGTCGGGGTTTTGCATGTATTACGCCTGTCAAGATGGGCAGGATTGCGGACTGTTGCCAACCCGTTACTAATCGTTCTTCATGTATTTTACGGTTTCATTCCGCTTGGGTTTATTACCCTCGGCGGTGCGGTGGCATTTGAAGATTTCGCCCTGAGAACGGCCGCCTTTCACCTGTTTGGCGTTGGTGTCATCGGTGGCATGACCGTGGTCGTAAGCCTGCGCGCTATACTTGGCCATACCGGGCGTGAATTAGTCGCAGACCGGCGGATGGTGGCGATTTTCGTGTTGATCACCCTGGCAGCGCTGGTGCGCGCAAGTGGTGCTGTATTGCCGGGGCTGGATTGGTTGATTACGCTCGCCGGGTTGATCTGGATTGCGGCATTTGCATTGATCACCTTTCATGTTGGACCGTGGTTGCTGGCGCCGCGGCTCAACAGGGCGGGTTAGGGAATATGGCAAACCCGTTCATTCAGGAAATACTGGATTGCTTTCAGCCCGATGATCTTATGGAAGCACCTGATAACCTGCACATTCTGGAAAAGGGTGATTTGCCTTCGTGGTTTGCGGTATCTGATTTGGCAGCCGCAAGTTTTGCGTGCGCCGGTCTTATGCTTTTGCGCCATTCCGGTTTGCAAGATCACAGCGTGACGGTTGATAAGCGCCTCGCCTCATTCTGGTTTGACATGACTCTGCGCCCATTGGGTTGGCAACTGCCGCCGCTTTGGGATGCAATTGCCGGGGATTACCGGACAAAAGACGGCTGGATACGCCTGCACACCAACGCGCCACATCACCGGATATCTGCGCTTTCGGTGTTGGGGGATTATGATAACCGCGCAGCACTTGAAACCGTGGTTTCGAGCTGGGCAGGGGATGATCTGGAAAGCGCGATAGTCGGGGCCGGAGGGTGTGCGGCCGTTATGCGTGATCTGGAAAACTGGGCCAAGCACCCGCAGGGTGCGGCGGTGGCTAAAGAGCCATTGATCATTTGGGACCAGCACGGGTCGATTAAACCTAATGCCCACCAATTTCCGGGGGATAAGCCCTTGGCAGGTATCAGGGTTCTGGACCTGACCCGTGTTCTGGCCGGGCCTGTCGCCAGCCGTTTTCTGGCGGGTTACGGGGCGGATGTTTTGCGGATCGACCCGGCCCAATGGGATGAACCCGGCGTGGTCCCCGAAGTCACCCTTGGCAAACGCTGCGCCGGGCTGGACCTGAAAAACAATGCCGATCGCGCCGTGTTTGAGGCGCTGCTGGCCGAGGCAGATGTAATCCTGCACGGCTACCGCCCGTCGGCACTGGATAAACTTGGCTATGGTGCGAACGCCCTGCGCCGGATCAACCCAAACCTGATTGATGTAGCGCTGAATGCTTACGGTTGGTCCGGGCCGTGGGCCGGGCGGCGAGGTTTTGACAGCCTGATGCAAATGAGCTGTGGAATTGCGGACTATGGGATGAAGATGTCGGGTTCGGGGAAACCTACGCCGATGCCGGTTCAGGCGCTGGACCATGCAACCGGGTATTTGCTTGCCGGGGCAGTAATTCAAGCACTCTACAAGCGCACAAATCACGGTGAAGTGCTCTCTGCCCGCCTGTCACTGGCCAGAACGGCGCATTTGCTAAGCGGTTCAAAGCGAAGAAAGCTGCACCCGGAAATGCGTATCGAAGATCAGGATGATCTGGCGCCAGAAGTAGAGCCAACCGGATGGGGACCTGCAAAGCGCATCAATTTCCCGCTGAAAATTGATGGGTTGAAACCACACTGGCCATTTCCAGCCGGTCAGTTGCGCACTTCACCAGCAAAATGGCGCCAGACTTAACCTGGCGCTTACTTGTCGCGCTGGAAAATCCAGTCAAAATCCGGGTGGTTCTGAAACCGCCATTTGCGCAACGGCCCGGCCATCACGTTCAGGTAATACATTTCATAACCGTAAGGCACGCCGCAGGGGTGATGGCCCTTGGGCACCAGCACCACGTCGCCGTCCGATACGGCCATGGTCTCATCCAGCGCACCATCTTCGGTAAATACCCGCTGCAAGCCATATCCCTGCGCCGGGTTCAGGCGGTGGTAATAGGTTTCTTCCAGATAGGTCATCTCTGGGAAATTATCTTCATCATGGCGGTGCGGCGGATAGGATGACCAATGACCCGACGGGGTGAACACCTCTGTCACCAGCAAGCTGTCAGCCACATCGCGGTTTTCCATGCCGATATTGTTGATGTAGCGGGTGTTGGTGCCTTTGCCGCGTTTCTCCAGATCAATGCCCGCGGGGCCGATGATCTGGGCGTCATGTTCGCCTTTGCCGGGGGCAGTACAAACCGCCAGCGTGCAGGCAGTAGTGGCCGTGGCCGACCAGTCTTTGCCGTTGGGGATGTAGACGCAATGGGGCGGAGTGCGTTCAAATACGCTCATCCGCTCGCCCAGTTCGCCAAAATCTTTGCCCGCGCCGCTGATTTCAGCTTTGCCCTCTACCAAAACAAGAATGACTTCGGTATCGCCGGTGGCTTCGCCTGCGGTGTCGCCCGCTTCAAGATGATACAGCCCAAACCCCACATATCCCCAGCCAGCGCTTTCAGGCGTGATGTTGTGAACTTTGCCCCGATTGCCCGTCGGTTTTCTCAACAAATTTACCACAACCTACTCCTTCTTCTTTTCAAAAATACCTCTGGGGGTGCGGGGGCGGCGCCCCCGCTTATTCGTCCAATCCGGCCACCCGCGCCATTTCCTGCAATGCCTTCAGCCCCATGGTTTGATATTCCAGCGGGTTGCGCACATCCGGATCCTGTTCCGCTTCAATCACCAGCCAGCCCTGATAGCCATGTTCGGCGGCGACCTTAAGCACCGGCTCAAATTCAACGCCGCCCTCTGGGTCGCCGGGTACCGTAAATACCCCGCGCCGCACGCCTTCGAGAAATGACAGGCCTTCGGTTTCCACCTGCGCCTTGACGACAGGGCGCACGTTCTTGGCATGCAGATGCGCAACCCGGTGCATGAATTTCCGGGCCATCTGTTCCGGGTCCACCCCGGCAAACCACGCGTGCCCGGTATCCAGTAACAGCTTGGTCGCGGGGCCGGTTGCTGCCATAAACGCGTCAATCTCGCCCGTATTTTCAACGATTGTACCCATGTGGTGGTGGTAAACCAATGTCAGCCCCTGATCAGCGCAGAACTGAGCAATTGCTTCTACATCCGCCCCGAAACTAACCCACTGATCGTCTGGCAAAACCGGGCTGCTGCTCAGCGCCAGATCATCGCGCCCGTGGATTGCGTTTGATGTCTCACAAACGATGCATACCTTGCAGCCCATGGCCTTGAGCAGATCAAGATGTGGCTGGATCGCTTTTTTCTCATCCTCAACAGAGCGTGTTAGCAGTTCCAGCGAATGCCAGCCGGAAATGAACTGCAACCCATGTGGCCTTAGCACTGCTTTCAGCGCGCCCGGCTCGGTTGGCATTTTGTGACCCTTTTCGATACCGTCAAAGCCGATTTCACCGGCCTCGCGCAGGCATTGTTCCAGCGAGATATTCGCGCCAAGGCTCTGGTCGTCGTCATTTGACCACGCGATAGGGTTGGTGCCGTATTGGATCATTTCAACATTTCCGTATTAGTCAGCGGGGCGCTGGTTTTTCAGTTGCTTTTGATAATTCTCATGGGCCGCGTTTACGCTGTCGCGGGTGGAAACCTCTGGCACTGCCACATCCCACCATGCCCCTCCGGCCTCGGTGGTTGGCATCGGGTCGGTATCGATAACAATTGCGTAAGATCGATCCGCTGCGCGCGCCCGTTCCATCGCTGCCTCCAGTTCCGCGACCGAGCCAACCTTTTCCGATATCGCCCCCATAGCCCCGGCATGGGCGGCGAAATCAATGTTGGACGGCACTGAATGACGGGCGGTGTCCAGCAGGTTGTTGAAACTTTCCGCACCGGTGCTGACTTGCAGCCGATTGATACAGGCAAAGCCACGGTTATCGAGGATAACCACGATAATCTTGTGCCCCAGCATCACCGATGTGGCCAGTTCCGAATTCATCATCATGTAAGAACCATCGCCCACCATCACCACGACTTCGCGCTTTGGCTGGGCCATTTTGACGCCGACTGCGCCGGCAATTTCATAGCCCATACAGGAATAGCCGTATTCTACGTGGTAGCCATTTGGCGCGCCGGATTTCCACAGCTTGTGTAGTTCCCCCGGCAAACCACCGGCGGCGCAGACTATAATGGCATTTTCGTCCAGACTGCGCTGAACCGCGCCGATTACCTGAGCATCCGAGGGCAGTTGATTACCTTCGGGCAGGGCCGTTGCCGCATCAACCGCCGCTATCCATGCTGGAATCAACGTCTTGTCAGGCCCCGCTGCTTTGTGGTCCCCAAGGGCTGTTGAAAGTTCTTCCAGTCCGATTTTGGCGTCCGCTACCAGCGGCAGAGCATTGTGTTTGCCACTGTCATATCCGGCGATATTCAGCGAAAGGATGCGACGATCGGGGTTCTGGAACAGTGACCAACTGGCGGTAGTGAAATCCTGAAACCGGGTGCCGACACCGACAACCAGATCGGCGGTTTTTGCGACTGCGTTGGCTGCTGATCCGCCGGTAACACCGATTGAGCCAAGATTTAACGGATGGTCCCAGGGCAACGAAGATTTCCCGGCCTGAGTTTCCGCCACCGGGATATTGTGCTTTTCAGCGAACGCCAAAAGCGCGTCTGTCGCACCGGAATACAACACACCACCACCCGCGATGATCAGCGGGTTTTTCGCGCTTTGGATCGCCACCACAGCGGCCTCAAGTTCTGCCAGATCGGGGCGGGGGCGGCGCTGATGCCACACTTTCTGCTCGAAAAAACTTTCGGGATAGTCGTAAGCCTCTGCCTGCACATCCTGACAAAACGCCAGTGTGACCGGTCCACAGTCCAGTGGGTCGGTCATTGTGGCCATTGCACGGGGCAGCGCGGTTAGCAGCTGTTCGGGTCGGGTGATCCGGTCAAAATATTTGCTGACCGGTTTGAAGCAATCGTTGGCGC
>CAZRHV010000075.1:0-9661 GCA_964599985.1 uncultured Marinosulfonomonas sp. | reverse complement strand
CCAATACCAACGGTCGCGCCGTCTTTTACATAGATAATCGCGTTGGATTTAACGTGTTTTGCAACTGTCCAGGCGAAAAGCATGTCTGCCATTTCGGCCGCGCTTGGTGTTCTTTCAGTTACCACACGCAGATCATTTGTACCGATTTGGCCGTTGTCTTTATCCTGAACCAACATGCCACCGGAAACCTGACGATATGTAAGATCAGAGAGTTTTGTATCCGCCAGGCCACCTGTCGTAAGTAACCTTAGGTTTTTCTTTGTTGCAAATATTTCGATTGCCTCGGGGGTTGCGTCTGGGGCAATTACGACCTCGGTGAATATCTTGACAATTTCGTCAGCGGTCGCTCCGTCGAGGGTTTGATTCAAAGCGATGATCCCGCCGAAGGGGCTGACATTGTCGCAATTGAACGCCCCTTGATAGGCTTCAGCCATAGTCTTGCCCCGGGCAACGCCGCAGGGGTTGGCATGTTTGATGATCGCGCAGGCCGGACCATCCGCGGGGTCAAACTCGCTTACCAGTTCAAACGCAGCATCTGTGTCGTTGATGTTGTTGTAGCTTAGCTCTTTGCCTTGTAGCTGTTTGGCCGTGGCCACACCGGGGCGTGCTGTGCCATCCAAATAGAAAGCCGCCGACTGATGCGGGTTTTCGCCATAGCGCAGGGATTGCGCCAATGTCCCCGCAAATACGCGCCTCCTTGGGGTAGGTTCATTGATCGCTGCCGCCATCCAGTTCGATACTGCCGCGTCATATGCAGCGGTCCGGGCGTAGGCGGTTTGCGCCAGAGATTTTCGAAATACCAGTGTCGTTGAACCATCATTGTCGGCAAGCTGATCCAGCAGCGCAGTATAATCCTGCACATCAACAACAACATTCACAAACCGGTGGTTCTTAGCCGCAGCACGGATCATCGCGGGGCCGCCTATGTCGATGTTTTCGATGCAGGTATCGTAGTCGCCACCTTTGGAGACAGTATTTTCAAACGGGTAGAGATTGCTGATCAGCAGATCAATCGGCTTGATCCCGTGTTCCTGCATCGCCGACTTGTGGTCGGGGTTATCGCGCAAAGCCAACAAGCCGCCATGCACCGCCGGGTGCAGGGTTTTCACGCGCCCGTCCATCATTTCGGGAAATCCGGTGACTTCGGCCACATCAATTACCATCAGTCCTGCATCGCGCATTTCTTGCGCTGTTCCACCTGTGGAAAGCAGTTCCACACCGTTCTCGGCCAGAGCCTTAGCAAGCTCTAACAGCCCGCTCTTATCGGATACAGAAATCAAGGCGCGGCGAACAGGTACTAAGTCAGTCATAAATTCCCCCAAGAATTTGTTCAGGTGCCGGTTTCATCCCGTTCCAAGTCCCGTACTGTGTCGGGTGTGAATTGAGCTTTGGAAAGTGACCAGCGGATGCGGGTCGCATACTCTAATGCGGCGCTGGATAGAACTATCTGTTTGGTCGCACGCGGCTTTAAGCGGCCCTTTTCCAGATAAACGCTTTGCTCTATTGTCATTTTCCGCTGACCATCATGTCGAAAAACCCAAATTTCACCACTTTTCAACGCAAGTGAAACAGCAGCGCCACCCATATCCAGCTGCGCATCTACTTCCGGGTGCAGGTGAAACCGGATTTTGAAGCCAATTCCCTGCAATACACCCTTATCCAAAACCTTATCAAAGACCGCTTCGTCAGCCCCTTCAATCGCAGCCAACGTATCTTCGCCAACAATTCCGCGGCCATTTGCCGTCATTTCGATCTGACGGATATGGGTTAGTCCGTGGGATGCCAGATAGCCATCATGGCCTGCCACAATCCCCTGCCCGCCATCTTCCAACAAGAACTGAACCCGCACGTCTTCCGGTGAGCCAGTTAGCAAATCCCGTTCATGGCCGCCAACAAAGCCCTTGCTGCCGAGGCGCGACGACGAAACTCCGTCCAGCGACAGGGTTGAATGGGATGGTGTTGCACGCCCGGCGCGGCGCCATTCTGGACCAAAGCTGACGCCGGAACCACAGTTCACGATCAGGGGGCGACGACCAGATGTCAGTTCAAACGCAAGTGTTGACGCATGGCCATTGAATGAAGCCCTGCCCTTTGGCGGAACCGCCGCATCAATGATTGCGCTCGTGCGGCCACCATGCAGACGCGCAAAGCCCATGGACAGGCCTTGGGGAGCAGCGGATTTGATCCCGGACGTGGCAAGAGCGTGGTCAAGCCGACCTTCAACACCTCGCCCGCCGCCGTGAAAACGTGCCAGTCCACCATCGCAATGGCGCAGGGCGCGCAGTGTTGGCGCGATGCGTTCAATTGCCATCAGATGTTCCCGTGCTGCCATCTTTCCGGCTTCGGTAAGTGCCGATGCTGCCCAGTTGAGCAGGGTAAATACCTCTAGTAAGTCTTCCGGGTTACGTGTCGGGATACCGCCTTGGTCATCAATCTGTTCACGGCATTCCCGCGCCAGCGCACGCAGTGCGGGTTCAACGTGCCGGTCCATTCCGGTCAGCGACAACCCGGCGTAAATCAGCCCGGTCAAAGCCTCAAACCGGGGCAAACCAGCCGACGCACTTTTCCAGCGCTTTGACAGGAAAATAGTCTGCTGCGCCATGGTGGCGAAATAGGCGTTGGAGACTTCGCTCGGCTGACCATTTAGCAAGAATATCGCGTGGTTGATCCAACGGATCAGCCGCCTGCCGGTCAGGTCGGGTGTCCAGCCGGTACCTTTGCCCCGGCCATAATCATCAATCCATTCCGTCAACCAGGCTTGCGCTTTTTGGCGGGCAGCCACATCGCCAACAGCTGCCAGATCGTCAAGCCAGATAAAGCCGTGGACTTCTTCCTCAAAATCCGCGTCAGGCATTTGAAGCTGCCATATCGAATGGCCGGTATCCGCAACCAACGATCCGGCAAACAAGAAATTACCAGCTACCAATTGTCGCCCACGGGCAAATGCTCCGATTGTACGTGGCTCTGGTTGTGACACAAAACCTGTCGCCGGTCGCGCATAGGCTGACCCGCGGGCATATAACCGGTTCATCCAGCGCGTCCAGCGCGCGGAAATGTTTTCGTACTGGGACACGGGGGACTGCCTCGCCTCGTGGATTTGACCGTTTGGGCCATTATTATTAGTCGTATTTGGCAAAACAATACGCTTAGTCACGCGCGCTGTCATTGCCAAAGTTTTTGTTTAGGCGCGCTTTCGCAGAAATGTCATGAAAAAACCATCCATTCCGCCCTGATCAGCCCAATAATCGGGTCGGGTGCGTATTCCGCCTTCGACTGCCCAGCTGCGGGGAAGCTTCGCAATACCCCCGGCCGCGCGATCTACCCGCAGCCCCGCGTGACGTGCCAGCAGGTCTTTCACCTGTTCTTCGCCCTCATCGAAAAGCAGGCTACAGGTGCAAAACACCAGACGCCCGCCGGGTTTCAGCAGTTTCAGCGCCCGGTCCAGCATCCTTTCCTGCACCTTGAACAATGCAGGGAAGCCGTCACTGCTTTTGGCGTAGGGCAAATCTGGGTGACGCCGAATTGTACCGGTAGCAGTACAGGGCGCGTCCAGCAGGATCGCGTCATAGGGCTTATCGTCATAATCCAGAATGTCAGCCACAACGATGTTGGCCGCTAATTTGGTCCGCTCAAGGTTTTGGGCCACCCGTTCCATACGAGGCGCCGAAATATCAAGGGACGTAACATCAGCCCCAACTGCTGCCAGTTGCATGGTTTTGCCACCCGGGGCGGCACATATGTCCAGAACCCTTTCACCCTTTTTGGCGTTCAACAGTTTTGCAGGCAGGGCCGCGGCGGCATCCTGTACCCACCATTCGCCTGCCTCAAACCCGTCTAAGGCCGAAACCTGCGCTGACCCGGCCAAGCGCACTGACCCGGTATCAAGAACTGTGCCACCCAGCTTTTCCGCCCAGCCCTGTGGGTCAGATTTAACCGTCAGATCAAGTGGTGCGCCCCTGGCGTGGGCCTGTTCCATTGCAATAACTGTGGCTTTGCTAAAGTCGGCAATCAGCGGTTTTCGCAGCCACTTGGGCAGTTGTGGTGCGGGCAATGTTTCCCATTTTTCCGGCCCCTCTGCGGCGACCTTGCGCAACACAGCGTTGACCAGACCAGACAGACGGTGCGTGTGCCTGCCTGCCCGCACGACCTCTACTGAACTATTAACAACACCGTGGGCAGCCGCACCTTCGACGCACAGTTCAATGGTGGCAAGGCGCAAGGTATTCAGCACCGTCAGGGGTGGACGTTTGTTCAGGTACGGGCCAAGAACACGATCCGCCCGGTCCATCCATCGCAGGGTTGTCGCCGCCAAGCGACTGGCGCGGGCGCGTTCATCAGGGGCGAGATGTTCGACGGCTTTGGGGAGCAGATCAGAAAGCAACTGCCCTTCATCCAGAACCGCATCAAGCAATTGAACAGCCGCAAGGCGCGGGGCAAGGCCGGGGCTGGACATATTGGTGGTTCCTCACTGCTTGTCGATGTCGACAAGGCCCTATATCACAAGGGCAAAGGGAACAAGGACCGCCAATGTCGACAAGTAAAGAGCCCAAAGACCTGCCGCCGGCGGCTAAGCGCGCGCTGGCTGAAGCCGAAGCTCGACGCAAAAAGGCCAAGGCCAGAGAATTGCCAACAGAACTGGGTGGTCGTGAGGGACCGGAGCCGGTCCGCTATGGCGACTGGGAGAAAAAAGGCATCGCAATCGATTTCTGATCAGCGTTGGTCAGAGCCCCAAAACGTCATACATATCATATTCGCCGGGCTTTTTATCTTGCCCCCAAAGGGCGGCGCGCAGGGCACCCTTTGCATACAGGCTGCGGTCGGTGGCAACGTGGCGCAGAATTATCCGCTCCCCCGCGCCGGCAAACATGACGTCATGCTCACCCACAATATCGCCACCACGAATTGCCGAGAACCCGATATCGCCGCGTTTTCGGGCACCGGTAATGCCGTCACGGCCACGGTCTGACACTTCGCCCAGATTGACACCACGCCCGTCAGCGGCAGCTTGGCCCAACATAAGGGCCGTACCCGAGGGCGCATCGACCTTTTGGTTATGGTGGGTTTCGATTATTTCGATATCGAAATCTTCACCCAAAGCCTGAGCGACGGTTCGGGTAATCTTGGCCAGCAGGTTTACCCCAAGGCTCATGTTCCCGGCCCGCACAATCACTGCGTGGCGCGATGCAGCGTTCAATTTTTTCAGATCATCGCCGCTTAAACCTGTCGTTCCAATCACATGTACCGCACGGGTCTGTGCCGCCAGCGCAGCAAAGCCGGTAGTTGCGGCGGGAACGGTAAAATCCAGAATGGCCTGCGCAGTTGCAAACACCTCAAGCGGATCGTCAGTAACCGCCAGCCCAATCGGTGTGCCACCCATGGCTACCCCCAGATCGGTGCCGATCCAATCATGGCCCGGCTGTTCAACCGCACCCACAAGACGGGCCTTGTCAGATGCCAATACCGTTTGGATCAACATCTGCCCCATCCGGCCCGATGCGCCGGTGACAACAATTCCGGGTGTGTCGTTCATGCTGCTCTCCTTTTTCGGGTCCGGTTTATCGACAACTGCGCCCATAGGCAAAGCCCTGTTGCAAGGACGCCCATTCAGGACTATTTGCACGGCCATGGCAAAGAATTCACATCATTCCGGAAGTGGTCCATCGCAGCGACAGTTGCGCGTTGGCGAATTGATCCGGCGCACATTGTCGGAAGCGCTGTCGCGTGGCGACATCCACGACCCGGATCTGAACGGCATGTCGATCACTGTTGGTGAAGTACGGGCAACGCCTGACCTGCGTGTGGCCACGGCTTATGTGCTGCCGCTTGGCGGCGACAATCGGGAAGAAGCGCTGGAAGCACTAAAACGCAATCAGCATGAATTACGACGGGTTGTGGCGAAGTCGCTGTCGCTAAAATACGCCCCGGAATTACGCTTTGAAATTGACGACACGTTCGATCGGCTGGACGAAGCACGGCGGCTGTTTTCACAAGACGATGTGCGTCGCGATCTGAGCGACGACCAAGACTGATGGCGCGTCGCAAAAAGGGCCGGGATATATCCGGGTGGCTGGTAGTGGACAAGCCAGCGGGCATGACCTCTACGGCAGTTGTCAACAAGGTGAAATGGGCGTTTGACGCGAAAAAGGCCGGACATGCGGGGACACTGGACCCGGAGGCAACCGGCGTGTTGGCAATAGCGCTTGGTGAGGCCACCAAGACGGTGCCCTACATCACCGACGCGCTGAAGGCCTATCGCTTTACCGTGCGGTTGGGGCAGGCAACGAACACAGATGACACCGAAGGTACGGTAATTTTCGAAAGCGAAATGCGGCCAACAGATGAGGCTATTATCACTGCCCTGTCCGGTTTCGTTGGAGACATCTTGCAAGTCCCGCCAAAATTTTCCGCCGTTAAAATCGATGGGGAGCGCGCCTATAAATTAGCCCGCGATGGCGAGGACATTGAGATCGCGCCGCGGCCTTTATACGTTGAAGAACTGGCGTTTATTTCTCGCCCGGACGCTGACCATGCTGAACTGGAAATGACCTGTGGCAAAGGTGGATATGTACGTTCAATTGCGCGGGATTTGGGGGAGGTTCTGGGGTGTTTTGGTCATGTTCTGAAACTGCGGCGTATCTGGTCGGGGCCCTTTGATGCGACGGATGGATTGACAATTGAGCAGATCAACGATCTGGCCAGAACGCCCGGGCTGGACACGTTTTTACAGCCGCTGGAAATTGGGCTGACTGATTTGCCAGAGCTTCGTTGCAGCGCTGAAGGGGCGGCCAAGTTGAAGAACGGCAACCCGGGGATGGTACTGACTTCTGACGCTGAATACGGGGATGAAGCCTGGGCCTCGCTCGATGGCAGAGCCGTTGCAATTGGCATCTATAAATCGGGTGAACTGCACCCCAGCCGCGTTTTTAACAACTGATCAACGTGGATCTATTATGAGCAAAACCGATTTGATCACCCGCACCCACCTAAAAGGCGACGCGGCAAGTGTGGCGGTATATTCGCCCTGTGACAATTACCGCTACATGCTGACCCGGACCTGGGACAAACAGGGGCGAAAAGCGTTGTTCATCATGCTTAACCCCTCAACCGCAACCGAAGTGCAGAACGACCCGACTGTTGAGCGTTGTGAAAGACGCGCGCGCACACTGGGGTTTGGCGCGTTTCGGGTGACCAACATATTTGCCTGGCGTGACACCGATCCGCGCCATATGCGCAAGGCAACCGATCCCGTGGGCCCGGAGAACGACACTATTATTGTGGCAAGTTGCAAATGGGCAGACCGGGTAATTTGTGCATGGGGCACCCATGGGGAACATCGGAATCGTGGTTCCGAAATATCGACCCTGCTAAGCTCAACAGGTGAACCACTTTACCATCTCGGCCTAACTAAAGTCGGGCATCCCAAGCACCCACTTTATATCGCCTATTCGCAAAAACCCGAGCGCTGGATTTGATCATCTATTGCCCGGCATAACATCTATGACGATGTCTTGAGCAGAAGCGTTAGGAGTGTCTTCAATTACCGCAACCAATTTTCCACCAACAAAAACAAGGCCATCCTGACCATTATCTGAAGGTTTGGTTACAACTTCCAGCGCTTCTTTATCGTCGCCTGGATCAACCGAAATAAATAATACATCCTCTCCGGCCTGGAAATTTTCTATGTTTACCGGCTCTTGGTCAACGCCTTTCGCAACAAGTAGATTGTCCGAATACTCGGCTTTTGTGTTCGCATCCAAATCGCTAGAAAAAGTCAGTGTGTTTTCTTCTGCTTCGCCAGACCTGTTCGCAACATCATCCTCGACAATCGGTGCCAAAACATCCCCTTCTTCCCCGTCAGATGGCGTAGCATCGTCGTCGCCATCAACAGGTGCCAGAATGTTATCTTCATCCGGGTCATCGTCGTCGTCAAAGTCATCTTCAACAACCGGGTTCAGGATGTCTGGTGACCAATGAGAACCATCGCCCGAATTTCCACCATCATCCAGTAAATCACCAGAGCCTGAGGATGAATCGAGATCTTCAGAATTTTCGTCGTCGCCCTCGGAATCTGAACCTAAAAAATCCGGCAGGAATGCCAAAGGCAATAGCCCAAGCAATAATATAGCAATACCCATTTCGCACCTCGAATGCTTTTGTCTTAGTGCTCAGATGTAACACTGAACGGAACAAGAACATCGTGGGAAATGTTTAAAAAGCCTCTCAACCTGGAATTTTGTGGGGAATACGCGTTTAAGACTGGAAACAACCCCCGAAATACGGCGCCGCTTTCGTAGTGTAATAAAGGGAAAATTCGGTGGCCAGAATTTAGGCGGCCAAACCAATTTCGATCACCATTATGTCTGACAAATCAAGAGATGAAGCATTCGCAATTTGCACCATATGCTGGCCGTTCATTGTCAGGATTTTTTCGCCGAACTGCGTTCCATTAAGCAAAGCAAATTCCGGATCGGGCGTTTGTTCCGGGTCGTAGGCGAACAGAATTGTATCTTCCGCTTCGTCGAAATCGCCCATGTTTACAGGGCTTCCAGCATGAATTAGTTCACCCTTCGAAACACTTTGACTGAGGGTTGGCTTGACCAAACGAAGCGCTGGCATTGCTTTGGTCTTCGCTGTATCCGAAGATCTTTCGATACGCGCAAGGACACTTGAAACGACTTTACCGCTGCTGAAATCCTGATACTCATCCACGAACGCTTCTCCCGGAAAATAGACGCTATAATCAGTGAATAAATGCCGGACCCACCCAGATCTATTCACTGACAATTACATGCCCAAATTGTTTTAAATACAAGTTAATTTCTTGCAATAAACGGTCTTTCCCGGTAGGCGAAACAATTGGGAAATGGGCTTGGTGGCCGTCAAAACAGACGCACCAACTAAGGTGGTTGAGCAGATGGATGAGAAGTTGGACGACACACGGGACGGTGTTGATGCTCTGCAAAAAGAGCTGGCCCGAATGAATAATCACCGGTTCATTCGGATGTATAATGCGATGCCTTTGCTGATTAGTATCAACTTTATCAAAGGGTTAGCCTTTGGCTTGGGAACGGTGGTTGGCGCCACGATATTAGTGTCGGCAATCGGGTTTACCCTGTCCAAGATCGATTTCATTCCAATAGTCGGTGACTGGGCCGCGCAGATTGCGGTTGAGATGGAAGCCGGGAAGTAGCCGGTTTAAAAGGCTTTTCTTTCGTAGGTTTATCCCCTATACGCGCGCATCCGCTGGATTCTGGCGGCCAATATCTCCACGGGCTTTGCTGGACGACATCCCGGCTTGTGCCATTCACCCTTAGCTTTAAAGGAGCCCCCGATGTCGATAACTGCTGAAGAAAAACAACGGGTTATGAAAGAATTCGCCACAAAAGAAGGCGATACAGGAAGCCCGGAAGTTCAGATTGCTGTGCTGAGTTCACGCATTGCGACGCTGACGGAACACTTCAAAACCCACAAAAAAGACAACCACGGTCGCCGTGGATTGTTGAAAATGGTGGCCCTGCGCCGCAAGCTGCTGGACTATACCCGTGGCAAGGATGAGGCCCGTTACCAGGACCTGATCAAGCGTCTGGGTCTGCGTCGCTAAGCTGACTAATTCCAGAATTTGAGATTACAGAACGCGCGCCAAACGGTGCGCGTTTTTCGT
>CAZRHV010000074.1:0-9688 GCA_964599985.1 uncultured Marinosulfonomonas sp. | reverse complement strand
CCGTTCCCGGCTTCAACAACACCCTTTGTCTCAGCCCGGCCCTGATCGCCACACCAGACAACATTGATGAAATCACCAGCGCTATCGATGTTGCCCTGTCGGCGGTTTTTTAACTAAGCGCCTGAGGCGCATTACACGCCCCAAGGGCGATTTGCGCTCGGCGTAGCGAGTAATTGAACAATGCAAAAGTCTTCTTCTGTTTAATAATACTCCCGCCGGAGGCCCGGCGACGCGCGTCAGCGCAGCACAACCCTTTTAAGTCCAGTTACTTCGATCTATAAGACCAGTCATGGCCATTTCCGTCGAAACATTCTTTCTGGACACCAACTTTGACGGCACCCTGCAACAACAAATCCAAAGGCTGGTAATCGAAGCAATCCTGGCCGGTCGCCAACGCCCGGGCGAACGCCTGCCCTCCAGCCGCAAACTTGCCGAACATCTCGGCATCAGCCGAATTACCGTCACGCTGGCCTACACCGAACTGGTATCCAACGATTACCTGACGTCGCGCGGGCGTTCCGGGTATTTCGTATCCGACACTGCGCCGCAGGCCCCAAATTTTGACCTGCCCGAACGGACCAACTCTGACGACGTAGACTGGCAACGCACCGCGGGTCAGCACTACGCCAATTACAGCGGTTTGGTGCGCCCCCCCGACTGGCGCAACTATCGCTACCCGTTCATCTATGGCCAGCCCGATGCACGTCTGTTTGATCACCAGAACTGGCGTCTTTGCGCCCTGCAAGCCCTTGGGCAAAAGGATTTCGTCGCCCTGACCTCAGATTATTACGACCGCGACGATCCAAAACTAATCGAATATATCACCCGCAATATCCTGCCCCGGCGCGGTATAGCTGCCCGCCCCGAACAGGTGCTGCTGACCCTTGGCGCGCAAAATGCCCTGTGGCTAAGCGCACAAATCCTGCTGACCCAGCGCCGCCGCGCCGCGATGGAAAACCCGGGCTATGCGGGGCTGCGCGAAATCCTCGCCCAGACCCGTTGCAGCACACTTTCGGTTGATGTCGATGAACATGGCCTGCCGCCCCTAAACCTGCCCAAAGATCTGGATGTCGTATTTGTCACCCCCAGCCATCACGCTCCCACCAATGCCACCATGCCTATTGAGCGCCGCCGCACCCTGCTAAAACGCGCCTCGGCGCAAGATTTCATCATTGTCGAGAACGATTACGAATTCGAAATGGCTTTTGAACACGCCCCTTCCCCCGCCCTGAAATCGCTCGATCAACGAGGCCGTGTTGTTCATATAGGCTCGTTTTCCAAATCCCTGTTCCCGGGCCTGCGTCTTGGCTATCTGGTCGGCTCAGAACCTTTTATCCGCCAGGCCCGCGCCCTGCGCGCACTGGTGTTGCGCCATCCGCCGGGCCACATTCAGCGCACGCTGGCCTATTTCCTGTCACTGGGCCATTACGACGCGCAAGTAAACCGAACCCGCAAAGCCTATGAACGCCGCCGCGCGGTGATTGATCTGGCAATTCAGAATAACGGTCTGACAATCGCTGGCAAATCCAGTTCGGGCGGTTCCAGTATCTGGATGAAGGCCCGGGATGGCATCAACACGACTAAATTGGCGAAAATGCTGCGAAAGCGTCAGGTCATCATTGAACCCGGACGTGCATTTTTCTCTCAAGATACGGATAACAATCAGTTTTACCGGCTGGCCTATTCGTCTATTTCTGCGGATCACATCCCCGAAGGCATCAAAATTATCGCCCAGACAATAGATGATCTGGACTTATGACGATTGTCCAACTGGCCCTATTCGACGATCCATATCACGGGCTAGATGACACCAGAATTTACGCGCATTTTAGCGCCCGAAACGAAAGCCACACCGATGAAAATGACCACCGAAGAAGCCTTTGTAAAGACCCTGCAAATGCACGGGATAGATAGCGCCTTTGGCATTATCGGCTCGGCTTTCATGCCAATATCTGACCTGTTCCCAAAGGCAGGCATCACATTCTGGGACTGCGCGCACGAATACACCGCCGGCATGATGGCAGACGGTTTCACCCGTTCATCCGGCAAAATGGCCATCGCCATCGCCCAGAACGGCCCCGGCATCGCCAATCTGGTGACCCCGGTCAAAACCGCCTACTGGAACCACACGCCGATGCTGCTGATCACCCCACAAGCGGCGAATAAAACCATTGGTCAGGGTGGCTTTCAGGAGGTCGAACAAATGCGCATGTTCGCCGATTGCGTCGCCTATCAGGAAGAGGTCCGCGATCCCTCTCGCATGGCGGAAGTGCTTAACCGCGTAATAACAAAAGCAAAACGCCTGTCCGCCCCCTGCCAGATCAACATCCCCCGTGATTACTGGACGCAAGTGATCGACATCACCTTGCCGCAGATCGTTGAATTTGAACGCCCCTCGGGCGGCACAGATGCCATAGCCCAGGCCGCGAAACTGCTGTCTTCCGCTAAATTCCCGGTGATCCTGAACGGCGCTGGTGTTGTGATCGGTGGCGCCATTCAGGCTTCTAAGGAATTGGCCGAACGCCTCGGCGCGCCGGTGTGCTGCGGCTATCAGCACAATGATGCGTTCCCCGGCGCGCACCCATTATTCGCAGGCCCGCTTGGCTACAATGGTAGCCGCGCCGCGATGGAGCTGATCCAGCAGGCCGACGTGGTGCTCGCCCTTGGCACAAGGCTGAACCCATTTTCCACATTGCCGGGCTATGGGCTGGACTACTGGCCATCAAGCGCCAAGATCATTCAGGTCGATATGAACCCGGACCGCATCGGGCTGACCAAGCCTGTCACGGTCGGCATTGCTGGCGACGCCAAACAAGTAGCCGAGCAAATTCTAGCCCAGCTATCAGACAACGCGGGTGACACAGATCGCCAACAACGCCTTGATATTATTGGAAAAGCTAAATCCACATGGGCGCAAACCCTGACCTCGATGGACCACGAAGACGATGATCCGGGCACCACATGGAACAAACGCGCACGCGGGGAAAAACCCGATCATATGTCGCCCCGTCAGGCATGGCGCGCCATCCAGACCAGCCTGCCAAAAGACGCAATCATCAGCTCCGACATCGGCAATGTCTGCGCCATAGGCAACGCCTATCCAACGTTTGAAGCGGGTCGCAAATACCTCGCACCGGGCCTGTTTGGCCCTTGCGGGTATTCTTTGCCCGCTATTCTCGGGGCAAAAATCGGCCGCCCGGACACCCCGGTTGTGGGTTTTGCCGGTGACGGCGCATTTGGTATTTCAATGAACGAAATGACCGCCTGCGGCCGCGATGAATGGCCCGCCATCACCATGGTGATTTTCCGCAACTACCAATGGGGCGCGGAAAAGCGCAACACAACGCTGTGGTATCACGACAACTTTGTTGGCACTGAGCTGGACAATAATGTCTCATATGCCGGCATCGCCAAGGCTTGCGGCGTGATCGGTGTGGAGGCCACTTCGATGCAGGGCCTGACCGACGCGCTGGCCGCAGCCGTGAAAACCCAGATGGAGAGCGGAAAAACCACGTTCATTGAGGTCATGCTCAATCAGGAAATGGGTGAACCATTCCGGCGCGACGCGATGACAACACCAAATGAGATCGCCGGGATCAGTGCCGCCGATATGCGCCCGCAAAAAGGCGCTTGAAACAAATGACAGGAACCGGCCAAGGCCCCATTCTGGTGATCAATGCCGGTTCCTCGTCAATCAAATATGCGCTGTTTGATGATGCGCTAGAGGTACTGTTTTCCAGTCAAATCAATGTCGGCACTGAAGGTGTAAATGACCACCAGGATGCGCTCGCTCAAATACTCAAAATACTAACGAAAAACGGCACCCCTATATCCTCACTTTCAGCCGCCGCGCACCGCGTTGTCCACGGCGGTGCGACCCTGACCTCCCCAACCCGCATTTCCCCCGGTGTTCTGGCGCAAATTCACGCCTGCACCCCGCTGGCTCCCTTACACAATCCCCACAATATACAGGCAATCGAAAAAATTGCAGAAATCGCGCCGGATCTGCCGCAATACGCCAGTTTTGATACAGCATTTCATAGCACTAACCCAAATGTCGCCACCCGCTACGCCGTATCGAACGACTGGCACAAAGCCAACATTCGCCGCTTTGGCTTCCACGGCATCAGTTATCAGGCGATGGTGGCAAATTTTTCGGGCAAAATTCCCACGCGTCTGCTGGCTTTTCACCTCGGAAATGGTGCCAGCATCTGTGCAATTCAAAACGGTAAATCCGTCGCCACCACCATGGGCTATTCGCCGCTGGAAGGCCTGACAATGGGAACGAGATCGGGCAGTATTGACGCCGCAGCCGTGCTCAGAATGGCGCAGCAGACCAGCCCCGAAGCGACACTCCAAACGCTCAACAAAAAATCTGGCCTCTACGCCCTTTCTGGTGGAATTTCGGACATGCAAGAGCTGGCAGAAATCAACACCCCCGCCGCAAAATTTGCCATCCAGCATTTCTGCTACTGGGCCGCGCGCCACGCCGGATCAATGATCGCCGCGATGCAAGGTATTGACGCCATCGCCTTCACCGGCGGCATTGGTGAAAACGCCACAAAAATCACCGACAGCATCACCGATTTACTCGGCTGGACTGGCGTCAAACCCAGCAACATCCACATCATCCCGGCCAAAGAAGAACGCCAGATCGCCCAAAACGCGCTAAACAACATGCGCGATAGCGACGCGGGCTGAAAAAACTTCTCGCTCATATGCACAAAACGGAATAATACATCCCGAAGCGCCAAACGGGAGAAATTCAAAAAATGACCAAACATGTGCAACCAGCACTGGACACCTCCCCCAAGGTATCGGACGAAATCCGCAAAACCACATGCTACATGTGTGCCTGTCGCTGCGGCATCAATGTCCACATGAAAGACGGTCAGGTCGCCTATATCGAGGGCAATCGTGATCACCCGGTGAACAAGGGCGTGCTCTGTGCCAAAGGCAGTGCCGGCATCATGCAAATCAATGCCCCATCCCGTCTGAAAGCCCCGCTCAAACGCACTGGCCCCCGCGGTTCCGGCGAATTCGAAGAAATCAGCTGGGATGAAGCCCTGGAAATCGCCACCGGTCTGCTAAAGCCAATCCGCGAAACAGACCCGAAAAAGCTCGCCTTTTTCACCGGTCGCGACCAGTCGCAGAGCTTCACCAGCTTCTGGGCGCAAAACTACGGCACCCCGAACTACGCAGCCCATGGCGGGTTCTGCTCGGTCAATATGGCCGCCGCTGGCATCTACACCATGGGCGGCGCATTCTGGGAATTCGGCCAGCCAGACTGGGACCGCGCCAAAATGTTCATGATCTTTGGCGTTGCTGAAGACCACGATTCAAACCCAATCAAAATGGGCCTTGGCAAACTAAAAGCCCGCGGCGCCAAGATCATCGGCGTCAACCCGATCCGCTCTGGCTACAACGCCATCGCCGATGAATGGGTTGGCATCACGCCCGGCACTGACGGGTTGTTCATCCTCGCCATCGTCCATGAACTGCTGAAAGCCGGGAAAATCGACCTCGATTACCTTTCACAATTCACCAACGCCCCGGTTTTGCTGAATGAAGACCCAAAATCACCCGATTTCGGCCTGTTCCTGCGCGACAAGAACGACAAACCACTGGTGATTGACCGCAAGACCGGCAAACAGGTCGCATTCGACCAAAACGGCATCACCCCCGACCTCGCCGGAAGTTTCCGCAAGGCAGGTATCACTTATCGCACCGTCTTCCAACACATGGCAGAACGCTACCTCAGCGACGAATACGCCCCCGACAACGTGGCTGGGCGCTGCGGTATCCCGGCAGAACAGATCAAACGCATTGCGGCAGAACTGGCCCACACCGCCTTTGAAGAAGCGTTCGAGCTGCCAATCAAATGGACAGATTTCCGCGGTCACAAGCACAATTCCATGACGGGCCGCCCCGTCGCGTTTCACGCCATGCGCGGAATTTCCGCCCACGCCAACGGTTTCCAGACGGCCCGCGCCCTGCATGTGTTGCAAATCATGCTCGGCACGGTCGAAGTCCCCGGTGGTTTTCGCTTCAAACCGCCCTATCCCAAGGCCGCTGAAAACCACCCCAAACCCCATGCAAAAGCCACCCCTTCCAGCCCGCTGGACGGCCCACATCTGGGCTTTGTGCATGGCCCGGAAGACCTGCTGCTTGACAGCGAAGGCAACGCAAAACGCATCGACAAGGCATTCACCTGGGAAAACCCGATGTCCAGCCACGGTCTGATGCACATGGTGATCAGCAACGCCCACGCAGGTGATCCCTACAAGATCGACACCCTGTTCATGTATATGGCCAACATGGCATGGAACAGCTCGATGAACACGTCGGGCGTCATTAAGATGCTGACAGATAAGGATGATTTCGGAAACTACGTGATCCCGAACATCATCTACTCCGATGCCTACAGCTCGGAAATGGTTGCCTACGCTGACCTGATCCTGCCCGACACGACTTACCTTGAACGCCACGATTGTATCAGCCTGCTTGATCGCCCGATCTGCGAAGCCAACGCCATCGCCGATAGCATCCGCTGGCCGGTGATCGAACCCGATCGCGACGTGCGTGGCTTTCAATCGGTGCTGGTTGATCTTGGTGTACGTCTGGAATTGCCCGGTTTCGTCAATGAAGACGGTAGCGCCAAATACAAAGACTACGCCGATTACATCGTAAACCACGAACGCCGCCCCGGCGTTGGCCCATTGGCAGGTTTTCGCGGCAAAGATGGCAAGGGTGTTGGTCGCGGCGACGTCAATCCGGACCAACTCAACGCCTATATCGAAAACGGCGGTTTCTTTGAACACCACATGCCCGAAGAAGCGACCTATTATAAACCGTGGAACAAGGCCTATCAGGACTGGGCCGTTAAGGTCGGCTTGTTCGACGCCCCGGCCCCCTATCTGTTCCAGCTCTACGTCGAGCCGATGCGAAAATTCCAGCTTGCCGCCGAAGGAGTTGGCGATGTGCAGCCGCCGGAACACCTGCGCGAGCGGATTAAACAAACCATGGATCCGATGCCGATCTGGTATCCCAGTGCCGAGGAAGGTGCGGATGAATATCCAATCCACGCCCTGACCCAGCGCCCGATGGCGATGTACCACTCATGGGGTACACAAAATGCCTGGTTACGCCAGCTGCACGGTAAAAACCCGCTCTATGTCTCTACGAAAATCTGGGAAGCCAACGGATTTGCCGAAGGTGATTGGGCGCGGGTTTCATCCCCGCACGGCACCATTACCGTGCCAGTTTCCCATCAGGCCGCGCTAAACGCCGATACCGTCTGGACCTGGAACGCCATCGGCAAACGCAAAGGTGCGTGGGCGCTGCAAAACGACGCCCCGGAAGCCACTGAAGGTTTTCTGCTGAACCACCTGATCCACGAGCTGATGCCCCCAAAAGGCGACGGGCTGCGCTGGAACAATTCCGATCCGATCACCGGTCAGGCCGCGTGGTTCGATCTGCGGGTGAAAGTTGAAAAGGCTGACCCACCTATTGAGTCTCAACCCGCCTTCCCGCCGATCAAATCCCCGGTTGGGGTTGGCCCGACAAACCTGACATGGAAAGTGGGCAAATGATGCTGAACTTTCTTAAACGCGGTTTGTACAAATCTAGTGTACCAATTGCACCAATTACACAAAATTCCGGAATTTCAGCATGACCCAGCTCCCTGCCAGCACCGAGCGTAAGCTCGGCCTCGTTATTGATCTGGATACCTGCGTTGGCTGCCACGCCTGTGTGATTTCCTGCAAAGGCTGGAATACCGAAAACTATGGCGCACCGCTGTCCGATATGGACGCCTACGGAGGTGACCCGTCAGGAACATTCCTGAACCGGGTACATTCCTATGAGGTGCAGCCACCAAAGGGCGCGCCCGCCCAGACAATCCACTTTCCCAAGTCCTGTCTTCACTGCGAAGACGCACCGTGCGTCACCGTTTGCCCCACCGGGGCCAGCTATAAACGGGTTGAGGACGGGATCGTTTTAGTCAATGAAGACAGCTGCATAGGCTGTGGTCTTTGTGCCTGGGCCTGCCCATATGGCGCACGCGAACTGGATGCTGTCGAAGGGGTGATGAAGAAATGCACCCTGTGTGTGGACCGGATTTACAACGAAAATCTGCCCGAGGAAGACCGCGAACCAGCTTGCGTGCGAACCTGCCCGGCGGGGGCGCGACATTTCGGTGATTTTGCCGACCCTGACAGCAATGTATCACGCCTGACAGCCGAGCGCAGCGGCATGGATCTGATGCCGGAACTGGGCACCAAACCAGTCAACAAATACCTGCCGCCACGGCCCAAGGATCGCGAGGATGCCATTGATATCCTTGCGCCTTTCCTCGATCCGGTGGTGGAAGCCACGGGCTTTCTGGGCTGGCTGGACAAAACACTCGACGCCCTGCCGGGCGGCGCTAAAAAAGGGACAAGCTAATGCACCCCTCACCCTCAGTTATTCTGTTCACCGTCCTTTCGGGCCTGGGCTTTGGAATGCTTGGCTGGCTCGGCCTTGGTCTGCCCTTGGTATTCGGCTGGACCGCGTTTTATTTTTACTTGGTCGCCAACGCCTTAGCCGTCGGCGGATTGCTGGCGTCTACCTTCCACCTTGGCAACCCGCAACGTGCGCTTAAGGCGTTCACCCAATGGCGCACCAGCTGGCTAAGCCGCGAAGGTTGGGCTTCGGTGCTGGCGCTTGTTGTCATGGGACTTTACGCGATCGGTATGATTTTCTTTGACACCCGCTTCACCTTGCTGGGCTGGCTCGGCACCGCGCTTTGTATTTTGGCAGTGTTCACCACCTCTATGATATACGCCCAGCTAAAAACCGTCCCCCGCTGGAACCACCCAACTACCACATTGATGTTTATACTTTATTCAATCTCTGGTGGTGCGTTATTGACAGGTAACGTGGCCATTGCATCGGTTTTACTGCTGATCACCGGTGCGTTGCAGTTTGTGGTCTGGCACTTTGGTGACCTGCGTTTTGCAGCCCGTGGCAGCACGTTGGAAACCGCAAGTGGCTTGGGTAAAGTCGGCAAGGTTCGCCAGATTGAGCCACCCCATACCGGCACCAACTATCTGCTGCATGAGATGGTATATGTGGTCGGGCGTAAACACGCCAAAATACTGAGAATTATCGCCATATTAGCGGCAACGGTTGTACCGGCCTTGCTGCTCTCGGTGCTTCCAGTGGGCTACATCTTAGCACTGGTGGCTATTGCTCTGCATGTTGTGGGCATGTTCGTGATGCGCTGGCTGTTCTTTGCAGAGGCCGAACACGTCGTCGGATTGTATTACGACAAGCGTTAAGAATTCAGCGGAAGCGCCTGACCGCGCTACGCTTTGTCAACTTGCCCTTCGGGCAAGCAAGTACCTCCGGCGGGGAGTTTGGAGCGAAATAGAAATGATCCGGGGGATCATTTCAGCGCACAAACGGGCAGAGCCCGAGCTAAAAAGAAGCCTGAATGAGGGGCCGTGAAAAAACCTTTGACTTTTTCACGGATATGGCGTGAAAATTAGGCGTATTTTTTCACGCGAGTCGGCGATGGCTATACCTTCTACCCTTGGTGGCGACCTGCGCGCCCTGCGTAAATCACGCGGGCTGACACTTGAAGATATGGCCGGCAAGCTGGACATGTCTGTCGGTTGGGTCTCTCAGGTTGAACGCGATATTTCCA
>CAZRHV010000073.1:0-9960 GCA_964599985.1 uncultured Marinosulfonomonas sp. | reverse complement strand
CCGCGCGTTCCCTGCCACCACTGCAACGCGCCAAGGCCAACGGACTGGATGTCACCGCCGGGATCAGCATCCACCACCTGACATTGAACGAACTGGACGTTGGCGACTATCGCACATTTTTTAAGGTAAAGCCGCCGCTCAGGTCCGAAGATGACCGTGTGGCGATGGTGCGGGCAGTGGCCGACGGCACCATCGACATTATCAGCTCCATGCACACACCACAGGATGAAGAAAGCAAACGCCTGCCGTTTGAAGAAGCCGCCAGCGGCGCCGTTGCAATGGAAACTCTGCTGCCCGCCGCCCTGCGCCTGTACCATTCGGGTGAACTAAGCCTGCCGCAACTGTTCCGCGCCATGTCGCTGAACCCGTCGAAACGACTGGGGTTAGAGACCGGCCGTCTGGCGCTTGGCGCACCGGCTGATCTGGTGCTGTTCGACCCGGATGCGCCGTTTATTCTGGACCGGTTTAATCTGCTTTCTAAGTCAAAGAACACGCCCTTTGACGGGCAACGGATGCAGGGTAAAGTGCTCGGAACATGGGTCGGCGGCAAGGCTGTATTTGAGGGATAACGCATGACATATCTAATCGCCGCATTAGCCGGCTATCTGCTCGGCTCAATCCCTTTTGGCGTCATTATTGCGAAACTTTTCGGCCTCGGCGACCTGCGCCAAATCGGGTCGGGCAATATCGGGGCTACCAATGTTTTGCGCACGGGGAGCAAACCCGCAGCCTTTTTAACCCTTGTGTTCGACGCCGGAAAAGGTGCCGCAGCTGTGCTAATCGCCCGCCAGTTTGGTGGCGAAGATGTTGCCGGTCTGGCCGGATTATTTGCAATGCTCGGGCACCTTTACCCAATATATCTTCGCTTCAAAGGCGGCAAAGGTTTTGCAACGTTTCTGGGTGTTTTGCTGGCATTATCATTCCCGGTTGGAATAGCCGCCTGCGCCGCATGGCTGATCACCGCGCTGGTTTTTCGCTACTCGTCCCTGGCCGCACTTGTTGCGGCAGCCGTCGCGCCAGTGTTCACCTATATTTGGGTCCACAAGCACACAACCATTCTGGTTTTGCTTTTGTCAGCCCTTATTTTCTACCGGCACGGCACAAATATCCGCCGCCTTCTTGCTGGTAAGGAACCAAAGATTGGCAAAAGATAACTGACGTATTTAGTAACTATACTCGCCGTACACCCGCGCAATATCGCCATCCCAATCACCGTGATAACGGTCCAGCAATTCGTCTGCTGGCGCCTTGCCCGTGGTTATTGATTCTTCCAAAGCATTCAGGAAATGCGTTTCATCCGGGATCAATCCACCTGCACCGGGCATAGCGCGCGCCTTCAACCCTGCCCCGGCGATCAAAACGGCTTCGCGCGCAATATCATGGAGCTTCAAGCCGTTAACTTCGCCCTGAAGCCCGTCAACCGAAGCGGCCACACGCAAGGCTTCGCGCGTTTCAGCGTCCCAGTCTTTGGCCAGATCCCACGCCGCATCCAGAGAAGATTGATCATACATCAACCCAACCCAAAACGCCGGCAATGCGCAAAGCCTGCGCCAGGGGCCGCCATCAGCGCCGCGCATTTCGATGTATTGTTTTAGTCGCGCTTCTGGAAAGGCAGTTGTCAGGTGGTCAGCCCAATCAGATAACGTCGGCATTTCACCGGGAAGTGCTGGCAGTTGGCCTTTTAGGAAATCCCGGAACGACTGGCCCAAAGCATCAATATATTTCCCGTCACGATAAACAAAGTACATCGGCACATCGAGGATATATTCGGCCCATGCCTCAAATCCAAAGCCGTCCTCAAACACGAAAGGCAACATGCCAGTACGTGCTGGATCCAGGTCTCGCCAGATACGAGAGCGCCATGATTTATGGCCGTTCAACTTACCCTCAAAAAACGGCGAGTTCGCAAATAACGCTGTAGCAACAGGCTGCAACGCCAACGCGACCCGCATCTTTTGAACCATGTCTGCCTCGGACCCGAAATCGAGGTTCACCTGAACTGTGCAGGTCCGGCGCATCATCTGGGTTCCGTGGGTGCCTACCTTGCCCATGTAATCGTTCATTAGCTGATAACGCCCTTTGGGCATCAGCGGCATTTGTTCATGGGTCCAGATAGGCGCGGCACCCAGTCCGATGAATTTCACACCAATTTCATCTGCAACTGACTGTACATCTTTCAGATGGGCGTTCACCTCGTCACAGGTTTCGTGGATACTTGCCAAGGGTGCTCCTGAAAGTTCCACTTGCCCACCCGGCTCAAGACTTACATTTGCGCCGTCTTTTTCCAAACCGACGATGTTGTCACCTTCAAAAATCGGCGACCAGCCATAACGGTCCCGCAGGCCCTCCAGCACGGCTTTGATTGAGCGATCACCTTCGTAGGGGAGCGGTTGCAGCGTATCTTTACAGTAGCCAAACTTTTCGTGCTCGGTGCCAATGCGCCAGTCTTTGCGCGGCTTACACCCTTCGGCCAGAAATTCAGCAAGCTGCTCATGGCGCTCAATTGGGCCACCGCCGGATTGTGGGATAGACATGTTCGCGCTCCGCTATTCTGCGACCTAAGTTCGGCAAGAGTTGGTGCCAAACTTAGGTGAAGTCAATGCAGTACAGCGTGTTTTGATTGCCAGATTACAACTTGTTTCTTGCGGCGGTTCTTCAGGGCAGCCAACATCTTTTCCATCTGCAGGCCTTCTAAGCTGGAAAACACATCAAACAGAGCTTCCGCACCTTCCGCATTCGTCGGGATATGCAGCGGACCCGTACCCGGATCATACAATACCCATTCAGACAATTTGCGCGATAACGGGAATAGCTCAACCTTCGCAAGATCGGATATAACCACGGAACCACCCTCGAGTGGTCCAAAATAAGTCACCTGCCCCTCATCCACATGGACAACACCAGCGCCACCCGTTCCGGTTTTAAACCGGCCCCTTTGTATTCCGGCAAAAATCAAGAGAGCACCAGCAACCGCAAGAGAAGTCCCGAGGATCGACATAAATCCAACCCCGTCAATCGCCCAATACAGACCGAGCATTGAAACCAGAGCCCCAAAAAGAGCGTCCCGAAACCGGGAAAATGATTGTGTTACTTCAGGCCGAACGATAGCCATTTTACGCCTACCTTATACTGGCTGCACAACCCAA
Organism: uncultured Marinosulfonomonas sp.; assembly: GCA_964599985.1. Taxonomy (GTDB): domain Bacteria; phylum Pseudomonadota; class Alphaproteobacteria; order Rhodobacterales; family Rhodobacteraceae; genus NVTR01. The sequence goes on along the minus strand of CAZRHV010000073.1, from coordinate 6,814 downwards.
TTCAGAGCACAGCGTTCTCTTATATTAGAATTAGATCAGAACTGGGCATATTTGTGTCATTTTTTTTCGGTTTTTTTGTCAGAAACGCCAACAAGCGGAACTTGGCCTATATTTTATTAACATTTTTAATCACCAGTCACCTAGTGCCGATTGCCACAATGTTAATGCGGCGACGGCAGCGGTATCCGCCCGTAGAATACGCGGTCCCAAGCTTACGGTTGTCGTGGACGGCATGCTGCGAATTTTCTTTCTCTCATCCGCAGAAAAGCCACCTACCGGGCCAATCAGTATGGCCCATGGTCCCGGCTTCGCATTTCCAAGCGTTTCCCGCGCGCCAACAAGGCTTTCATCACAAAACATTAGCTGGCGGTCTGTTTGCCATTCTGCCAACACGCTTTCCAGCTTTTGCAAGTCGCCGACCGCTGGCACATATGTCCCGCCGCATTGCTCGGCAGCTTCAACAGCGTGGGCTTGCAGGCGGTCCTGACGAATTCGCTCATTGTTGGTAAATTGGGTATGTACAGGCAAAATCTGTGCCGCGCCCAATTCGGTTGCCTTTTCAACAATGAAATTTGTACGTTCTTTGCGGATTGGCGCAAATAGCAACCACAGGTCAGGAGGCATTTGCAACGGCTTGGTTTGTTTTAGGCACGATAGTACGCCCCGGCGCTTTCCAGCCTCTGCAACACTTGCCAAAAACTCTCCATCACGCCCGTTAAATACCAACAATTCCGCCCCGACAGCCAGCCGCATGACACCAAAAAGGTAATGTGCCTGCTTTTGATCCAGAGGAAGCGATTGCCCCTCCCCAAGCGGGTGATCTACATAGAGCCTGATTTTCGCATTTGCCATGGGGGTGATCCTATGACCGAGACCACAAAGACACCAGCGCCCAAAGGTCAGGTTTCCGACGCTATTAAAGGAAACTGGGTAGACACATTGGCGCCCGCCTGGACCCGGCCCTATTTGCGGTTGTCACGCGCTGACCGCCCGATTGGAACGTGGCTATTGCTGATCCCCTGCTGGTGGGGCGCACTGTTGGCGGCAACCTTCCAAGGCTCATTCGGACTAGCTGAGGTTTGGATCATGTTGGGATGCGCAATTGGCGCGTGGCTGATGCGTGGTGCCGGATGTACCTGGAATGACATCACGGATCGCGGCATTGATGCGCGTGTCGAACGCACCCGGTCACGGCCCATTCCATCAGGTCAGGTAAGCGTTCGTCAGGCTGCGGTTTGGATGGGGGTGCAACTATTACTTGCGCTGGCCATCCTGCTTACCTTTAACCAAACGGCGATATTGCTTGGTATCAGTTCACTTTTATTGGTCGCAATTTACCCGTTCGCCAAGCGTTTCACCTGGTGGCCGCAGATGTTTTTGGGTCTTGCATTCAATTGGGGTGCTTTGCTGGCATGGGCCGCAGTCACCGGCGGGCTACATTGGGCAGCGGTGGCGCTCTATGGTGCTGGCATTGCATGGACCTTGTTCTACGACACGATTTACGCCCATCAGGACAAGGAAGACGACGCACTGATCGGTGTAAAATCGACTGCCCGGCTGTTTGGGAACGCTACCCCAATTTGGCTGCGCGGCTTCATGATGCTGTCCATCGCGCTGATGGCACTGGCGATTATTCTGGCCCAGCCGGCCAACAACAATGTCCTTGCCCTTGTTGTCGCCATAGGTGGCCCATGGGCCTTTGGTTGGCATCTGGCGTGGCAAAATCGGACTTTAGATATGGAAAACCCGGGGATTTGCCACAGGCTATTCCTCTCAAACCGCAACGCAGGTCTAATTCCTGCGCTATTTATTGCCATTTCCATGTTCCTTTGATTGCAGCCCGGCCCGGCATTGCCTAAGACACACGAAGCAAAGACCAGTAGTCAGTTCGGAAAACCCTTGACGCGCATCGTACAATTCCTTCCTGCATTTATCGCAATGGCACTAGGGTATATTATTGCCCTGCTCACCGCTATGCTGGCTGTGACAACCATAGAAAACAGATCACTTTCCGACGTGTCCCGTGTTCTTGATCTTAACGGATACGGCTGGACCGAAGTGAATGTGGATGGGTTGCAGGTCGTATTAAGCGGCTTTGCTCCAGATGAAGCCAATCGGTTTCGCGCGCTTGGTATTGCCGGCACAGTTGTAGAATCGTCTCGGGTTCGGGATATGATGAATGTGGTTGACGCGGCCGTAACCGAGCCACCACGCTTTTCAATTGAAATATTGCGCAATGATGACGGGATTTCGTTAATTGGCCTTATCCCCGGCTCGGTGGACAGAGAAACTATCATTAGTGCAATTCAGGACATCGCCGAAGACGCGACGGTAACAGACCTGTTGGACAGTGCCGATTATCCCGAACCCGAAGGTTGGGGGAACGCATTGTCATATGGTTTGGCCGCTTTGGAAAAGCTGCCAAGATCAAAGATTTCAATTGCTGCGGATCGGGTTGAATTAAAAGCGATCAGCGACAGTACCGAAGAAAAACGCCGCCTTGAAAGCGACCTGTCGCGCCGGGCACCTTCCGGGTTGATCGTCGCAATAGATATATCCGCGCCTCGACCGGTCATCACCCCCTACACATTGCGCTTTATTATTGATGATGAGGGACCAAGGTTTGACGCTTGTTCAACATTCACCCAGGCCGGACGTAACAAAATACTGGCCGCCGCCCGCAAAGTTGGGATGGAAGGCAAGGCGACCTGCACTATTGGTCTGGGCATCCCTAGCCCAACCTGGGATGATGCCGTGATTGTTGCGATTGGGAAGCTTGCCGAAATCGGCGGTGGCTCGGTAACTTTCAGCGATGCGGATGTGACATTTGTCGCGATGGAAACCACGGCCCAAAATAAATTCGACCAAGTGGTCGGTGAATTGAAATCCGACCTGCCAGACGCCTTTTCGCTGCACACAATTCTGCCCGAACCGGTTGTCATAGACGGAAGCGGCGAAGGAAGCGGCCCACCTGAATTTGTTGCCACGCGAAGCCCCGAGGGCGACGTTCGCCTGCGCGGGCGTATTCCAAATGAGCGAACCCGCACAGCGACCGAGAGTGTGGCGAAGGCTCTGTTTGGCAGTTCCACTATTACTGACGCAATGCGTATTGATGCTGAACTTCCAAGGGGTTGGTCTACCCGGGTCTTGGCCTCACTTGAGGCACTGGCACAGCTTAACAGTGGCTCAATCGTTACCCAGCCTGACGTTGTTGATATTCGGGGCATTACAGGCGACCCCGATGCCCGCGCAGAAATTGCGCGTATATTGTCAGAGAAACTTGGGGCCTCTGAGGATTACCGTATCTCAGTTATGTACGAGGAAAAGCTGAACCCGCTGGCAAATATTCCAACGCCCGAGGAATGCGTAGCACAGATCAATCAGGTTCTGGGTGTTCAACAAATTACCTTTGCTCCCAGTTCCGCCGACATCGATGTTGTGGCCCGTACATCTATTGATAACATTGCTGAAATCATGAAAACCTGTTTGGATGTGGCCATGGAAATAGGCGGCCACACAGACAGTCAGGGCCGCGAAATAATGAACCAGGCCCTAAGCCAAGCCCGCGCCGAGGCCGTTGTAAACGCGCTATTGGCGCGACGTATTCTGACGTCAAACCTGACTGCCAAAGGTTTTGGAGAGTCCCAGCCCCTGGCCGACAACGGCACCGAAGAAGGCCGCGATGCTAACCGGCGGATTGAATTCAAACTATTCGTCCCGGAAGATGAATCAGCCTCCCCTGAAGAAGGGGAAGCCTCGCTGGCTCCTGCCCATATAGACGAACCCGCAACTGAGTCACCAAACACAGAGAGTCACGATGAACAGAACTGAGTTTATTATCGCCACTGCGATTATCCTTTTCGTGGCATTCATTCTGGGCTGGTTTTCACATTGGCTGGTGAACCGGTTTATGCGGGTGTCGCAATCGGACATGGGTGAATTGGATAAGATGGCGCAACAACTGCATGAGGCCGAAGAACAGCGAGATCAAGCTGTCACCTATTTTCAGCAGCGCGAGTCCGAGATTTCCAACCAACACGCCCAGACCGAAGCAGAGCTTCGCGCGGCAATGGATGGTCTGCGTGATGCGCGTCAGGAAACGGAAGAACTGCGGGCCTATGTCGAGCGCGTTAAGCAGAACTAGGCTGGGGCGACTACCAACGCTTCAGCGCGTCCTCGTCTTCATCTTTTGCAGCCACCCATTCTTCCCCGGATAACGTCACTTCTTTCTTCCAGAAAGGCGCGCGGGATTTCAGGTAATCCATTAAAAAATCGGCCGCCTCAAAGGCAGCTGCGCGATGTGGTGCGGCTGTTATAACCATCATGATATTCTCACCGGGTGTCAGTTTGCCAAAGCGATGAATGATCAGGCTTGCGCTTAGGCTCCAGCGTTTTACGGCTTCTGCTTCAATCGCTTCAATGGCCGGCCCTGTCATGGCGGGGTAATGTTCAATTTCCATGTATCGCAATCCACCCGCCACGTTCCGCACCACGCCGGTAAAAGTCACGATAGCACCTGCTTCGCCGCCGGATACCTTGAATGCTGACAACTCGGGCCCCGGTTCAAAGGCCGCGTTCTGGACCCGGACCACCATTCTTAGCCGCCGGTCATTGGTGGGAAAAATGCGATTTCGCGGGCGTCGGTTATGGGCGAACTAAACTCTGCAAGCTCTTGATCTATTGCAACCCTAAGCGCGGACACATCTGAAAAGGCCAACGCATAGCGTTCTTCCCGGGCCTTTAGTTCCTCAACCAGATCCGAAACCGTCACGGCCGAAGTTTCCACCGCTTCTTTTGGGATTCCAATCCGTTCCCGAACCCAGGCGAAATACAGCACGTCGATCATGGGTCATCTTTCAGGAATGGGAGCGATTTTCGGAAATAATCCAACCCACTGAGCAACGTCAATGCTGCCGCCAGCCAAAGCAGCCAAAGCCCAATACGTCCGGACCATAACGTGCCGTAATATTTCCAGGTAACACCCAGAAAATCTTCTTCATCGCCAAATAATATGTCCGAAACAATGTCGCGATCCATCCCCAAAACGGACATGCCAAAATAGTGTTCGAACACTCCCTGGCCAAACAACACCGCGATGGCCACCATCTGTACGGTTGTTTTCCATTTCGCCAGCACCGTCACCTTCAGAGTTCCAGCGGTATCGCCCAGGAATTCTCGCAGCCCTGAAACGAACACTTCCCGAAACAGAATAATCGTAGCGGGCAACAACAAAACCTGTGACTGGCTTGAAAAGCCGATGATCACCATCAGCGCAATAACTACCATCGCTTTGTCAGCAATAGGATCCAACATGGTGCCAAATTTGGTTTCCTGTTTCCAGCTGCGCGCAAGATGCCCGTCTAACCAGTCGGTCAGAGCCGCCAGAATGAACAAGACCAGAGCGAACCAATCCGCCCAAGGTCGGGTGAAATACAGGAACATAATTGCGACGCCGGGGGCTGCAAAAAGTCGCAGCAAAGTCAGGGTATTTGGAAAATTCATCTTCATGCTATGTTGGTAGCGCTTTCAAGGCAGAGGGGGAAGTCTGTGATCACCCTTTGTCATGAAAATAGTCGTACACTGTTTCGGCGACCTTGTCAGAGATCCCTTCAACTGCTTTCAAATCCACCAACCCGGCCCGGCTGGCCGCTTTTGCGCTGCCAAAATGTGCCAGCAATGCACGTTTACGCGCCGCACCTATTCCCGGCACATCATCCAATGGGGTCGCACCGATTACCTTTGAGCGTTTCGCCCGGTGTGTACCTATCGCAAACCGGTGCGCTTCATCCCGAAGGCGCTGAATGAAATAAAGGACCGGATCATTATGGCGCAGTGCAAATGGCCGCGCGCCCTTGCGGTAAAATTCTTCCTTCCCCGCATCACGATCCACACCCTTAGCCACACCGATCATCGGAATATCCGAAACACCTTCTTCTTCCATAATTTCGGCAACAACTGAAACCTGCCCAGCCCCACCATCGATAAGCAGCAGATCGGGCCAGGTATCACCCTTACGCTCGGGGTCTTCCTTTAGCAGGCGGCGAAAGCGGCGGCGCAGAACTTCTTTCATCATGCCAAAATCGTCGCCGGGGGTAAGGTCTTCACCGCGTATATTGAATTTTCGGTATTGGCTTTTGATATACCCTTCCGGGCCAGCAACAATCATCGCGCCAACCGCGTGTGCGCCCTGAATATGTGAGTTGTCGTAAACCTCAATCCGTGCCGGGGGAGCATCCAGTTCAAACGCTTCTGCCACACCATTTAACAGTTTCGCCTGCGTCGCTGTTTCGGACATTTTGCGCGCAAGGCTTTCGCGGGCATTGCGAAAAGCAAACCCAACCAGTTCTGCCTTTTCGCCGCGAAGAGGAACCGCCAGATCAACTTTGTGGCCAGCTTTTTGCGTTAGCGCCTCTTGCATCAGGTCCGGATCTTCAATCGGATTACTGAGCAAAACCAGCTTTGGCGGTTCTTTTTTATCATAAAACTGGCCGACAAACGCTTGCAGAACCTCTGAGGCTTCAGCACCCGACCCGGTGCGCGGATAGTATTCACGGTTTCCCCAATTCTGGTTTGCCCGGATGAAAACAACCTGAACGCAAGCCTGCCCGCCTTCCATATGCAACGCGACGACGTCCGCCTCGGCCACGCCTTGCGGGTTAATGCCCTGCGCTTGCTGAACCTGTGTTAAAGCCTTGATACGGTCGCGCATGGCGGCTGCGCGTTCAAATTCCAGCGCGGCACTGGCCTCATTCATCGCATTTGCCAGCTCTGCCTGAATACTGGTCGACTTGCCCTGCAAAAACAGCTCTGCATC
>CAZRHV010000072.1:0-10002 GCA_964599985.1 uncultured Marinosulfonomonas sp. | reverse complement strand
ATCAGATCCGCAAGATCCGAACGTGAGAGCGGCAGCCTCATCGCGTAGTGATTCCCGACCTTTTCGCCATGCGCATCCATCAGCCGTTGCAAGAGCGTGGCCAGATGCTCTTTGTTCGACATCGTGGCCGCAGCGATTATGTGTTCATGAGTGCGGTCAATTTCATCAATGCAGCGGATTGCCATGCGTGACAACACACGTGGATTGTTTTGCACAATCTGGTGCGCCCTGTTTTGGGATACGACACAAACCCGTGAAGGCAACTGCGCCTTCGCTTCAGTTTGATGATCGCGCCCTGTCAGGAAGGAACGAATGCCGATAATCTCGCCCGGATATGCTAGCCTAAGCAAGGTCGAGCTACCATCAGGGTGCAAACTGCGCAGGGCAATCAGCCCCTTTGAGACACAGGTGACTCCGACATTTTCGCTACCTTGCTTCCAAAGGGTTTGCCCCTCGGGCAACTCCGCGCGGGTGAACCGGTGCGTCAGTGCCGCGACAGAACTTTTGCCCACAGGCTCCCAAATGCTTTGAGAGTAAAACGCACATCGGCCGCAGGGATGCGGATTGGGGGTCGGTATTGGCATGATTGCCCTTCCTGATTTGCCCATCAAAAGCACAGGCGTTGCACGGTTTCCAGACCTTGTTGCGGTTTCGGGGCGCTTTTCTGACGATCGTCAATGACACGGGGCCATTCCCCCCCCTAAATCTGAGAGAAATGTTGAAAATAAGCTCGGAACACCCGGGAATGTGAGGTTGCGAGTGCGTGAAGAAACCGGCGGGGTGGTACCTGATTTGCCGCCTAAGCCCGCAGCGCGGCGTGGCAAGGTTAGTATCTGGACCTATTTCAAGCTGTTTAAAAAGGACATCTTGTCGGCGCAGCCCGCACGGCTTTACCGTGCTTGGATGGCCGAAATGCGCACACCGTTCTTTCGCTCGTATCTGTGTAATGACCCCAAGCTGGTTGATCTGGTTCTAAAACAGCGCCCTATGGATTTTCCGAAATCTGAACGCCTGCGGGTGGGGCTAAAACCGCTGCTCGGCGAAAGTATTTTCATCTCAAACGGGGAAACATGGGCGCATCAGCGGCGCATTATTGATCCGGCATTCGAAGGCGGGCGCCTGCGTATTGTCTTTCCGACGATGTGGGACGGCGGCATGGCGGCGATTGAACGGCTGGGCGCTCTCGCGGGCAAGGGTCCGGTTGAGGTCGAAGCCCAGACCAGCCATTTGGCAATGGACGTGATTTTTCGCACTTTGTTTTCCCTGCCTATCGAAAATGAGATCGCCGCCGCCGCCTTCGCCACCTTTCGTGACCACCAAAACGCCCAGCCGGTGGCCAATATCACCGCCGTGCTTCCCCTGCCGAAATGGTTCCCGCGCTTTCATTCACGCAAGACCCGCGAAACAGCAGCCATTATCCGCGGCCTTATTGGCCAGCTTTGCGATCAACGCGCTGGTGAGATTGCCGCCGGAACTGCGCCTGATGACCTTGCCACCAAGATCATGACAACGCCGGACCCTGAAACGGGTGAGGTTTTTGAACGTGAAGAGATGATTGATCAGGTGGCGATATTTTTTCTCGCTGGCCATGAAACCTCGGCCGCTGCCCTTGCATGGGCGCTGTATTTGCTGGCGCGCTATCCTGACTGGCAAGAAAGGCTGGCGGAAGAGGCAAAGACCGCCTTTGATCCTGATAAGATCTATTTTTCGACCCTGTCCAAACTGAAAAAATCCCGCGCCGTATTTCGTGAGGCGATGCGCCTTTATCCGCCCGTACCAATGTTTGTGCGAGAGGCTGCCTGCCCCGAAACTTTCCGTGAACGTACGGTCAAGCCCGGCAGTCAAGTGGTCATCAGCCCCTGGCATCTGCACCGCCATGAGCGTCTGTGGGAACGCCCGGATGAATTTGACCCGGGGCGGTTTGAAACCAAAAACGGCAAAGATTGCTTGCGCAACGCCTATATCCCGTTTTCGGCAGGTGCACGGGTTTGCCCCGGCTCTGCTTTTGCCATGGCTGAAGGCACATTGCTTTTGTCGATGCTGGTGCGGGCCTTTCGCTTTGAACGCATCAAAGATCGCGACCCGATGCCAGTCGCGCATCTGACCGTGCGGGCCGCCGATGGTATTTATCTGCGTGTAATCCCACGTGCGCATATGTCTGAAAAGGAAGTAGAGTAATGAATAAAACCCTTGCACCCGCCCGTCTCTCAGCTTGGCCTTACTGGATGAACATAACCTTTGTCCCCCTTGTGGTGTTGGCGGTGACGCAGGGTGGCTGGTATATCCTGTTAATCCCGTTTTACGGTTGGGTTTTGATGCCACTGCTGGACACGATACTGGGTAAAAACCTGCGCAATCCCGACCCCGACACGCCAGACAAAGAGCTGTTCTGGTTCCGGCTGCTGACTTGGGTCTGGCTGCCGATCCAGTTTTGTCTGGTCTTTGGCACGCTCTATTACCTAAGCCATTTTGGCAGCCATCCTTGGTATGAGACCCTCGGCATCATGTTTGGCATCGGTGTAACAACCGGCATTGTCGGCATCGTTTACGCGCACGAGCTGATGCACAAGGCCAGCCGGATAGAACGCCATCTGGGTGATTTATTGCTGGCGCTGGTGCTGTACGGGCATTTTCGCACCGAACATCTTCTGGTGCATCACCCATGGGTCGGCACTCCGCGCGACACCGTAACCGCGCGCTATAACGAGGGCTTCCACCGTGCTTTTTTCCGTATCTTGCGCCAAGGGCTGGGCTCGGCGTGGCGGGCGGAAAAGGCGATGCTAGCGCGACGCAACCGCTCGCCTTTCCACCGCTCCAATCCGATCTGGAAATATCTGGTGCTAGCGATGATCATGCTGGCGCTGAGCTTTGGTATCGGTGGCTGGTTCGCCGTCGGGCTATTCGCCTTTCAGGCCTTTGTCGCCGTCTGGCAGTTGGAACTGACAAATTACGTTGAACATTACGGGCTGACACGCAAATATCTGGGCGACGGAAAATACGAGCCAGTTGGCCTGCATCATTCGTGGGATTCGGCGCATCATGTTTCGGGGCTTTTGCTGATCAACCTGCAACGCCACGCCGACCACCACATCAACCCGACACGTCGCTTTCCACTGCTACAGATCTATGATCAGAGCAAAGTGCCGCAACTGCCTACCGGATATCCGCCGATGACATTCATGGCGATAATCCCGCCTGTCTGGCGGCGCGTGTTCAACCCCAAAGTACGTGCATGGCGGCGGCAGTTTTACCCCGAAATCGAGGATTGGGGACCGTATAAAGCAGGGAGCCACCCCACTCCGAAAGGCGCCGACTAGTCGATCGCGTCAACACACCAGCGGCGGATCACATCTGCCTCTGGCACCAAAGCCTCGGCCAAGCCGTCAACGAAAGAATCAAAGGCAGCGCGGCTGGGGCCACCCACCCCGACAAGCACCGGAATGCCTGCCTCAAGAGCCGCGCCAATCGTCGCACGAAAGCCGCGCCCAGCGGCCTCTTCGGGACCAAATTTATTAAGGATGAAAAGCTGCACGCCCTCAAGCGGCTGCTTTTCCACTTCAGCCACTGCCTGTACAATTGCACTGGGGTCCAGCTTGCAGGCGTCTGACCCTTCGCCCAGATCCTGAGTGATCGCGATGATCTGCCCGTCAGGTAAAACCTGTACCGACATCTTTTGACAGCAGGTTGAATCACCACCGTCCTCAAGCACCTTAACAATACCGGATAACCTTGCGCCCTGTGCCAGAAAATAGGCCGCGGTTTCAGAGATTAGCCGATCGGTCTCTCCGCGCTCCTTGGCGCTGATGACCGCAATTTTCATAGCTCATTTCCCTCATGACGCGCCCCCGACCAATCTGCCCCCCGCGCGCTTTCCAAAAATCCGTCCGACAGACGTACATCCTTTGCCGCATCCTGCACACCAGATGCAAGCCCCGCCCCGTCAAGTGCGCCATCAAGCCGCTGGCGAAAAAGCTGGCAAATCTGCACGAAACCTTGCGAATGCGGTGACAGGTGCAGGGCCGAAACGCCGGCCTCAACCAATGCCTCGATCTGAAACGCAGCACAGGCATAGGAATCCGACAGGGTTTGCACGCCGTTCATCGCCAAAAAGGGCTGGTCCTCCAAGGTGCTGACACGCAAGCCGTCCGGGTCGTCCTCGCAGGCGAAAAGACAACTATCCTTGGCGCGTCCATGCAAGCGTGCATGATAGCAACGCCCGGAAATGGCCAATGGCAGACGCCCATAACCCCAGACCTCGACCGCGACGCCCCGACCTGCGGCTTTGCGCGCCAAAACCTTGACCGATTGCAATGTAAGTTCCGGTGGCAGGCAGATGCGCGTTGCTCCCAACCGCGCCAACCAATCCAGCGTGCCTTCGTTATAGACATTGACCAGAGGCCCGACCGAAAATGCAGCCCCCTTGGGCAGGCTTGCCAGCGCGGTTAGGTCATTGACCTCGACCTCAACCCCCATTTCGGCCAACTCGCCGGTCATTTTGCGTTCGCGTTTCAGTGTCACCAACGCCAGCGAGGTCAGGGCGACCTGTTTCCCCGCATCTTGCAGAGCCTCAATCGCATCAGGAATGCGGTCGCCGTAAAATGGCAGGCGCTTTGAGCAGATAAGTTCGCCCAGCACCACGCGGTCAATCGGGGCCTGCGCCATATCAGCATAAAACGCGGTCCATTTGTCGCTGTTCCAGAAAAACTGGTTCGGGCCAATGGTTAGCTCCATCCGGTTATCTCCAGGTCTTTTTGTAGGCGCCAGTGGTCGTGGCTTGCCCTTCGGTGAGCCGCGCCAGCATGCCCTGCGGCATGGGCTGCCCAGCTTCAAGCGCATCCACGGCGACGCGAAAATTGCGCACCACCTGCGCCACATAGGACCGCGAGCGTTGGCGACCCTCGATCTTTAACGCGGTCACGCCGGCTTTGGCCAATTGCGGGATCAGCTGCTCGGCGTTCAGGGAAACTGGATCCTCGAATAGATGCCCCCGCTTGTCGCCTGCCGTAAAACAGCCTTTGCACAATGTCGGATAAGGGGCCGGTTCATCCGGCGCGGCGCGGTGGATGGTAAACCCGCCCAGCTTTGCATCCAAATACCCGGCTTCGTCGTGGTATTCTACATGGGAAGGGGGCGAACAAACCCCGTGCATATTGGGCGACTTGCCGGTCACATAGGACGATAGCGAACAGCGCCCCTCGGCCATCACACAAAGTCCGCCAAAAACAAAAACCTCGGTCTCGACCTTGGTTTCGGCATTGATAAAAGCGATCTCGGGCACCGACAGAACCCGCGGCAGCACCACACGTTTGATACCAAATTCGGCCTGATAGAAATTTATTATGTCGGCATTGGCGGCAGCGGCCTGCACCGACAGGTGGCGGCGCATATCAGGTTGGTGTGTCACCGCATATTGCAAAAGCCCCGGATCGGCCAGAATGACGGCATCGGCACCGGAACCGGCCGCATCACGCACAGCCGCGTGCCACAACGCCTCGTCACCGGCGCGCGGATAGGTGTTGATGGCAATCAGCACCTTGGCGCCATGCTGATGCGCGAATGCAACGCCTTCGCACATTTCAGTGCGATCGAAATTAAGCCCGGGAAAGTTGCGCGCATTGGTTTCATCGGCAAAGCCGCAATAAATAGTATGCGCGCCCGCCTTCACCGCGGCACGCAATGCCGCAGGCGTACCCGCAGGGCAAACGATTTCCATTACCATGTTGGCTCCTCGGGGCGCGACAGGCTAACACCGGTGTGCCGCTCAACCAGTGTAATCAACCCTGTCAAAGGGGCTGCAAGCGGGCCGGAAATCGCCGAGACTTCGCCCGCCAAATCAAGCTCGGCATCATCCACTGCGTTGCGCAGGGCAAGGGCCGCACTGGTGTCTCCCTCGATCACCAGATCGCGCGCGAAAAACAGCGCATCGCCATCATATGCCCCATGCACCAGCCCCAAAAGGGCAGCAAGTGGTCCGGCAATGCGGGCGTCCACTGTGACCGGTTTACGGGTTACCTTGACCTCGGGATCCCCGCCACGTGGGGCAAGGTTGATGACAAAGGGCAGATCCGTTGGGTCGAGCGCAAAGCTGGCATTGCCATAGTCGCCAAGACGGCGAAACATCCCAGGATGGGTGCGGGCAATCCGACGGGTATAGGCGGTCAGCGACAGCGACAAGGGGCCAAGCGGCAACGCCCGAATGGCACGCGCCAGCGGGGATGGGAAAACTGGGATCATCTCCGCATCATTCATTTCAGCCTCGGGCACAGGTAATCCTTTCAGACAAATCTGACTTTCAGCCTTGGTATGCGGTGACTGGGGTGTGGAAATTGACGATCGTCAATTTAGGCTCGCTTCTTTGCTGCTAAGTGCGCAATACTTATGAACAGGAGTAAACTGATCCGCGATTTCCCCCCCTTTGCCAGCCTGCGCAGTTTTCTTGATTGGTGCGGTGAAACCGACCGGTTGAAGGTGCTGTCCGAGCCAGTTGCGCTCCGTCATCAAATGACCGCCCTGCACCGCGCGGTGTTAGAGGCAAACGGGCCAGTGCTACGGTTTGATCAACCTATGTTGGGGGGCGAACCCGTGGCCATGCCCGTTGTGGTTAATCTGTTTGGCACGCCTGAACGGGTGGCGGCAGGTCTTGGCGTCAGCCTTGTGCATCTTGATGATTTGGGCGAATTTTTAGCCGCGCTTAGAACCCCCAGCCCGCCAGACGGATTGCGTGATGCGCTGTCGCGTTGGCCGATGCTGAAGGCGGCCCTGAAAACGCGGCCAAAGTTCACGAAAAAAGCACCGGTGCAGAAGGTGGTTCATAAAGCGGAGGCTGTTGATTTGGGCCACTTGCCGGTGCAAACCCACTGGCCTGGTGATGCTGCGCCTTTGATCACATGGCCTGTGGTTTTGACGCGACCTGAAGACAGCGAGATTGCGGATATCGGGCGGTATAATGCCGGCGTTTACCGCGCACAGGTGCTTGGGCGCGACCGGCTTATTCTGCGTTGGCTGCCGCATCGCGGTGGGGCGGCGCATCATCGAGGTTGGGCGGTTAAGGGCGAGAAAATGCCCGTAGCAATTGCGCTTGGGGCTGATCCGGCAACCTTATTATCTGCCGCACTCCCTTTGCCCGAAACCGTGTCCGAGCTGAGCTTTGCCGGAGTTTTTTCCGGTGCGCGCCCACGTTTGGTGGCCGCCAAAACCGTGCCGTTGATGGTGCCTGCAGACGCCGAGATCATCCTTGAGGGCTGGGTTGATCCGAATGAGACCGCGCCTGAGGGACCGTTTGGCGATCATACCGGATATTACAACGCCGCCGAACCCTTCCCGTTGATGCAGATCACTGCCATAACCCACCGCCGCGATCCGTTGTATCTGTCGACCTACACTGGTCGTCCGCCGGACGAGCCAGCCATTATTGGCGAGGTCTTCAACCGTCTGGCCCTGCCAACGATCCGCGCGCAAATTCCCGAAATCAAAGACCTCTGGTTGCCGCCTGTTGCCTGTTCCTACCGGATCGCGGCGATCAGTATTAACAAGAGCTATCCGGGACAGGCGCGACGGGTGATGATGGCGCTTTGGGGGATGTTGGCGCAGTTCAGCTATACCAAAATGATCATAGTGGTGGACGATGACATTGACCCCAGAAACTGGGACGACATCGCCTGGGCCATGGCGACACGCATGGACCCGGGACGTGATGTGATGGTGCTAGAAAATACGCCGATGGATTACCTTGATTTCGCGTCTCCCCAGCCGGGTTTGGCGGGCAAACTGGGGCTGGATGCCACCACTAAAATTGGCGCTGAAACCACGCGGGAATGGGGCGAAGTGATGCACGCCGCCCCTGAGGATACCGCCTTTGCCAGTGATTTCATCGCCCGCCATTTGCCGGAGTTGAGACGATGAGCGCACGGGTGGTTCTGGGAATAGCAGGCGCGTCAGGGGCCGCCTTGGGTCTGTCGGTTGCACAGCAATTGGCGGGGCTGGATGTTCAGGTTGACCTTGTGACCAGCAAGGCTGCGGAGCGGACGCTGATCACCGAATGCGGTGCGGATGCCATTGAAAAGCTGCACGGGTACGTGACGCGGGTGCATCCAGTTTCGGATATTGGCGCCTCGATTGCTTCCGGGTCGGTTCCGGCGGCGGGGATGATCGTGGCGCCGTGCTCCATGCGCAGCCTTGCGGCAATTGCCACGGGGCTTGACGATAACCTCTTGACCCGCGCTGCCAGCGTGCAGTTAAAGGAACACCGCAGACTTATCTTGATAACGCGCGAAGCCCCGCTGACGCTCGCGCACCTGCGCAACATGACCTCGGCCACCGAAATGGGGGCGATCATCTTGCCTCCGGTCCCGGCTTTCTATCTGGCCCCGCGTTCAGTGGACGAGATCGTCGACCAAATTGCGGCCCGCGCTATCGACCTCTTGGCAATTGCTAAACCACGGGCAAAAAGTTGGACCTAACACCAGTTTTCAACGGATTGCTGTCTTCGCTGGCAATTGATGACCTTTGCCCCAACTTTAAATCACCCACAGCGTTGTGGATTAGAATAGGAAATTGACATATGTCGCCGATTGATATGGCATTGGGTGCAACGCAGAGTTTGCAGGTGAAACTGTCTAAGAAAGTCTTTATTGATGGCGCTTGGATTCTGCCATTGATTCAGGGTGCCAAGGGGGTTGGGGCCACAAACGGGTTGAACGCCGGAGCCTGGGCTGCGGAAAACACCGGCGGCACGGTTGCGGGCATAGGTGCCGCGATCGGATATGATGACAATGGCTGCGAGGTTTCATACCCTCATAAAGGGCGCACGCGGCCTGAGCGGTTTGCGGAGCTGATTGGCTGGTCCATCGAGGGTGGAATAGAGCAGGCAAAAACCGGCTACAAAGCCGCCTGTGGCAAAGGGCGTATCCGTTTTAATTACCTGAAAATGGCGGGCGGCACCATGCGTATCATGCAAGGTGTGCTGGCCGGCACACGTCTGGCTGAGGGCGGTAATATGATACATGCCATCACCATGGGCGCCGGTCTGCCCAGCGAAGAAGATGTCAAAATTTGTGCGGATGAGGGGGTCTATATAGACCCAATCATCTCGAACGCTATGGCGCTGAAAGTCCTGTTGAAACGCACCTTCAGGCAATGGCGTGAGTGTCTGTCTGAGCGGATTGGCGCGGTGATCTATGAAGACCCTTGGCTGGCCGGTGGTCATAATGGGATCACTTCTCGGGAAGATCCTGACGCACCACAAAATCCCTATGAGCGGGTCAAGGCCCTGCGCAAAATCATGAATGCACATGGTATGGAAAGTGTCGCGATCGTCATGGCCGGCGGCGTTTGGTACCTGCGTGACTGGGAGCACTGGCTGGATAATCCGGAAATTGGCCCGATCGCCTTTCAGATTGGAACGCGGGATCTGTTAACCAAAGAGAGCCCGGTGACTGATGAATGGAAACATCTTTTGCTGTCTATGCAAGAGGGCGATGTGGTGCTCAATAAATTCAGCCCCACTGGTTTTCATTCTTCGGCCTATAATAACACCATGATGAGAGAGTTGTTTGCACAGTCGGAGCGGCAGGTACCTTTTACGTCGAAACCCGATGAGACTATGATGGTTCCCGTAACGGGTAATGGTGTTCCGGCCAACAGATACCATGTGTCACCAACCAATACAGCCAAGGTCGAAGACTGGATATCAAAAGGTTTCAATACACCCCTGCGAACACCTGATGATACATTGATATTTGTCACGCCGGATCGGGCGCGCAAAATTAAGAAGTACAAGGCGGAATGCGTTGGCTGCCTGTCTACCTGCAAGCTTAGTTCCTGGAGCCAGGATCCTGACAAAAACCACAACAATGGTAAGCGGGCTGATCCGCGGGTGCATTGTATTCGCAAAGGTCTGGTGGGGGCCATTCAGGGCATTGATCTGGATAACCAACTTGTCTTTTCCGGGCACAATTCATTCAAGGCAGGAAATGATCCCTTTTACCGCAATAAGGATGGCGG
>CAZRHV010000071.1:4117-10512 GCA_964599985.1 uncultured Marinosulfonomonas sp. | reverse complement strand
CCGATGTCGTCGGGCTGTATCCCGTAAGCTCAACCAGCAAACTGGTATCCGCATAAGTCGCCGGAACATCGCCAGACTGCATTTCTCTAAATATTTTTTCTGCAGGACGGCCAATCGCGGCCTCTATCGCGGCGATATAATCCATCAGCTCAATCGGTTCAGAATTACCGATATTCAGAATACGAAATGGCGCAACTTCTGACAGGCTATCACCCTTTGCAATATCGTTGACGTCTTTAACCCGTTCCGGGGGTATGCCGGTCAGGCGCCAAAGTGCCTCAACCAGATCATCGATATAGGTGAAATCGCGGCGCATTTTACCGTGGTTATAGATCTCGATCGGTTCATTGTTCAGAATTGCTTTGGTGAACTTAAAATGCGCCATGTCGGGGCGACCCCAGGGGCCGTAGACGGTAAAAAAC
Source organism: uncultured Marinosulfonomonas sp. (assembly GCA_964599985.1). Taxonomy (GTDB): domain Bacteria; phylum Pseudomonadota; class Alphaproteobacteria; order Rhodobacterales; family Rhodobacteraceae; genus NVTR01. The sequence goes on along the minus strand of CAZRHV010000071.1, from coordinate 10,090 downwards.
CGGAACATCGTCACCGGAAGATCGTATAAATGCGCATAGGAATGTGCCATCGCTTCGGTTGCCTTTTTGGTCGCAGCATAGAACGACATCTGGCTGTCAGCTTTGTCTGTTTCTGCGTAGGGCATTTTGGTGTTCGCGCCGTAGACGGATGACGTTGAGGCAATCAATAGGTGCTTAACTGGCGTCGCGCGAACAGCTTCTAGTAACCGGAAAGTACCAATGAGGTTGGAATTCACATATGTTTCCGGCGCATCGATTGAATAGCGCACGCCTGCTTGCGCCGCTAAGTGTACGATGAAGTCAGGTTTGGTTTCCCTTAGCAAGTTCCCAAGAACACCTTCGTCTTCCAGCCGAGCAATGGCCGGGGTGAAACCGGAATGTTGCGCCAACATTTCATGGCGCCGTGTTTTCAGCGTTACATCATAGTAATCAGTGAGCGCGTCAAACCCGGTGACGTCCCAGCCTTCTTGTAAAAGCCGTTCACACAGGTGGAAACCGATGAATCCGGCAGAACCAGTAACTAGAGCTGTAGGCATGAATATTCCCTTCAGCCAACAGTCTTATCCAGTGCTTGTACTAGGGTAAATGAAAACCGCCCGGAAATTTCCCAGGCGGCTCACCAGAATGGCATTGAGTTCAGGCAGAAAGCGTCTGTAGCTCACCATCAGACAGCCTGGATGGATAATAGGTAAGGCCTTCCGCCAGCATCAGCCCCTGCGCACCCCAAACAGAACGGCCCAATCGAAGCGTTGTCAGCCCTGTTGGCATGACGCCCGAAGTGTCCGTTGCAACCGCACTGCCGTTCAGCGACACTGCAAAATCGTTTGCTGCGTAGGCAATAGCAACTCGAAACGGACTGCCTAAGCTGATAGAATTGCCGGGCGGCGCTATTGCAGCTTGTAACGCCCCAGCCTCCCACACCTGAAACTGCGGCAGACCCAGGACACTGTTCCACAGCACCGAGAACCGTGTGGTGGTCGCTCCACCGTCAATTTCAATGATCCGGTCATTCGCCAGCGCACTATCCAACGAACCTTCAAACACCAACGTGCCTTGGGAGGTATTAAACCACGGGCCAAGGGTAACCGAAGCAATATCATCATCCCGCAACGTCGCTGACCCGGTTGTCGGGATGTAAGAGGATGCAATATCACCCTCTTCCAGCTGAGGCGACGAAATATTTCCAGATAGCGTAACTATCAGATCCCCCGCATTAGGTGTGAACACCAAATCGGTGCGGGACGGGAATGCACCTGAACCAGTCACAACCCCGACAAATCCACCTGACATTGTTATCGATCCATCTCCATAGAATGAAATCACATGCGGTGTGGCCGCAACCGTAATTGTCTGGCTCAAAGGTGTGTTACTTTGGATGAACAGATTTGTACGTGCGCTTTCCAGCAATAGCCCAATGGGGGCCTGTGTCACTGGATCATGGTCAATTCGGGAACTATTTGGACCCAGAACTTCAATCGCGCCGGCGGCATTGATCCGGGTTCCATCGGTAGAACGTGTTAGTGAAACGCTGGATTGTAGCGGACCCAAGGCGCCGCCGAGCCCGTAAACCCCGGTAGCAAAATCCAGAACAAGACCCGGTACAGTCGCACTAATCGGTGAATTCCACGGTGTATACCATGGTGTTGAAACCCCCACCGGGCGATGCCGCGCCGAAGAGACCGATAAGTCGGAAACTACTTTCATGCAATCACCATGGCGTGGATGCCTGACGCAGTTGTCCCGGTCGCGTTCACACGCCGCGTGCCAACCGGCAGGATCGAATTATCAGCAACAGAAATGCTGCGCACACCATTCCTTGCTGTCACCAGCGAAATCTGCCCACCAGTTTCAATATATAGCGCAACGGCCACTTCGCTAAGGTCGGTCACGTCGTCGGGCGTCACAGGCAAAAGGTCTGTGGCAGGCCCGGCGAGCGACGAAGTTCGGTTTTCAAATGGATTGGTCAAGATTAAAATCTCCTTGATTTTGTGAAAAATCACACAGGGAAAACACCCGCGAAACGCAGGGCATTCAGTTATCTCATGTTGGGAAGTGGTCCGGTAAATACCGGGTTCTAATTAAGTTATCGTAAACTCATGTAAAATTTTTGAGGGCTCAAACGGATTATCGCAATCCGTCCAACCCTTTTACATCTTCTGCTGCCAGCCCAGCAACTCGGTGATGGATACGTGGACCTTTGCTCATCGCCAACGCAAACAGCAATTCATCCGCGCGCGGCCCGTCAGGGCATCCAACTTCCATCGCGTCAAAATGGCTGCGCACATATGCAGCGTTGATGTGGCCAAGCGGGATGTCAATACGGGTGCCAACGCCGCCCACTTTCATCGAAGACGGAACGATTGCCTTGGCCTCACCCAGACGCTCGCGCATTGAATAACCACCCGGTACATGCCAGAGAGCGGTGTGTTCCAGTTCTCCACCTTCACCGCAAATTGCAGCCTTACCATAACCGTCGATGCCCTCAATTCCGCCCAAGGCCGCAATCAGCTTGTCCGTCATCAGCAGGCCGAGGGGTTTCAGGTCATCCATAGCACTCTGAATATTTTCTACGTACCGACCCGCAAAAGGGTTTTTTACCAACGCTAAGATTGCCGCACGCACGCGCGGGGTTTGATCGGCAGGTCCGCCATCGTGGGAAATCTCTTCGACGACAATTGTGGTTTTGCGGATCGGAAATTCAGGCATTTAGTTGCTCCGTAATCGGTTTGAGAATGTGGAAAGCTTCGCCGATGGTTCGGCTGGTTTCGTTAAGGGAAAGATACGCACCAGCGATCAGGCCTTTTTTCTTTAGGCTGCGGGTATAGTGCGCGCCGTGGGCAAGGGCAGCGTTGGTTTCTTCTCCACTCAATTGGCCCACCCCAGTTGTAATCAACCGCCCCCCCAAGTCGCTATCTGGTGAATGTTCATGAGCGGGGCGGCGCCGAATTGCCGGGTGACCGGGTAAGTTCACTGCATTTGCGATCATCGTGGCAGCAGCGTCTGCCGCGGCGGCGTTTTTGGCTACTACGCTAACTGTATCGGCGATGCCCAACGAATGGCTTCGGCCCTGCCAGCCGGAAGTAGCAACGCCTCGGTACGGGTCGCTTGCATGTATTGTGATATTTCCGCCTGCCATAGCCGACGTCACATGTTGCCCAGCGGACAGATACAAAGCGATGTCGCCACCATTGTTTACATAGGCTTTGGTAAGCCCGGTGGCTGATGATATTGATCGTAAGATTTCATCGGCAACTGCTCCTGCTACGGCTGCCATTGGTGTAATGAAGTGTTCGGTTAACGGCGTGGTTGCGCGCCACATCGCTCGTGCAATCGTTCCGATTGGCGGCCTGTCAGCCACCGGTTTGCGTAGCGTTTCCAATTCGCTGACCAACTCTTCAAGCACCGATTCAAATCGCGACCTGGCCAGAAAAAATGCCTCAGCCCGCGCCTCCGAATTTACGCCAATTATCAGATCAATCGGGCCATGATTCAGGTGCAACCGACGCCCGTCGGTAAGCATCCTGGCCTGTGGACCAAACATCATCCTATTTCTTCCCCAGCTTGTGTGGCTGAGGTGTATCGTTGGCCGGAACTGCACGCACCGCATCACCATATTCACCGCCAAATTCCAGAACGTCCGCCAGTTCACGTATGGCTTCGTCATGGCCACCAAGGGCGACGTAGTCTTCCCGCAACAGCGTGAATTCCAGTGGGGCAACCAATGCCGGGGTTGGCACATATCCGAACGAATTGTCGGGCATTTTCATGACATCAACCATGATCGTAATGCCACCACCTGGGAACACATAAGCGGGTGCGCCGCCGCAGGTGACATTGGTTTTCAATCCCTGAACTGAGCGGGTTAAGCGCACCGGGTTCTGGGTTACACCTGAGCGCAATGATCCCCCCGCACCGGCAGCGAACAGGACGTTACAAAGGGCGGGTTCACAATTTTCCGCGATAAGTTCAACTGAGGCTAGCAGCGCTTTAGGCATGTCTTGTTTCTTCGGTACCAGATCATCATCCAGAACATAAAACCCCGAATGTTCACCAGTGGTTGAAACCATGAGCAGGCTAAGCCCTGGTACAGCGCCTTTTTTTGGCGACCAATCATTCAATATATTCAACGGATCATCAATATCTGTGCCGCCCCAGCCCAACCCCGGCTCGGCCACCTGAAAATACCGCCCCGGAGTAGAGCGCCGGCCCCTGATACGAATGCCGGTGTCTTTCCAGCCCAACACTTTTCCCGCCTGATGTTCAGACACGACACCGGTGATGTGGTCGTCGACGACCACGACCTCATCCACCAGACCTTCCCATTGCGACGCAAACATCCCAATGGTCGCCGAGCCACATCCGACGCGCATTCGGTGTTCAGTTTTGCCATCAATGATCGGCGGTTGCCCGGCCTGCACGATGATTTGCACACCTCCATCAATCGTCAGTTCAACCGCTTCTTTATTGCACAGCCGCATTAAAGCATCACATGTTACACGACCTTCTACCTTGGACCCGCCGGTCAGGTGACCAACCCCGCCCAGCGACATCATTTGCGAGCCATATTCAGACGTAACGACCAGCCCGATCACTTCACCTGCTGCCCGAACAACCGCGCCTTCAGGACCAAGGTGGCGGTCGGTATCAATCTTCAGTTTAACCCCGCAATAGGAATAGATTGCTTCCGTCACCACAGTCACAAAATCTGCGCCGTCCACTTCGCGGCTGATAATAAATGGTGCGGGCTTGTAGTCGGGGTAGGTCGTACCTGCGCCCACTGCCGACACGAACAAGTCACCGTCATTCACTAGCGACCCGTCCCATTCAGATTTCAGGAACGGGCGGATTTCATCGCCTGCGGCGATGCGCCGGTCCAACACGGTCAGCGGATCGCAACGCACGATTTTACCGCCTTCATTCGCATAACGATCACAAGCGCCCAGTTTTCCTTCGGCAACAAAACACATCACCGGACAGGCTTCACAGCGGATTTTTTCGGGCTTATCGCGGGCGGCTTTGGATTTCTGATCGCTCATACTGCTCCCCCTGCTTTTCGGATGGCGGCAAGTACCCGATGTGGCAGCGCAGGCAGGCGATCAATCTTGGCACCAGTTGCGTGACGGATAGCGTTCAATATCGCCGGGGCCGTTGGAATCAACACATGTTCGCCCAGCCCTTTAGCACCCATCGGCCCCTCCGGGTCAGGTTTTTCAATCAAGATCGAACGTATTTCCGGCATATCGCCAATTGTGGGGATCAGATAATCGTGCAGGTTTTCCGTACGCCCGGGGATGTATTCTTCCATCAAGGCCATACCCAGCCCCTGCGCAATTCCGCCTTCAATCTGCCCCTCGGCCAGTTGTGGGTTGATAACCCGGCCCAAATCATGGGCAGCAATAATTCGAACCACCCGAACCCTGCCGGTTTGAATGTCCACTTCCACCTCGGCCATCTGCGCCCCATAGCCATACACCGCATAGGGCACGCCCTGACCGTTTTCATCCAGCGGCTTGGTTGGTGGATCATAGGTTTCTTCTGCCATCAATACATAGCCATGTTCACCCAGCGGCATATCCAACAGGTTCAACGTGACAGTTCCAGTACCGTCCGATACCGAAAGCCCGCCTTCTATTTTGTCAATCTTCGCACCCGAGCCTTTATTGGTAAGTACCAGTATATTCTGCCGCAATGCCTGTCCGGCCAGCATGGCCGCCTTGCCCGTAACAAACGTCTGACGAGATGCCGATGTCTTACCGCAATCAGGCGTAATCGCCGTGTCGGGACCAATCAATGTCAAGTCACCCACTGGCAGGCCAAGCGCATCGGCGCAGATTTGCGAAATCACAGTGTTGGATCCCTGACCAATATCGGTCGCCCCCTGATGCAAACAAATCTCGCCTTCCGCCGTTATGCCAATGCGAACGGTAGATGGGTTAGGCAACGCAGTATTACCACAGCCATACCAACAGGACG
>CAZRHV010000071.1:2662-4017 GCA_964599985.1 uncultured Marinosulfonomonas sp. | reverse complement strand
CGAACGGTAGATGGGTTAGGCAACGCAGTATTACCACAGCCATACCAACAGGACGCTAACCCGACACCACGTTTCAAATCGCTGGATTTCGAATTGAAGTCGGCAACTGAAATCAGTGCTTCAGCCCAGTCCGTTTTTAATGCCTCCAAACACTCTCGTATTCCAACGCCATAAATTTCCTGCCCGCAAACAGTTCGGTCCCCATCCACAAGCGCGTTCATCAACCGAAAATCCAGCCGGTCCAAGGCGGCCATTCCAGCCAGATCATCATAAAGCGTTTCCTGCAAAATGGCCGCTTGCGGAACACCAAACCCCCGAAACGCACCGGATACCGGGCCATTGGTATGAACTGCTACAGCTTCCGCCCGATAAGCCGGGGTATTGTACGGGCCCGACGCATGAACCGGCACCCGGTTGGCCACTGTTGGCCCCCAGCTCGCATACGCCCCGGTGTTGAAAACACCTTCAAATTCCATCGCCAAAACCCTACCGTCGTCGTCTATCCCAATCCGCGCGGTCATATCCGCAGGATGGCGCTTTGTGGTCGACATCATTGATTCCCGACGCCCGTAAACCATACGGCAGGGATGGCCGGTTTTCAGCGTCACCAAACCAATAAGCGGTTGCAATGACACGTCCAGCTTTGAGCCAAATCCTCCTCCGGCGGCGGCCGGGATGATGCGAACTTTATCTTGCGGCAGACCCAGAACCTGTGCGGTATCGTCCCGATCCATAATCGGGGCTTGGGTGCAGGCTTGTATCACCAGCACGTCACCATCCATCCAGGCACACCCTGCCTCGGGTTCGATATAAGCATGTTCTACATAGGCGGTTTCGAACGATGCTTGGGCAACATGGGCCGCCTGGTCTAGTGCTTGCGACACATCCCCCAGCGCAACACGTCCCGTTATCAAGACATTGTCAGGCCTTTCGGTATGTAGCTGACGCGCGTTGGCAATCTGTGCTTGTGTTGGCGTCAGCACTGGTTCAAGCGCGTCCCACCCAATCGGAAAGCCCTCAAGATCAAGGCCGTCCATAGCCGTGCGAGGCCCGGCAACTATCGCCACCGCCTCACCGCGAAACTGCGTCTGATTCTCTGCAAGTGCAGGTTGATCCGCAAACGGCGGAATAACGCCAAAACAATTGCGCCCCGGTATATCAACGCTGGTGAATACCTGCACACCAGCGGCGGCGGCCCAGCTAGAAATGTCACCAAACGTAAACCTCGCTGCACTATGCGAAGAACGAATTGCCCGGACAATCCACGCATCTTGCGGCCAGTAATCTGCACCAAATATTTCGGTTCCAGCCACTTTCGGCGCACCGTCCAGCCGCTCAATCGCCGCCCCTACTGC
>CAZRHV010000071.1:0-2562 GCA_964599985.1 uncultured Marinosulfonomonas sp. | reverse complement strand
TCCAGCAGTACCGTGCAAGCCCCGCAATCGCCTGCATCGCAGCCAACTTTGGTGCCGACAAGGCCGAGGTCTTCGCGTAAAATATCCGACAGGCGACGACCATGATCAGCACTAACCGACAGGCCTTTACCATTCACTTCTATCCGGATCAGCGGCCTATCATCCTTCATGCCAAGCCCTCGCTTAACCCGTCAAGCGCCCTGCGTATCAGAACCGCCGCCGCATGACGACGATAGGCTTCGTCCGCCCGAATATCTGATATCGGCGCCAGCACCTGTGCAACCAGATCATCAGTAACTGCGTCACTCAGATTATTATCAAACAGCAGCCCGGTCAGCCGGTTTTCCAGCTTACTCAAACGTACAGCACGATCATTACAAGCTCCCACCGCCAGTGCTGCCTGTTTCACATGCCCGCCTGCAACCACTATCCGCACCGCAACCATCGCGATGGATATGACAAGGTAACGCCGCGCACCCAGTTTAAGGAACCCACTTTGCCCGTTCATAGCTGAATCGGGCACCAAAATGGCGGTCATGATTTCCCCAGGTTGCAAATCTGTCTTGCGTACCCCTAGCAGAAAATCACCCAAAGGCAGTTGGCGCGCCCCCGACTGTGACGCCAGTTCAACTTCTGCATCCAGCGTCAGCAAACATGGCACACCATCCGCAGCGGGTGACGCATTGCAAAGGTTTCCGGCAATCGTTGCAGCGTTTTGTATCTGAGCCGATCCAACTTCGCGCGCTGCGGCTTTCAGCCCGTCAAAGGCCGAGGGCAGGTCATAGTTTATCACGTCGCTCCAGGTGGTTGCGGCACCAATCCGTAAATAGCCCTCTTCATGGGTAAATCCCCGCAAACCTTCTACAGAAGTCACATCAAGCACCGGCCCTTGCAAACATTGCAAAGTTGTCGCTGGAAACAAATCGGTGCAACCCGCAGCGATAGTAGGTCCACGATTGGCCGCAATTTCCACCGCTTCCCGGAGGCTTCGAGGCCTGAAATATTCGGCCACCGTAATTCTCCTGCTCTTAGTTAAATTGAATTTATTGTTAGCACACAAACGGATTTTGGGCTGAGTTCCAATTTCTGTCAACATTGAAAAAATGCTTGATGTGGGAACCAATACCAAGAACTATCCGGCATGGATAATAAGGATAATACACAGCCTGAATACCATCTCGACGTACAGGTGGGCTTTTTGCTGCGCCGCGCGACACAACGGCATCTGGCAATCTTTGCCGGGTTGATACCTGATTTGACCTCAACCCAGTTTGCCACATTGGCCAAGCTCTGTGAACTCGAGCCTATTTCGCAGAACGCTTTGGGGCGCCATACAGCTATGGATGCAGCAACCATCAAAGGTGTCGTGGATCGATTACGCAAAAAGGGGCTGGTTGCGTCAGAACCTGACCCGGACGATCAGAGACGCATTATTGTCATACCAACAGACCTAGGCAGAGCCGCATATAAATCATTTTGTGGTCCGGCTCTCGGTGTAACAGAAAAGACATTGGCGCCACTAAGCGATGAGGAACGCGTTATATTCCTTCAGTATCTGGAAAAACTGACCTGACATTTATACCCCAAGATGCTTGCGTAAAATATCAGGGTTTTTGCGCAAGGCAGCTCCTTCAAGAGTTTCCTGATTTTTTCCATTTTCGATGAATACAACCCTGTCTGCGGTCGACAACACTGCATCCACCCGTTGCTCAACCAACAGGACCGCCACGCCTTCGTCACGCATTTGCAAAATCACCGTGCGGATCAGTTCGATCATCGACGGCTGTAAGCCTTCGGTCGGCTCATCCAGTAACAACAGCTTCGGCCGAAGACAAAGCGCGCGCGCGGTAGCCAGCATTTGTTGTTCCCCCCCGGACAGGGTTTGTGCGCGTTGTTTCAGGCGCTCGCGCAGGTGGGGGAACAGTTCCAAAGCGCGCTCCAACACTTCCGGGCCGCTGCGCCGCGCTAACATGCCGACCTCAAGATTTTGCGCCACCGTCAGTTCGGAAAACAAACGCCGTCCTTGTGGAACATAACCCACGCCGTGCTTGGGGACTTTATACGCGGGTAATTTACTAATCTCGACACCATCCAAAACCACCTGCCCCGCACCCAAGGGCAACAACCCCATGATCGACTTCATCGTCGTGGTTTTACCCGCCCCATTGCGCCCCAACAGGCAAACAATTTCTCCGGCCTGCACATCCAGTGATACATCGCGCAATATTTGCGCCCGCCCATAGGAAACGTCGATGCCCTTGACCTGCAGCATCACCCGCCCCCCAGATAAGCAGATTGAACCTGCGGGTTTGCGTGGATTTGTTCTGGTGTACCTTCAGCCAAAACTTCGCCAAAATTCAGCACAGTGATTTTGTCGGCAACTTCCATGACGACGCTCATGTTGTGTTCGATCAACAGGATCGTCGTCTCGCTTACCAATTCCCGCACCAGTGTTTTGAATTCGGCGATCTCACTTTCTGCCAGCCCCTGAGTTGGTTCGTCGAGAATCAAAAGGCGCGGTCTCTGGGCAATCCCCATGGCGATTTCCAGCAGGCGCTGGTG
>CAZRHV010000070.1:9323-10864 GCA_964599985.1 uncultured Marinosulfonomonas sp. | reverse complement strand
ACCGAAATCATCAAGAGTTCCAGTATCAACGGACCAATGCTGAACAGCATGAACCGCAGCAAAAACTCGACACCTTTGACCCCACGTTCAATGATCCGGGACAAGCCGCCAGTTTTTCGGGTGATGTGGTAGCGCATCGACAGGCGATGAATATGTCTGAATGTTTCCAGCGCTAACTGCCGCAACGCACGTTGACCAACAGCTGCGAAAATCACATCCCGCAACTGCTGAAAGCCGACATTCATCAAACGCGCAATGCCATAGGCAATGGTCAGCCCGACCGCACCAAACGCCAGCATAGTAGCACCGGATGTCGCCTCGCCCGACAACGCATCAACCGCAGCTTTATAGAAAAACGGAGTACCGACCGAAATCAGCTTGGCCAGAAACAGCACCATCATCGACAGGACAACACGGCGTTTTACCCAAGGATGTTCGTCCGGCCAAAGATACGGAATGACACGCCGAATTGTGCGCATACCGCTCCCGCGCGCCTCAGATGGGGCCGAAACATTGCTTACTGTTGTATTTCGCACGGGGGCCCTCAGGTCAGTGAACGCATTACCTATGGTTAGCGCACCAGAATTGCCAGCCCGTTAGTTTGGAATAGTGAACACCTGTCCCGGATATATCAGATCTTCATCGCGAATTCGGTCTTTGTTCGCTTCAAAAACCCGCACATACAAAATCCCGTCACCATATGTTTTGCTGGCAATCCCCCAAAGCGTATTTCCCGGCTGCACCGTCACTTGCGTCAACGTAATACCCGTTTCGGGTGTTAAACCAGAGTTCAGTTGCGCCAGCACCTCTGGTTCTTCGCGCTTGAACGGGGTTTCAACCCGCGACACGACGGTTCCTTCGTCGTCTATCTCATCTATTCGTAAGGTATAAACACCGGTATCGATCTCGGGCAGCGGCGCTCGCCAGCTACCGTCAGCCTCAATTTGTAAGGTCTTGATCGGCTCGTTATTCAGGTAAACCCGCACATAGCCCTGCCCGGTCCCGCGACCGGCAAGTGTCACATCACCAGACGGATTGTAGCTGATTGAATCCAGTGCAATCGCCTGTAGAACCTCTGGGGCCGCACCGCCCATTTGTAGAACAGAAATGCCTTCGTCCGTTGCAAGTAGTACGGTAGGCGCAACCGGTGCCACTGGTTCAGCAGGCGCATCCGGATCACTTGGTGAAGCGGGTGCCGCGGGTTGTTCAACAGTGCTGGTAGCAGCGCCAGTATCCGTTGACGCCAGATTTTGAGCCGAGGGTGTCGCTGTATCCAGAAGTTCCGCCGTTGCGTTGTTTTGCGGCTCATCCCCTGACGCCGTGTCAACCAGAGGTGTGCTGCCATTTAAGCCCAATGTCTGCTCTGCATCTTCGGGAATAGTTTGCTCGGCCGGTGTGGTTGTAGTCTGGGGCTGCGTGGCCTCTGTATTCTCAAGTGTGGCTACCATTTCCGCTGTTACCTGGTCAGTTTGCACTTGCCCTGAAGGCTCTGCTTCTGCCGCTGCAACAGTATCGGTCGGCGTTTCAGCAACGGGTTCAGA
>CAZRHV010000070.1:0-9223 GCA_964599985.1 uncultured Marinosulfonomonas sp. | reverse complement strand
GGTTCAGAAACGGCTGGCGAAATCACCACAGTTTGTGGTGACAATACCGCCGCGCTATCATTGGATTTCATACTCAGGCTAAGGATGCGCGGCGTTGATGAAGGCTCAACCGTGAACAGCGAAACAAATCCGCCAGAACCGTCAGCTGAGGTTTCGTTCAACACCTCGCCATCCAAAATGACGCTGACGCTTGAAAATGGTTCAGCCTGCCCGGCAACCAGCACATTTCCGTTCGGATCAACACGCACAACGTCAAACAACGGCGGCTGTACTGAAGGTTCCGGCGATACTTGTGGTTCGGCTTCCACAGGCGCATCAGGCGAAGTGATTACAGTTTCTGGATCAGTTGTAGGTTCAGGTTCAGGTGCGGCCTCCGGACTGGCCTCAGCCTCTGGCAGCGCTGCCATCAGCTCACCCACGGGTTCAGTCGTGATTACACCGGGTTCCAATGCGGACCCGCTACCAGATAATTCAACCGGGGTACCGCTGTTTAACGTGGTAAAGCCAAAATACACCCCCAACCCCAACAATAGTGCTGCAATAATTCCAGCGACGGTTCTGCCACCTGTGCCCAATGAAGCCCAAAATTTCATTCAGTTCCCCCTGACACCCCCTTCCCCGAAGGTGCGCTTGAGGGAGCATATCAATCCAGCTATCACGGGTCAAAAGAGAAACAATAGGGAACGGTGAATTGAACAACGGGTTATTTTCAGTCTGTGTCTATTGTGGGTCTCGAAATGGTACCAATCCAGCCTTTGCGGCGGCGGCGCAAGAACTGGGTGGCGTTATCGCAGAACATGGCTGGCGGCTGGTCTATGGCGCCGGCGATGTCGGATTGATGGGGGCAGTCGCGCGTTCTGCCCACGACGCCGGTGCACAAACATTCGGAGTGATCCCGGTGCATCTGCTAAAACGTGAGGTCGGCAAACGCGACCTGAGCAAATTCATCGTCACCGAAAATATGCACGAGCGAAAGAAAGTCATGTTCATGAATTGCGACGCCATCGTCGTGTTGCCCGGTGGTGCCGGTTCACTGGACGAGTTTTTCGAAGTTCTGACCTGGCGCCAACTGGGTCTGCATGAAAAACCGATCTATCTTTTGAACATAGATGGCTATTGGGATAAGCTGATTGGCCTGTTGGATCATGTTGTTGAACAGGGGTTTGCTGGCCCCGAGATCAAAGGTTTCATCCATTCGGTTGATGCGGTTACGGCGTTGGCCGAATTGCTTAAAGACACATCAAAAAGCTGAACACAGCGCACTGGTTAAGCCAGATATTTTCCTGACACCAGACCACCGGGCATTCGGCTGGCCACATTCTCGCCCCAATTCCGCCGTATAGTTCTTTGCAGCGGGGGCTATTTCAATTTATTTTTTTCAGCCCTAGGCTCATTATTTCTTTGGTCCCCCGCGCAAAACTAATTCAGCGATGGAGGATCAGATGAAAAATTCTGACAACGATGCACTATTGCGTAGCAATGCTCAGGTGTTGCTCGCGACCAATCCAAATTATTTCGGCAACCTGTCCAAGTTAAAGCTCAAAAACCTGCCCAAGGCTGTGCTTAAAAAAGTCGAGGACACGCGCTTTGAAGAATTAACCTGCCTTGGTTACGATCCGGACAGTAAGGTTCTTACAGCAATTATCGAAGTAAAACAGCAATCCGGATATTCGGGTGGCCCCTGCACCGATGGTTCGCAGGAATACGTTCGTTTCTATATCGACTACGGTGATGGCAACTGGGTTGACCACGGGACGTCAGGGTTTACGACCCACGATTTGGGCTTCAAGGAAACCCTTTGTTACGCGGCTTCTGCGACGATCAAGCCCAAAAAAGTCCCGCACTGCAAGGCTGAACCTGTCTTGCCGCGGGTTCGCGCGATCCTGTCCTGGCAGGTCATACCACCGCCCAACACGCCGGACTGGCTACCGGTCTGGGGCAATCGGTTTGAGCGCGACATCCAGATTGATCCATGGCAACTCGTAATTGGCGCTCTTGACCTGGCTGACATTTTCGATCTGACGCAAATCAAGCCGGCCATGTTCAAGAAAATTCAGGCTGCTATGGCCGCTTGCCCGCCAATGCCAAAACCACCGGCCCCGTTGCCGGAGTTAAAGGAATTGCTTCACTCAAAGGACAAGATCGAAGTTATGCGCAACGTGACACCAATTGTTGCGAAACTTGCCAAATCTCCCTTAGCGCTGGCCCTGCCGGATGACATCTCGGCACTGGGGCTGATCGACTTTGATTTTTCTCAGATCGGTGATTTTTTCCTGAATCCAAAATTCAATACCAGCTTTGAGGAACTGCACTGCGTCGGATATGACCGTGACCGCGATCTATTGCACGGCATCGTTCAGGTTAAACGCCCCAGTGGTTACTCGGGCGGGCTGTGTACAGCGGGCAGCCGTGAATACATCGCTTTCTATCTGGATTTTGGCGCTGGCTGGGAATATCAGGGCACGACCTCTGTTGTGGTTCACGACATCCCCGCAATCCCGGACAAAGGTTTGTGGTATCAGGCCGCCCTGCCGGTAAACTTAGATGACCACAAAAAGCAGTGGTGCATTACCGGTAAGGCCAAAATCCGCGCCGTGCTTTCCTGGAATACGCCGCCCAACCCGTTTGATCCCAAACACGTAGCCCATTGGGGTGACTGGGAAGAATGCTGGTTAGAGGTCAAACCCCTGACCCATGGCCAACCAGGTGAAAAAACCGCCGTCCTCGAAGCCATCGGGTCAATGCCGGTTTCGCGGATTGATGCGGCAGGCTTTGCGAATGGCGCAAATATCGGCGCGACACTTATTGCCTCAGAAAGCCCATTTGGCGGGAAAATAAAATTTTCTGGTGTCATTGCCTTTGCCGGGACCACAGACCTTGAATACCGGATCCGCTACAAATCACCCTCAAGTGCCATCTATCAGAACTGGACAGCGTCTTTTAATGCCGACGTGACGACGGTTTCGGGAGGTATTCCGGTTCAGACATCACAATCTCAGGACGCGGTTAGTGGTTGGTTCCGCTATCTGCCAAAACCAAATGTCAGCGTGGCTGAAAACTTGCTTGGAGTATTTTCGGCAGGCGAAGAAGGCAAATACCTCGCCTACCTGCAAATCCGCGCGGTCGGGTCTACGACCATACTGGATTCTTCGGCTGTCGAAGCGTATTTCGTGGACAATACCCGGCCCAAGATGGATGTGGAGATTCTGACCGGCCTTGGTAATTGCGGTAAGTTTCAGGTGGGCGACATCATCCGGGGCAGCGTTGCTATGGATGATTTGCATGCCGGTTGGCTGACATTATCAGTGACGCCGGGGACCGAAGCACATGGCGGAACGCTGCAAATCGACTTTGCACTTCCGGCGGTTACCGTTGCTTCTGGTCCGATCAACGAGCCTGCCAGCGGTGCGACTTCGGTACGTCTGAGCTATCCGCTAACGCTGGACACCAGCGGTATCAACGAAGGTGAGTGGACGCTGGACACCACCGGTATGGAACCCTGCGGCTACAACATTCGTGTCCGCGGCGAAGATCGCACGATCGTCAACAGCAGTGGCATTGGATGGACTGGCGGCGACATCGAAGGTTTCTGTCTTGAATAGCTGATATAAAAACGGGTGCCCCGATTTATTGGGGCACCCGTGTCTGTATAGATTATGTGTTCAGGCCGACGCCAGTCGCGCCGCTACGTTTTCCCAGTTCACCAGATTGTCCAGAAAGTTGCTCAGATAAACCGGCCGCTTGTTGCGAAAATCAATGTAATATGAATGCTCCCACACATCGCACCCCAGCAAAGCCGTCTGGTTGAAACAAAGCGGGTTTACTCCGTTTTCGGTTTTTGTGACCTTCAGCGACCCGTCAGTATCGACCACCAGCCAACACCAGCCAGAACCAAATTGACCGGCCCCTGCGGCTGAAAACTGCGACTTCATCTCGTCAACGGAACCAAACGCATCTACAATCCGCGCTTCCAGTTCACCGGGCATTGCGCCGCTGTCGGGCCCCATCATTTCCCAGAACTGCGTGTGGTTCCAGTGTTGGGACGCGTTGTTGAATATGCCGTTTTGTGCCACGGAACCGGCATCATAAGTGCCTGTTATAATGTCTTCAAGCGATTTGCCCGCCCACTCAGTGCCATCAATCAGGTTGTTGCCATTGGTCACATAGGCATTGTGATGCAGGTCGTGGTGAAACTCCATGGTTTCGGCGGACATGCCAGCACCGGCCAGCGCATCATGGGCGTATGGAAGATCAGGTAGTGTAAAAGCCATTTTTTGGGCCCCCTTGTTCGCGTTATTGGTTCAGCCACATAACTCTGCCGAGTACAGGGTTTCGTCAAGGTTGAATATTGAGGCGCGTCCCGCGCCACAGCCTTCAGCCCTGCGGGCGATTTGCCTGCGGCGCGAGTATTTTCTGAACAGAAGAAGGGTTAGAAATAGCCAACCTTGCCTGCCGGGTGTGCTGCCTGTTTCAACAGTTCAAACACGTATTCGGCGACTGACCTGAAGCAGACGACATCGAATTGGTCCGGCCCGCTGATCCAGAATGCAGCGGGTACCTGTGCCAGTCTTGTGCGCCGTATTTGGCCGGTCTCAAACCCCGTAAGGGACAGATCGGCAGGTGCGAGTTTCGCCAATACCTCCCGTGATCTGACCCCGGTCAGCGTAAAAGTTGCGCGCACGTCAGACACATTGCAAACAAGGTGATGTGTGCCTTTGAGAGCTTTGGCAATAAGGGCCGCGTTTTTTTCTGCAATGTCATAGGGACACAGAATTAGCAGCTCATCCGGCGACATCCAGGCAGCACCTTTTTTACCTTTCAGGTTCACCTTTCCCACAGGCGGGACATTGACCCCGGTCAGTTTCCTGACGGCCAAATTCAGTTTGGTATTGGCCAAATCTCCGCGCAGGCTAAGCATACCCCGAAGGCCTGCTTCGACGACATTGACATCACCTTCAAAACTGGCATCGGATAGTGCGCTCATGGCATCAGACATTTTGCTTCTCGCCTTCTTTGTCATAGAAAACCGGGTCGACAATTGTCGCGCGTATTCGGGTGCCTGAGCCATCTATCGTTGGAAAATCGACAATCTCGCCCATGCGCTCAGGCCCGTGTTTGATAAGACCCATAGCAATGCCGCGCTGTAAAGTTGGTGAATAATATGTTGACGTTACCCGTCCCTCGACCAGTTCCTGCCCATTGGCATTTTGCCCTTCACCAACCGCATAAGCCCCATCCGGGATCACCGATCCATCCAACGTCAGCAACCCGACCAGTTTCCAGCGGTCCGGGTCTTGCATGTTTGAACGCTGATGCGCGCGTTTACCCATATAATCAGTTTTCTTTTTGGATAACGCCCAGTTAAGCCCCAGATCCTGCGGAATAACCGTGCCATCAGTTTCGTCACCGATCATGATAAAGCCCTTTTCAGCGCGCAACACATGCAGGCATTCGGTGCCATAGGGCATCACGCCAAATTCCTGACCGGCCTCGGTAAGCAAATCCCAAAAGGCGCGCCCCTGCCCGGCGGGGACAGCTATTTCATAGGACAATTCGCCCGAGAACGAGATACGGAAAACCCGCGCGTCAAGCCCGCCTATTTTTCCGTCTGCCCAGTGCATGAACGGCAGGGCTTTGGCGCTCAGGTCCATGCCACCGAGACGATCCAACAGCTTACGGGCGTTCGGGCCGACGACAGCGATTTGCGCGAACTGCTCGGTCACATTGGCGGTATAGACTTTCCAGTTCCACCACTCACATTGCAGCCAGTCTTCCATATGGGCGTGGATCGTATCGGCACCCCCGGTGGTGGTGTGGCAAAGCCAGGTATCTTCATCGACCCGCGCTACAACGCCATCATCAATCAGAAAGCCGTTTTCATTGCACATCAACCCATAACGGCATTTTCCAGGGGTGAGATTGCTCATCATATTGGTGTAGAGCATGTCGAGGAATTTGCCCGCGTCCGGGCCCTTAACGATAATCTTACCGAGGGTAGAGGCATCGAGCAATCCAAGGTTCTGTCGGGTATTCAGGACTTCGCGGTTAACCGCATCCGCTACCGATTCTTCGGGTTGTTGGTAACAATAAACGCGCCGCCAATGACCGACCGGTTCCCAATACGCGCCGTTTTCATCTGCCCAATCGTGGATTGGGGTTCTACGAAGGGGTTGGAAAAGCGCGCCCCGTGCTTCGCCGGCAATTGAGCCCATGGAAATCGGCGTATAGGGTGGGCGGAAGGTGGTTGTACCAACTTTGGGTATTTCGTTATTGAGGGCATCAGCTAAGACCGCGAGACCGTTGATATTGCTCAGTTTACCTTGATCTGTCGCCATGCCAATTGTCGTATATCGCTTGGTGTGTTCAACACTTTCATAACCTTCACGGGCCGCCAATTGCACGTCAGAAACCTTAACGTCGTTTTGAAAATCCAGCCACATTTTCATGCGCTTCCTGATCCCAGCGCCTTGCGGCATGAGCCAGACCGGGGCCATGGGTTGGGCGGTGTCCACCTGAGCTTTAGGAGAGCTGGACCGCTTAACTGAAAAGCCCGCGGCTTTAGCAGCAGATTTACCGGCCGCGTCAGCGTCATTTAGAACCGCGCCTGTCGCCATCGCCCCGCTGGCAATTCCGGCAGTCTTTACATAACCTTGGCCGTTTTGATCGGTTGGCGCACGGTCAGGGTCGGGGCGGAAATGGGCGTTGATTTCATCC
Organism: uncultured Marinosulfonomonas sp.; assembly: GCA_964599985.1. Lineage (GTDB taxonomy): Bacteria > Pseudomonadota > Alphaproteobacteria > Rhodobacterales > Rhodobacteraceae > NVTR01. The sequence continues at coordinate 2,509 of CAZRHV010000070.1, read as the reverse complement.
CATATCAGTTTCCCGCCGCAATGCGACCACAGGTGAACAACCGGCGACCAGCCGCCTGACATAGCAACCACGTCGCAAGGGATGGTTTCCAGCGTGGCACCCTCGCCTGCCTGGTTGGTGATTTCTACACCAGTTACCCGTTTGCCTCCCTGAACTTTGGCGACGGCTTTGCCAGCTTCAACCCGAATGCCAAGTTTACGGGCCTGATCAGCAAGCGGACCGGTGGCAGTATCACGGGCGTCAAGGATTACCGGAACGTCCAGGCCGGCTTTTTTCAATGCAATAGCAGTAAGATAGGCGTCATCATTGTTGGTGACAACGACGGTACGATCACCGATGGAGACCCCAAAATTCACTGCATAATCGCGAACAGCTGCGGCCAACATGACGCCGGGGATGTCGTTCCCGGCGAAGGAAAGTGGACGCTCAATCGCGCCCGTAGCAGTAATGATTTGTTCAGCCCGGATGCGCCAAAGGCGGTGGCGAGGACCATCCGATTCTGGCGTGTGATCGCTCAGGCGTTCGTAGGCGAGCGCGTAGCCATGGTCATAAACACCGGCACCCATACAGCGGGTACGCATGCGTATATTTGACATGTTATCAAGCTCTTCTACTGCGTTCTTAACCCAATTCTCAGCAGACATTCCATCAATCTCAACGCCATCCACCGGCGCGCGGCCGCCCCAATGCGCGGTCTGTTCCATTAGCAAAACCTGCGCACCGGATTTTCCAGCACTTAGGGCGGCTTGCAGACCAGCGATGCCGCCGCCGAGAATCAGGACGTCGACATGGGCGTAGAAGTGTTCGTACGTGTCTAAGTCCCTGTCTTTAGGGGCTTTCCCAAGACCTGCGGACATGCGGATGATCGGCTCGAACACATGTTTCCAGGCAGCGCGCGGGGCCATGAAGGTTTTGTAATAAAATCCGGCCGGTAAAATCCGCGAGGCGTAATTGTTTACGACGCCGACATCGAAATCTAGGCTGGGCCAGTGGTTTTGACTATTCGCGCTAAGCCCCTGAAAAAGCTCGGTTGTTGTGGCGCGCTGGTTGGGCTCAAAACGGCCATCCTGACCGACACCCATCAGGGCATTTGGTTCTTCCGCGCCACTGGCAATAGCGCCGCGCGGACGGTGATATTTGAACGAGCGGCCCATTAACATCTGATCATTGGCAAGCAGGGCGGAAGCAAGCGTGTCGCCCTCATATCCCCGCAGGCGTTTACCATTAAAGGAAAAATCGACGGCTTTGGAGCGATCAAGCAGGCGACCACCGGTTGTCAGGCGTGTGCTCATGTCCAGCCCTTCCAGTCGGGTCGCCGTTTTTTGATTGCGTTTTCAATAGCTTTCGGGGGCTTCAGAGACTGGGCCTTGTAGGTTCCGAACACCTCCAGCGTAACAGTATCGCGCGCAGCCAAAAACCATTTCCCGCAGCCATACACATGGCGCCAACGCTCAAAATGCACCCCCATTGGATTATCACGGTTGAATAAATAGTCTTCGAAATCAGCATCTTGCGAGCCAACGGTTTCGCGTTTCAGATGCGCTTGGCCTCCGCCATGCAGATCAGTTTCATCGGCGTCAACACCGCAGTAAGGGCAATGGAGGATCAACATGTCAGGTTTCCGTGCAATTGGTGCAATTGGTACATATGAATTGTACAAACAAGGTTTTGAACAGTTTTCATCCGATGCCCCACCTGAGAAACACGTCACCAAAGCCCCATTGGGTGGTGGCAATGGTGAGCAGAAAAATGTTGAGTGAATTTATCCGCTCTGCGTGGCCGCGCAGGGTAGCGAACTGCAGTTCTTCATTCAGGTAGTCGGTGACGTAACCTTCATTGGGGATGTCTTTGGCGGCGACACCTTCTTTCATCACTTCCAGTTCCAGCCCGAATTCATGCAGGATGCGCTCCACCGCGGATTGGCGGCGCAGTTCAATTTGCAACAAACGATCTGTGAAAAACAGGATGGATGCCGCGACACCAAGCGAGCCAAAACGCTGAAATGCGTCCGGGCTTAACTGGATCAAACTGATCAGGGTGCCAAGCAAGTAGGCGACAAGGCTTAGGGTGGCTACAATGCGCGACAGGCGGGCCGGTATTATATCAACCAAACGGCGCATCAGAAACGCACCGCATGTGTTAATGTATTAGCCGCCGCGTACAGCGTCCTTGGTGCCGGGTTTATGCACGCTTTTATCGCGGCGCGGCACATCAGTGGCGTCAAATGCCGTTGATTTAAAATAAAGAACGACGATTCCTGCCAGCAAAGCGAGCGCGCCGATAATGATCCAGTCTGAAGCCATCTCGAGCCTCCCAGGTTAACATACGGGCAACGTATTGGATATCCGGAACGGGTTTCATATGGGTTAAAAAGATTGTGCGTAATTTGGCAGGAAACCGCGCAGGTTCGGTGGATTGTCGCCGAGAATCGGACAATGCGTGCCACAATTGTCACGCGATTTCGCGTTTTGGTTGCGTGAGGACGGAACGGGAACATTTGGCGGGGAGT
>CAZRHV010000069.1:0-11165 GCA_964599985.1 uncultured Marinosulfonomonas sp. | reverse complement strand
GTGGTGATCCCGGTGGCGCCGTCCAACGTCCCTGATGCCACGCTCGTCGCGCCCTCCCCCTCCTTTTGCCAAAACAGGCTGGAACCGCAGGTGGTGCAGAAGCCACGGCGCGCGGTGGGGGAGGATTGATACCAAGCCAGTGTGTCGTCGCGGGTCAGGTGGAAGCGGTCATTGGGGACTTGTGTCGCCGACCAGTAGTGGCCGCTGGTTTTGCGGCATTGGGTGCAGTGGCAGGCAACACTGTCACGCAGCGGCTCGGTAAGTTCATAGGCGACGCCGCCGCACAGGCATGAGCCGGTTTTCATTTCAGATTCCCAAAAACAGACGAGAGGATTTGGTGTATTTCACTGGCATCAACCAATGTGAATGCGTTGGCCTGATTGCTGTCGATGTCAAAGATTCCGATCAGCGTGTCAGCACCGTCAATTATTGGGATTACCAGTTCGGACTTGGTGCTATTGGCACCGGCGATATGGCCCGGGTAGGCATCAACATCAGGAACCAGTTGGGTTTTACCGGTGCGCGCCGCCGCGCCGCAGATGCCGTGGGAAAATGGGATGGTCAGGCAGCCGTGGTTGCCCTGATAGGGGCCGATTTTCAGCATTTCGGGGCCGGTGACGCGGTAGAAGCCGGTCCAGTCAATCCGGGCATCGGCGTGATGGATTTCGCTGGCTACGGTAGCCATTAGGGCTACTGTATCCGTTTCGCCCTCGGTCAGGCTTTGGATCGTTTTGGCAAGGGTTCTGTAGTCAATCATATCAGCTCAATCGCAATGGCTGTGCCTTCGCCGCCGCCGATGCAGATGGCGGCTACGCCACGTTTTAAGCCTCGGGTTTCAAGAGCGTTTAGCAGGGTGACGATGATGCGGGCGCCGGAGGCACCAATCGGGTGCCCAAGCGCACAGGCACCGCCATTTACGTTTACGATGTCAGGTGAGAGGTTAAATTTTTCCATGAAGGCCATGGGAACGACCGCAAAAGCTTCGTTCACTTCCCAGAGATCGACGTCGCCTGTGGCCCAATCGATTTTATCCAGCAGCTTCTGAGCGGCGGGGACCGGGGCTGTGGGGAACAGTTTTGGGGCATGGGCGTGGCTGGCGTGGCCTAATATCCGGGCGCGGGGTTTTAAGGGGGAATTTGCGCCGGTAAGCACAATGGCAGCAGCGCCGTCCGAGATTGAAGATGAGTTGGCAGCGGTGACGGTGCCATCTTTGCGAAAGGCGGGTTTCAGGTTCGGTATTTTTTCGGGCCGTGCCTTGGCGGGTTGTTCGTCAGCGTCGATGATCTGGTCGCCTTTGCGACCGGACACGGTGACCGGGGTGATTTCATTGGCGAACGCGCCAGATTCCTGTGCAGCCAGTGCGCGGTTAAGCGAGCGGATTGCGTATTCGTCCTGTGCATGGCGGGTGAAGTTGAATGCACTGGCGCAGTCTTCGGCGAAGGTGCCCATCAGGCGGCCCTTGTCGTAGGCGTCCTCGAGCCCGTCGAAGAACATGCTGTCGATGGTCTGACCATGGCCAATCCGCGCCCCTGCCCGCATTTTGGGCAGCAGATAAGGTGCGTTGGTCATGCTTTCCATGCCACCGGCGACCATTGTACTTACCGCGCCAAGGCCGATCTGATCAAACGCCGTCATCACGGTTTTCATGCCAGAGCCGCACATCTTGTTCAGAGTTGTCGCCGGAACTGATTGGTCCAGACCGCCCTGAAAGCCCGCCTGACGCGCCGGAGCCTGCCCCAGACCCGCTGGCAACACACAGCCCATCAGCAATTCTTCGATTTGTTCGGAGCCGGCGTTTGCGTCTTTCATTGCCGCCGCAATAGCAGCGCCACCAAGGGTTGGGGCGGATACGTTGGAAAACACACCCTGAAAACCACCCATGGCAGTGCGTGCGGTGCCTGCGATAAATACGTCGTTCATTTCATGTCCTTTAGTGGTCATCTGCAACTGCATACCGAATGGTAACCATTAACGTCTACGCTTTGTGCAGGATTAGCCAAGGGGAAGACAATGGAACTTAGTTCACAACACTATGCAGGCGCCGTGGTTGTTACGGTACAGGGCGAGCGAGTAGTGGCCGCCAGCGCGATTGAGTTCAAGGATAAAATGCGTGAAATCACATCAGGCGGACCGGCGCGGGTTATTCTGGACATGGCAAATGTCGGGTTCGTCGACAGCAGCGGATTGGGCGCGATTGTTACAGTGATGAAACAGCTGGACCCGGGGCAAGTTCTGGAACTGGCAGCATTGTCGCCGACAGTTGAAAAGGTGTTTCGCCTGACCCGGATGGACAGGATTTTTGCGATACACGGGGGCCTGGCCGACGTTGTTGGGGACATGCGCAAGGCCGGGTGAACTGGGATGGGATATAACCAGGTCCAGATACTTTCGCAGGGGGACAGCGAAATTTTGCAGCTGCGGGTGAAAAGTGACTCCGCCAGGGTCGGTGACGTAACCGGAGCTATATTGCAAAGTGTAGGGCATTTGCGGCCATCAGAGGATTTACTGGCAGCAGTTGAAATTGTTCTTAGCGAAGTCATCAACAACATTATTGAACATGCTTACCTGGATAAACCTGACGGAATTATTGATATTTCGGTGGTTGAGAACAAAAATGGCGTTGGTTTTCATTTTTATGATCAGGGTCTGGGGATGCCGGGGGATGTACTGCCGACGGGTAAGTTGCCGAATTCCAATTGTGCTATCCCGGAACTGCCCGAAGGCGGATTTGGTTGGTTTTTGATTTATTCCCTGACGGACAACCTGCAATATGTTCGAGAAAACGGCAGGAATCACCTGTCTTTTCAGCTTGAGTTGGATGATTCGAAGGCCGATTTATAAAGCTTGCTCATCTGAGCGGTCGCTTGCGTCTTATTGTATGGATCAGTTTCAGCTATTCGGCGCGTATTCACCTTTGCAACCAGCCTTTAAACCCCTTGTGCCGCTAAAATGCCGCAAATGATCCATAGTCGGGCCAGATTGCAGGGTCAAAACCAGTCCTGTAGCTGCATATAGCTTCCCTCGGCGTCACGTTTAACAGCCCCCACCCAGTGCGTGACGTCGAGGACTTCTCCCCCACTATTTGATTGGAAATACTCATTTGCTCCCTTAAGGTTTTCAGACCTTCAGGAGACCAAATATGCGTGATTTTCAACTGCCCGGTCGTTCGCCGGTTTTCGCCATAAACGGTTTATGCGCCACGTCTCACCCATTGGCGGCGTCAGTGGCTGTTCAAATCTTGCGTGATGGCGGAAATGCTGTGGATGCGGCTATAGCCGCTGCGGTTCTGTTGGGAATATGCGAGCCTCAGTCAACCGGAATTGGCGGCGATTGCTTTGTATTGCTGAAACCTGCCGGTGAAGAACGGGTCGTGGCGCTGAATGGTTCCGGGCGGGCACCAAAAGGTTTGCAAGCTGGCGATATGCGCGAACGTGGGCTGAAAGAAGTGCCGCTTTATGGGCCAGAGGGCGTGACTGTTCCTGGGGCTGTGGATGCGCTTTGCAGGTTGTCGGCTGATTGGGGTAAACTGGGGCTGGCTGCAAGTCTCGCACCGGCGATCCACTATGCCGAAGCCGGGGTTCCGGTGACACCAAGGACAGCGTTTGACTGGAATGCTTCGCAAGGCGTTCTGTCTGGTGCCGGGCGGGACTATTATTTGGCTGGCGGTAAACCGTTGCAGGTTGGTGACATTTTTCGCCATCCAAAGCAGGCCAAAGTGTTGACCCGCATCGCCCGTGAAGGCCGCGCCGGTTTTTATGAGGGCGAAGTCGCCGAGGATATGGTTGCATCGCTGAACGCATTGGGCGGCAGCCATACATTGCAGGATTTTACTGATACAGCCTGTGATTATACTGACCCGATCTCGGGGGAGTATCGCGGCACCGAACTGGTTGAGCATCCGCCAAATGGTCAGGGCGCAGCGGCTATATTGTTGGCGAATATATTGGCGAACTTTGACGTTAAGGGGATGGATCCGTTTGGTGCTGAGCGGGTTCATATTGAGGCCGAGGCAACCAAGCTGGCCTATGATGCACGGGATCGGTTTGTCGCGGACCCGGATCACACCACGCGGCTGGATCATATGCTTTCACTGGATACTGCGGCGGCACTGGCGGCTTTGATCAGCTCGAAATCGGTTATTGCTGATCCGCGCAAAGCCAGTGGAAATGTTCACAGGGAAACCGTGTATCTGACGGTTGTGGACAAGGACCAGATGGCAGTGTCGATGATCTATTCGATCTATCACAGCTTTGGTTCGGGGATTGCGTCGGACAAATTTGGCGTGCTGTTCCAAAATCGCGGCGCTGGTTTCGCGCTGGAAGCCGGGCATCCGAATGAGGCCGGGGGTGGCAAGCGGCCAATGCACACGATTATTCCGGGGATGTTGAAACAGGGTGGCCGGGTGGTGATGCCGTTTGGCGTTATGGGAGGGGCCTATCAGTCAACCGGTCATGCACGGTTCCTGTCGAATTGTGTCGATTTTGGCATGGCGCCGCAGGCGGCGATAGATGGCGCGCGCGCGTTTTCGGATGTTGGAGAGCTGAAGGTTGAACGTGGGTATTCGGCCAAGGTCAGGCAAGAATTGCAGGATATGGGGCATAATGTGGTTATACCGGACGCCCCCATTGGTGGTGCGCAGGCGATCCTGATTGATCACACGCGCGGTGTGTTACAGGGCGGGTCGGACCCGCGCAAAGATGGCGCTGCGGTCGGATACTGAGTGGCAGCTTAGTTCAGCTGGAATTGCAGCGGGTAGTGCCCGTCTTCGAATTCGCCAAACAGGTCAGGCAGGTCCGGGTGTTCCACCGGTTTGCCGGAATAGTCGCCAACGAGGTTTTGTTCGGACACGTAAGCCACATAAAAACTTTTGTCGTTTTCCGCGAGCAGATGATAAAACGGCTGATCCTTGGAAGGGCGGCTGTCTTCAGGGATTGCGGCGTACCATTCATCAGAATTTGAGAACATTGCATCCACATCAAAAACGACCCCCCTGAACGGATGTTTGCGGTGCTGGACAACCTGTCCGATGTGGTATTTAGCGCGTGTTTCTAACATTGGATTACAGCCCCTGTTAACTTAAGTATCCATACGGCTGCGTGGCTGTCCACGGGGTTTTGGCCTGTTTTATGGAAACAAACCGTAAACCATCCACCGACAGTAGCATTGGTTACGCAAGGGGTGAATTTGGGCAACTACCTGTTTTTAAAACATTTAACAAAGGGATACGCTGAGATTTTGAACTTTTATTCAGCTGCTATCCTTTGCTTGAAGTCCCGCTTTTGGTTTGAATTCCCTGAAATCATTAAGGAAAACCTAACAATTGTGGCGCGAAATGCTGATCAATTATCCGCTCATCCCATTATTTGTGAAGTTTCGTGAACCTTTTACCATTCACGGCACTGCAACAATCGGCTATCTATCGAAAAAAAATATAAGCGAGGCACAGATGAGCAGGTTTCTTCGCACAGCAGTTTTATTGGTATTGGTGGCCGCCTGCGGGAGCGGGAATTTTACGGCACCCAGAAACCTGGACAGCGCGTGCAGTATAGTTAGCCAACGCCCGGCCTATCTATCGGCCATGAAACGGTCCGAGGGTAAATGGGGCATTCCGGTGCGCGTGCAGATGGCGACGATCTTTCAGGAAAGCAAATTTGTCGGCAATGCTCGCACACCGCACCGGTATGCGCTTGGGATCATCCCGATGGGGCGTCAAAGCTCGGCCTATGGCTATAGCCAGGCGCTGGACGCAACCTGGGATGAATACCGACGGGATACCGGCAACCGGGGTGGCCGGCGTGATAATATTGGTGATGCCACCGATTTTATCGGCTGGTACATGGCGGAATCGAGTGAAGAACTGGGGTTGTCAAACAGTGATGCCCGCAATCAGTATCTGGCCTATCATGAAGGCCGTACCGGGTTTTCACGGGGCAGTTACCGCTCTAAATCATGGCTGGTTCGGGTCGCGGGTGAGGTTGATGCACGCTCTGATCTATATGGGCAGCAGTTGCAGGCATGTGGCAAGGCATGATCAGAAGCCGCGGGATTCCATTTCGTCTTTGATGTCGAAAAGATTGAAACGCAGTTTCCGCCCAAAGGCGAATTCGCCCAGAATAACAGTAGTTTGCTGGCCCGAGCCATCGGTCACGATCCATTGGCGCAACTGAATAGGGTCGCCGGTGAAAACCAGCTGAATATTCCCGTATTCGGGGTGTTTTGGATCTTGCGCGGTTACGGTTGTAGAGGTTCCGTCTGTTGTATGGCCGACCACCATATTGGCCCGATCAAGATCCACTTCTTTAGCAAGGATCAGGAACAGGGGTGTTCTGGACAGCGGAAAACGCTCGGGGGGTTGGTTGGACTTGGGGTCAAATATTGCCACCTGCCCACCGCTTGCCATTACCAGGCTTTCGTCGGGCGGGTTATATTCAAAACGAATACGACCGGGACGGCGCATGAGAATGTCGCCGGTTGAAATAGTGCCATCATCGTTGATCTGAGTGAATGTCGCTTCGGCCGTTTTTATGGCATTAAAATAGGTCGAAATTGCCGAGAGCGGCAGCTTTTCAGCCATGACCGGGGCGGCAAGTGCCAACAGGGCCAAAGGGGCGAGGATCAGGCGGATTGGTTTCATGGGTTCAATCTAGTCACTCAACGGGCGGGCTGCACGTCGATAGTTATCACAAAGCCGATACCCGCCTGTTACTGCTGTTCCGGGATCAGGATTTCGCGTTTGCCAACATGGTTTGCGGCGCTGACCAGCCCTTGGTCTTCCATTTGCTCCACCAGACGGGCGGCCTTGTTATAGCCGATCGCCAGTTTGCGCTGGATATACGAGGTTGAACATTTACGGTCGCGCACCACGATGGCCACGGCCTGATCGTAGAGCGCATCCTGACCGTCGGTGTTGCCACCAAGGCCGAGGATCATGTCGATGTCGCTTTCCTTATCTTCATCCGGGCCATCAACCACGCCACCAACATAATCAGGTGCGCCGAACGCCTTGAGATGGTTGACGATTTCTTCGACTTCTTCATCGCTGACAAAGGGGCCGTGGACGCGGGTGATCTTAGCGCCACCGGCCATATAGAGCATGTCGCCCATACCCAGCAATTGTTCCGCACCCTGTTCGCCCAGAATAGTGCGACTGTCGATTTTTGAGGTGACCTGAAACGATATCCGGGTTGGAAAGTTCGCCTTGATCGTGCCGGTGATCACATCCACCGACGGGCGTTGTGTGGCCATGATCAGATGGATGCCCGAGGCACGGGCCATCTGCGCGAGGCGCTGGATGCAGGCTTCGATTTCTTTTCCGGCGACCATCATCAGGTCGGCCATTTCATCAACCACAACGACGATATAGGGGATCTTTTCCGGCTTGAATTCATCGGTTTCGAACACTGGTTCACCAGTATCATCATCAAAACCGGTTTGCACGGTGCGCGAGAACATTTCACCTTTATCCAGCGCGTCTTTTACCCGGCCATTAAAGCCTTCGATATTGCGCACACCCATTTTGGACATCCGGCGATAGCGTTCTTCCATTTCACCCACGACCCATTTCAGGGCAACGACGGCCTTTTTCGGGTCAGTCACAACCGGGCTAAGCAGGTGGGGGATGCCGTCATAAACGCTGAGTTCCAGCATTTTCGGGTCGATCATAATCAAACGGCAATCGTCAGGGGTCATTTTGTAGAGCAAGCTAAGGATCATAGTATTGATCGCCACCGATTTACCGGAACCAGTAGTACCCGCAATCAGCAAGTGAGGCATCTTGGCGATGTCGACGATGATCGGATCACCACCAATGTCTTTACCAAGCGCCAGCGGCAATTTCATGTTGCTGTCGCCAAAGTCGCGCGCCGACAGGATTTCGCGCAGCATCACCTTTTCGCGGCTTTCATTCGGCAGTTCGATCCCGATCACAGAACGCCCCGGAACGGTAGAGACACGCGCTGACAGGGCCGACATGGAACGCGCGATGTCATCGGACAACCCGATCACGCGGCTGGCCTTGAGGCCCGGTGCCGGTTCGAGCTCGTACATGGTGACGACCGGACCGGGGCGAACCGAAACGATTTCGCCTTTAACACCATAATCATCCAACACCGATTCAAGCATACGCGCGTTTTCTTCCAGCGCTTCGTCAGACAGGTGATGACGTTCCGCGCCGACATGATCGCTGAGCAGGTTCAGCGGCGGGATTTCAAATTTGGTCTTGTTGACTTCGAATTGCAGGGTTGGCTGGGCTTCAGCGCGGGCTTTGCGCGACGGTTGTACGGCCTTACGTGGGCTGTGCTGGACCACTTTCTTTGGGTCAGGCATGGCCGCTTGTGAGGGTACGAATTTTGCCGGTTCCTGATCGATATCGAGAATGCGGGCTTCCAGATCAGCTTCAAAATCTGGCGCCATGGCGCGCAGGTCATCTTCGCTGGAATTGTTTTGCGCCTGTTGCAGGATCATTGGTTTTGGGCCACGCGGATGGCGGCTACGCACGGTTGGTTCGGTGCGGTTCGCATCAGGTTGATCCATTGTTCTGCCGGTAACGCGATTTTTAATCACCTCGGCAATCTTGGCTTTGATCGCCGGGTCGCCAAAGTCTTCGTCCATGTACAGTTCCGGTTCGGGTTCCTGCACCGGATCGGGGCCACGTTTCAGCAGTGACGGAATACGTGACAACAGCCCCGGCTTGGGTTCAGCGGCCATTGTGTCAGCGATGCGGTTCGCGGTCAGGCTGGGTTCTGCGCGGTGAACCGTTGGCTGGACCGCGTGATCAATGTTTGCGCGACGCACGACGGGTTGCGTCACAATTGGTTCGGCGGTCATTTGCATGGCTGCGATTTGTTCAGCCGCTGCGCGTTTTTGTTCGCGGTTTTCTGCGTTGCGGGTTTGCATCTTACGCATACCAAGGATGGTGCCCTTAGCCCCGAGGCCGAGGATCCCCATTATACCCGCATAGATCACCACGATGCCGGTCAGCAAAAACCGCGCCAAATGTTTAAGTTCGGATTTGGTGAAACCCAGGACATATGTAGCCATTGCCAGCATCCCGAACGCCATGAAGAGCGACATGACTTTCAGGCCAAGGGTTGCTTTCACCGGGATCACGCCAAGGATCGCACCAAGGACGGTATCGCCAAACAATCCACCCAACCCAAACGAATGGGTCCATGCGGCGGCGGGCATATGGGTTGAGGCGTAGATTGAGGCCAGCGCGATGGCAATGGGGGCGAAAATGATCCGGCCAATGGCGCGTTCTTCGCCGATATGGGCGACGAAACGAACCCCCCATGCGGCCAGGACGATGGAAATGCCCCAGGCTCCTAGTCCTGCGATAACGATAAGTGGTGAGGCAATTGACGCGCCGATCCGGCCCAGCAGATTTTGCGCGGGCGCATCGGTGGCGGATAGCCAGCTTGGGTCCTGCGGGGTGTAGGAAACCAGGATCATGCCGATCACAATCGCAACCAGCAGGAAGCCCATGCCGAACAGCTCTTTGCCGCGGCGTTCCAGTGTGGCCTGGGTTTCGCTGTCAAACAGCGGGTCGCGTTGTCTTGCCTGATAAGATGCCATGTATTTCAATCCTCAACCATAGAGACAGTCACGAAGCTGGGTAAGCCCGCGCTGCATTTCTGTTTTTGGGGCCACCATTGCGACCCGAATGTAACCTTTACCGGGGTTATCCCCTGCCACGTCGCGGCTTAGGTAACCGCCCGGTAAAACCTGTATGCCGGTTTCTTCCCAAAGTTTAACCGCCGCCGTTTCACCATCATCAACCGGCATCCAAAGGAAAAACCCGGCCTTAGGTGAGCGGTAGCTTTGCACGTTGGCGAAAATCTGATCGGCGGCTTTGAATTTTTCGACGTATTGCGCGCGGTTTGCTTTGACGTGGGCTTCGTCCGCCCAAAGTCGTTCCGCCGCGCGTTGCAGTGGTAACGGCAGGGGCGCGCCTGCAAAATTACGCAGTTGTTTGAGCTCTCTGATGCCTTTGGGGCCGCCTGCGACAAAGCCCGAGCGCAGGCCCGGCAGGTTGGAGCGTTTGGAAAGTGAGTGGAAAATGAAAACCCGCTCCGGGTCAACGCCTGCTTTTGCGGCGGCTTCCAATGCACCGACGGGCGGTGTGTCGCGGTAAATCTCGCTGTAGCACTCATCAGAGAAAATGCGAAAATCGTGCTTTTCTGCCAGCGCCAGCAGGTCTGACCAGTAATCCATTTCTGCCACCGCACCCTGCGGGTTTGATGGCGAGCAGATATAGGCGATCTCAACTCGGTCCAGTATTTTACCTGGAAGTGAGCCATAATCTGGCAGGAAGCCAGTGGCAGCGGTGGCGGGAACGAATATTGGTTCCGCCCCGGCAGCGGCGGCGGCAACGGCGTAGACCTGATAAAACGGGTTAGGCACCAACACCGCTGGTTGTTCACCGGACGCGGTTTTTTCCGGGCAAAGTGCGAGGCAGGCGTTGAATAACCCTTCGCGGGTGCCATTCAGCGCCATAATCTGAGTGGCGGGGTCCATTGCCACGCCAAAACGGTTGTTGATCCAGCGGGAGATCGCATCGCGCAATTCGGCTGTTCCATCGTTTGGCGGGTATTTTGCAAACTCGTCTGCGTGCTGTTGGATGATGTCGCTGACCCAATGGGGAAACGGGTGGCGGGGTTCACCGATGGACATATGGATCACGTCCCCACCCGGCGCGTAGGCACCAAGAAGGTTCCGCAATCGCGGAAACGCATATTCTGGCAGGTTCGAAAACCGCTCGGGGAACACCATTACTGCCTCAGTTTCAGGGTCATTAGCGCCCTGTTTGGGGGTAAGTTACCCAAACTTGCGCCTTTGGTCCAGAAAAACGCTGGGATTTTCACCGCTTAAGGGGGCAAGCTGTGGCTTTTAGGCCAGTGCTGCTTCTGCCGCCGCGCCCAGACGTAAAAGCCGGTATTCCGAATTTGGCGGGGTATTGAGCATTATTCCGCAGGATGGGGTGCCTGTGGGCAGGCTTAGCGAGGCCAATCCGAACAGGTTTCCGATACGGGTATTGCGCAGTGAGAGCAGGTTTTCGGTGACGTAATATTTTTCGTCCGTCGCCAGAAGGCGTTGATTTGGCGGCAAAATTGGTGATGTCGGCATGATTACGGCGTCATATTGGGCGGTCTCAGTAGCCCAGACGC
>CAZRHV010000068.1:0-11457 GCA_964599985.1 uncultured Marinosulfonomonas sp. | reverse complement strand
ACGCCGTGCGTTTCACCATGACGTCGATGGCCGCCATCGGTGGTTCCCTGAAACTATCCATGGAGCGCGTCAAAGGCTATCGCAACTTCGGCACCAAACTCTGGAACGCCGCGCGCTTTGCCGAAATGAACGGGGTTTTCGTGCCTGACAATAGTCTGACAGAAGTCAGACATCTTTCTGACGCCAACCAAACCCTGAATAAATGGATCATCGGCGAGGTCGCCAAAACCCGCGAATCCGTTGATGCAGCGCTGGCGGCCTACCGCTTCAATGATGCTGCCAACACCTTGTATTCATTCGTCTGGGGCACGTTTTGCGATTGGTATATCGAGTTCTCAAAGCCCCTGCTTTACGGCGACGATGAACCCATTCTGGCAGAAACCCGCGCCACCATGGGCTGGGCGCTGGACCAATGCCTGATCATGCTGCACCCGATCATGCCCTTCATCACCGAAGAACTGTGGTCCGAGACCGGCAAGCACGATAAACCCCTGATCCACACCGACTGGCCCACCTACCAAGCCGCTGATCTGGTTGATAAAACTGCCGAAACCGAAATGAACTGGGTGATTGCCCTGATTGACGCCATCCGCTCGGCCCGCACCGAAATGCGCGTCCCCGCCAGCCTGAAAATCCCGATGTTACAGATCGATCTTGACCAAACCGGCCAAACCGCATGGGCTAACAACCAGGCCCTGATCAAACGCATCGCCGGCATCGACAACCTGACCCCAGCATCCGAGGTCCCCAAAGGCGCCATCACCGTTCCGGTTCAGGGCGGCACATTCGCCCTGCCGCTGGCCGACTTGATTGATATCAAAGCAGAAAAAGACCGCCTGCAAAAGTCTCTCGACAAACTCTCTAAAGAAATCGGCGCCCTGTCAGGCCGTCTGAACAACGCCAAGTTTACCGCCAGCGCCCCTGAAAAAGTTGTCAGCGAAACCCGCGAAAGCCTCACCCTGCGCACAGATGAGGCGGAAAAAATCAAAACAGCAATAAAACGCCTCGACGACCTGACCTAAATCTTCTTCTTTTCAAAAATACCTCCGCCGGAGGCAAATCGCCCGAAGGGCTAAAAGAAATGCGCCCCAATGGGGCGCGCATTTTCCTAACGTAACACCACCCGTTCCACCGCGCGCATCATCCCCATCGAATGGTCATACACCAGCGTCAAAATACGCCGCGTTGCTGGCGTTTTGGTGATCTGCGGTACCGAGCGAAGGCTCACAGCTGCCGCCCCTGTAGCCATAAATCCGCGTCGGGTAAGATTGGTCATTTTTGTATTCCGTATTGTTGCGAGTGGTTCTCATGTATGAACAACTATCATATTTTCAACAGTTTCCTTGAACTTTTCGCCAATTTCGTTTTGATCACCCAGAGCAAACCCTGGAAGTCCAAACCATGTCCCAACCCAGATACACCCCCCTCGCCCTTTCACTGCCCGCATCCGTCCCGTTTGTCGGACCTGAGGCTCAGGAACGCGCCAGAGGCGCTGAATTCAAGGCCCGCATTGGCGCCAACGAAAATGCCTTTGGCCCTTCACCTACAGCAATTCAAGCCATGCAAGACGCCGCGCCCGAGGCCTGGATGTACGGCGACCCCGAAAGCTACGATCTGCGTCACGCGCTCGCCGCTCACCACCGCGTCCCGCCACAAAATATCATGCTCGGCGAAGGCATTGACGCTATGCTCGGCTACCTCGTGCGCCTGCTAATTGAACCCGGTGACAAAGTTGTAACCTCCGCTGGGGCCTACCCGACTTTCAACTACCATGTGGCCGGATTTGGTGGTGAGCTGATCACAGTGCCATACGTCGACGACCATGAAGACCCGAACACACTAATCGCAAAAGCCAGTGGCTCTAGCGCCAGGCTGATCTACCTCGCCAACCCCGATAACCCAATGGGAACATGGCATTCAGCCGATGTTATTTCAGAAATGATCTCACGCGTCCCCAGCGATTGCCTGCTAGTCATTGATGAGGCCTATATCGAATTCGCCCCCAAAGGCACCGCCCCGCCGCTGGACATCTCAATCCAAAACACTATCCGTTTCCGCACCTTTTCTAAGGCTTACGGCATGGCCGGGGCGCGGGTTGGCTATGCCATTGCCCACGCCGACCTGATCAGTGCCTTTAACAAGGTTCGCAATCATTTTGGCATGTGCCGGATTTCGCAGGCCGGGGCACTGGCGGCGCTGGCAGACCAAAGTTACCTGAATGAAACCATTGAAAAAGTCTCGGGTGCCCGCGACCGCATCAATCAAATCGCCAGCGAAAACGGTCTTACCACCCTGCCCTCAGCCGCGAACTTCGTGGCCATTAACTGCGGTCAGGACGGAGACTTCGCCCGTGCTGTTCTGGCTGGTTTAATCAAACGCGACATTTTCGTGCGAATGCCTTTTGTCGCCCCGCAGGACCGCTGCATCCGAATTTCAGCCGGAACCAAAGCGAACCTTGACGCCTTTGCCGCCGCCCTGCCCGGCGCACTGGCAGATGCCAGCAAATCAATTTAACCGGCGGCAATAGCTGCCACAGCGGCGTCCAACGCACCTTTGCCGTGCGGAATATCCAAAGCACACAACCCGGTCTCAATCGCGCCAATAACCCCCAGCACCATATGTGTATTAACATGACCCATATGACCGATCCGAAAAAAACCATCCGCATCCGGGTCTTCCGGGCTCGACATGCCCAAACCAATACCAAGGGTAACGCCAGTGTTTTCCACCATCCATTCGCGCAACCGCGTACCGTTTTGCACCCCGATAGAAGCCGCCGTCACCGCATTCGAGCGCCATCGCGGGTCTTTTACGTTCAGTTTAAGCGGCCCGAGTTGCCCCCAGACCTCAAACGCAGCCCAATAGGCGCTGGCCAGCGCTTCATGCCGTTTCCAAACCTGCTCAAGCCTTTCTTCTGAAATCATATCAAGGGCTTCGCGCAAGCCGTACAAATGATGCGTCGGGGCTGTCCCGCCGAAATATTGATAAAAAATCTCTGGTTCAACTCGCGAGCGCCAATCCCAGTACCAGCTGGTTCCGGTACAGTTTTCCCGCACCCTGTCAGCCTTATCGTTGAAAAACACAAAAGCCATCCCCGGGGGCGTCATCAAGCCTTTTTGGCAGGCTGCCACCATCAGATCGACACCCCACTTGTCCATCTCAAAACGGTCACAGGCCAAGGACGCAATGCAGTCAACCATCAATAACGCCGGATGGTTGGCCTCATTTATTGCCAGCCTGAGTGCGGGAATATCGTTTTTGATACTGGTAGCTGTATCGACATGGGTGGCCATCACCGCCTTTATCCGGTGGTCTTTGTCAGCATTCAACGCACGCGTTACCGCCTTGGGATCAATGGGGTCATGAATGCCAAAATCCAAAACCTCCAGCTTTACCCCCAGTCTTTGCACCATTTCCCCCCAGCCATGGGCGAATGTCCCGGTCGCCAACAACAGTACCCTGTCGCCCGCATTCAACACATTTGAAGCCGCAGCTTCCCAAGCACCATGCCCGTTCGCTACATAAATCGCGCAGTGGTGGCGGGTTCCCGCAATTTCCTTTAGATCCTCGACAATTCCCGGCACCATATCCACCAGTTCCCCGGTATAAATATTGGGGGCAGCGCGGTGCATCGCCCGCAATACCCTGTCCGGGATGACCGACGGGCCGGGAATGGCCAAGTAGGAACGTCCATTGGTTAATGTCATTGTGTGAAAGCCTTCAATTTTCTTTTTCAATGCCTAGATGGGGTAGCCCAATACTGCAAACCCTCTATTACTTGCCTGAGCCGAAAATTGCAGCTACATCCACGAACCAATCGCGTCACTCCAAGACCCTGAAAGGGCTTAATGTTTACAAAGTTTGCCACCAAGGTAAAAACCGCTGAACGCGCGCTTGGGGCCTCTTTGGGGGCGGACATCTCAACGCCCAAAGGCCGACGCCGGGCGTTCTGGCATTTCCACTTGCTGGATCATGGGGTTTTGCGGACATTCTGGACCAATCTATTTGAAATCTCACCAGGAGTTTGGCGTTCAAACCAGCCTTCGCCGAGGCGTTTGCGGCGTTACAAGAAAATGGGAATAAAAACAGTTCTGAATTTGCGCGGTGAAGGCAAACGCAGCCCCTATCTGTTTGAACGCGAAACATGCGATGAGATAGATTTACCTCTTACCAGCTTTCCGATGCAGGCTCGGCACTTGGACGCTCCTAAACGCCTTATCTCACTGCTCACCCATTTTGAAAATATAGAACATCCTTTTGTTATGCACTGTAAATCCGGCGCTGACCGGGCCGGGTTGGCTTCGGCCCTTTATCTGCTCCATATTAAAGGAGCATCCATTAACGAAGCAAAGCAGCAACTGGGGCTCAAATATATCCATTTTAAATCTTTTCAAACCGGGATATTGGATCATATGCTTGAAGCCTACGAAAATGATACCAAAACGAGCCCGTTGCCGATCCGGGCATGGATAGAAACCCGGTATAATCCCACAAAATTGACCGCAGAATTCAACGCAAAGCGGGCCAAATCGTGAGCATACTGCACGAAAACAGTTACCCGGCAAAAACGTTGGTTAAATGGTTTTGGCAAACCTATGTTCGCAGCCGTTTGCCGCTGCTTCTGGTTGGCTTTTTGTTAATGACCGTAGAAGGCGGCGCACTGGGATTGCTTAGTTACATGGTCCGTCCGATGTTCGACGAAATATTCATCGCCGGCGACCGGGGTGCTGTTTTCTGGGTATCGATAGGGGTGTTTGCAATCTTTATTGCCCGTGCGCTGGCCGGGTTTGCACAGCGAATTCTGATGGCAACCGTTGCGCGACGGGTTTCAGCCGACATTCAGGGCGATCTTGTAAACCATATGGTAGACTTGGATGGCAGTTTCTACCAAGAGAACTCCCCCGGTATATTGATTGAACGGGTACGTGGTGATCCCGGTGCCGCTGCCGGCATAATCTCGGCTACATTTTCCGCCGCCGGACGTGATTTTGTGGGCTTGATAAGCCTGCTTTCCGTGGCCGTTTATATTGATTGGCTATGGACCCTGATTGCGGTCATCGGCGCACCGTTGATGTTATTCCCAATCCTGTACCTGCAAAAACTAATCCGAAAAACCGCACGCCTTGTGCACAATGCCGCTGCCAGAATTGCGACCCGGTTGGATGAGCTGTTTCACGGGATAAACACCGTAAAAATCAATGGAACCGAAGCTTACGAAACGAAGCGTTTTACCGACGAAGTTGAAACATTGGTGAACGCCCAGTTGCGCGCGGTTGCTGCATCGGCAGGTATCCCTGCTTTGATGGATATTGTGGCAGCCGTTGGTTTTCTGGGTGTACTTAGCTATGGCGGCTTGCAAATTATAGACGGCGAAAAGACCGTCGGTGAATTCATGTCCTTTTTCACGGCGATTGCGCTGATATTTGAACCGCTGCGCCGCCTTGGTGCAATATCCGGCGCCTGGCAAGGAGCCCTTGTCAGCCTGGAGCGAATTTACGGCGTGTTTCAAATCCAGCCAAATATCGTATCACCTGACAACCCGGTTTTGTTACCCAAAGACCTCTCAAAAGCAGATGTAATACTGGATAAAGTAAGTTTCTCCTACGGGGATCAGCCGGTACTTGAAAACGCCAGTTTTGTGGCCGAGGCTGGGAAAACCACCGCACTGGTCGGCGCATCTGGGGCCGGTAAAAGCACTGTTTTCAATATGTTGACGCGGTTAATTGAGCCAAATTCAGGCAACGTAACTATTGGTGGCATCGAAACTAACACACTTGAATTGCGCGAATTACGTGGGTTGTTTTCCGTAGTCACACAGGACGCGCAACTTTTCGATGAAAGCATCAGGGATAATATTTTGCTAGGCGTTCAAGCCAGCGATGAACGACTATCAACCGCCCTCGACGCCGCCCATGTATCTGATTTTCTACCCGACCAAGCCCAAGGTCTGGACACTCAGGCCGGACCACGTGGCTCGGGTCTGTCGGGCGGACAGCGCCAGCGGGTAGCCATTGCGCGCGCATTGCTGCGGGACACTCCGATACTACTGCTGGATGAGGCCACGTCAGCCCTTGATGCCCAATCTGAAGCCGTGGTTCAGGGCGCGCTGGAAAGCCTCTCAAGGGGCCGCACAACGCTGGTTATTGCACACCGGTTGGCCACGATCCGCAATGCCGATAAGATCGTGGTTATGGACCATGGCAAAGTGGTTGATCAGGGCACCCACAAAGAACTGATCAAGCGCAAAGGTATCTATAAAAACCTGTACGAACTTCAGTTCGCAGAGGACAATCAGCCCTCATAGTATTGCGCTAATTTGGCTGGATCTGCCCCGAACCGATAGCGCGTCAGGGTCCACATGTTTCGGATGCCCCTGCGATACCAGCCCCCAGCCTGATACCGCACGGCACTGGTCAATGCCTGTGCGCCCAGCATCACCAGTTTGCCGCGCAGGGCGCGTACGATGGCCACGTCTTCCATTAACGCAATGTCTTGATAACCCCCAACCAGCCCATACAGCGCGCCTGAGATCAGCAATCCCTGATCACCGTACGGCAAGCCAAAGCGTGAACGCATATTGGCCCCGGCTTCAAAAAACCTGGGCCTGAACCCCACGGCGCGGAACTGCAGGCGAAAATACCCGGCTTTTGGCGACGTCTGAATGTGCTGCAGGGCAACCTCTGCCCAGCCCCGAGACAGCTGGGTATCGGCGTGCAAGAACAACAGCCACTCCCCTTTGGCGGCCATTGCCCCACGTCCAAGCTGCCCGCCCCGCCCCGGTTCACCTTGGACGAACGTAGCCCCCAGCTCATCCGCGACATCGCGTGTGGTGTCTGTTGAACCACCATCGCTGATCACCAATTCGCGCACCAAACCGCTATCAAGCCCCTCAATCAGGCTTGCGGCGGTGGCTGGCAAAACCTTACCCGCATTCAGCGTTGGAATAACAATAGAGAGCAGTGCAGGCATTGTGGTCTTTCGCTTCAGGATTAGCCCCCTATATTGAGCGGGCGAACAGGGGAATGGCAACAGATGAATACGCATACAACTGGCAGGGCGATCATTGCAGTGACCCGTGGGGATCGGGTGAAATTCTTGCAAGGTTTGGTGACCAACGACGTGCCGGAAGATCAAGGCAGGCTGGTCTACGCAGCCCTGCTGACGCCGCAAGGTAAATATCTGGTCGATTTCTTTATGCAAACGCGCCGTGACGCGATCATGATCGATGTCGCCGCCAAGTTTGGCGACCAGTTGATGCAGCGCCTGAATATGTACCGACTGCGCGCCGACGTGATGCTGGAACCTATTGAAATGCAAGTGTTCCGCGGCATTGGTAATGCGCCTGCCGGTGCCCTGTCCGACCCGCGCCATGACGCGCTCGGCTGGCGCAAATACGGCGATACCGGCGGCGATGATGGCACCGATTGGGATGCAATCCGAACCAAATACACCATACCAGAAACCGGGGTTGAGCTACTACCAAACGACACATTCATTCTGGAGGCCGGGTTTGAACGCCTGAACGGGGTTGATTTCAAGAAAGGCTGTTACGTCGGTCAGGAAGTCACCGCTCGGATGAAGCATAAAACCGAGCTGCAAAAAGGTCTGGCACAGGTCAGCGTAACCGGGTCTGCCCCGATTGGCACTGAACTAAAGGCGAACGGCAAAACGGCGGGTGTGCTTTATAGCCAGTCAAACGGTCTGGGTATTGCCTATCTGCGTTTCGCCCGCGCAGGCGGCGAAATGGTGGCTGGGGATGCAATAGTTACTTTCAATAAATCTGACCAAAGCGATTCCTCCTGACACAACGCTGTCAGGGGGGTGGTGTTAGGCATGCCATATTCAAGTGACACCCAACAGGAGAGAAACCATGCCAGATAACCATCCGGACACTATCGTTTGGGCCGAAATCCCAACCGGCGACATGGCCAAATCAATTGCGTTTTATAACGCGGTCTTTGGCTATGACATCACCATCAACAATGATGGCCCCAACCCGATTGCATTTTTCCCAAGTGCTGCAAGTGCAGACAGCCCGAAGACGAACGGCCATATCTACCCGGGCAAACCTGCCAGTGGCGGCAACGGCCCTACATTGCATTTTGGCGTGGCAGATACCGTAGAAGACGCAATGGGCCGCTGCAAAGCGGCAGGCGGTCAGGTGATTTCGCCGGTGATTGACATCCCGCCCGGTCGTTTTGCCTATGCCCTTGATCTGGATGGAAATTCCATTGCGTTCTTCGAGGCCAAGGGCTGACATGCGCCGCGCTGACCGCCTGTTCCAGATTGTTCAGTATCTGCGTGGCGGTCGGCTGCTGCGAGCCGCCGACCTGGCAGAGCGACTGGAAGTATCCGAGCGCACAATTTACCGCGACATCGCTGATCTGATCGGCTCTGGCGTCCCAATTGAGGGCGAAGCGGGTGTCGGTTACCTGATGCGCTCCGGCTATGATCTGCCGCCCTTGATGTTTACCCGCGACGAAATCGTCGCACTGGTCGCAGGCGCGCGGATGTTGCGGGCCTGGGGTGGTACTTTGATGGCTCGGGCCGCCGAAGAGGCGCTGGTGAAAATCGACGCGGTACTGCCAGACGGCGCCCGCGATCAGGCCCGCGCCGTACAAATTCACGCATTGACCATGCCGCAAATGAATGCAGCGTTACGGGCGCGGATTGATGCGCTGGAAAGCGCAGTGGACCAGCGTATAAAACTGGAAATTAACTATACGGACCAGGCCGGATCAGCGACCAAACGCAGCGTGCGACCGTTGGGCCTGTATTTCTGGGGCAAGGTCTGGACGCTGGTGACATGGTGCGAATTGCGCCATGATTTCCGCATGTTCCGGGTGGACCGGATCATTGAAACCCGGAGCCTTGGCCCTTTCCGACCCGAGCCAGACAAAAGCCTGGCGGTGTTTTTTGCCCGTGAGCAGCAGCACTGCCCATTCGACCTGCCGGTTTAGTCAGCCGCCAGCACGATCTTGTCCAGGTCCAGCAATATCCGCCTCGATACCAGTGGCGAGGCCTGGTTCATGGTCAATGCCATCACCACGTCAGCTTCGGGCGAAAAACTGAGCGAGGCATACCACATGGTGTTTGAGCCGTCGTGGGTCAGTATCGGCTGATCCAGCCCCGGCAGGGGCATCAGGGTCCAGCCCAGTGCATAGTCGCGGACAACCGGGCGATGCAGGCGTTCGCAGGCCTGTGTGCTCAGGAAATCGGGTAATTCGCCGCGGCAGGCGCGCAAATGCGCACGCCCCCACTCCAGCAGGTCGGACATATCCAGATGGATGGTGCCGGCCGGGCCCAGCCAGGCCGGGTTGTCCGCCCATCTGTCGGTTGGATCAATCGCACGCTTGAACGGTGGCCAGCCCCGGTGCCCGCGTGGATCATCCCGGCCCACGGGCGGGCCGAACCCCAGTGATTTCAGGCCAAGTGGCGTGGCGATTTCATCGCGTATCAGTGCCTGCCAGGGCTGGCCGGTCCGGGTCTCGGCCACAAATCCGGCCAGCACATAGCCCATGTTGGAATAGTTGAATTTTCCGGGCTTGCCGGGCAGTGGTTTACCCCAATGGGCACGCAGCAGCCCCAGTCGCACCATCCTTAGATCATCGCCAAAATCCGCCTTCATCTGGGCCCGGGTGAAATTTGCTGCCAACCCGGCGCTGTGGCTGAGTAATCCGTTCAACGTAATCGCCTGCCAGTCCCCGTGCATTTCATCGCGAAATTCGGGCAGCAAATCACCCAAAACTGCATCCAGCGACAAAACACCCCGCTCAGCAAGCCGCATGACCATGGTGGCGGTAAATGATTTGGTGATCGAGCCGATATGCCAGCGCGCATCCGGGACGACCGGTTGCGTGGTGCCCTTGAACAGCACCCCTTGTACCGCCACCACCGGCGCACCCGCCCCCTGAACATAGCCCACGGCCATACCGGGGATGTTGCGTTCTGCCGCCAGCACCGCGAACCGGGCACGAAACTGATCTTCTTTGCTTTGCGCCATTACCTTCCCGCTGCCGGCCACGGCGCAAAACAATACCGCGCAAAGGAAACGCAAATTCCTGCCCATGAAAAATACTCCATACCCCTACAGTTATTCAGGGGCTTTGAATATTCAAGTTGGCTCAGGCCCGCTCGGCGTATTCGAATGTCTCGGTATTCACCACGATGTCTTCATCAGTGCCGACAAAGGGCGGCACCATGACCTTGATCCCGTTATCAAGGGTCGCCGGTTTGAAACTGTTGGCCGCCGTCTGCCCTTTGACCACCGGTTCGGTTTCCACCACCTTGCAAATGACTTTCTGCGGCAGCGAAGCCGACAGCGCTTCGTCCTCATGATATTCGATTTTGACGGTCATGCCGTCCTGTAGAAACGGGCGCCGCTCACCCAGAATTTCGGCGGGCAGTTCGATCTGCTCATAGGTTTCGTTATCCATGAACACCAGCATCCCGGCATTTTCATACAGGAACTGCTGGTCTTTTTGCTCCAGACGTACACGTTCTACTTTATCGGCTGAACGAAACCGTTCATTCAGTTTGGAACCAGAGCGCAGGTTACGCATTTCCACCTGCGCAAATGCCCCACCCTTGCCGGGTTTAACATGATCGACCTTAACCGCGGCCCACAGGCCATTGTCATGTTCCAGAATATTACCTATCCTGATTTCGTTTCCGTTGATTTTTGGCATGTGTCAAACCGTAGCATTTTGTTGAAAATGTATTCGCAAAACCTATATCTGCGCGGTACCCTTAGTGCAAGACAACTAGATCATGTGTTTGGGATGATTGAGCTATGCGTTGACTGCATAAGAGGTATTCGTAAATCGGGTACCCGAATCAATCAGAATATGCCATAACAACCCTACGCCAGAAAGTACAAGAGCAAGAACAAGGAAAAAACATGGCAGACTTTATTGACGGCACCGCATTCAACCATGAGCAGGGCACGCGGGCAAAAAAACTATTTGCGGCTGTAGTGCTGGCCGCGTTGGATGACGCGATTGCCGATGATAAGAAATATGGTAACGGGCCGGAACAAATTGCCCGTTGGGCGCGCTCACGTGATGGGCGCGAAGTATTGTCCTGCGCCGGTATTGATCCGAATGAGCGTGTTGTATCCGGGCTGATGGAATTTGTTGGCAAAGGTGTACGCACTTCGGTTGCGCTTTCCCGCGAAGAAAGCGAGCGCCGCAACGCAGCGTTGCAGGCTGAAGCCGCCTGATAATTCTAGAATAGAGTCTGCGAAACCTGACGCGCCCTGCGGGGCGCGTTTTGTATTTGTGCGGCCCGCCCCGATCTGCTGGCTTTAATGCGCCACCACAATCCCAAAAATTCCTGAGACAATAATTTCTGACAGTGCAGCCAACAGTATGAGCACCCGCGAAAACCTCTTTCGGTACCGCCGCCACAGCAGGACCGCGAGTATCAAAGTGATCGCCAGCTCAATCGGGCCGACGA
>CAZRHV010000067.1:1997-11477 GCA_964599985.1 uncultured Marinosulfonomonas sp. | reverse complement strand
CGCAGATCGTTTTCCCAAAAGAATTTCGCGTCCGCCAGACGGGCGGCCAGCACCCGTTCATTGCCCGCAAGAATGGTCGCGCCGTGGTCTTTGGTTTCGATATTCGCCACAGTGATGAATTTTTCAATGCGCCCGGTTTTTGGGTTTTTCACCGAAAAGAATTTCTGATGTTCGCGCATGCTTGCTTGCAGAACCTCTGGCGGCAGGTCCAGAAAATCGGCCCCAATGTCGCCCAGCAGCACAACCGGCCATTCAACCAGACCGGCAACTTCGGCCAATAGTCCTTTGTCTTCAACAACTTCCAACCCTTGCGCAAAGCCCAGATTGGTTGCATCGGCCCAGATGTGGTCAGCCCGCTCAGTTGCGTCGAGCAGCACTTTGGCTTTTTTCAATTTGGCAGCATAGTCGTCAAAACCAGTGACTTCGATCGGCTTGGGGGCCATGAAACGGTGGCCCGTTGTGGTGTTGCCGGATTTGATACCGTCAATTTCCAGCGGGACAATATCCGCGCCGTTTTCATCGCTGAGGATACACAGGATCGAATGCAGCGGACGCACCCATTTTAGCGCGCCCTGCCCCCAACGCATGGATTTTGGCCATGGGAAGTTTCGGATGGTACTCACCAGAACCTCGGCCACAATATCACTTGCCGGACGCCCAGCATGTTTGATCACGGCAAAGAAAACGTCACCCTTTTTGTCTGGTCGCACTTCCAGTTGATCACGGGTCAGCCCGGTTGATCGCAGGAAACCGGCCAGTGCCTGTTCCGGTGCGTCGGCGCGAGGGCCTTTGCGGGTCTCATTTGTATCGGGGCTTTCGGGGGTCAGACCTTGAACCGTCAGAGTCAGGCGGCGGGGTGTGGAAAATGCGCCAGCGCTCGCGTAAGTCAGACCGGCCTCAACCAAGCCATCCGTCACCAGTTTTTTCAGGTCAGCCGCCGCGCGGGTTTGCATCCGCGCCGGGATTTCTTCGGAAAAGAGTTCGATCAGCAGGTCAGGCATTAGTTGGACCTTTCCGGCGGTTTCGGGCAGCCTTCCGGGACGGGTTCACCGTTGAAAACGACTTCTCCGCAGGCATTGATCTGGTGCCAGGCAAAGGCGCGACCGTCTTCGTAAACGGCAATGATGCGATCAATTCCGTAGGTGATATTTTCCTTCGACAGAAACGCGAGGGCCAGGCCGTTTTCCAGATCGAGGCCGATTTCCTTGGCGTCAAAGCATTCAAACCAGTTTGGGCCGATCAGTGGCACCGGGTCATCATAGCGAACATAGGTTTCGTTCAGCGTCTCCCAGCTTTGACCGGTGGTGAAACAGGCGCGAAACCGCAAGGGTGAGCTGTCTGCGTCTATACCTTCGAAATTATTCACAGGGATTGGTTCGGCCAGATCAGTTTCCTGCAGGGTGAGCTGGATTTGGGTCTCCCAGCGGTTACTTGGGTTATCCGAAATCGTGACAGGTTCGTAATACGCATAGACCTGAAGGTAATAAATGCCCCCGCCCGCCAAAATCGCTGAAATCACGATTATTCCCACAAAAAACTTGCCCATTATGCTGCCCACCCGCCTGCTGTTGTTTGTAAAAATGCGTCAGCGCAGGATTTGGCCAGGGCGCGGACCCGGGCGATATATGCCTGACGTTCGGTGACGGATATGACGCCGCGCGCGTCCAGAAGGTTGAACAGGTGGCTGGCTTTGATGCACTGATCATAGGCCGGATGCACCATAATGATGCGTTTGCCGGTTTTTGGATCGTCGGCTGGTTCGGCGAGTATGCGGGCACATTCAGCTTCGGCGTCTTTGAAATGCTGGAACAGCTGGTCAGTATTGGCCACATCGAAATTCCAGCGGGAATATTCCTGTTCGGTTTGGCTGAACACATCGCCGTAGGTCAGGGGTATCTGTGCGTCGGGGGCATTGAACGGCATGTCCATAACGTGATCAACGCCCAGAACGTACATCGCCAGGCGTTCCAACCCGTAGGTAAGTTCGCCAGACACTGGTTTGCAGTCATAGCCGCCAACCTGCTGGAAATAGGTAAATTGGCTGACTTCCATACCGTCGCACCAAACCTCCCATCCCAGTCCCCATGCGCCAAGTGTGGGGCTTTCCCAGTCGTCTTCGACAAAGCGGATGTCGTGTTGGCCCATGTCGATGCCGATGGCGGCAAGTGAACCAAGGTAAAGTTCCTGAAAATTCATTGGGCTGGGTTTGATGATCACCTGAAACTGGTAAAAATGCTGCAACCGGTTGGGGTTTTCACCGTAGCGCCCGTCAGTTGGTCGGCGCGAAGGTTGCGCATAGGCCGCTGACCAAGGGTTTGGGCCAAGCGAACGCAGCGCAGTGGCGGGATGAAACGTGCCAGCGCCGGCTTCCATATCATAGGGCTGCAATATGGCGCAGCCCTGCGCAGCCCAATAGGATTGCAGCGCAAGCAGGATGTCTTGAAAGCAGCGTGGTTTGGTGTCGGTTTTGGCCATTTGTCACCCTTAAACGAAAGCGCGTTCTCAATAGGCATTGGGGCTGGCAGGGTCAATTGGGTTTCATCGGCTGGGTGCCGGGAATTTGTAGTCAGAGATTATTGCGAGGAAGGTTCAGGCGCCAAGACCCGCGCCGATTGAAATGACCTGATCGATCAGGAACTGCATGTCGGCGTCGGTGGTGCGGTGGTTGGTGATGTTTACCCGGATCGCAAGCTGGCCATTGATTGTTGTTGTCGAAGGCACTGCGAGGCCCTTTTCCTGGAGCTGTAACACGATTTCTTCGTTTCCAGCGTCACTGTGGCCAAAGCTAAAGCAGACGATGTTCAGGTTAACTGGGGCGAGCAGTATTAGTTCAGGGTGTTTGTCGATAAGGCTGGCCAATAGGCGCGCCTGTTCACAGTTTTTCGTAATCGAGCGGCCCAATTTTTCAGTGCCGTGCTCTAGCAGATGCGCCCAGATTTTCAGGGCGATAAAGCCGCGTGACAGTTCCGGGCCATAATCTACCGGCCACGGGGCGCCGGCGGCCAGGCCACATTCGGCACCGGTCAGGTATTCGGGGCGCTCGGAAAAGGTGCGCAGGTGGGCTACGGAATCCCGGACCAGAACGCAACCCGCAGCATAGTTTACGTGCAGCCATTTGTGAAAATCAAATGCGAGTGAGTCTGCGCGCTCAATGCCTTTTAGCTTCGGGCGCACATGATCCGACAGGATACCGGTTGCGCCAAAGGCTCCGTCAACGTGGAACCACAGGTTTTCAGCGGCGGCGATGTCGGCAATGACGGAAAGATCGTCGATTGCGCCGACATTGACCGAACCGGCCGTGCCAATGACGGCAAAAGGGGTCAGCCCGGCGGCGCGGTCAGCTTTGATCCGGGTCTTTAGGACAGACAGGTCCATGCGAAAATCTGAATTAACGGGGATTTTGCGCAAGTTGTCACTGCCCAGACCAAGCATATCGAAGGCGCGTGCGATGCAGGAATGGGCCTGTTCAGATGTGTAGCCAACCAGCCCTGCCCCGTTCACACCCCGAGAGCGGCTGGTAAAGTTCAGTTGCTTATCGCGGGCCACTTTTAGGGCTACGATTGTACCCATAGAGGTGCCAGAGGTAATCAAACCACTTGAACCCTCGGGAAAGCCCATCATCTGACGCGCCCAGTCGATTACCTGACGCTCCACATAAATTGCGCCGTGGTCCCGCCCGCCTAGATTGGCGTTCATCGCTGCTGCCACAATGTCAGCCATCACGCCACCGGGGTTGCCGGACCCATGGACCCAACCGAAAAACCGGGGGTGGGCGTTACCCACACCGTAAGGCAACAGGGCGCTGAGCCTGTCAGCAATTTCATTGGTGGCCGTTGGTTTGTCGGGTATCGGGCCAGTCAGGCTGGATTTCATTTCGTCGGGCAGCGGCGTCCAGACGCGGCCCTCGCGCGCTGCCTGCATCTGGTCAAATGCGGCGTCCAGCAATCCGTGAGCGTCATTGCGAAAGGCTTCCCAATCGGACGGGTCGAGGCTGGTGTCGGTCATCTGTGATCCTATCGCGGCCCGAGGTTTTTGGTCTGACCGCATGTGACGCTGCCGAGCGCTATTGATCAAGAACGTTTTGCCCACAGGCTTTCGGTCAACGGTTCTTGCACGCCATGCATTCTTAGCGTGCAATCTGTTGCGCACGCGGCTAATGTCACGCTCGGAAGTTGGAAACGGTAAACGGGCGGAATTATTTTATGCGCAAATTTATTTTTGGCGTGGTGTTTTTTGTTATCTCAGGCGTGGCGAATATTGCGCTCGCCCAACAGACGGTCTGGATTCAGGTAGAGGCGCAACGCTCGCTTGGGAAAGCTCAGGAAGTTGCCCGGGCTTATTCCGGGTCATTGCAGTATGTGAACGGCTTTGCATTGCGTTCGGGTTGGTATGCGATTGCACTGGGCCCGTTCAATCCTTTGGAAGCCGATGAAGCGCTGCA
Source organism: uncultured Marinosulfonomonas sp. (assembly GCA_964599985.1). Taxonomy (GTDB): domain Bacteria; phylum Pseudomonadota; class Alphaproteobacteria; order Rhodobacterales; family Rhodobacteraceae; genus NVTR01. The sequence continues at coordinate 7,036 of CAZRHV010000067.1, read as the reverse complement.
ACAACTACGCGTAACGCGCCAAATCCCCGGCGACAGCTACATTGTGGACGGCAATAATTTTCTCCGCCAGTTCTGGCCGGTTGGTGCGGCGACGTTGAATACGCAGCCAGTCACACCACAAGTTGGCGTGCAGGTGGAAGAACAGGCCGAGGTACAGGTTGTTGCACCACCAGTTGTAGGTGAGGAAACCGTCGCAGAGGCGCGGCGTTCTGAAAGCCAGTTGTTGCGCGAAGAGCGTGAACTGTTGCAAATCGCGCTGCAATGGGAAGGATTTTATCTTTCAGCAATTGATGGCGCGATTGGGCCGGGTACCCGTAAATCCATGGCGGCCTGGCAGGCGCAGGAGGGTTATGAAACCACTGGCGTATTGACCACATTGCAGCGGCAGACGTTGGTGACACGTTATCAGGACATGCTTGCCTCGCTTGGGATGACCAACCGGATTGACACTGCGACCGGTATCAAAATTTCCCTGCCTTTGGCGATGGTGGAGTTCGATCGGTATGAGCCGCCATTTGCCCATTTCACGCCGAAAAATGACAGCGACGTGCAGGTGCTTTTGATCAGCCAGACTGGTGATGAGGCGACACTGCGCGGGCTTTATGACATCATGCAGACGCTGCAAATCGTGCCGCTTGAAGGTGCCCGCGATATTGGTGCGCGCAGTTTTACCCTGACCGGTGAAAACCGCGATATGTCGTCTTATACCTTTGCGGCATTGGCGAATGGGCATGTGAAGGGTTTCACCCTGATATGGCCCATGGGTGCGGGTGCTGACAAGCAGCGCGAAATGGTGATCAGTTCGATGAAAAGCAGCTTTGCTGCGCTGCCAGATACAGTGCTGCCGGATGTGTTTGGTGATCCAGATGCGGCGCAATCTCTGGACTTGCTGGCCGGGTTGTCGATACGCCAGCCGGATATATCGCGTTCCGGGTTTTATATTGATGCCCTTGGGTCGGTTCTGACCACCGCTGAAGCGGTCGCTTCGTGCGGGCGGGTGACATTGGACGAGATACATAATGTTGAAGTAGCGGCGATTGATCAGGGTGCCGGACTGGCACTGTTACGCCCACTGGACGCCCTATCACCGATCAAGATTGCGCAGCTTCAGCCCCGTACCCCAAGGCTGAATTCAGAGATTGCCGTATCGGGATATTCCTATGAAGGTCTGCTGGGCGCGCCTTCGCTGACCTATGGTTCGCTGAGCGATCTGCGGGGATTGAAGGGTGAAACCAGCATCAATCGACTGGCCATAAATGCCACGGCCGGTGATGCAGGTGGTCCGGTATTTGACACCAGTGGCGCGGTATTGGGTATGTTGCTGTCAGCGGAAAGTGGCGGTCGTCGTTTACCGGATGACGTTAGCTTTGCTGCGAATTCTGACAGTATTTCGGCGTTCCTGGCCACGCAGGGTATTGAGCCGCTGTTTTCGGATATTTCAGGCATCATGGCACCGGAAGATCTGACAATTGTCGCGGGCGATATGACTGTGCTGGTAAGCTGCTGGAATTAAGTAGCCGCGCCTGGCGGCGCGATTTCTTTTGTCTCGCCCCGGATAATATCCGGTGCTCGGGATGCCTCTGGCGGGGATATTTAGGCTGAAAAGCCGCGTAAAGACGACATCCTATTCAGCCACATCCGGTGTGATGTGGATTATAGTGGGGCCAGTCGCTTGCAGGGCTTGCTGGACGGCGGTTTGAAACCCGCTGATCGTTGCTGGCCTGCTATAGGCAACGCCATAAGCGTCGGCCAGTTTTCCAAAGTCCGGGTTTTGCGCAACCACTGCATTTGGCGCAATTTGCGACTGGATCATCGAGTCTTCGATTTCTTTTAGTTTGCCGTTGTCCCAGAGGATAATTGGTAAGCAAAGGGATAATTCAGCGGCGACGCCGAGTTCCTGCATGGTATATTGAAACCCGTAATCCCCGGCTATGGCTATCACCGGGCGATCCGGTGCACCGACCTTACCACCGATGGCTGCGGGCAGTGCGTAGCCGAGTGTCCCGAAGCCGTAGGGGTGGTGCCAGAGACCCGGGTGTTCCAGCGGATAGATTTCTTTGGCGACATAGGCGAACTGGGTCATGTCTGTGTAGAACAATGTGTCTATTGGCAGGACCTGATGCAGCGCGTCCACGAGGGGTGCAATTCCGGGGCGCTCTGCGTCGGTTTCAGCGCGAAAGACAGCGCGGGTTTTGGCGATTTTTGCTGCGTCCCATTTGGCGGAGTTTTGGCGGAGCTGGTCGGCTAGTGCGGCAAGAACCATGTCAGCATCGCCTTTGATCTTCAGGTCTGCGCTATGGGCATCGTCCAGAACGGTCTGGTCAATATCGATGCGAACCAACTGGCCTTTGTGACCCAGGTTGTCGCGCCAGAGGTCAACGCTTGCCAATTCGGATCCGACGACGACCACCAGATCGGCGCTAGCGATTATTCGCGCGCTATCGGGGCGGGCAAGTGTGGCGCCGAAGTTCAGCAGATCAGAGCCGCCAATAACACCGCGCCCGGCGTAACTGGAGAAAGTGGCGCCACCAGATAACCTGATCACTTTTCGAGCGTTGGCGCTGGCACGTACTGCACCGCCGCCGAAGATAAACAGCGGCTTTTGGGACGCGTTCATCAGATCTGCAAGGGCATCGATTTCCTTTGCATCAGGAGAAGGAAAATCGGGCGATGGTACTGGATCAGGTGCCTCACCCCCGTCCCGGCCAAGCACATCAATTGGCACTGTTATATGTTTGGGTCGTGCCCGCTGACTGTTGAATTCAGAGAAAGCCCGATCCAGCAAACCATAAGCGGTTTCGCTATTCTGGGCGCATTCAGACCAGTCACACACAGTCGCCGCCGCCCCGGTTTGGTCGCGCATCTGGTGCAACTGGCCGGGCATCATTTCACCCACGGGCAGGCAGGACGAAATCACCAGCAGAGGTACCGAATCGGTATAGGCCTGCCCCATGGGGGTCATGATATTTGTCAGCCCCGGCCCGGTGATGACATAGGCCACACCGGGTTTCCCCGTGGCCCGCGCCAACCCATCTGCCATAAATCCCGCGCCCTGTTCATGGCGGGCCAGAATATGGGTGATCCCTGCCTCTTCTATGCCGCGGTACAGTTCCACATTGTGCACGCCGGGAATACCAAAGATTGTATTTATTCCGTGGGCTTTTAGGGCGTGGGTAAGGCCTGCGCCAAGGGTTTGTGCGGGCATCAGCCTCTCCAGAATTTTAGGGTAAACAGGACGTAGACCGCCATCAGCTCAAGGCGGCCGATTAACATGGCGGCAATCAGTATCCATTTGGCGGTATCGCTTAGCGGTGCGAAGTTTCCGGCTGGGCCAATGATCGGGCCAAGACCAGGGCCGATGTTTGCTATTGCGGCGGCAGCACCAGAGACTGAGGTGACAAAATCCAGCCCTGTTGTGGCCAGCAAAACGGCAATGACACCAAGGGACACGAAAAACAGAACGAAGAATGCCATGACCGATGAAAGCACGTCTTCACCGACCCGGCGTCCAGCGTAGCGGGGGGTGAAAATACCATGCGGTGAGTGGATGCGCCTGACCTGCGATTTTATCGAGGAAAATAACAACTGATAGCGGAAAACCTTTATCGAACAGGCGGTTGAACCCGCGCAGCCGCCGATCAGGCCGATGAAAAAGAAAATAGCAATCGGGAAAGAACCCCATTGCGTATAGTCGTCGCTGGCATAGCCGGTGCCGGTCAGGATTGAGACGACATTGAACAGTGATTTGCGAAACGATGTTTCTGCGCTTCCAGTGGCGTTGTTCCACTGCCAAAGCGCCATGAGGAAGACCACGAAGAATACGGTTAGGAAAAAGGTTCGTACCTGCGGGTCCTGAAACAGCGGTTTTGCGGTGCCGCCGATCAGTTGCACATAGCGCACAAAGGGTAATGCGGCGAGCAGCATGAACAGGGCGGCGGCGTATTCAACGCCGGGTCCGAAAGTGGCAAACGAGGCATCATAGTTGGAAAAACCCCCGGTTGCGACAGTGGTCATAGCGTGGATAGCGCCATCAAACGGCGACATGCCAAAGCCGACATATGTAAAGGCGCAGGCGATAGTCAGGCAAAAATAAACCACCGAAATTCTTGATGATATTTCCGTGGCGCGGGGCAGGATTTTTCCAAATGTATCAAAGCCTTCCGAGCGGAATATCTGCATTCCGCCGACCCGTAGTTCCGGCAAGAAAACCATTGCCACAACGATAATGCCGATGCCGCCGAACCATTGTAAAAGCCCGCGCCAAAACAGCAAACCCTTGGGCAGTTCTTCCAGCTTCGAGAACACCGTAGAACCGGTTGTGGTAAGGCCTGACATGGCTTCGAAAATGGCGTCAACCAGCCCCGCGTCGGTGGCCCCGGTGGCGAAAGGTATGGCTCCGAATAGTGGTAATGCAACCCAGACACCAGTTGTCAGCAGGAATGTTTGCTGAATTGAAAGGTGATCTTTCACGCCGTTTGCACAGGCTAAAGCGATCAATCCGCCGATGGTTATAGTGATTATAGCGGCTTCCAGAAACGCCGCCCAATTGGTGCTGCCTTCAGCAATATCGATCAGCATAGGAAAGAACATCGTCGCCCCAAGGGCGGCGATGAGCAGGCCGATAACGTATCCAACTGGGCGCAGGTCCAACATAGGCGCAAGGCTTGGCGAGAGGGGCGGGAAGTGTCAAGCGAACAGCTTTGTTATTGACATAACTAACTTATTATATAACATATCTGTTATGGAACTTGCGAACTATAGCTCACCACCAAACCTCGACGCCGTATTCTCGGCGCTGGCGGACCCGACACGGCGCGCGATACTATCGCGGCTTGCGGATGGCCAGGCGTCAGTAAACGAAATCGCTGAACCATTCACCATAAGCCAACCTGCAGTTTCACGGCATCTGAAAGTGCTGGAAAAGGCCGGGCTGGTTGCACGAGGAGTTGATGAACAACGCCGCCCTGCCCGTCTGAAGGCGGAAAACATGGCAGCGGCGTTCGATTGGCTGACTGAGTTTCGTGAATTCTGGGGCAAGA
>CAZRHV010000067.1:0-1897 GCA_964599985.1 uncultured Marinosulfonomonas sp. | reverse complement strand
AACATGGCAGCGGCGTTCGATTGGCTGACTGAGTTTCGTGAATTCTGGGGCAAGAGCTTTGAGCAGTTGGACGATATTTTAGCCGTTATGAAGAAAAACCAAGAAAAGGAGCCTGACAGTGAGTGATTTACCGGAATACGTACTTGATCGTGAATTTGACGCGCCTCGCGCAATGGTGTGGCGGGCATGGACCGACCCGGAACTGCTACACCAATGGTATGGCCCCGGTGTGGATACCACGATCCACAAGTTTGATCTGGAACCCGGCGGGATGTGGTTGAATGAGATGAAATGGGGCGAAAATTCCAGCTTTCAGAAAGTCGTGTTCAAGGAAGTCTCCGAGCCTGAAAAACTGGTCTGGCATCACCATTCGTCCACCGATGCTGACTGGAATGACGCGCCCAACCCAATGATGGCTGACTGGCCGCGACTATTGCTGACAACAGTGACATTCGAAGATGTGGGCGACAAAACCAACGTGCGCCTGATGCAAGTGCCGATGGAAGCCACAGACGCCGAGATCGCCTGCTTTGCTGGCGCGATGGCCGGTATGAGCAAAGGTTGGGGTAGTGGGTACGCTATCATGGATAAATTGCTGGCTGATTTGCAGGTTGGATAAGGCGGGGGTTCACATGAGATACCTGTTTTACGCGGTATTGGCGGTGCTGGTTTTCCTCGCCGTGTCGTCAGGCATTACGAAAATCATGCTGATGCAGCAGGATGTGGACTTCTTTGGTCAATATGGTTTTACCAATCCGATCCTGATCGGTTTTGGAATTATTCAACTGGTTGGCGGGGTAATGTTGGTGCCACCAAGGACTCGGGTGATTGGCGCAAGCATGGTTGCCGTAACATTTCTGATTTCCGCCATGGTTTTGTTCATGGCGGGGGCCGTTCCGATAGCGCTGGTGACGCTTTTTTGCACGGGATTGCTTGGTTATGTTATCCAACAATCGCGAGTGGAACCTGCCTAACCGGTTGAAAACCATATTGGATAGAAAGCGAAATTCATGGAAAATAATTCATCAAGTGGCGTTCACTGGAGCTTTTGGTTAATCGGTGCGGCGGCCTTGATCTGGAATGCCATGGGGGTGATGAATTTCTTCGCTCAGTTGTTTGCCAGCGATCTTTCTTTCATGCCAGAATGGTGGCGCGCGGTGATAGAGAGTCGCCCGCTTTGGGCAACTTTAGCGATGGCTCTGGCAGTTTTTGGCGGCGTGTTGGGGGCTATATTGCTTTTACTGCGAAAACCGGCAGCGATTTATCTGTTCATTCTGTCTCTGAATGGAACCGTTTTTGCTATAGTCCATGCTGCTGGTGTTGCCGGGGCTGGGCCGAGACAGATATTTGAAGCCGTGGTGATGCCGGTTGTGGTTGCTGGGTTTTTAATCTGGTATGCAAAACTAGCCAGGCGTAGAGGCTGGTTTAACCAACGTGAAACAACGTATTAAACAACTTAGGATCCAGACTTTCATCGGCGAATGTTTCGCCTTCGGTCAGGACGGATACCGCGTCATGGCTGTGCAGGCTTTCCTGATGGCTGGCGATAATGCGAAAATCACCGATGCGGGGATCGTCTTGCAGGGCTTGCGAAAACAACCGCGCGGCATCCTCAACAAAAATCGGGTTGGCGGCGTTTAGTTCGGCAAAAGCCTGCTCGTCTTCGCGTTTCACCATCACTTGCGTCTCGGTTGGCACCACCCGGCGGCAATGGTCAATCAGGTCTTCGAACCACAATACAGGGCCATCGTCATTCATAACGACAGACAGGCGTGCAACGGAGCGTTGCGAATGTGGTGTGGCCAGTTGGCCGCGTTGCTGGCGGGCATGTTCGGCCAGTTCCAGTGAACAGGGGCAGGTTGACGAATAGACATAATCCAGATGGATGATTTTCTTA
>CAZRHV010000066.1:0-11542 GCA_964599985.1 uncultured Marinosulfonomonas sp. | reverse complement strand
ATACCGCGATAGTTCATATCCATGTGGTACCAGTGGTTCAGACCGGCCCCGAGTATCACCATTGATTTGCCTTCGGTCTTTTCCGCATTCAACGCGAATTCACGCGCAACTGTGGTGATCTGATCGGCAGGAACGCCGGTGATCTTTTCGGCCCATGCAGGGGTATAGGGGATGTCGTCAGCGTAGTCATTGGAAACCCAGTCGCCGCCCAGACCACGATCAAGTCCGTAATTGGCGCAGAAAAGGTCAAACACAGTGGCAACCAGAATTTCCTTCTTGCCGGATTTGATTATCTTGACCGGGATGTTTTTGGTCATAACGTCCGGGTGGTCACATTTGACAAAATGCTCGGTCGCCTGTCCACCGAAATAAGGGAAATCGACCCCCATCACTTCGTCATGGTCTTCTTCCAGAATTAGCGACAGTTTCAGCTCAGTTTCGCTGCCTTTGGCGTTTTCTTCGAGGTTCCATTCCCCGTCTTCGCCCCAGCGATAACCAACCGAGCCGTTTGGTGATACCGGCTTGTTAGTTTTTCCGTCCCAGGCGATGGTTTTCCATTCGGGGTTGTTCTTTTCGCCAAGTTTACCCGCCAGATCGTCGGCCCGCAGGAAACGACCCGGGATCAGCTTCCCGTCTTTTTCGTCCAGCGTTACCAGCATCGGGAAGTCAGAATATTTACGGGTGTAATCCTCAAAATATTCAGCTTGGCGATCAATGTGGAATTCACGCAGGATTACGTGGCCCATCGCCATTGCCAGTGCGCTATCCGTGCCCTGTTTCGGGCTTAGCCAAATGTCACCAAATTTGGCGGCTTCTGAATAGTCAGGGCTGATAACGGCGGATTTTGTACCGCGATAACGGGCTTCGGTATAGAAATGCGCGTCCGGTGTTCGGGTTTGCGGCACGTTGGAACCCCAGAGCAGCAGGAAGCCGGCATTGTACCAGTCGGCGGATTCCGGCACGTCGGTTTGTTCACCCCATGTCATCGGGCTGGCCGGTGGCAGATCACAGTACCAGTCGTAGAAAGACATGACAGTGCCACCCAGCAGACTAAGGTAACGCGAACCAGCGGCATAACTAACCATCGACATCGCCGGAATTGGCGAAAAGCCAAAAACCCGGTCGGGGCCGTAGGTTTTGGTTGTGTAGGCGTTCGCCGCCGCAATAATTTCGGTTGCTTCATCCCATGTGGCGCGCACAAAGCCGCCTTTACCACGTATTTTCACATATGATGCCCGCAGGATCGGATCTTCCTGCAGCTCTTTCCAGGCGGCTGTCGGGCTCATGGTTTCGCGCATTTTGCGCCACGCGCGCATCAACCGACCACGTACCAGCGGGTTTTTCACCCGGTTGGCAGAATACAGATACCAGCTATAGCTTGCACCGCGGGCACAGCCGCGTGGTTCGTGATTGGGCAGATCGTGTCGCGTGCGCGGGTAATCTGTTTGCTGGGTTTCCCAGGTCACAATGCCTGATTTAACGTAAATCTTCCAGGAACACGAACCCGTGCAGTTCACGCCATGGGTCGAGCGCACGATTTTGTCGTGACGCCAGCGATTGCGGTAGGTGTCTTCCCAATCGCGGTTTTCGCGGGTGGTTTGGCCGTGGCCATTGGAAAACCGATCCAGTTCTTTCGACTGGAAGAAATTCAGGCGGTCGAGCAAATGGCTCATGGTATCTCTCCTACATGCGGATTGCTGCCCCGGAAACTATCCCGGGGCAGGATGGTTTTCGGGTCTAAGGGTTCTTCACGTATGCGTTTGGACGCATATAGAACCACCAGTTGATCGCGATACAAACAACGTAGAAGACGGCAAAACCATACAGCGCATATTGCGGCGTTCCGGCCCCCATCTGTTCCCCGAAGACTTTGGGGATGATGAATGCGCCGTAAGCCGCGATTGCTGATGTCCAACCCAGAACCGGGCCGGTTTGCTCTTTGTCGAACACCATCCCGATTGTGCGGAAGGTTGAACCATTCCCCAGCCCAGTTGCTGCGAACAGGATCAGGAACAGGATCATAAATGGTACAAAGAACGTCTCAGGGGTTGCGGACACATAGGCCTGTTGCAGGATATACGCCAAACCAAGGGCAGAGCCGACCATCACGATCGAAATCCACTGTGTAACCCGTGCGCCACCCAGTTTGTCAGCAAGCGAGCCACCGATTGGGCGGATCAGCGCACCGATAAATGGCCCCATCCACGCCCACATCAGGGCAGATGGTCCGTTCGGGTTGACCAGATCATGGTTCATAACGCCGTCTACCATCACATGCTGGAAGCCAAACACCACTTTGATCGTCAGTGGCAGCGCAGCCGAATAACCAATGAACGAACCAAAGGTCATGATGTAGATGATGGTCATCGCCCAAGTGTGCTTGTTCTTAAAGATTGCATACTGACGCGTCAGGTTTTGCCCAACTGCGCCGGGGATCATCTTCAGGAAAATCACGGTCAGCGCGATTACGATTGGCAGCACAATCCACTTGGATACGCCAAAGCCAGAACCGTTTGCCGCCTCTGGCAGCATCAGCCAAAGGCCGAATGTTGCAGTGACAAAACCGATTGCCAACATGAATGACATGATAGCAAAGGCACCAAAGGGGCCGGGAATATCGGGTGACACATGTTCGTCACGGATGTTGTTCATGCCGAACCAGCCAAGGAAGGCCAGTGGCACCAGTAATATCAGCCAGACAAAACCAGCATTATGAATATAGGTTTCGGTCCCAGCCGGGATTTTCCCGACCAAAGTACCGGACGCTGTTTCAAGGATCAGCGGCTCACCACCGAACAAACCAAATGTCATCACCAATGGGATAACGATCTGCATCGTGGTCACACCAAAGTTTCCTAACCCCGCGTTCATCCCGAGCGCGTAGCCCAGAATTTTCTTGGGGTAGAAGAAACTGATGTTGGACATGGATGAGGCAAAGTTACCGCCACCAATACCAGACAACAGGGCCAGCAACTGGAACTGCCACAATGGTGTGTCAGGGTTTTGCAGCGCCATACCGGCGCCAATTGCCGGGATCATCAGCAGCGCCGTGGTGAAAAAGATCGTATTTCGCCCCCCGGCGATGCGGATAAAGAAGGTCGAAGGAATACGCAGTGTCGCACCGGTCAGACCGGCCACTGCCATCAGGCTGAACAGGTCAGACTTAGCAAAATCGAACCCGAGGTTCAGCATTTGCACGGTGATAATGCCCCAGTACAGCCAGACGGCAAAACCGCTTAGCAGGCTGGGAATTGATATCCACAGGTTACGTGTGGCGATGGACTTACCGGTAGAAGCCCAAAAGGCCTCATCATCCGGTGTCCAGTTTCTAAGATCTTGTCCCAAAGTTCCACTCCTTCTCTATTCGTGGGTTGCGGCCGACCGGGCCTGCACTTATTTTTTGTTTTCAACTTCCGCTATGATCTCAAGAGAATGCGCCACAGCCGCGTTTGCGCGGGCTGCACGTAATTCCAAAACATCCATGTTTGCTTTTTCGAAATTGATCTTTTCCTGACGCTCTTGCTCTGGCGTAAAGCGCACCAAGAAAGACAGGAACGAAGCGGCGACAACAACCATACCGATTACCAGAAACACATCCGGCCAATCCATCGCACCTTTGAACAGGAAGCCCGCTGCAACCGCACCGGCGTTACCACCTGCACCAACCACACCGGCAACAGCACCAAGTGATTTCTTGTTGATAAAAGGTACAACCGAATAGGTCGCGCCCTCTGCCATTTGTGTGAACAGTGAAAACAGGATCAATGTCGGGATCGCCAGGAACAGAACAGACATCTGACTGAACAGCATCAAGGCCAGACCTTCACCAAACAACACAATGAACAACCAGAATGAACGTCCCTTCAGACCCCAAAGCGCGCCAAAGTTATCGCCGAATATCCCACCCAGTGTACGGGCGAAAATGTTCATCAGACCAAACGATGCGGCCACCAGACCGGCCGTTACAAGGCTGAGATCGAAGTAATCGAAGAAATAGATTGCAGCGACGTTGTTGACGGTCAGTTCAATGCCGAAACAGGCACCGTAGATCAGGAACAATACCCAGACACGATAGTCCTTCATTGCCGTGAAATAGGCGCCGGTGACTTTTTCCTTCTTGGGCATTTTGCCCGCCGCACGCAGTTCTTTATAGTTACCGTCCGGCGCATCCTGCGTCAGGAAATAATACGCGATACCGATGAAGAAGATAATGACGCCAACAACGACCATTGATGCGCGCCATGCAGCGGCATCGGTAAATCCAAAGCCAATGACAAAGGCCGAGAACATCAAAGGCATCATCAACTGGGTGACACCGCCACCCAGGTTACCCCAGCCAGCACTGGTGGCGTTTGCGGTGCCAACGACATTGGGCGCGAACATCACACTGGTGTGGTATTGGGTAATCACAAACGACGCCCCGATGATACCAATCAATAAGCGGAAGAACAAAAAGCTCTCAAAACTATCTGCAAGACCGATACCCGCCACCGGGAAAGCGCCGAAAATCAGCAGGTAAGTGTAGGATAGCCTTGGCCCGATCCGATCGACCAGCCAGCCAATAAAAAAACGCGCGAAAATGGTCACTGCGACTGACGCGATAATCGTCCAGCCAACCTGTTCTTTGGTCAGTTGCAGTTCTTCGCGAACAATGATCATCAGTGGCGCGATACCGAACCAGGCAAAGAACGCTGCGAAAAACGCAAACCACGACATATGGAACGTCCTGATCTGTACCATTCTTACGTTGAAGAAGTTACCCCAGAGGCGTGTTGCCTTGTTTTCGAATTCCATGTCCCCATCCTTTTATCGCTGAAAAGCTGGCCAGCAATTGGGTGCAGCCGCTTTGCGTCTGTTCTTTATGTGGCTAGCTTGCAGAATGTGGGCAGAGGTTGCTTGACCTAGATCAACTGAATGCAGTTTTTCTCAATAACAATTAACGGCTCCATAAACGTGGATGAAAACGCTGAAAGATTTGTTGCGCGCAATCAAAAAGCGTTCATCGGGTAATTGACTTTTGTTGAATTTCGATTGATAAATGTCAATTAAAGAACAGGATGACTCTATCCATGCGATCCAGTGATCTTACCGAACTCAGAACCCTCGATCTATTTAAAGATATGGAACAGGCCAATTTCGACCTGCTGATGCGAGGTGGGTATGTCCAGAATTTCCCGCCCCAAGTTGATCTTGTCAGCGAAGGCGACCCAAGTGATTTTCTGCATGTTGTGGTAGAGGGCAGCGTTGAACTGTTTGCCAGTTGGAACCGACACGAAACCACCATGTCTATCGCGCGTCCGGTTTCGACCTTCATTCTTGCAGCTGCAATTCAGGACGCACCCTATCTGATGTCCGCCCGAACGCTGGAAAAATCTCGGGTTGTGTTGCTACCGTCAATTAATGTCCGTGCAATATTTGAAACAGATCACGCCTTTGCACGAGCAGTGGTTACCGAACTTGCCCAATGTTACCGCTCTGTTCTGAAAGACGCCAAGAACCTTAAACTGCGCAGCTCAATTGAACGTCTGGCAAACTTCCTGTTGAAAACCCAGATTATTGCAGGGGGTGGTGAGCAGTTTGAACTCGGGCTTGAGAAAAGACGCCTGGCCTCGCGCCTGGGAATGACGCCGGAAAACCTGTCGCGGGCGATCAAGGCGTTGGTTCCTTATGGTGTTAAGGTAAATGGCAGTCAGGTTGAGATAAGCAACAACAGTGATTTGAAGGGTTTGGCGAAACCAACTCTGCTGATTGACGATCCAAGCAGCTAGCTGCGCCTGCCTACTTTCCCATCATCGCGGAAAACCTGTCATCGCGCACGTCCAGCATGACTTCTTCCAGTTTACGGGCCTCCGGGCCACACAGCCATGCCATCACACTTGCCGGGACGGCCGGGTCCACCAGATCGGTTTGTGGAATTTTGCTGATCGGGTTCAGACCTGACGCACGGATTTCGCCCTGCATATCGGTGTCCGTTGGAGGGATGCCGATAAAGAAGCTCTGGATGCCATCACCCGACAATTCCAGCGCGCTCATCTGTGTCAGCATTCGCGCAGCCGCCTTAGAGCTGCAATAGGCTGTCCAGCCCTCCATCGCGGTGGTCGCCGCGCCGGTGCCGGCATTTACAATCGCCCCTTTGCTGGCGCGCAGTAACGGCAACGCCGCGCGGATCATCCGGTGGATGCCGATAACATTTACATTGAAGGCCGGGGCCAGTTCGTGGCTTTTGATGTCTTTCAAATGCCCGATTGGGGTGATTACGCCGGCATTATTCACCAGCACATCAAGCTGACCGGTATCGGACCGGATTTGCGCCATCACCGCATCGACGTTTACTTGGCTGGTAACATCCAGTTCGACAACGCGTGCACCGCTCAGGCGGGCCTCTTCGCTGGCGTTGATTACGTTATTCACACCGGCAAAAACCCTGGCACCGTTGCTAACCAAAATTTCGGCCAGAACCGAGCCAATACCATGCCCCGCCCCCGTCACCAGAATAGTTTTGCCCGACAGATCGGGAACAGGGATAGGTGACAGGTTGAACATTTTACTTGACCTTTCGTTAGGTAGCGTTGTTAATTGGCCTGACCAATTTGATAAATCCTAACTAGCCGACTGTCAAAAGAAATCGGCAAACGAGTTTGACCTGGGGAGGTTGCTTAGAATGACTCGCATCACCGCGATTGAACCGATCGCAATAGCTTACCCTGACCCAAACGATTTCAACACTACCCGACGCACCGTACTGGTGCGGGTAGAAACCAGCGATGGCGTGGTTGGCTGGGGTGAAAGTATCGCAATGTGGCCCGAAGCCTGCAAAGCGGTTGCAACGATTATTACCGACGGCTTCCTGCCCTTATTAATAGATGACTTGGCCGAAAATATTGATGCAGCCTGGGAAAAAATGCGCCGCCATGTGTTTTGGTATGGAGAAGGCGGCATCGCTTCACTGGCAATCTCGGGGATTGATATGGCGTTGTGGGATATCCGCGGCAAGGTGGCGGGTAAGCCGCTTTACGAACTGTTCGGCGGGCTGAAGCGTGACCGTCTGTTGGCTAATGCGTCGTCCCACATCAACAAAAACGGCGAAGCGGCCTGTGTAGCCGAGGTGGAAGGATATTTTGCAGCCGGGTTCCGATCCTGCAAGTTGGGATTTGCCAAAAAAGGTGAGAGCAATATCGGCGGCGATCCTGATACCGATGTCAGTTTCATCCGCGCCCTTCGCGGAACGCTGGGCGATGACGCCGCAATTCTTGTTGATATTGGCAATGGCGTTCGCTGGGATGTGGACACCGCTATTAGTGTGGCAAACCGGATGGGCGAATATGGCATCGGCTGGTATGAAGAGCCGTTATATCCAACCGATGATGCGGGTTATCAGAAACTTGCTGCAAGCACTGATGTTCGTATTGCCAGCGGTGAACGCGAGTTTACCGAAGCAGGTTATCGCCGCCAGATGGAATTTGTGCAGGCGGTTGAAGTATACGGCGTTGATCCGGCCCGGGTTGAGGGCATTACCGGTTTCCGCCGGGTCGATGCGCTGGCCACTAAACACGGTAAAGTCGTTAACGCACACGCCTGGTCTACAGCGATAACTACCGCGGCCAGCCTACACTTGTCGCTGGCCTCACCCAACACCGAGATATTCGAATTCAAGCCGTTCGACGTCGTCGTCCAGAACGATCTGGTTGCCGAAAAAATCTGGCACCGGGATGGCTGGGCCTACCCGATTGACGCGCCGGGGCTGGGCATCGACGTGCAGGAAGATGTTGTGCGCAGGTTGGCGGCATGAGCAAGTCGCAAAAATATGGGCTTACCCGCCCTAGCGAGGATGACATCCGCGCCCCGGGCTTTTCCACGCCCTGGGACGCGCCGATGATCCCGCCGTTTCCGTTTCGGTTTCGCAATGCGGAAATTCTGACGCTTTACTGGCGCACCGACCCGGAGGCGATGGCGTTTTTGTTGCCGCCACCGCTGGAGCCGGTTGGCGATGTTGCCTGCGTGCACATTTACCGAATGAACGACACCGACTGGATCGGCCCCTATAATGAGACCAACGTGATGTTCGGTGCGCGTTTGGGTGATCTGGCAGGCGCCTATTCACCCTATCTGGCGCTGTCTTCTGACATTGGCGTAGCACATGGGCGCGAAGTGCATGGACAGCCCAAAAAACTGGGCCAGCCCTCTATTGAATTTCGTGGTGATCTGATTGTCGGCGGGGTGGAGCGTAACGGCATCGACGTGATCACCGGCACCCTGCCCTATAAGCAAAACGCGGTGGACGCAGATGCCATGAGCCCACATTTTGATTTCGCCACCAACCTGAATTTAAAAGCGGTCGATCACATTGATGGTCGGCCCGCCATCCGGCAGATTACCTCCCGAATGCTGACGGATGTAACGGTGCATGAGGCCTGGAGCGGCCCCTGCACCGTAGAATTACGCGCGAACGCGCAACTGCCGGTGTTTCGCCTGCCGGTAATTGAACCGCTGGAAGGTTTCTTTTGGCGCGCCGATTTTACGCTGGTGGCGGGGGAAATCATTCACGATTATCTGGAGGGGCAATCATGACCGCCCGCGTTGTTGTCACCGACTATACTTTCCCCAGCCTTGAGCAGGAGGAAGCTGCGGCAAAAGACGCAGGCGCAGAGTTTTCAGCCCACCAATGCAAATCCGCCGAAGACGTTGCCGCCGCAGTTAGTGACGCGGACATCGTTGCTGTGCAGTTCGCGCCTTTTGGTGCGGAGGCTGCTCGGGCCATGGCACCAGGTGGTACGGTGATCCGCTATGGCGTGGGCTATGACAATATTGATTTAGCTGCGGCAAAAGATGCCGGGCTGAATGTTGGCTATGTGCCTGATTACTGCGCGGATGAGGTTGCGGACCATACGGCTGCCAGCGCGCTGACGTTGCTGCGTAAACTGGTGCCGCTTGATGCTTCGGTCCGGCGTGGTGAATGGGCGGCGGTGGCAAATGCCAGGCCTTTAAAACCGTTTTCCGAAACGACGTTTGGATTTTTCGGCATGGGGCAGATCGGGCGTGCTGTTCTTGCCCGTCTGAAAGGGTTTGGCTTTCAGTTTCTGGCCACTGATCCGGGGTTGGACACGGCACAAGCTCTGGAATTAGGTGTGACACTGACTGACGCTGACACGTTGCTGCGCAAATCTGACATTCTGTCACTTCACGCGCCGGGAACAAAGCAAACCACCGGGTTTTTCAACACGACCCGGCTGGAAACCATGCAAAGCCACACGATGATTATAAACAGTGCCCGTGGGCAATTGATCGTCGAGGATGATCTGGCAAAGGCGTTGAGTGATGGCGTGATCGCGGGCGCAGCGCTGGACGTGTTCCATGCCGAACCTTTGCCAGCGGATTCGCCGCTACGGGATGCGCCCAACCTGTTGCTAACCCCGCACGCTGCCTGGTTTTCCGACGCTGCCATCAGCCGCCTGCAGGGGCTGGTTGCACAAGATATTTCACGCGCGCTGGCGGGGCAACGGCCGCGCAAACCAGTTCAACTCTGAGGGAAAAACAAAATGAAATTAATGCGAATAGGTGCCAAAGGCCAGGAAAAACCGGCGATGCTGGACGGTGACGGGATAATTCGTGACCTGTCTCCGCATATTGATGATGTGTCGGGGGAAAACCTGTCGGACGCCGCAATGGCAAAGTTGCGCGACATTGATCCGGCAACTTTGCTGGAAATTCCAAGCGATACCCGTATCGGACCTTGCGTTGGCAAAGTCGGTAAATTCATTTGTATCGGCCTGAACTATTCCGATCACGCCGCCGAAGCCGGCATGGAAGTACCCAAAGAACCAATCCTGTTTTTCAAGGCCACAACCGCAATATGTGGCCCCGATGATCAGGTTCTGATCCCGCGCAATTCGCAAAAGACCGACTGGGAAGTAGAGCTGGGTGTGGTGATCGGTAAAACCGCACAATACGTCGATGAAGCCGATGCGTTGGATTATGTTGCCGGGTATTGCGTTATCAACGACGTCAGTGAACGCGCGTTTCAACTGGAACGCGGCGGTCAGTGGGTCAAGGGAAAAAGTGCGGACACGTTCGGGCCCATCGGGCCATGGATGGTGACACGCGATGAAGTTCCTGACCCGCAGAACCTGAGCATGTGGTTGGAGGTGGACGGCCACCGTTTTCAGGACGGCTCAACCAGCACCATGGTTTTTGGGGTGGCGCATCTGGTCCATCACATATCGCAATTCATGACGCTTGAGGCGGGGGACGTTATTTCAACTGGCACCCCACCGGGTGTTGGCATGGGGCAAAAACCGCAGATTTATTTAAGAAAAGGTCAGGAAATGACCCTGGGGATCGAAGGGTTGGGACAACAACGCCAATCCGTCGGACAGGCTTGAGCAGCGCATATTACAGGTAACGGCAACAGGGGTGGGAAACCCGGATGCCAACACAACAATAGGTGCAATAACGCGCCGAAACTAAGTTTTTCAGGAGGAAAACATGAAAGCATTACTAACATTAGGCGTCACCGCGTCACTGATGCTTGGCGGGGCCACAATGGCATTCGCGCAGGCAAAAACTCTGGAGGGCGGCAAAGAGGTCAACATGGTTCTGTTGCCGAAATTCCTTGGCATTCTGGTGTTTGATCAGGCCAATGACGGCGCGCAGGAAGCCCATGCAGAGCTAAGCAATCCGGGTGAATTGCTGTTCGTTGGACCAACACCGGAAAATTCGGTCGCGGGTCAGATTGAGATCATGACAACTTCGGCCACGCAGGGTCAGGGCGCTGTGATGCTGTCCAACAACGCCGGTGATCAGATTGTTCCGTCTGCAACAGCGGCGCAGGCCGGTGGCACCAAGGTTGTGACCTGGGATAGCCCAATACCATCGGGCGAAGGCGAAGACGTGTTCGTCGCACAGGTTGATTTTGGCTCAATCGGGAACGTGATGGCCGATATGGCGCATTCGATCCTTGGTGGCAGTGGTGAAATGGCCGTTCTGTCGGCTACACCGGATGCTGCAAACCAGAACGCCTGGATCGCCAGCATGGTGGAAGTGTTGGAGTCTGATGCGAAATATGCCGACATCAAGCTTGTCGATACCGTTTACGGTGATGATCAGGCTGAAGTCAGCTATAACCGCGCCCTTTCGCTGGTGGACAAGTACCCAAATCTGGGTGTGATCATGTCGCCAACCACTGTGGGCATTCAGGCCGCAGCCAAGGCAATGCAGGATGAAGGTCTGTGCGATACGGTTAAGATTTCCGGACTGGGGCTTCCTTCTGAAATGGTGTCCTACACCATGAACGGTTGTGCGCCTGAATTTGCGCTGTGGGACTTTCGTGATCTTGGTTACCTGACATATTTCACCGCTTACGGCATGGCCTCTGGTCAGCTTACGGGTGAAATCGGTGAATCCTTCACCGCCGGTCGGATGGGTGACTTTACCATCGAGGAAGATCCGGGTCGTCCGGGTCAGAAACGTATCCTGATGGGGCCGTTCACGGTTTACACCAGCGAGAACGTGGAAGCTGCTTCCAAATAAATCCAAAACTGCGTGG
>CAZRHV010000065.1:0-12046 GCA_964599985.1 uncultured Marinosulfonomonas sp. | reverse complement strand
CGGCAATGCTAAGCAAGTTGTTCAACTGGATGCTGGTGCCGCTGCTGAACAGCCGTTTAAAGGGCTGGGTATTTGGTCTGGGGTTGCTGTTGGTATTCTTCCTGAGCCTGTCGATGTTTGCCACCAAGGCCGTTACGGTCAAAATGCTGCCAAAGGACAACAAGCCAGAATTCAATATTGTCGTGAACATGCCCGAGGGAACAGCCCTGCCGGTTACGGCAAATGTTGTTTCCCAGCTCGCGGCTGAAGTTAGGAAGCTGCCAGAGGTTACCGCGCTACAAGCCTATACAGGTACTGCATCGCCCTTCAACTTTAACGGGTTGGTGCGCCACACCTATCTGCGTGACAAAAGCTGGCATGGCGACATTCAGGTTCAACTGACCGAACGCTATGATCGTGAGCGGACTTCCGAAGATCTGGCAATTGCCGCGCGTAATGCACTGACACCGATTGCTCAGAAACTGGGTGCGCGTATCGAAATTGTTGAAATGCCACCAGGCCCGCCGGTTCTGCAAACTATGGTTGCCGAGATTTATGGCCCGGATGACGCGACCCGTCGTCAGGTAGCGGCCGATATCGAAGGTTTGTTCAACGAAGCTGAAACCATTGTGGATGCTGACAGCTATTTGCAGATGCCCTATGAAAGCTGGCGTTTTGTGGTGAACCGCGAAAAGGCTTCGCGGCGCGGTGTGTCTGTTGAAGACATCAACCGGCAGCTGGAAATGGCCATGGGTGGCTACATACTGGGTGACGTGAAAGTTGAACGTTCACTTGAGCCACGGTTTATCTACCTGCAAATGCCACTGGCACTGCGCGGTGAATTGGGCCGCTTGGGCCAATTGCCGATACCTTCGGCCACTGGCAACATGATCCCCCTGACCGAGCTTGGCCAGTTTGAAACCCTGCTGATGGATGAGCCGGTCTACCACAAAGACCTGCGCGCTGTTGAATACGTCACCGGCGAAGTTGCCGGGCGCCTTGGTGCGCCGATCTATGGGATATTTGAACTTGAAGCCTTGCTGGATGACTACGTTGCACCGGACGGTGTACGTGTTGATACCAACTATATCGCGCCGCCAAAAACCAGCCTGCAATCGGCGCTGGAATGGACCGGCGAGTGGACAGTTACCTACGTGACGTTCCGCGATATGGGCATTGCCTTTGGGGTTGCACTGATCCTGATCTATATCCTTGTGGTCTGGGAGTTTGGTAACTTCACGATGCCCGCGATTGTGATGGCACCAATCCCGCTGACGCTGATCGGTATCGTGCCCGGTCACTGGTTGTTTGGCGCGTCCTTTACCGCCACCTCGATGATTGGT
Organism: uncultured Marinosulfonomonas sp.; assembly: GCA_964599985.1. Classification (GTDB taxonomy): domain Bacteria; phylum Pseudomonadota; class Alphaproteobacteria; order Rhodobacterales; family Rhodobacteraceae; genus NVTR01. Next base: position 10,724 of record CAZRHV010000065.1, on the reverse strand, counting down.
TTCATCGCACTGGCCGGAATAATTGTGCGAAATTCCATTCTGCTGGTGGATTTTTCCCGCCAGTCAGTTGAGCGCGGCATGGAAGTACAAGAGGCAGTGATCTACGCCTGCCGTACCCGCGCGCGTCCGATTATCATTACGGCACTGGCACTGATGGCCGGTTCATCGGTTATCCTGTCTGACCCGATCTTTGAGGGCATGGCGATTTCTTTGATGATGGGTGGTCTGGTATCCACGCTGCTGACATTGGTTGTTATTCCAATGGGCTGTGTGACTTTCCGCGATGCGCTGACCGACGATGGTAGCGGTGGCGGTGGAAACTCTGTCGTTGAATTGCGGGACGAAACACTTAGCGCGACTGATGGGTACCACATTGAAAAAGCGCAGCCGGTTGCGTTTTCGCAGCGCGCGGCGGTTCGAAATACACGATCCGTTCTGGCGGTGATCGGCGATCTGCTGCTGATGTTGGCTGAGGCGGCAATCTTTGTGATCGTCGGGCTGAGTAAGTTTATCTTCGGCTGGATCAAGAACCGTTTTGCCAAGCCGGAAGTTGCGACGGCCTTTGCGGCTGCACCCGCGGCAGCGCAAGTTATGACGCCTGCAGCGGCACCTGTTCCTGTTGCCCAGCCCGCAGCAGTTGCGCAGCCAGCGGTTGCCACACCAAAACCGGCACCGGCCAAGCCGAAGGCCGCAAAGAAACCAGCCGCAAAACCTGCACCTAAAGCGGCCGCAAAATCGGCGGCGCGGAAAGCCACCAAAGCTGCAAAACCTGCCGCCGCGGCAAAGGCAGCCCCGAAAAAAGCAGTGCCTAAAAAAGCGCGAGCAATTAAAGCAAAACCCGCACCTGCGAAAACGATTACGGCCAAAAGACCGGCTGCGAAGGCAACGCCTAAAGCAACACCGAAACCAGTCGCCAAAGCAAAACCTAAATCAGGTGGTCGCCGCGGTATCCGGCTGAAAAAACCAACTAACAACAGCTAATTGAAGGGAACAGTTGATGCATAAAAATGTAAAAATCCTCACCGTTCTTTTTGGAATGGCTACTGCCTTGATTGCAGGATCGGTAAATGCTCAGAACACTGGTGCTGCTTTGCCGCTGCCGGGACCATATCGGGCGATGAACTTTCAGCCACTGCAACCCATACAGCCGGTTCAGCCTTTGCAACAATTTCAGCCGCTTCTACGGCCAACGAATTCTAATTTTCCAGCGTTGCCTTATTGGATGCAGCCACAGCGGCAGGCGAACCGGCCAGCTCCGATTGTTAATCAGGGGCAGGGCGCAAACACCGTTGCCAGAAGCAATCCGGCTCCGGCCATTGCGCCGTTTCCTCAGCCCCAACAACAACAGCAGCAGCAGCAGTTTCAGTTCGTTCCCGGCTGGGGTTGGGTGCCGTTTGGCGCAAATGCTCAGGGCGGGTATTTTGCTGGTAGCCAAGGCAATGGTCAGTTTCAGCAAGGCTTTAATAATTTTGGCAATGCCCAAGGGCAGGGCTGGGGTCCACAGGGATATGGTCAGGCACCCACACCGGGTTATTTCCCCGGTTATGGTGCGCAACCATTTTTCCCGAACGGACCGTTTGGTGGCAATACCGGCCCATTTGGCCCGGGTACTGTAAACCCACAAAACTTAACCCAACCGACCAGGCCTTAAAAATTACACAACAAAGAGAAACACAGGATGAAAGGGGAGAACATGAAGACATATATGAATATATTAACAGTTAGCATACTTAGCTGCAGCATGCCTGCTTTTGTCAACGCGCAAGCGGCCAATCCTTGGAACCCAAATCGGCCAGCAACTGTCGCGCCAGTTCCTGCCCCACAGCCAACGTGGACGCCAAATCAACCGGCAACGGATAAATACGCACCAGCAGATCTTGATCAGATGCTCTCAGCAGAACCAATACTGATCGAAGAAATTGCCCCTGTGGCAGCGCCAGCCCAGCCGGTGGCCCCAGTGCGCACCTATGCAAGTGATCCGGATGTGCAAAACAGCCTGCCCGGGAATGCGCCGCAAGGGTACGGGTTTAATAGAGCCCCGCAAGGCTTTGGCTTTCCTCAGCAAGGTTTTGGATACGGCCCCGCACCGCAGGGATTTGGCACGAATGGGTTTGCACCGGGCTTTGGTAACGGTGGCTTCCCACAACAAGGTTTTGGAAACGGATTTAACCCTGGGTTTGGCAACGTCCAGCCCTATGGTTCAACCGGGAATCCAGGTAACTTTGGTGGTTTCAATCAAGGCCGGGGGAATTACCCCGGCGGATATGGATCACCATTCTCCGGCTTTAGTCCGTTCGGGTTTTTCTAAACCCAGACGGCAGAAGGTGCGTGCAGCTTTTCTGCACAAACAAGAAGGAAAACGGCAACCGTCCCACTGCCCGCTTCCAAACAATCGACGGGACATAAACTTAGGAGACTACAAATGCGTAAATCACTTATTGCTGCCGCTGTAGCCGCAGCTCTTGTCAGCGTAACTGCTGTTGAAGTATCAGCCCAAAACTGGGGCCCAACTAACTGGGGCAACAACGGCTATAACAACAATAGCAACGGCTGGACACCTTGGGGTGGCAACAACAACGGCTTCAACAACAATGGCGGCTGGACACCTTGGGGTGGCAACAACAACGGCTTCAACAACGGCGGCTGGACACCTTGGGGCGGCAACAACAATGGCTTTAACAACGGTGGTTGGACACCTTGGGGTAGCAACAACAACGGCTTCAACAATGGCTTCGGCAACAACTGGGGTCCATTCAATGGCAACTCCAATGGTAACGGCACTGGTGCGTTCAACTTTGGCTTCAGCGGTTCTGCAGAAGGCCAGGGCCAGGGCCAAGGTCAGGGCGAAGGTCAAGGTCAGGGTCAAGGTTACGGCTACAACAACAGTGGCGGTAACGGCGGCTTCTACAATGGCCCCTGGAACCCAGCTTGGGGTCCAGTTCCTGAAGGCTTCCCAGGTGCGCCTGCCGCTGACGGCGCTGCTATCCAGGCTCCTGTAGCTGACGATACTGCTGCTGCTGCAAGCAACTAAGACTTAAACTAAGGTCCGAAACTGCCTTTCCCCCTGAAAATCCGGGGGGCGGGTGGTTCCGGACCTTCCAAAGTTATTCCAAGGGGGGCAATGATGTTAAAATTTAGGTCTACCCTTATGGCCGCCGTCGCTGGAATAGGCATTAGCCTTGCAGCCCCCGGCCTTACCCAGAATTCAAATGCTACCAGCGCCTATAGTGCGCAGGCAGTCCACGCCTTTCCGGGACAACCGGAAACGATTGGTGAAATCGTCAAATCCGGCGCTAAGCTGCGACTGGAGTTTGAGCGTGACGGTAAAAATGTCATCCAGATCCTGCTGCCGGAACTTGGTGCTATGTATATCCTGGACCCCGCAACACAAACTTATGTCGAAATTCTTGGGGCAACGATGCCTCTTGCGAGCATCGAGGGCTATGTATCCCCTTGTCCCCAGCAATCGCAGGGGACGGTTTGCCAGAAAATAGGCACCGACATCGTGAGCGGGATAGAAGTTGAACGGTGGATACTTTCAACCCGGTCCCAAAGCCGCCCTTTGGTTATCCTGTGGGACTCAGCACGTCGTCGTGCGCTGCGTCAGGATTTCCCCGACGGTGGTAATATGACGATGGCATTCAAAACGATGGAGCAGTTGAATGGTCGCGCGACCGAGCATTGGACAATCAATCTGACGCTGCCGGGGCAGGACGTACAAAACGGCGATTGGTGGTTTGACCCTGAATTGCGTGTGGTTGTGCGTGAAAACCTGCCCGGTGGTGAAACCCGCAGCCTTGAGAATATCGTGATCGGCCCGGTTGACCCAAGTGCGTTTGTAATCCCTGAAGGCTGGCAAGAGCAGCAACCACCCGCTATTACAACGCCACAACCCCAACCAAATGTCGCACCGGCAAGCGAGTGACGAAAAAAGGTCAATTGATATGTTAACTTTATATGCGAATTTCAAAGGCGGCACTGGCAAAAGCACCATCGTGTTCAACATGGCGATGTGGCGCCTGACTCAGGGGCATGATGTTACGGTCTGCGATCTTGATCCACAGCGCACGGTTACGGATGTTGCTGATATTCGCGAAGAGGATGGCGTTGAACCAGCATTGAAAGTGGTACACAAACTGCCCGCCAAAGGCAAAGCCAAGGGTGAGTGGCTGATCGATGTTGGGGCGTCTGATATGACCTCTTTGCGCGCCGCTGTTCGCGCCTGTGAACGGATCGTTATTCCGGTGACACCATCGCAGGCGGACATCTGGGCAACCCAGCATTTTTTGGAAATCGTCAAGAAAGAGCGGGCAAAAGGCAAGTTGCCCGAAATATTCGCGTTCATTAACCGCGCTGATCCGCATCCTCGCTCGCGCGAAAACTCGGAAACCCTGGAAGCGTTGCAATCTTTGGACATGATGAAGACGCTGAAACAAAAACTGGTGCAGCGTCTTGCGTTCCGGCGCTCATTTTCCGAAGGGTTGGCCGCGTTTGAACTGGAGCCTTCCAGCAAGGCAGCGAAAGAACTGAACGCGTTGGCGAAAGCCATTCACGGATCGAAAAGATCCAAGTTAGAAACAAAAAAGTAAGGCCAGAGACATGCCATTTGTTCGATTGATCCTAATTTACGTCATCGTAATTTTTGCGGCAGTTGCGTTTTTTAACCGCGAGGCGGTGCTCGGGCTGGTGGGAATGTCCACTGAACAACCGATGTCAGAAACCGAAATTGTAAGCGTTGATCCGTTTGCTGCTGCGCCGGCGGTTGGAGCAGAAACAACAGCAGAAATTGAACCTGATGAAATGCCTTCTGCTACAGCAGAGCCCGCTGAAAATATGCTACAACAACCAGTGGCAGGTGCAGTGGATTCCACCCAATCAACACCAATGGCCACTGCCCCGCAAACGGCGAACGCCGAGGGCTATGATGAGCAATTAGCAGCCGCCCGTCAGGCCTATTGGAACGGCGACGCAGCAAAGGCCGAGGAACTGTATAAATCACTGGCCGCTGAATTTGCCTCAAAGGCAGATGTTCAGGGTGAACTGGGTAACCTTTTCTTTACGCAACGCCGTATGGATGAAGCGGCAGAACATTTCTTCAACGCCGGGAAGTTATCGCTCGAGGCCGGAAATTTCCCGCAGGCGCAGGCGATGATCGGTGTGTTACAAGGGATTGCCCCGGCAAAAGCCAATGACTTGCGTACCCTTGCGTCCAACCGGTAGGTTTCCAGTAATTCGTGATTGGATATGAAAACACATGAGCCACTTCCTTAACAACCGCCTCGCCCGTTTGGAAAAGCACTTAAAGGCAGAAAATCCTGCCCTTTTGGAAGTTTTGCCGACTTACTACAAATTCGACAAACTGCTTTACCGCACGGGCCTGTTGGATAGGGAAACGTCAATGGCATCACGAATTTCGTGGTGGCCGCTGATTTCAGTTCTGGGGACGTTTTCATCTGGTAAATCGACATTTATCAACGCCTATGTTGGCGACAACCTGCAAAGCACCGGCAATCAGGCGGTGGATGACAAGTTCACCGTTATTTGCCACCGTTCTGCCGGTACTGCGGGTGGGCAGACTTTGCCGGGTTCAGCGCTCGACGCTGACCCGCGGTTCCCGTTCTTCCGCATCAGCCATGAGATCGAAAAAGTAGCGCAGGGCGAAGGCAAGCATATCGAAAGCTATCTGCAACTGCGCACCACCAGCTCTGACAAGATTAAAAGCAAAATCATCATCGATTCACCGGGGTTTGATGCTGATGATCAGCGCCGATCCACCCTGCGGATCACCGACCATATTATCGACCTGTCAGATCTGGTTCTGGTGTTCTTTGATGCCCGCCATCCGGAACCCGGCGCGATGCAGGACACGCTGGAACATCTGGTCGCTCGCACGATCAAACGCACGGATGCGTCAAAATTCCTGTATATTCTCAACCAGATAGACACCGCTGCCAAGGATGATAACACCGAAGAAATTGTTGGCGCTTGGCAACGTGCGATTTCGCAGGCCGGGCTTTCTGCCGGGCAATTTTACACGATCTATAACGAAGAGGCCTCGGTTCCCATTGAGGACAAAGCCCTGCGTGCTCGGTTCCAAAGCAAACGCGACGCTGATCTGGAAAAAATCACCGAGCGGATGGATGAGGTAGAGCTGCAACGCAATTACCGCATCGTCAGCGTGCTTGAAACCGTGTCGAATGAGCTGGAGCATGACATCATGCCCAAACTGCGCGACGCCAAGGCGCGGTGGCGCCGGGGGGTGTTGTTGGCTGACGGAGTTGCTCTAGCTGTGCTGGTGGCAATCGCAGTCGGGTTGATGAGCTATTTCAAATGGCTGCCAAGCGGTGAATGGTTGCAAGGGAATCTGCTGGATGCGGCGGCGTTTTGTGTGGCGTTCGTTATTCTGCTGGTCGCATTTCACTTTTACGCGCGCGGCATAGTGGCCAAAAGAATTGCCGCCGGTCTTACCGAGACTTACGGCTTGGTGGAACTAAATCTGCGGCAGGCATTTACGAAAAGTACCGGCTTTTTCCAGTCTATTTTCCGTGCTGAACCAGCGGGTTGGGGCGCAAGGGCAGCTAAGCAGTTGCGCATGGTGCGTGAAACAGTAGCCAACCACATTCAGGATCTGAATGACCGGTATGCTGATCCTTCGGGCAAGTCCGGTGCAGCGATTACGGGCCAAAGCCAAAGCGCTGAATTGAAGGATGCACAGGCGGAACCTGCTGAATAGGCCCTGTCGGGCAAATCTATCAATCACCTGACAACAGGTTCTGAAGGGCTGAAGAATGAATGCTGAGAATACCGGGGTCGTCCATAAACACTGTCAGGACGAAGGCTTTCGCCAGGCTGTTTATCAAGCAGGTCATGCACTGTCGGCGCGAGCGTTAGGTCTAAAACTGATTTCGTTTAAGGTTTTGCCACGTCCACCAATTCTGGTCAGTGACAAGACGTTTTCCGGATTTGACTGGATTTCTTTTATCGAGATGCTGGAAATTCGCATAATTGAGCTGATGGGTGGGCAGATTGCAGAGCTGTATGTTTGCAAATCCCATGAGAGCTTTGCAGGCGACGTGAGCCGGATTGATGAACTGACACGTCTTGTTTCAGGTCTGGACGATGACCGTGACCCTGATGAAGTCTGGTTCGATCTGGAGGACATCGCAGAGAAGATATTTGCTCAGCAGGCCTATCTGGATGCAATCATCCCGATGGCAGAATTTTTCTATCAGGAAGTAAAATTAGGCCGCGAAGAAATTCAAGGCTCTGATATTGAAGCGGAATTAGACAAGCATGTGCCTGTTGCGAGCAAGGAAAACTGGGTGAAACGGGTGTTTTCATTCGGCGGCAAGGAAAAACCTGCCGCTGAATAGAATTCGGTTGGCTCTAGGCGAAATGTTTGTCAGCAATCCCGATAAGGGCTGCAAAATCATCAAACTTATAGGCATGCAACAGCTCAGAAACCGGCGTTTTGCGGTAACCTTCGGTGAATAGGGCAATCGGTACATCAGCGCGCTGAGCGGTTTCAACGTCTACCTCGCTGTCACCGATGTACAACCACGGGGCGGCGTTTACGCCAAGTTTTTCAAATACATAGAGCAAAGGGGCCGGGTGTGGTTTGCGCTGGGGGCGGGTGTCACCACCGGCAACCACCTGAAAGTAATCGGCCAGTTCAAAGTGGTTCAAAACCGCGATGGTTGAAGCCATAGGTTTGTTGGTACAAAGACCCATTGCGAAACCGGCGTCTTTCAGCGCGTCCAGAGAGTTGATCACGCCGGGATACAGAACCGAAAGATCGGTCGCGGTTTTATACAGCTCTTCAAATTCGCCGTGCAGTTCTTTGTGAACTTCTGGTGCGTCACCTAATCCTTGCTCACGCATCATCTTGGTAACAAATTCGCCAGAACCGTTACCGATGAACGAATGGGTCTGTTCCAGCGTAATACCTGGCGCACCCGCGCCGAACAGCACAGTGTTCGCTATCGCATTTATATCAGGAGCAGAATCAATGAGGGTTCCGTCGAGGTCAAAGACAATTGCGCCCTTGGTCATGTTATTTTCCTAAATGTGAATTCAGTTTTGCGACGGTGTCAATTTCGCTGAAACAGTCGATTACGGCCGCTGCTTCCGAGAAATCTGAGCCAAGCGTATAGACGCCCGGCGATACGATACATGGAACGTTCGCGCCGGTGCAGGACAGCAATCCATTCCGGCTGTCTTCCAACCCGACGCATTCGCGGGGGTTCAGTCCAAGGCCTGCAACCGCCAGATCAAACACGTCTGAGGCTGGTTTTTTGTTCTTTACCTCGTCCCCCGCGGCAATGACTTCGAATACTTCACCAGCGGCACGGCCAAAACAAGCCTCGGCCAGCTTGTCGACATTCGGGCGGTTTGTGGTGGTGGCGACCGCAACGCGCACACCGTTTTTGGCGGCGTCTTTGATCAGATCAGCAATGCCCGGGCGCAGGTCAGCCGCCCCATTGGCAATAAGTTTACCGTATTCAGCCGTTTTGCGCTTGTGGATTTCAGCAATTTTGGCTTGGTCTGCAACTTCACCCCGGTTTGCCAGAAACGCCGTCATGCGTTCCTTACCACCGGTTGTTTTCAACAGCTCACCATACAGTTCCTGCGACCAGTTCCAATCCAGTCCAAATTCCCTGAAGGTCTGGTTGAACGCCCGTCGGTGCGTCTCTTCGGTTTCGGAAAGCGTGCCGTCGACGTCGAAAATGATTGCTTTGATGCTCACTTGCGCGCGGCTTCTGATGCGTCGCGGATTGCGCGGATATTATTGCCATAGGGGGTGGTGTTTTCAACGCTGCCGCCCTTGAATACCGCAGAACCAGCCACCAAAACGTCTGCCCCGGCAGCCGCCATCAAGGGGCCGGTTTCTGGTGTAATACCGCCGTCAATTTCGATGTGGATGTCACGATCACCGATCATCTTGCGAATTTCTTTGACTTTGTCGATTTGGCTGTGAATGAATTTTTGCCCACCAAAACCAGGGTTTACCGTCATGACGCAGACCATATCAATTAGGTCCATCACATATTCGATGGCGCTGGCAGGGGTAGATGGGTTCAGTGCAACACCAGCTTTGCAGCCAAGGTCGCGGATATATTGTAAGGACCGGTGCAGATGTGGCCCGGCCTCGGCGTGGATGGTCAGGATGTCAGAACCAGCGTCTGCAAATGCTTTCAGGTACTGATCTGTCGGTGCAATCATCAGATGTACGTCCATCACGGTTTTGATGTGTGGGCGGATGGCTTTGCATGTGTCGGGTCCAAAGGTGATATTTGGTACAAAATGCCCGTCCATCACGTCAACATGCACCCAGTCACAGCCTTCTGCCTCAATGGCCTGAATTTCAGCACCAAAGTTGGCGAAATCAGCAGCAAGAATAGAAGGGGCAATTTTGATGGAGCGATTGAATGACATATGCAGCACCTGTTTTTGAATGGGTCGGTAAGGCGGGGTTAACCCCGCCCTACATTGTTTTCAAGCCGCAGAGTGGGATTCTGCCCACCATTGGCCGTTGGTGTGTATCCTCGGGCAAAGGACCGGTTCAGGTCGTCTTCGGGTCAAGCGCGCCGTCGGCGTAACGCTTGGCCATGTCATCCATAGGGATAACTTTGATATTCGCAGCATTGCCGGCGGTGCCAAAACGCTCAAAGCGATCTTTGACCAGCTTTTCCATCTCATCCATGGCCGGGATCAGGAATTTGCGTGGATCAAACTCGGTTGGTTTGTCTTTCGCCACTTTGCGGAACTGGCCGGTCAGGGCCATGCGGTTATCGGTGTCGATATTCACCTTGCGCACACCCATTTTGATGCCTTTTTCGATTTCCTCGACCGGTACACCGTAGGTTTGCGCCATTTCGCCACCCGATTGGTTGATCAGGTCCTGCAAATATTGTGGAACACTGGAAGACCCGTGCATCACCAGATGCACATCGGGAATTTTGGCGTGGATCGCAGCAATCCGGTCCATGGCCAGTGTTTCGCCTGTTGGTTTGCTGGAAAACTTATAGGCCCCGTGGGATGTGCCGCAGGCAATCGCAAGCGCGTCAACCTTGGTTTTCTTTACGAATTCAAGGGCTTCGTCCGGGTCAGTCAACAGCTGATCCATGGATAGTTTGCCAACAGCGCCGGAACCGTCTTCTTCGGCGGCTTCGCCGGTCTCTAGACTGCCCAGCACACCAAGTTCACCTTCCACAGATGCGCCTACCCAATGGGCCATGCGCGACACCCGTTCGGTGATGGTGACGTTATAGTCAAAATCAGCCGGGGTTTTCATGTCTTCATGGAGCGATCCGTCCATCATCACCGACGTGAAACCGTGGCGAATGGCTGAGGAACAGGTGGCTTCGTTATTGCCGTGGTCCTGATGCATACACAGCGGGATATCCGGGTACATTTCCGCCAGCGCCTGGATCATATGGCGCAGCATGATGTCACCGGCGTATGACCGGGCACCCCGGCTGGCCTGCATGATTACAGGGGCGTCAACGGCGGCCGCGCCGCGCATGATCGCCAGGCCCTGTTCCATGTTATTGATGTTAAACGCCGGAACACCGTAGCTGTTCTCAGCCGCGTGATCCAGTAATTGGCGCATCGTAATAAGTGCCATGTTGTTATTCCTTTACAGGGCCGTTTGGGCCAGGTTTTTCAGTTTTAAATCAGCTTACCCATAGCCACTGCGGTATCCGCCATACGGTTTGAGAAGC
>CAZRHV010000064.1:0-12082 GCA_964599985.1 uncultured Marinosulfonomonas sp. | reverse complement strand
GTTGAGACTACATGAATAAGGAACGCTCGATGGCGACGTTTACGGCTTTCACAACTTTAAATGGCCGCCCAAAGGCTGAGCAACTGGGTGAGGCGTTGGAGCGTCTGGTGCCGGAACCTGCTGGAATTGGTGTGTTTGAGGTCGAGGATGGCTCGGGCCTGTGGGAAGTTGGCGGGTATTTCACCGAAAGCCCGGATCAGGGTGGGCTGGCTTTGTTGGCGGCGGTGTTTGACGCGAAACCTTTCATCATTTCTGAGTTGCCAGAAAAAGACTGGGTGGCCCATGTGCAGCGCAATCTGGTGCCGGTCGTGGCGGGCCGGTTCTTTGTCTATGGCAGCCATGATGCGGATAAGGTGCCTGCGGGGGCCGTTCCGTTACTGATAGAGGCGGCGATGGCCTTTGGCACCGGGCATCATGGTACGACCCTTGGGTGCCTGTGCGCGTTGGACCGGCTGGTGGCTGAGGGGTTCGTTGCAAAAAGTGTGGCTGATATTGGTTGTGGGACGGCTGTATTAGCGATGGCCGCCGCGCACATGTATTCAGGGACTATCATAGCCAGTGATATAGATGAGGTCGCAGTGGAGGTCGCACAGGCCAATATTAAGGCAAACCGGCTACAAGGCCGGGTAAAGTGTATAGAGGCCACAGGGCTGGCGCATCCGGCTATTGGCAAGGCTGCCCCATTTGATCTTATTTTCGCAAATATCCTGAAAGGACCGCTGATTGAGCTGGCACCGACGATTTCTGTGGCCAGCAATAGGGGTGGATATGTGATTCTTTCAGGAATTCTTAACACTCAGGCTGATGAGATCATTAGTGTTTATGCTGATTGCGGCTACAATACACATGATCGTGCCGAGATTGTCGATTGGACAACCTTGGTATTGGAGAAGAATCGCTAAAATCAGGCTGTTTGACCCAACATGAGCAGGCCTGCCATATTTCCGCCCCATTTCCGCGTGTATTTTGGCTAAGTTAAGCGAACGAGATATTACGAGGAAACAATGGCAGATATTCAACAACTAGAGTTTGGACAGCGCGTGCAGCGGATTAACAAGACGCATCGCAAGCTTGCCGATGGCTTCGTTACGACCATAAATGACAATGGTCTGATGATTGCCCGGCCAAAGCGCAAAAGTTCGCACCAGACCATTCGCAGCCTGTTTTTCTGCCTCGTTATCATGATGGCATTCAAAGCGTTTCTTTTTGCTCAGTCCGGCGAGCAGGTTTATCAGCAACGTGTCGCGCTTTTACAGAGCGGTACAATTGTTGAACAGGTCGGCGGTTACGTGATGTATGCCGATCCAATCACTGTCTGGCTATCCGGAATGATTGGCAACGTTACCAAATAAGTTCTTACTTTCTGGCCGACGCTGGGTTGGCGCGAAAGAAATACTCCAAAATAAAAGGGCCGCCCCAAAATTGGGACGGCCCTTTGCTTATTGTTGGGATTTCTTAGCCAGTAAACTTGGCAATGTCCCCACGGCACAGACCAATATCGTTCAACTCATGGTCGCTGAGCTTGTTCAATTCTTTGCGCGTAGCGCGGACGTCATTCCAAACAGCGAATGTAGCAAAAGCAGTAGTGAAGGCAGCAACCAGACGCCGGGTAAAACCGGTGCTGTGTGCTGTAGTGCGGGTTGTTTCGATTGCGGCCATCTTGGTCATCCTTTCGAATTTCTGTGAGAGCATAATTGCTTCTCTGATCCGCAGTTAGTTGTGGAATACCGATACGACAAGCAGCTATTTTTGCATTGCACATATGCGTTTTTTGCATATCGGTAAACACCGGGTAAACCAATGGTAAACAAAGGAAAATTCTGGTTCAAAAGTGTCGGAAACAAGCAAGTTTCTGACGCGATTGAACCGCTTGCGCCGCTTTTTGGTTGCCGGCGGTTTGAAAACGACATTTCAAGATTAACTGGCGGATGTTCGCGTTTCGTGCTAATTCGGCAAAAAAGCAACAAGAGCAGGGCCCAGACATGCGAATATTAGGGATCGATCCGGGTCTGCGGAAGCTGGGCTGGGGGGTTATTGATGTTGATGGCCCGCGAATCAGCCATGTTGGCAACGGGACCTGTGGCTCTGACGGGGATGATCTGGGGGAAAGGTTGCTGAGCCTGTTCAATCAGCTCTCTGAAATTGTTACGCGCTTTACCCCGGATACGGCCGCAGTTGAGCAGACATTTGTCAATAAAGACGGGGCCGGGACGCTAAAACTGGGTCAGGCGCGGGGCATTGCTATGCTGGTGCCGGCGCGCGCGGGGCTTCGCATCGGGGAATACGCGCCCAATACGGTAAAAAAGGCGGTTGTTGGGGTTGGTCACGCCGATAAGCGGCAGGTGGAACATATGGTGAAGCTACAATTGCCCGGTGTGGATATTGCCGGGTCAGACGCGGCGGATGCGCTGGCGATTGCGATCTGTCATTCAATTCATGTGCAATCGGCGGGTCGGCTGGAAGCTGCCTTGCGGAAAGCCAGCGCATGATTGGCAAGATTTCCGGGCGGATAGATTACCGCGGCGCGGATCATATTTTGGTCGACGTGCGCGGCGTGGGATATGTGGTTTACGTGTCCGATCGCACCATGGCCGGTTTGCCGGGGCCAGGGGAAGCGGTGGCGCTTTATACCGACCTGCTGGTGCGCGAGGATTTGTTGCAGCTGTTTGGCTTCACCTCGCTGGTGGAAAAAGAATGGTACAAGCTGTTGACCTCGGTTCAAGGGATCGGCGCCAAGGCTTCGATGGCTATTCTTAGTGCTCTAGGTCCGGACGGCGTGTCGCGGGCAATTGCCTTGGGTGACTGGAATTCCGTAAAGGCGGCTAAAGGGGTTGGCCCGAAGATTGCGCAGCGGGTGGTGAATGAGCTGAAGGATAAAGCGCCTGCGGTGATGGCCATGGGCGGCAATGCTCCGGCAACGTTGGACCCGAGTGCGGATTTTGAGGTAATTGAGGCAGCCCCGGAAGTTGCCCCGGCTACCGGTGGAGGTGCAGCGCAGGCAGAGGCCCTGTCGGCGCTGCAAAATCTCGGCTATGGACCGGGGGACGCGGCGGGGGCAGTGGCCGAGGCTGCTGGCGTTGCACCGGACGCGGATACGCCCGAGCTGATCCGCGCGGCGTTGAAGCTGTTGGCACCAAAGGGGTAGGGCGATGAACGAACCGGACCCAACCCTGCGACCAGAACTGCGCCCAGAGGATGCTGACCGGGCATTGCGCCCACAGGTGTTGGATGAATTCATCGGGCAGGCAGAATTACGGGCCAATCTGAAAGTATTCATTGAAAGTGCGAAAATGCGCGGCGAGGCAATGGATCACACGCTGTTCCACGGCCCCCCCGGATTGGGTAAAACCACGCTGGCGCAGATCATGGCGCGGGAACTTGGGGTGAATTTTCGTATGACGTCCGGGCCGGTGCTGGCCAAGGCGGGGGATTTGGCGGCGATCCTGACCAATCTTGAAGCACGGGATGTTTTGTTTATTGATGAAATTCATCGGCTTAACCCGGCGGTGGAAGAGGTATTGTACCCCGCGCTGGAAGACTTTGAGCTGGATTTGGTAATCGGCGAAGGTCCGGCGGCGCGCACGGTGCGCATCGAATTACAACCGTTTACGCTGGTCGGGGCGACCACAAGGATGGGGCTGCTGACCACACCTTTGCGCGACAGGTTTGGCATTCCGAGCCGGTTGCAATTTTATAGCACCACTGAATTACATGAGATCGTGACCCGTGGCGCGCGGTTGCTGAGCATTCCGGTGGAAGACAGCGGCGCTCTTGAAATTGCCAAGCGGGCGCGTGGCACGCCGCGAATTGCTGGGCGGCTGCTGCGCCGGGTGGTGGATTTTGCGCTGGTGGAGGGCGACGGAAGTATTAGCCGCAGCCTTGCTGATAAGGCGCTGACCCGGCTTGGGGTGGACCATCTGGGGCTGGATGGGGCGGATCGGCGCTATCTGGGGCTGATCGCCGAGAATTACGGCGGCGGGCCGGTTGGGATTGAAACCCTGTCGGCGGCATTGTCGGAAAGCCGGGATTCGCTGGAGGAAGTGATTGAACCCTTTCTGTTGCAGCAGGGGCTGATCCAGCGCACACCGCGCGGGCGGGCATTGGCGGCGAAAGCATGGGCGCATCTGGGGCTGAGCGCGCCAAAAGAGCCGGGACAAAGTGAGATGTTTGGCAAGTAGCGGTAAAGAATTTGGCCTCCGGCAGAGGTATTTAAGAAAAGAAGAAGGATGGGTGCGGTGACTCCTGAGGACGTTCAGGCGCTGTTTTGCGGCGAGGCGGGCGAGTTTCGGTTTGCCAGATGGGGGCGGGCGATCGTGCCTATTGTGTTTGGCGTGGATGACGCAACCCTGTCGGTGGTGAAGGGTGCGATTGAAGCTGTTGTCGCATTGGCGGGGCACGAATTGTCAGAGACTGACCCGGAAATGGGCGCCAATCTGATGGTGTTTTTCCTGCGCGACTGGTCCGAACTGACTGGTGTGCCGGATATTGATCATCTTATCCCCGAGATGGCGGAGCTGTTGCCCCGGTTAGAGGCGCAGAACGCTAATCAATACCGGCTGTTTCGCTTTGAAGGTGACGGCTCAATCCGGGCGGCGTTTGTATTTTTGCGGATGGATGAGGCACTGGCCGGGTTGCCGGCGGAAACACTGGCGCTTTCGCAGATGGTACAGGTAATGTTGCTTTGGGGTAGTGGGGCGTTTGCAGAAACGTCACCTCTGGCCCGCGTGGCCGGAGCCGAAGTGTTGCGCCCCGAGATTGCGGTGCTGATCCGGGCCGCTTATGATCCGGTATTGCCGGGGGCGGCGACAGATAAGTCGTTTGCACACCGGCTGTTTGCGCGGTTGGAGGCGGCGGGGTGATACATCAGTTTGATCTGCGGGTTTATTACGAAGATACCGATTTTGGCGGGATCGTTTATTACGCCAATTATCTGAAATTCATCGAACGTGCGCGCAGCGAATTTGTCCGTGAGGTTGGTGTTGATCAGGTCGCGTTGAAGCAAGATGAGGGCATCATTTTTGCCGTGCGCCGGGTTGAGGCAGATTATCTGGCCCCGGCGAAATATGATGATCAACTGACGGTCCACACAACACCATTGCAGGTTACCGGGGCGCGGCTGGTTTTTCGCCAGGACGTCAAACGCGGCGATGAGCTGTTGTTTTCAGCAATTGTCACGATTGCGGCGCTGAATAAATCCGGCCAGCCGACGCGAATGCCAGCAAATATTCGCCTAGTTTTGCAGTAAGTGCGGGGAATTGGCCGGGGCGGCGTGCTTGATGTTGGCATTCCCCTTGAATTTGCGCTATCCATGAGCCAACTGAGCCGCAACAAGACGGCTATAAACTGAGCAGGTAAAATGGAAACCGAAACCCTTGCGTTGGCGCAGGAGATTGATTTCTCCTTTTTAGCGCTGTTTTTACGCGCCACAATCACCGTTAAGATCGTGCTGATCCTGTTGATCGTCGCCTCTTTCTGGGCCTGGGCGATCATTATTCAAAAACATATCAACTATAAGCGCACCCGAGGAGCCTCGGGTGAGTTTGACGCGGCCTTTTGGTCGGGTGAACCGCTGGATGAACTGTATGAGCAGATTGGCACCTTGCCGAGCGGGGCGTCGGAAAAGATTTTCGCCGCCGGGATGCTGGAATGGCAACGCAGCCACCGCGATGATGGCGGGCTGATTGCCGGGGCGCAGGCGCGGATTGATCGTTCCATGGATGTGGCAATTGCCAAAGAGGCGGATGACCTGACCAAGGGGTTGTCGTTTCTGGCCACCGTCGGTTCAACCGCGCCGTTTGTCGGGCTGTTTGGTACGGTTTGGGGCATCATGAACGCGTTTATCGAGATTGCGCAGCAGCAAAGCACCAATCTGGCGGTTGTGGCACCGGGTATTGCTGAGGCCTTGATGGCCACCGGGCTAGGCCTGTTAGCGGCGATCCCGGCGGTGATATTTTACAATAAGCTGTCGGCGGACAGTGATCGGATAATTTCAGGGTATGAGGCGTTTGCCGACGAATTCGCCACTATCCTAAGCCGTCAGCTGGACAGCTGAGATGGGCGCGGGCGTAGTGCAGGGCGGTGGTGGACGGCGACGCCGGGGTCGGCGTCGTGGTGGTGGCCATACGATGAGCGAGATAAACATCACGCCGTTTGTGGATGTTATGCTGGTTTTGCTGATCATTTTCATGGTGGCTGCCCCGCTGATGACTGTGGGTGTACCGATTGAGCTGCCCAAGACGGCTGCAACGGCGCTGCCAAGTGAGCAGGAAGAACCGTTGACGATTACGCTGACAGCGGAAGGTGGGATGATGATCCAGACCACTGAAACGGTGCCGGATGAACTGATCAACAAACTGCGCGCGATTGCAGTTGAGCGTTCGGATAACAAGGTTTTCCTGCGGGCTGACGGGGCGATCCCTTATGCGCGTGTAATGGAAGTTATGGGCGCGCTGAACGCAGGTGGTTTCAACAATATCGGGCTGGTGACGGACAGTGGCGGGCCGACATTGGACGGACGTGACGGGTAAGGTGGCGGCACTTGAACATCGGCACATATATTTCCGGGGTAGGGCATGGGCTGTTTATCCTCTGGGCGCTGATTGGCGGGTTCTTCCTGAGCAGCCGCGACCCAGTGCCGTTGCAGGCCACTGAGGTGTCGCTGATTTCAAACGCCGAGTTTGCGGCGCTGACCCTGTCAAACGATCTGCCGGACGTGCAGTTTGATAACCCGCAGCCGGTGGTGCCAGAGATTGAAGACGTTGTGCCTGAGATAGCACCCGTGCCGGAAGATACACCGGATGTGTCCGCACCGGTGGAAGTGGCTGAGCCGGAAGCGGAAGCGACACCGGTTGAGCCTGAGGCCGCCCCTGCACCGCAGGCCGAAGTGGATGATACGGCCCCTGACATTCCGGCCCCACCTGTATTAGAGGCACCCCCCATACTGGCTGATCCGGGGGACACGGCTGTTCCGGATGCGGCGCCTAGGGTAGCGCCGGTACCGGCTGCACCGCCAGCACCAGACGCCGAGATTGCAGATACAGTGACCGAAGAGGTTGCGCCGGACGATGCTGGTGAGATCGTGGCTGAGGAAGCCCCGGCGACAGCGCCGGAAGAAGCGGCGACAGAAATTGTGACCGAGGCTGAGACACCTGCAAGCGCACCGACAAATTCACCGCGTCCAACCGCGCGGCCTTCGCGCCCGACGCCGGTGGCTGAAACGCCCCCTGCGCAAAGTGATCCTGTGGCGGACGCCGTTGCAGAGGCCGTGGCCAGTGAAGCGCCAACCCCAAGCCAGCCAACAGGGCCACCGTTGACAGGCAGTGAAAAAGAAGGGCTGCGGGTGGCGGTTTCAAGTTGCTGGAATGTGGGATCACTTTCGTCGGAAGCAATAAGCACCACCGTCGTTGTTGCCGTGAAGATGACCCGCGATGGAAAGCCCGAGAATGGCTCAATCAGGATGGTTTCATCCTCCGGTGGTTCTGACGCGGCTGCCGGACAGGCGTTTAGTGCCGCACGTCGGGCGATTATCCGCTGTGGTTCAAAAGGATTTGACCTGCCGGTTGAGAAATACTCTCAATGGCAGGATATAGAGATGACGTTCAACCCGGAAGGAATGAGACTCAAATGAGATTGTTCAAAGCGGCGATCCTGATGCTGGCCAGTTTAGGCATGGCGCAAATTGCCTATGCCCAAAGCAGCGGTCCCTTGCGGATTGAGATTACCGAAGGTGTGATTGAGCCTCTGCCTGTGGCAGTGCCCGATTTCATCGCTGAAAACCCCGCAGCAGCGGAACTGGCGGTTAATATTGCCGACGTGATTGCGGCTGATCTGACCGGGACCGGATTGTTTCGGGAAATCCCTCAGGGTGCGTTTATTTCTACCCCAACCAGTTTTTCCAGCCCGGTGCAGTATTCCGACTGGAAGGCGATCAACGCGCAGGCACTGGTTACCGGTGCAGTGAGCGTTACGACCGACGGGCGGGTTACAGTGAAATTCCGGGTGTTTGACGTGTTTGCCGATGCCCAGCTTGGCGACGGGTTGCAGTTTGGCGGGTCCGAGACCAGCTGGCGACGGATGGCGCATAAGGTGGCGGACGCGGTTTACAGCCGAATTACAGGTGAGGGAGGATATTTCGACAGCCGCGTGGTGTTCGTGTCGGAAAGTGGGCCAAAGAGCCAGCGCCTGAAGCGGCTGGCGGTGATGGATTACGACGGGGCGAACCTGCAATTCCTGACCGATAGCAGTGCAATTGTACTGGCGCCGCGGTTTTCACCCACTGGCGACCGGGTGTTATATACCAGCTATGAAAGCGGCTTTCCGAAGGTGAATGTGCTGGACGTTGGCACTGTTGAACGCCGCGCGCTGGATGTTGCCGCCGCTGATCTGACCTTCGCGCCGCGTTTTGGGCCAGACGGCAACACAGTGCTGCTTTCACTTTCCCAAGGTGGCAATACCGATATATTCAAAACCACGGTTAATGGCGGTGCGATGCAACGCCTGACCTCGGCCCCATCAATCGAAACCGCACCCAGCTTTTCACCCGATGGTGCGCGCATCGTTTTTGAAAGTGACCGCAGCGGCTCGCAACAGCTTTATGTCATGGGTGCGAACGGTGGCGAAGCGACCCGGATCAGCTTTGGCAAGGGGCGCTATGGCACCCCGGTCTGGTCGCCGCGCAGTGATCTGATTGCGTTTACCAAGCAAGCCAACGGACGGTTCCATATCGGGGTGATGCGGGTGGATGGTTCGGAAGAACGTCTGCTGACCGCGTCGTTTCTGGATGAGGGACCAACATGGTCGCCAAATGGTCGGGTGATCATGTTTACCCGCGAAAGCAAGGGCGCATCTGGTGCGCGGGCATTGTATTCGGTGGACATAACGGGCCGCAATCTGCGCCGGGTGCCAACGGCGGGTGCGGGGTCTGATCCAGCCTGGTCACCGCTGTTGAAATAGGGTGCATTTCAAATACCGGGTAGCAGTGTTAGAATGACAATAATCGAGCGAAAATCAAAAACGGGACAACCCAAAATGAAAATTAACAGCAAAGCAATATTGATAGTGGCAGCGCTTTTACTGAGCGCTTGTACCAATCCAGGGCGATTTGGTGCTGGCGACGGCGCGGAGGCCGGTGGCGCAATTGGTGCTGGGAGCGCTAGCGATCCAACCACAGTGGCCTATTTCCAGCAAAACATTGGTGACAGGGTTTTGTTCGCGGTTAATCAGCATACACTGACACCCGAGGCGACAACTCTGCTGAACCAACAGGCAATCTGGCTGATGGAAAACACTGAATTCGTTGCCGTAATTGAAGGTCACGCGGATGAGCAGGGTACAACAGCCTATAACCTGGCTCTGAGTGGGCGACGCGCCAACTCGGTGATTGAATATCTGGTCAGCCGAGGCGTTTCCTCAGCACGTTTACAACCGCTTCCACTTGGCAAAGAACGCCCGATTGCGATCTGTTCCGAGGAAAGCTGCTACACCCAAAACCGCCGCGCTGTGACAGTTGTCGCCGCTGGTGGTCTTAGCTAAGCGAGGCAGGTTGATGGCGCGCATCTGGACATTGGTATTGGCGTTGGTACTGGCCCTTGGGGTCAGTGCCCCGTTGCGCGCGCAGGACGAAACTCTGGCTGACATTCGTCAGGAATTGTCGGTTTTGTTCGTTGAATTGCAACGCCTGAAACGTGAACTGTCAACGACCGGTGGTGTTGGCAACAATCTGGGCGGCGCCAGTACGCTGGAACGGCTGGACCGGATTGAAGCAGAAGTCGTGCGGCTGACGTCGAAAACCGAACAGTTGGAAAACCGGATTAACCGCGTGGTGAAAGATGGCACCAATCGGGTTGGGGATCTGGAATTTCGACTGGTTGAGCTGGAAGGTGGCGACATCAGCCAGTTGGGGGAAACCACGACCCTTGGCGGGGACGACGGCAATACGCAGGTGGCGGTGGTGACACCGAGCGAAACCGGGCCGGAACTGGCCATGGGAGAGCAGGGTGATTTCGATCGGGCCGTGGCTGCACTTGAAGCAGGTGATTTCATACGTGCTAACGACATGTTCGTTGTGTTTTCAGAGACTTACCCAGGTGGCCCCCTGTCAGGTGACGCCCATTTTTACCGAGGTGAGGCACTGTTTGCAATGGAGGATACAGCCAACGCAGCACGGGCCTATCTGGAAAGTTTTTCCGGCTCGCCGAATAGTACCCTTGCACCAGAAGCCCTGTATCGTTTGGGGGTTTCCCTTGGCAGGCTTGGTCAAACGAATGAGGCCTGTATTTCTTTGGGTGAAGTAGGCGTCCGATTTCCGGGTGCGGCTGTCGTGACAGATGCCCAAAGTGTGATGCAGGAACTTAATTGCCCCTGAGTTTCACGACAAAAGCCGATACCTTTCTTGACACACTTGTGGGCAAAAAACCTCTGAAAACTCTTGGGGTTGCTGTCTCCGGTGGCGGCGATTCCGTTGCTCTTTTGCATTGGCTGGCGGATTGGGCGGATCGGCGCGGGTGCAATATCCGCGCGGTTACGGTGGACCATGGGTTAAGGGTCGAGGCAGTGGATGAAGCCGGGGTTGTAGCGCAGCAATGTGCCGAACTTGGCGTTTCCCATGACACTTTGCACTGGACCGGCTGGGACCGGGCGGGCAACCTACAGGACGAAGCGCGCCGCGCCCGTTATCGGCTGATGGCTGAATGGGCTGGGGAAAAGGATGTTGCAGACATTGCCCTTGGCCACACTCTGGATGACCAGGCGGAAACAGTGTTGATGCGTCTGGCACGAGGGTCCGGGGTGGACGGGCTGTCAGCGATGTCGCCCGCGCGTCAATCTAACGGTGTGCGCTGGTTGCGGCCATTGTTACAAACCCGGCGTTTGGTGTTGCGCGATTATTTGCGGCAACTCGGTGTTACATGGGCTGAAGATCCCAGCAATGACGACCCGAAATATGACCGCGTGAAGACCCGCGCGGCGCTGGAAGTTCTGGAAACCCTTGGGATTACATCTGAAGGGCTGGCAGATACTGCAAAACGAATGGCCTCGGTGCGTCAGGTGTTGGATCAGGCGACATATGCGGCGGCGAAGGGTATGGCCGAAATCCGTGGCGGCGCGGTTTATCTGAATGTTGAGAAGTTGTTCGAAGCCCCGACCGAAACACGGCGCAGATTGCTGGCGCATTCGCTTTGCTGGGTGTCCGGGAACGCCTATTCGCCGCGCCGTGTTCCGTTGGCAGAACTGGAAAAAGATATCCGTAACTGCAGAACTTCGACGCTTCACGGCTGTTTGAATACCCTGACAGGCGGATATTGTATTATTTCGCGGGAACCCGCCGCTGTTGCTGATTTGGTTAGCGAAATTGGGGGTATTTGGGATGATCGCTGGCAGATAACCGGCCCTGAATTGCCCGGTTTGGAGATTCGAACACTTGGGGATAAGGGCTTGAAATCATGCGATAGCTGGCGAAAAATTGGGCTGCACCGCTCTGTGTTGCTTGCCAGTCCGGCGGTCTGGTCGGAGAATGCGCTAATCGCGGCTCCTTTGGCTGGATTTAACCCCGAATGGGGTGCAGAATTGACCAAAGGTGCAAATGATTTCCTTACATCCATTTTATCGCATTGAATTGGCTGAAATCATCCTTATTTTAAGCAGCGAACCGCATAATGCGGAAAAGATAAACATTAGCTAGGAGAGTTGCCTTGGGTAACGCACGAAATATCGCTTTTTGGGTTGTGCTTTTTCTGCTGATCCTGGCGCTTTTCAATTTGTTCAGTGGTGGCCAGTCAACCGTCAGTTCGCGCACCATCAGTTATTCTGATTTTGTGAATTCGGTTGAAAATGGCGAAGTTCAGAATGTTACGCTCGACGGGGAAAAGATAATGTTCCGTGGCAGCGACGGGCTGGACTATATCACGATCAAGCCTTCCGAGACTGAGATCACTGAAACACTGATTGATAACAATGTAACCGTGAATGCCAAAGCGCAGGAGCAATCAGGTCTCTCGGCAATCATCATGGCCTTCCTGCCGTTCCTTCTGCTTATCGGGGTTTGGATTTACTTCATGAACCGGATGCAGGGTGGCGGCAAAGGCGG
>CAZRHV010000063.1:0-12313 GCA_964599985.1 uncultured Marinosulfonomonas sp. | reverse complement strand
ATACCAGGGTTCCGAAAAACACCATCAGCGCCAGTTGGCTGGTCATCAGAACCGGTAATTGGGTGGCGGAATTCAGGAAACTATACAGCAACGACGCCACAGCAAACCCCGGTACGAACCCAAATAGTGCCAGGATAACCGCCTCTTCGAAAATAACGCTTAACAGGAACGCCTGAGAATAGCCCATGGCCTTGAAAGTCGCGTATTCGCGCAAATGGGCGGCCACGTCGGTGGACAGAACCTGATAGACAATCACGATGCCCACCATGATGCCGATAACCGTACCAAACCCGAAAATCAGGCCGGTGGGGCGCACTGTCGACTGATAGGTGACGTCCTCATCAATGGCCGTTTCCAGGGTGCGGATGCGCAGGCTGTCGGCTGGCAAAACCCGTTTTAAATCGGCCACCACCTGATCCGGGTCCGCGCCATCAATAATATTGAGCAGGATATGGTTTGGCGCCCCGGCGCTGCGTGATGGGAACAGCCGGAAAAACGTCTGATCCGACAGCAAGGAATAGCCATCGCCGGCAAATCCACCGCCAATGGAAATCGTGCCAATGACGCTGAGCTGGTGGCCCATAGCCTCAATCACAATGGGATCAGCGGTGCTTGTGGTGGCCAGCTTTTCTGGGTCAAGTCCGCGCGCTGCGCTGTCGACAAACACCGTGTCGGCCTGCACCAGATCCGACGGATCAGGCATATCGTCGCCCAGAAATTGCGGGCGGGTTGGGTCAATGCCAAAACTTTGAAAAACAATTTCGGAACCATCCGTCTGGGTCCAGACAAGGGCGCCCATATAAAGCGGCATCGCCTCTTTGACGCCGGGCACCGAAAGTGCCCGGAAAAGCCACTGGCGCGGCACGTTGGAACCATCAAAAAAGGTGTTCGCGTCAAACGATGAGATGGCGATATCGGCGTTTATAGATCGGTAAGACATACGCGCGCTTTCGCTGAACGAGCCCATGATCCCCAGCTGCACAAAGACCAGAATATTGGCAAACATCACACCGGCAATGGCGGCAAATAACCGTGTCCTGCTATGGGTCAGTTGCAGCCATCCGATGGGCAACCTGCCCAACAGCCGGGTCAAAAGAGCGGTCATTGGTTAGGCCCCACACCATCTTGTTCCACGGTTATGCGGGCTGTTACCTCAAGGTGGGTCAACCGCTCGGCCCGGGCTGAACTTTCCTCGTCCAGGCGTACAGATACTTCAACCACACGGGCATCGGTATTGGCGGCCGGATCATCGCTTATTTGGCTTTGACGTTTAACCGAATAGCCAATATCCGACACCAGACCGGTCAGTGAACCGTTTAATGCATCCGAGCTGAGTTCCACCGGTTGGCCCACCGATATAGTTGCAATTTCAGATTGATATACCTCCAGAACCGCCGTCATCTGGGCGATATTTCCAATATCTGCGACACCGCCGCTGCCGGGCTTTTCGCCCGCCTTTGTATGAATATCCAGAACCGTGCCGGTTAGCGGGGCCGTGACGATACCGCGCGCCAGATCCTGACTGGCGCGGGCCATATCTGCGCGGGCGGTATCGACATTGCGCGCGGCAACCACCACATCTGGCTGGCTGTTGATATCCTCGGAGGCATAGCGCGACAGGGTGACCTGCGCCTTTTCAACATCGCGAACTGTCCGTTGGGCTGTTGCAATGGCCTCATCAAGCAGTGCCCCGGTGGTCACGCCACGATCAAAAAGATCCTGGGTGCGCAGGCGTGAACTATTGGCCACATCCGCCGTCACCTGCGCCCGTTCCAATGCCGCGCGGGCCTCATCCCGGCTGGCGGAAATAGCGGCGCGGGTTTGATCCAGGGTTGCCTCGCGCAACGCCAGATTGGCCCGAGCGGTACCAAGCGCGCTTTGTAGGGGCCCGGTATTATCCAGCCGCGCCAGAACATCGCCGCGGGTAACTTTCTGGCCAATGGTGACCAGGACTTGCTCAATCCGTGCGTCCCCGGCCCCGTAGGGTAGTGCCACAGTTACCACATCGCCCTCGGGCTGAAGTTTGCCAAGCGCCACAACGGCTCGCAGCGTCGGGGTGGGTTCGGGCTCCACAATTTCTGGGGCGGGCGCTTGCGCGACTGGAACAGCGATCGGTTCGCTAGTTCCGCTACCCGGTTGCAGGCCGGTGGCGTTCAGAAAAATGCGTAGCAGCGGTGGCTGCACGACGATGCCCACTACCGCACCGGTGAACAGGATCAAAAAAACCAGCGGAAATATGGCAAGCCGGGGCAGTTTGGATCGTCGGATTTGCGTATTGGATTCCTGTGGCGGACTAGCGGGTGTCACGTCCAGCGGCAAATCACTGCCCCGCGTTTTATTGTCTGCCTTGGGCATGGTCTGTTTTCCTCGGCGGTTTAATGACCCGTCGGTCAGTAAATGGACCAATGGGCGGGAATTACAAGCGATAAAAGGAGAAGCATTAAGGTGTGCGAGCGGTGGTATTCCCGTGGCCAACTGCAACAGCGCCGTCGCGGTTTTTCGCCGAACAGATCATTTGCCCCGATTAGACAGTATCCATTTTCGGGTTGCCACCGCGTCCTGGCTAAGTTCTGCATTCTCCGACCAGACCAGATAAAACCCAGCACCGCTGTCCCAGTGCCAGTCACCGACCGGGACCAAAAGACCGGCATCCACCAGCCGTTGGGCGATATGCTGCCAGCCGAAAACCACACCCTCACCCGCCAGTCCTGCCTGCAAAACCAGCGCATAGTCATTGAGACGAAGCCCGGAACCGTCGTCGGTAAAGTGCTCACCAAACGCGGCAAAGAAATCTGTCCAGCCGGGCCGGTAGCGATGGGGTTCTTCCAGGGTGACAAGGCGGCAACTTTTTAATGCCGCTAAACCATCGATCGGGCCGTTTCTTGCGATCCAGGCCGGGCTTGCCAATGCGCAAATAGATTCGCGCGCCAGCAGCGTACTCTTGTATCCGCGCCAATTTCCGTCCCCCCGCCATACGGCCAGTGAAATACCTTCCTGAGCCAGTCCAAGATCCATATCGGTTTGCTGCATCCGAAGATCAATATCCGGGTGTTTCTGGCGGAAGTCCTGCAGCCGGGGCACCATCCAATAATGAGCAAATGCCGAAGATACCGAAAGCGTTACGTGCTCGCCCCGGTTACGCTGCTGTAGTTGCTTGATCGATCGCTCAATCTGATCAAGCCCTTGGGAAACATCGCCTTTCAGCGCAACGCCGGCATCAGTTAGTGTGATGATCCGGTGATTTCTTTTGAACAGTTTGATTCCAATTGCGGTTTCAAGGCGTCGGATGGATTGACTGACAGCGGGCTGGCTGACGCCCAGTTCTTCGCCAGCTTTAGTAAATGACAATAGCCGTGCCGACGCCTCAAAAGCGGCAAGAAGACTAAGGGATTCGATTACGCGGCGCAGGTTTTGCATAACTCCAAATTATGAAAAAGAGAAGAAAATTACAAGAATACAATTGCATCCGGGCAATTTAGGATAACCCAACGGAGGCGCATCAATGACAATAACAAAACGGCGATCGCGACGGCGGCGTGGGGGCGGATCGGCGGATACCGTCCAAAGCCCGGCATCGGTTGCGTCGCCCTATGTTCACCGTGCGATGCCACATTTCTCGCCGCTGGCTGAGGAAGATCTGCTCCGGCTCGAAGCCCAGGTTGATTGGCTGATCGAAGTCATTGGCGTCGAATTCCGCGAAGACCCAGAAGCGCTGGATATCTGGAAAGCCGCCGGGGCGGATGTCCAGGGTACACGGATCAAGGCCGATGCCGCGATGATCCGCGAATTGTGCGCCAAGGCCCCCAGCCAGTTCACCCAGCTGGCGCGCAACCCGGAACGCTCGGTGGTGATCGGCGGCAAAAATCAGGTGTTTGCGCCGGTATACGGCTCACCTTTTATCCGCGATCTGGAAGGCGGGCGGCGCTATGGCGATATTGCATCGTTTGAAAAGCTGGTGAAGCTGGTGCAGATGCTGCCCAGCCTCCACCACGGTGGCTTTGTTACATGTGAACCGTGCGATGTGCCGGTTTCCAAACGCCATCTGGACATGCTGTTTATCCACATGACCTGCGCCGACAAACCCCACCTTGGGGCGATCACCGAAATGAGCCGCGCACAGGACAGTGTTGATATGGCCGAGATCGTGTTTGGTGCAGATGTGATGGCCGAAAACTGTGTGATCATGGGCAACGTTAACACCAATTCGCCGCTGCTGGTGGACAAGGTCGTGACCGAGGCGATCAAAACATATTGCGGGCGTGGTCAGGGGATCATTGTGGCGCCGTTCATCCTGTCGGGTGCCATGGGGCCGGTCAGTACGGCGGCTTCGATCGCCCAGGCCCTGGCCGAGGCAATGATGTGCTGTGCCTTTGCCCAGTTGGTACGCCCCGGGGCACCGTTTGTGCTGGGTAATTTCCTAAGTTCGATGAGCCTGAAATCAGGCGCCCCGACCTTCGGCATGCCTGAACCGGTGGTGTCAAATTATGTGGTCGGGCAACTGGCCCGGCGCCTGGGCCTGCCGTTACGATGTGGTGGTTCACTGACTGCCGCCAAAACCGCCGACGCGCAGGCCGGTTATGAAAGTGCTGACAGCATGCATTCCACCATGATGGCGGGGGCGAATTTTGTGCTGCATTCGGCCGGCTGGCTTGAGGGTGGTCTGGCGACGGGTTTTGAAAAGCTGGTGATGGATGCGGACCGGTTGGGCAGCTACCAAAAAGTGCTGAACGGGCTGGATGTTTCTGACAACGCCATGGCGCGCGATGCCTACGCTGAGGTCGAACCAGGGGGCCATTTCCTGGGCTGCGGCAACACCATGGCGAATTACAAAACCGCATTTTACGAAAGCGCGCTGTCGGATAGTGAAAACGTCGAAAAGTGGGAAGAACAGGGGTCAAAAGACATGGAGCGCCGCGCCTATGAGCGTTGGAACAAGATGCTGGAAACCTATGAAACCCCGCCGATGGACCAATCCAAACACGAAGAACTAAAGGCCTATGTGGACCGGCGAAAATCCGAGCTGCCGGATGCCTGGTACTGAATTCAAAGGAAACCTGATGCCCGAAATACAAAAAGATGACTCCGGTGGTAAGAAACTGCCAGGCCACGTCAAAGTCGCTGTGATCGGTGGTGGTGTTGTGGGTTGTTCGATCCTGTTCCATCTGGCCAAAATGGGGTGGAAAGATGTGATCCTGCTGGAACGTGATGAGCTGACCAGTGGCTCAAGCTGGCATGCTGCGGGGCTGGTTCATACCCTGTCCAGTGATCCAAATATCAGCCGGCTTCAGGGTTATACAATTGATCTGTATAAAGAAATTGAAGAAACCAGCGGCCATTCCGTGGGCCAGCACATCACCGGCGGGTTTTATCTGGCATCAACGCCGGAATGGTATGAATACCTGAAACGCGAACGCTCCAAGGCGCGGTATATGGGGCTGGATCAGGAATTTATCAGCCCCAGGGAAATGGCTGAAAGGCACCCGCTGATTGATCCGAAACATTACCATGCGGTGCTATGGGACAGTCAGGATGGCGATGTGGATCCGTCCGGTGCCACCTATGCCTTTGCCAAATCGGCCCGGGTGCACGGGGCGCAGTATTTCACCCACACACCGGTCACTGCCACCACCCAGCGCCCCGATGGCAGCTGGGATGTGACCACACCAAAGGGCGTGGTCAACGCCGAAATCATCGTCAACTGCGCCGGTCTTTGGGCTCGCGAGCTGGGGCATATGTCAGGGGCCAATATTCCGGTGCAGCCGATGGAGCACCATTACCTGATCACCGATAAAATTCAGGCAGTGGCCGACAGCCCTACCCGCCTGCCGTCAGGCATTGATTACGAGGCTAACATCTATTTCCGTCAGGAAGGTCAGGGCATGCTGCTGGGCACCTATGAACCCAAGGGTACGCCCTGGAAGGTAAACGGCGTGCCGTGGGATTTCGGCCATGAATTGCTGCCTTCGGATCTGGACCGGATCGCTGAACGGCTGGAAATGTCATTTGAACGCATTCCGGCAATTGGAGAGGCCGGCATCAAGGATGTGATCAATGGCCCCTTCACCTTTGGCCCGGATGGCAACCCGCTGATCGGGCCGGTGCCGGGGATGACCAATTACTGGTGCGCTGTGGGCGTCATGGCCGGGTTTTGTCAGGGCGGCGGCGTTGGCCGGTCGATGGCCGAATGGATGATTGAGGGGGAACCGTCAATAGATGTCTGGGCCATGGATGTGGCGCGGTTCGGCAACTGGGCGACGCCCGATTGGGGCACGGTGAAATCCACTGAAAACTATGAACGCCGGTTCGTGATGACCTTCCCCAACGAAACCCTGCCCAAGGGGAGGATGCAGAAAACCACGGCACTTTATGACCGGCTGATTGCCAAAGGCGCGCGGATGGGTCAGGGCTTTGGCCTTGAAAATGCCCTGTGGTTTGCCGACGGGCCACAGGACGCCCACGAAGATCCCACCTTTCAGCGCAACCGCAGCCACGAATATGTGGCGCGCGAAATCAAATCAGTGCGCCAAGATGTTGGCGGTATTGAAATCGCCAATTTTGCCAAGCACGAATTCAAAGGCCCCGGTGCGCGCGCCTATCTGAACAAGGTGCTGGCCGGATATGTGCCCAAAGTTGGCCGGGTAACTCTGACCCCGATGCTGACGCCCAAGGGGCGGCTTTACGGTGATCTGACGGTGGCCTGTCTGAGTGATGATCACTTCATGCTGTTTGGTTCGGGTGCCGTACAAGAGGCGCACCGGCGCTGGTTTGAACGAGACCTGCCAGATGATGTGCACTATGAAAACGTATCCGATGACTGGCATGGCATCGCCCTTTCCGGCCCCAAATCCCGCGAGTTGCTGGCCCGTATCACCCGCGATGATGTCAGCGCAGAGGCGATGAAATTCCGCGACATCCGCGAAACTTTTGTCGGTGGTGTGCCGGTGAAACTGGTGCGGATCAGTTTCTCGGGCGAACTGGGATATGAGATTTACTGCAAGCCGCAATACCTGCTGCGCCTGTCTGAGGCGGTTGAAGAAGCAGGCGCGGATCTTGGCTATCGCTGGTACGGCGCGCGTGCGCTGATGAGCATGCGGCTGGAAAAGGCCTGGGGCGTCTGGACACTGGATTTCCGGCCTGATTTTACCGCCGCCGAAAGCGGTATGGACGTGTTTATCAACTGGAAAAAAGACTTTGTTGGCAAACAAGCGGCGCAAGCCGAACGCAAGGCCGGCCCGAAACGCAAACTGGTAACCCTGGTGATTGATGTCGATGGCATTGATGTGTCCGGTGACGAAGCGATCCTGCTGAATGGCCGGGCCGTTGGCTATGTCTCATCGGGTGGCTACGCCCACCATGTGCAAAAATCCATGGCCATGGGATATGTCAGCACGGAACACGCAGACGCGGGCACCAAGTTGGACGTTGAAATACTGGGCCAGATGTATGGTGCCCAGGTTCAGGGTGCCCCGCTTTATGACGCCAATGGCGCAAATATGCGTGCGTGAACAAATGATAATTCCAGCTACAAACCTGCACAATACCGGCAACCACCCAACGCCGGAAACCGACCTGAAGCGATATGTATTTCTATTGTTGGATTCCTTTTCGTCACTGGGTTTCAACTGTGCGATCGAAGCCCTGAGCGCGGCAAACGGATACAAAGGTAAATCATACTATGATTGGCTGGTCCTAAGTACCGACGGCCAGCCAGCAACCGGATCAAACGGTGTCTCTGTCAATGTAGACGGTGCCATTCAACCCCTAAACCGCCGGGATACGATTGTCGTGTGCGGCGGTGAGCGGATTGTGTCCACCAGCACTTTGGCAGTTTTGAATTGGCTGCGCCGGGAAACCCGAAACGGTGTGCGGTGCGGCGGCATCGGGACCGCGGCCTATACGTTGGCCACGGCGGGCTTGCTGGGCGATACAAATGTCACAACCCATTGGGGATTTCACACAGCCTTTGAGGAATTGTTTCCGGACATCACACTGGAAAAAACGATATTTTCTATAAAGAATAACCGTTTCACCTGTGCGGG
Source organism: uncultured Marinosulfonomonas sp. (assembly GCA_964599985.1). Taxonomy (GTDB): domain Bacteria; phylum Pseudomonadota; class Alphaproteobacteria; order Rhodobacterales; family Rhodobacteraceae; genus NVTR01. The sequence continues at coordinate 4,274 of CAZRHV010000063.1, read as the reverse complement.
TGGCGCTTCGGCCATGGATCTGATGTTGCAGTTGATAGCAGCCGATTTTGATCAGGCACTGGCAAACTGGGTGGCGGACAAAATGGTGTATACCTCGCCGCGGTCCCACACCCATTCTCAGCGCCTGTCGATCCAATGCCACACCGGCGTGCGCCATGAAAAATTCTCGCGCGCAGTTTCGTTGATGGCAAGCAATACCGAGAACCCATTGCCCCACAGCGTGTTGGCACAAAAGGTCAATATCTCCACCCGACAACTGGAACGGCTGTTTCGCAAGTATTTCGGCACGTCACCCAAAGTTTATTACATGCAGCTGCGGCTTGAAAAAGCCCGTAATCTGCTATTGCAAACGGATTTACCGATCATCGAGATCAGCATGATTTGCGGGTTCAATTCGTCTTCACATTTTTCAAAATGTTACCGGCGTAATTTTGGTGCCTCGCCAAGTTACCGCATGTTCCATTCAGATTGAGATACCCCAAGAGGCAATCAGGAAAGGCTTAATCCACACTAAGACAAGACATAAAAAACAAAAACAGGGAGACAGCAATGTCAATTCAGCCACCATTTACAGAACTTGATATCAAGAAAGCCCCGGAGGGTTTCTATGAAGGCTACAGCCTGCCAATAGCGCTTTTTAGTAAGGGTTTGATGGCCCTGCTTTTGATCTGGGCACTGGTGTGGCCCGGCAACGCGAATAACATACTATCTGCACTGAACGGTTCGTTGTTGAACGGCTTTAATACATTTTACATATTATCAGTGGGAATGTTTGCCTTTTTCCTTTTTATCGTGGCGGCGCTTCCGGCCACTGGAAAAAAGATACTGGGACCCGAAGGGGAAGCACCTGAGTTTTCAAATTTCTCGTGGTTCTCGATGATGTTCGGTGCGGGTTTGGGCGTGGGGCTGATGGTTTTTGCCACCGCCGAACCGCTTAGCCTGTGGGGCTCAAACCCTGTTGTTGTCGCAGGAGATGTGGCCGGTAATACGCAAGAGGCGCTGACCAGCACCTACCGCTACACCTTCCTGCATTACGGATTTCACGCCTGGGCAATATATGTGATCACCGGCCTGTCGCTGGCCTATTACGCCTACACACGCGATATGCCCCTGACTATCCGCTCGGCACTGACGCCATTGCTTGGCAAGGCTGTGAACGGGCCGATTGGCCATTTGGTTGATATTCTGGGCGTGGTCGCGACAATTCTGGGTGTGTCTGTGACCATCGGTTTTGGCATCAGCCAGTTTGTTGACGGGGTCTATTCGATCACCGGCATGGAATGGATGATGGACACGACTGGCGATGCACCAAAACCGGCGACTGTTGGTCTGATATCTGCACTTGTGATGATCATGACAATGTCGATCATTTCGGCGGTGTCGGGTGTTGGGCGCGGCGTAAAATACCTGTCGAACCTAAATTTGGTATTGTCGATCATTCTATTGCTGACTTTTGTGTTCTTTGGCTCGTTCCTCTTTGCCATGACCACATATGCATCAGCATTGGTTGATTACCTGCTGAATTTCTTTTCTCTGTCATTCAATGCCTATAGCCCGCTTTCCGCTGATGCATATGCTGCCAACCTTTCGGCAGAAGCCGCGCCTTTGGCCGGGGAATTGTTTGCCGGGGCGACAAACGCCTGGGGGTCACTGGATAGCTTTCAAAGCGGTTTAACCGGCGCTGCGGCTGAATTACCCGCAGAAGTTCAAATTGCAGCATATGAAGCGGGTACCGAGGGGCGTCTGTTTGGCTGGCAATCCGGTTGGACCACGTTCTACTGGGCCTGGTGGATTGCATTTTCACCCTTTGTAGGCTTGTTCTTGGCGCGGATATCCAAGGGCCGTTCGGTGCGCGAATTTATCATCGGCTGCGTCTTTGCGCCTGCGCTGGTGTGTTTCGCCTGGATGACAATCCTTGGCGCCACCGCGATTGATCTGGAAATGACGGGTGGGGCCAATGGCGAGATCATCGCGGCCTCTAACACCGCAAAACTGTTTGTTACACTGGGCAACATGATTGATGGTGGCTTTCTAACGGCGATCTCGGTCATGTCGGTCGTTCTGATCATGACCTTTCTCGTGACATCCGCTGACTCGGGCATTCTGGTTATGAATACCATCATGTCCGGTGGCGAACAGGAAACCGGCGTTAAGCACCGGATTATCTGGGGCATTATCCTGACCCTGCTGATCGGGGCATTGCTGATTGCTGGTGGCGGTGGCCTTGATGCGCTGAAAAACGCGATGATCATCGGGGCGCTGCCGTTTACTTTTGTCATGGTGCTGATGGCAGTTTCGCTGGCAAAGGCTTTGTATCGCGACAGTCTGAGAGAAAAAGCAGATGGCTTAACTCAGCCCGTCTAGACCTTAAATCAATAGAAGAAGCCGCAATCGCTCGCGGCTTCTTTTGTTGGATATTTCAGGGAGTCGTTGTTTGAAACTGATTTATTGCTTGGGCTCAATCAGTCCCGTGTATGCCGAAGGCCATTCAGGACAAGATCAATATGGGCTGCGGCATAGCGATCCAAATCGATCTGGTCATTTTCGCCAAAGATGTTTTGCCAGATGGCCGAGGCGATGGCCGGGCCAATGATGACGCGGTAATCCTCCATATAGGTACCTTCGCGAAACTCTCCGCGCCGGATACCTTCCTGAATAATCCGTTCCAGAGTTTTTGGCACATTTTGCATGATCTGCTTGTGGAAAAACCCGGCCAGCTCGGGGAAATTACGGCCCTCTGCCACCAGAATGCGCAGGATCACCCCAACCTCTCCGGCGCTGATGCGTTGGTATAGACCGCGCAGCGCCATGGTCAGGATGTCAGCAGCCGTACCGTCCTGCGCCATAATCATCCGGTCGACATCTGATCGGACCCCGTTGATCCGCTCGGTGATAACCGCCTCAAACAAGGCCTGTTTGGTTGGGAAATAGCTGTAAAGTGTTCCCTTGGCGGCATCTGCCCGGCGGGCGATATCGCTCATCCGGGCGCCGGCAAAACCATGTTCGCCAAATTCGACCAACGCCGCTGCAACAATTTCGCGGGGGCGGGCCTGTTGTCGGCGTCTGGGTTTGCTTTCCGATGCGGGCATGTTTTCGCCTTTCCAACGCAATTCAGCCGGTGCCACAAATAGACCGCACACCCTGCAATGCAACCCACCCCGGTTGGGATTACCAGTGTAATCTATATTGACTCTAGGGTCATTATGGAAATAATCGTTGGACTGCGGGGCGTCAACGGTTCAGTTCCATATTCAAACCGACCCCGGCCATTATCCACACCAGCGGGCGGGGAACAAAGGAAAACATGACCAAACAGAAATTTCGCTTTGCCCGTCTATTACTGCCGGTGCTGCTTGGCGGCTGCATTTCTGTGGGTCCCGACTATGTTGCCCCCAAACAGAATCTGGCAACGCAATTTGTCGGCGGCGGCGCGGCGCAGGCTGAAAACATAGCGGGCCAGAAATGGTGGCTGGGTCTAAATGACCGGGCGCTGAACGGCTTGGTGGCGCGTGGCCAGGTGTCAAACATAGATATTCGCACCGCTGTATTGCGCATCGCCGACGCGCAGGCCGAAGCATCCGCGGCGGGTGTACCAGCGCTGTTATCAGGCGCGTTTTCGGCCAATCGCACTATTGTGGGTGGCGATCTGGTTTCTTCCACCACAACAAACACGCAATCCTTCATGCCCGGTTTTGATCTGGACATCTTCGGGGGCAACCGTCGCAGCCGCGAACAGGCCGCGGCCAATCTTGAAGGCTCGCGTTTTGATCTGGGCACCACGCGTCAGGTTTTCATGAGCAACCTTGTCACCCAATATATTCAGGCGCGTTACTATCAGGAAGTGATGGCGATCACGCGCAACATCATTGCCAGCCGGCGGCAGACATTACAGTTGGTGGAACAGCAGCTGGCCGATGGCGCGGTGTCCCGGCTTGATGTGGTTCGAACGCGGGCCCAGCTTGAGGATGCCCGCGCCAACCTGCCGGGGCTGGAAACCGGATTTAACAATGCTGTATTTGCCATCGCAACGTTGCTGGCTGAACCGGCCGGACCGATCATTGCGGAATTAAGCCGCGGGGCGCGCCAGCCCCTGCCACGGGGTTCTGTGCGCAGCGGTGTGCCAGCCGACCTGTTGCGCAATCGCCCGGACGTGCGGGCCAGTGAACGCGACTATGCTGCGGCCATGGCCGGGATCGGCGTCGCCGAAGCGGCAATGTACCCGTCGCTGTCCCTGTCCGGCAGCATCACCGCATCAACCACTTCAAGCTGGAGCT
>CAZRHV010000062.1:0-12406 GCA_964599985.1 uncultured Marinosulfonomonas sp. | reverse complement strand
ACCACCCTGTTAAGGACATCGAAACCGGCAAGGTGGAAATCACCTCGATGAACCATGGGTTTGCTGTGGATAGCCAAACCCTGCCCGAAGGTGTCATTGAAACGCATCGCAGCCTGTTTGACGGCTCCAATTGTGGGCTTCGCGTGGAAAACCGGCCGGTTTTTTCAGTTCAATATCACCCGGAAGCCAGCCCCGGCCCGCAGGACAGCAACTATTTATTCCACCGGTTCGTGGAAGCTATTGAAAAAACAGCGTGAATTCGAGGCTCGGTTAATCTGGTATTAACCAAAATTGACCAAGGGTTATCGCAGCCCAATGCTTGCGAACACCTGAATGAATACAAGAACTGAACCATCTACGCTTCTGTCCGCCGCGACAAAGCCGCTGATCTTGCGCTCGCCACGTCCAAAACGCGGGGCGACTTTGATCGGTCAAATCCTTATGGAAATGGGAGAGATTTCAGCAGGGGATATGATCCGCGCTATCGCCATGCGCGCCCGGGAAGAGGCCCGCTTTGGAGAAATTTTGCTCGCCAACAACATGGTTTCCGAAGCGGGGCTTTATCGTGGCCTTGCATTCCAGTTCGGCTGTGATGTGGCTGATCTGGTATCTGAGCCACCGGATGTCAGGTTGATTGAGAGCCTAGGTGCTGAGCGTTGCCTGCACTTTGGTATAGTTCCGTGGAAACGGGTCGGTATGGTAACACTGATCGCAACCAGTCGACCGGAAGTATTTGCCGACATCAAATCAGAACTCCCAAATAGTTTTGGGCAAATTCTGATGGTGGTAGCACCAGAAAGTGATATCCAAAGCGCGCTTATTCTTTGCAGTCAACGTGCGCTGGCGTTGCGCGCTGAAACACGTGTGGCTGCTGGCGAAAGTTGCCGGGCATGGGATACCGCTGTGATGGCCCGGCTGGCTGGCGGGCTATTGATCGGGCTTATTGCCGGGGTAATCGCCGCCCCCCGTGCGACGCTGCTTTTCCTGACTATCTGGGCAATAATCGCGTTGGTCTTCAACACCGGACTAAAGGTTGCCGCAGCCTGGGCTACTTTTCATAGCACGCGCTCAAATCAGGCGATATTCAAAACACGCCGCACGACTAACCCAATGATGCGACTACCTAGAATTTCGATCATGGTGCCACTGTTTCGCGAACGAGAGATTGCCGGCCGGCTTGTGCGTCGCCTTAGCCGCCTGAATTATCCGCGCGAATTGTTGGATATTTGCCTGGTCGTCGAAGAAGATGACATTATTACCCAGTCCGCCCTGAAGGCAGCAAATTTACCGATCTGGATGCGCCAGATTGTGGTGCCGCGCGCCAGGCTACAAACGAAACCGCGCGCGCTGAACTATGCATTGGATTTTTGCAAAGGCTCAATCGTAGGTGTTCTTGACGCCGAAGACGCCCCCGAACCAGACCAGTTGTTCAAGGTCGCGCGTCGTTTCCATGAAAGAGGGCCCGAAGTTGCCTGCCTTCAGGGTGTGCTGGATTTCTACAACGCACGCACCAATTGGCTTTCACGGTGTTTCACTATTGAATACGCCACATGGTTTCGTGTCGTTTTGCCAGGGCTTGAAAAGCTGGGCTTCGTCATCCCTTTAGGCGGTACAACAATATATTTCCGCCGCCAGGCTTTGGAAAAAATCGGCGGCTGGGACGCCCATAATGTTACGGAAGACGCGGATCTTGGCATTCGTCTGGCACGGCGTGGCTATAAAACCGAAATGCTGCCGGTCCTGACAGAAGAAGAGGCCAATTGCCATATCTGGCCATGGGTACGTCAGCGTTCCCGCTGGTTAAAAGGGTACGCGATTACCTGGGCGGTTCATATGCGTAACCCAAGGGAATTATTGTCAGAACTGGGGGCATGGAAATTCTTCGGAGTGCAGTTGCTGTTCCTTGGCTCTCTTTCGCAATTCCTGCTCGCGCCCTTACTTTGGACATTCTGGGCTTTGCCATTGGGCATAAACCATCCGTTGCAGAGCGCTCTATCTCCTAGCGCGTTTTACCTGCTTGCAGGGTTGTTTCTGCTGTCAGAGCTGGTTTCCTTAATCATCGCAACCTACGCACTGGCTCCAAACCGCCATCGTCAAATGTGGTTCTGGATACCCACTTTGCATTTCTATTTCCCGCTGGCCACGATCGCCGCCTATAAGGGCATTTGGGAACTTATTTCCAAACCATTCTACTGGGACAAAACCACCCACGGTCAAGCCAGTGCAAATAATCGAAAACTCAACCTGTTCCGGCGTCAGCGTCAATCTTAAGACGTGCTTCAAATGCCTTTGAAATATGGGTTTTTAGCGCTGCGTGCGCTGCGCCCCCATCCCCTGTCTCCAGTGCCGCAACGATAGCTGAATGTTCGTCCAAAGCGGTTTCGCTCCGCCCTTCGACGGCTAGTGTTGTCACCGCCAACAACGCCATTGTTCTATGGACCAGATCAAGTTGCTGAACCAAATAGCGGTTATGGGACGCCAGATGTACCTGCTTGTGAAACCGCCGGTTTGAACGCGATAATGCCTCGGGATCATCGGTGTATTTTCTGTCGTCTTCAACCATATCGCGCAATACACGGATTTCTTCAGGGGTTGCGTGTTTTGCCGCCAGGCGCGCCGCCAAACCTTCCAGTTCTGAGCGCACTACATAAAGTTCTGCCAGCTGATTGTGATCCAGAGATGCAACGATCAGGCTGCGCCCATCCCGTGTTAACAGGGATTGCGTTTCCAGTCGCTGCAATGCCTCGCGTATTGGGGTTCGCGAAACGCCGAACCGCTCCGCCAGGTCGCTTTCAACCAGCCGGTCGCCAGGTTTGTAACTACCTAAATCAATCGCTTCCAGGATCAACTGATAGGCGTCCTTTTGGATTGTTCTGGACTCTTGCATTCGCTGTCTCCGTAACGGGTGCAGTCCTTTTCAGTTCGGACTACCCCAAGGTTCTGCCACACCCGCCCGTTGATTAAAACCGTTTCACACTTGGTGGATAGCAGCCTACCCTGTGCGAATGGTTGCAAAATACTTTTCTCATGTCCGTAGCTGGGTTTTTGACCTCGACAATACGCTTTACCCACCCGAGGCCGCATTGTTTGACCAAATAGAGGTTCGGATGACCGATTGGGTAATGGAAGCCATCGGTGTGTCACGCGAAACTGCGGACCACCTTCGCAAAGATTATTGGCGCAGATATGGCACGACGCTGGCCGGGCTGATGGCCGAACATGATGTCGACCCGGGCCCTTACTTGAGCGATGTGCACGATATTGATCTGGGCCATTTGCAGGCTGATCCATTGCTGGCTGCGGGTATTGCCGCCCTACCCGGGCGAAAGATTGTCTATACCAACGGCAGCGGTCCGTATGCTAAGAAAGTTATTAGCGCCCGTGGGTTAGGCGGTGTATTTGACGCGGTTTATGGCGTCGAGCATGCAGAGTTTCACCCGAAACCGGACCGCATAGCATTTGAAACCATCTTTGAGGCTGATGGGTTAGATGCGACCACCGCTGCAATGTTTGAGGATGAACCACGTAATCTAAACGCTCCGTTTGAAATGGGGATGCGGACGGTTCACGTCGCACCAACCCCGATTTCAGCACCGCATATCCATCATCACACCGACGATTTGACGGGGTTTATCCAAAGCCTGATCGACTAAATATTTCAGCCTACCGGTAGGACTGTATCCAATGCACTTTCCAAACGTGCCACGCTTGCATCCACGTCATACAATTTATCCAACCCAAACAACCCCAGCCGGAAAGACCTGTAATCCGCCCCCTCATCGCATTGCAGCGGTACACCGGCGGCAATCTGCATCCCAAGGGCTGCGAATTTCTTACCGGTCTGGATGTCACTGTCATCGGTAAAGCAAACAACAACACCGGGCGCACCAAAGCCTTCCGCCGCTACGGATTTCACGCCGCGAGCTGCCAGCATCGCCCGCACCCGGTTGCCTTGCTCCCATTGGGCATCTTTCAGCCTTTTAAAGCCATAAGCTCTGGTTTCAATCATGGTGTCGCGAAACATCCGCAAAGCATCTGTCGGTAGTGTCGCGTGATAGGCATGGCCACCACCTGTGTAGGCTTCCATGATGGTCAGCCACTTGCCCAGATCAACGGCAAAACTGCTGGATTGGGCATCCTTGCAACGTGCGGTTGCCATTTCATTCATCATGACCAACCCGGCACAGGGTTGCGCTGACCAGCCCTTTTGCGGCGCGGAAATCAGCACATCAACACCAAGCGCCTTCATGTCCACCCAGACACAGCCAGAGGCAATGCAATCCAACACGAACATCCCGCCGATCTGATGCACAGCATCGGTAACTGCTTTTATGTATTCGTCTGGCAGGATGATCCCGGATGCAGTTTCTACGTGGGGTGCAAAAACCACGTCCGGTTTATCGGCCAAAATTTTTGCCACCACTTCTTCAACCGGTGCCGGGGCAAAAGCTGCATCTGGCGCATTGCCAGTTCGGCGCGCTTTTAGCACGGTTTCATCGGCAGGAATTGAACCGGCCTCGAATATCTGGCTCCAGCGATAGGAAAACCAGCCGTTTCGGATGACCAATGCTTTCTTGCCACCTGCGAATTGGCGCGCCACGGCCTCCATTGCGTAGGTGCCACCGCCAGGCACGACAACGGCTGTATCGGCATTGTAGACTTCGCATAATGTGCCATGAATATCGCGCATAACCTGTTGGAATGTCGCGCTCATGTGGTTCAGCGAACGGTCGGTGAAAACCACCGAGAATTCCATCAGACCGTCAGGATCAATTGTATCTAGTAGTGCGGTCATCGGTTTTCTCCGTATTTTGGTTTGTTGCGTGGCCTAGTGACCACTCACCACACCGCGCCAACCTTAGTCAACGGGATTTGCCCCAATCGGACCTGGCAACCGTTCTTCGCTTAGCAATACATTTGCTTCGACATCCCCGATTCCCGGCAAAGTCATGATACGGCGGCGCAGGATACGCTCAAAATCCGACACATCGCGGGCCACCACCCGCACACGATAATCATACATACCCAGCACATGTTCTACGGTTTGCACTTCGGGGATGGCGCTTACAGCGCGTTCAAAATCCTCTAAGCTCACACGGCCCTTGGTGGCAAGTTTCACCCCCAGAAACACCGTCACCCCAAATCCCAGCTTTTCAAGATCCAGATCGACGCGCCGCCCGTTTAAAACCCCTGCATCAGTCATTCGTTTAATGCGCCGCCAAGTTGCAGGTTGAGACAGGCCAAACCGCCGCCCCAGTCTGCCAGCGCCAAGGGTCGCATCTTTACTAAGGGCGCGCAGGAGTTGCCGATCGAGATCATCAAGGTCAATCAAAGCGGTAGTGCTTTTGCGGTTTTAATCGAAGCGATGTGCATCAACGCTTCCAACTCGGCTATGTGGGGCAGCATCAGAATACGTGAGCGGTAGATTTCCTGATAATGCGCCATGTCACGCGCAATTACAGATAAGCGAACATCCACACGTCCAAGAAATGTTTGGATTTCAATTACTTCAGGAAGCTCGCGCGCCTTTTCAAGAAATTCATCAAACGCGCGGGGTGCCGTTTTATCCAGCGTAAAGCGCAACGAAACCTCAACCGAATAGCCAAGCGCCGACCAGTCAATTACCGCGTGCTGCCCTTTTAAAATTCGCTGTTCGGTCAATTTTTCCAACCGCCGCGCGGCAGTCACCGGCGTTATGCCAGCACGATTGGCCAGTTCAGCGACCGGGCATTCCGGGTCGTTTTGTAGGTGGCGTAGCAGGGTTCTGCTTTGATGGTCTAACATGTAAATATCCTATTCTTGGTAAAACGCGCATTAAACTTCCTATTTTTCCCTCTGATAGTCAATATTTGCAACCCGATTAGCCAATAGTTTGATATTTTACACGAAACATCCCAGCAAAAGGACCACTTCTATGCGAGTTTATTACGATCGCGATTGCGACATAAATCTGATCAAAGACAAAAAGGTCGCCATCCTTGGTTATGGCAGCCAAGGCCACGCCCATGCGCTGAACCTGCGCGACAGTGGCGCCAAGAACCTTGTAGTGGCCCTGCGTGAAGGTTCTGCGTCTGCCGCCAAGGCCGAAGGCGAAGGCCTGAAGGTCATGGGCATCGCCGAGGCCGCCGCCTGGTGTGATCTGATGATGTTTACAATGCCGGATGAATTGCAGGCCGAAACCTATAAGAAATACGTGCATGACAACATCCGTGAGGGTGCGGCAATTGCGTTTGCCCACGGCTTGAACATCCATTTTGGATTGATCGACCCCAAGGAAGGTATCGATGTGATCATGATGGCCCCCAAAGGCCCCGGCCACACCGTGCGCGGCGAATACACCAAGGGCGGCGGCGTGCCGTGTCTGGTGGCTGTGGACAAGGATGCAAGTGGTAAGGCATTGGAAATAGGGCTTTCTTACTGCTCTGCCATCGGTGGCGGGCGTTCCGGCATCATTGAAACCAACTTTCGCGAGGAATGCGAAACCGATCTGTTCGGTGAACAGGCCGTGCTGTGTGGTGGCTTGGTTGAGCTGATCCGCATGGGCTTTGAAACACTGGTTGAAGCCGGTTATGCACCAGAAATGGCATATTTTGAATGCCTGCACGAAGTGAAGCTGATCGTTGATCTGATCTATGAAGGCGGCATCGCCAACATGAATTATTCAATCAGTAACACGGCGGAATATGGCGAATATGTTTCTGGTCCACGCATCCTGCCATATGATGAAACCAAGGCCCGGATGAAGGCGGTTCTTACGGACATTCAAAATGGTAAGTTCGTACGCGATTTCATGCTGGAAAACGCTGTTGGCCAGCCTTCGTTCAAAGCGACGCGGCGCATCAATGATGAGCATCAGATTGAGAAAATCGGCGAAACACTGCGCGATATGATGCCTTGGATTTCAGCCGGTAAAATGGTTGATAAAGCGAAGAACTAAGCCAGTAGCGCATATGACAATTGGCGCTCCGAATTAATCGGGGCGCCCTATATATTCAGGAATTTTGACTGTGGAACCCGGGCTAACCAACTGGCTGCGCCTGATTGCGCTTGGCGTGATATGGGGTTCATCATTCATGATGGTGAGCATCGCCATTCAGGACATCGGCCCGCTTAGTGTTGCGGCTGGGCGCATTGTAATTGGTGCAGTAATTTTGTTGATAATCAACAAGTTAAAAGGTAACTCTCTGCCACCTTTCAGCGGCTCTGACGGACGAAAGATATGGCTTGCGGCACTTGGGTTTGGCTTTTTCTCGATGGCGCTGCCGTTCTTTTTACTAAGCTGGGGGCAGCAATATGTAGCCTCGGGATTTGCCGGGGTTACGATGGCGGCTGTGCCACTTTTGGTTTTACCGCTGGCGCATTTTATGGTGCCGGGTGAACGCTTAACATTGCCCAAAGGGTTTGGCTTTTTGATCGGATTTTCCGGAGTGATCGTGCTGATTGGCCTGAACGCATTCAATAGCCTTGGAACAGCTTTTGAGCCACTGGCCAGGTTCGCCTGTTTTGGTGCGGCGGCGTGTTATTCCATTGGGACAATCATCACCCGACTAGCCCCAAAGGTAGACCCAATAGCGTTCGCGGCAACGGCCACGACATTGGCGGCCCTGATAATCGTACCGTTTGCCATTTTGGTTGAAGGCATGCCCGTAACCCCTTCAACACTATCAATTATCTCTATCCTGTTTCTTGGAATTGTTCCCACAGCAATGGCCAACCTATTGCTGGTTGCAATCATCCGAAGTGCCGGGCCAACTTTCTTTTCTCTGGTGAATTATCAAGTGCCAATCTGGTCAGTGATATTCGGGGCACTGTTCCTAAGCGAGGCACTGCCATCACGCACAGTATTCGCGCTGGCCCTGATCCTTGCCGGGGTCGGAATTAGCCAATGGACCACGTTACGCCGCCTTGTTAACCGGAGTTAACGGGTTTTAATGAATGAAATAATCATGCGTGAGACCAACATGAGCTTCGTGCGCTAACCCATTGATTAATGGTTGGTGAACAAAACCCTAACGCCGGGCTGAGCCAAACCAAACCCGCGATATTGGTGCAATTGGTACGATTGGTACTTCGAAAAACACCATTTTAACTTTTACGCGGTTGCCGCCTTTACGGCGTCCACCACCTGATCGACAGCGGTATTCAAAATAGCTTCGTCTTCACATTCGGCCATCACCCGGATCAGCGGCTCGGTTCCTGATTTACGGATCAATAATCTGCCCTGAGCGGCGAGCTGCTTTTCAGCATCCGTGATCGCAGCTTTGACCGACTTGTCGTCCAGCGGCAGTTGCCCGTCTGAATAGCGTACATTTTTCAAAAGCTGCGGGACGGTTTCGAAATTTTCAGCTAGTTCTGACGCTGGTTTGTCCGTTTCAATCATCGCCGCCAAAAAATGCAGCCCTGCCAACAAGCCGTCACCGGTGGTCGCATAGTCTGTCATCACGATGTGGCCGGACTGCTCACCGCCTAAATTGAAGCCCCCGGCGCGCATCCGTTCCACTACATAACGATCCCCTACGGCTGTGCGCTCCAGCGACAAGCCCTGCCCGTCCAGATAGCGTTCCAATCCCAGGTTCGACATGACCGTGGCCACCAGTGCGTTGCCCTTCAGGCGCCCCTGCTCTGACCAACGCTTAGCAAACAGCGCCATGATCTGATCGCCGTCGGCCACTTGGCCATTTTCGTCGATAATCATTACCCGGTCGGCGTCACCGTCCAGACAGATACCCACATCAGCCCCATGGGCGACAACTGTTTCTGCGGCCAGTTCGGTATGGGTTGAGCCGCATCTGTCGTTGATATTGAAACCGTCCGGGGAAACGCCGACGGCGACAACTTCTGCCCCCAGTTCCCATAAAACTTCGGGGGCAGTTTTATGGGCGGCCCCATTGGCGCAATCAACCACGACTTTCAAACCGGCCAGGCTTGTGCCTGCGGGCAAGGTTGATTTCACCCGTTCGTTATAGCGGAAACGACCGTCGTCAATTCGTTTGGCGCGGCCGATGTTTTCGGCCTGAACCGGGGTGACGCCTTCGTTTACGAGGCGTTCGATTTCGGCTTCGGCTTCGTCCGACAGCTTGAAGCCGTCGGGGCCAAAAAACTTGATGCCATTGTCCTGATGCGGATTGTGGCTGGCGGAAATCATCACACCAACGTCGGCGCGCATGGATGTGGTTAACATGCCGACAGCCGGTGTTGGGACCGGGCCAAGCAGGAAGACATTCATGCCAGTTGAGGCAAAACCAGCCGTCAGGGCGTTTTCGAACATATAGCCCGACAGGCGGGTGTCTTTGCCGATAATAACGCGGTGGTCATTGGCACCGTCACGTCGAAAATAGCGCCCTGCCGCCGCCCCCAGTCGCAAGGCCAGTTCAGCCGTCATCGGGTGGGTATTAGCCTGCCCGCGTACTCCGTCAGTTCCAAATAACTTGTTTACCATTACTTCTGCCTCATTCCGGTCACGGCGGACCATAGGGTAAGTGCCTGTCGTGTCTCGGCAATATCATGGACGCGGGTGATCTGCACCCCCTGAGATATGCCCGCCAGCGCAGTGGCGATCGAGCCGGGCATACGTGCGTGCGCGTCGCTTGTACCGCTTAGTGTGCCGATAAACCGCTTGCGGGAAGTGCCAAGCAGGATCGGGCAGCCGAGGGTGTGAAACAGGGCGATGTTGCGGATCAGGGTGAGGTTATGTTCGAGCGTTTTGCCAAAGCCGATGCCGGGATCAATGATAATGTTTTCGCGGCGGATACCGGCGGCTGTTGCGATAGTTATACGTTCAGCCAGAGTGTCGTATACGTCCAGAAGCACGTTTTCATAGTGTGGGTCTTTTTGCATAGTAGCCGGGTCGCCCTGGGCGTGCATAAGGCAGACCGGAACGTCTGATTTTGCAACTAATTCCGCGAGTTGGGCGTCGAAGCTAAGGGCGGAGACATCGTTGACGATGTTTGCCCCGGCATTGATGGCAGCGCCTGCAACGCCGGCTTTTCGGGTGTCGATGGAAACCGGGATCGGCGAATTAGCTCGGATAGCTTCGATCACCGGGACTGTGCGGGATATTTCCTGATCTTCGGCGATAACTTCCGCGCCCGGGCGCGTACTTTCCCCGCCAATATCAATAATATCCGCGCCGTCCTTAATCAATTGTAACGCATGGACCACCCCGGTTTCGGTTGTGTCGTACTTACCGCCATCGGAAAAGCTGTCGGGGGTGGTGTTCAGGATCCCCATCAGGCGTGGCTGCCCCATCCCAAGCCCGGCAATAGGCGGGCGTGGTGCGGTCAGGTATTCGAGCACATGCGCTGGCAATTCTTTTGCGGGGATTTGCTCGGCTGGTCCATTTCGATCAATAACTTCGAGCTGATTGAACCAGCACCAGCCCCCTGCAAGATTGTACGAACCACCTGTACGGTCTGTATCTGTTTGCAAAATCGGGCGGTAGTATTTGGTCATATTGCTACCTAACCGGGTAGAATTATTGAGGGATTATCTACAGAGACCAGCGATACAGGAATATCTGCACCCGATGGCGCCTCCGCCCCGATAACAACCATCATTTCTGCCTGAATAAGTTGCGCAAACCAAAGGGCGAGCGCCGCGCCTTCCAGCGTCGGGCTTTCAACCGCATCAAGAACGACCCGCGAGGGTGCCCATACGGATATTTGACCATTTCGCATTGCCCAATCGAGTTCGGTTCGGGCATCAACCACAATACAACGTGGATCGCGCCCGGCCAGAACCCACGCATTTTGTTCTGCCGCAAGCAGGTTGATACGCCGCTGCGCTGGCTTAATATCGGTATCCGGAACTGCCGACGCACCAACGCCAACTGAGAAAATAATAGGTTTTCCAGTGGCTTGCAGGTCGTTTATCCAGTCTTTCAGATATTCTGATTTGATCGCTGCATTGGACAGGAATACGACAAGTGGATGGATCTCGGTTTCTTCGTTTAATATTGGCTTTGTGTCTGCCTGAACTGCGCGGCTTCGTACAATTTCCACGCCCAGCGCACCCGACCCGCGATCCAGTTTCTGAATGCGCACATACACCCGTAGCGCCTGGGGTTCAGTGAGGATACGCTGGCAAATTCGCTCGGCCAAGGTCTCAAGCAGATTCAGACGTTCGGCCGCTAATTCATTGGCGATGGCTTCGGTGATGGTATCATAGGACAGTATTCGATCGACATCGTCTTCAAGCGGTTTTTGGTGCGGTTTTACTTCGACAACCACATCGAACAAAACCCGTTGTGTGGTGCCGCGTTCAACCTGAAATGCACCAATTTCGACTTCAACTATATGCTCTCGCAGGGAAATTCTATCGGCAGGCGCATCTTTGGAAAGCGCATTTGCACGGGCGTCAAGGCTGTCAAAAGCTGAATTGTTGCTGGTATTCATCGGCGCGGCCTTTGGGGTTTTTGCGGGCATAGCCGATAATTGCGTTGCTCACCACCATTGTCTGCGTCGCTTGGTTGCGCCAGGGCGACCTAGCTGTTGGACGCTGGTCGGGGTGGTTGGCGGTAGAAATGGTGCGCGCCAATCGTTGCAGTACGCGGGAATACCCGGGCCCAGCGTGGATTTACTGCTTTAGTGTGGTAATGGGTTGCCCCTTGGGTCAATTCCCGTTCCTTACCATCAAGCATTATTCGCGCAATCTTAGCGACCTGTCGCCATACCGCCTTTTCAGAAACCCGGTCGCGATAACCGTCACAGGTATAAGTAAACTGGCATTGGAGGTAACGCCCGGTTCCCTGATTGATCACCCGGCAAGGTGTCGAAGGAAAGCGATTGCTGTCAACGCGGTTCAGAATTACCTCTGCCACTGCGAACTGACCTTTTACGCTTTCGCCGCGGGCTTCAAAGTAAAGTGCTTCCGCCAAGCATTGCCACTGTGCATCACCCGCAGCGGTATCAAGACTGGCCATGTAGGTGGTGGTGTATGAAAACGAAGGCACCTTGCCTAAAAGCTGGCGGCGCGCTGGAATATTCTGCAATCGACTGAGTTGGCCGGCGCCAATGGCGCTAAGGGCCCGGCTTTCGTGGTCAAACAAGCGCGTTAGTTCAACATTGAGAATAGCGCCGGGATCGGTGGATGAACTAAGAGTCACATCCGCTGAGGCCGTTCCCGACCCCAACAGCGTTGCCATCAGGCAAACAACCTTTGTCAGCCTAAGCTGTGACATGCCCCCCTCCCAGATTGGCAGCGAACCGGTGTGAGCCGGTTACGAACCGACAGGAATTAAAGCAAATGACGTCTTTCGTCGAGTCAGGGGCAATATCCGCGGGTGCTGACCAGGGTAATTCAGATGAAAACGGTCAGAATTCTTTAAGCTTAAAAATTGTAAATTGCTTGTAATCAACGGCTTAATTGTTTCTTAACGTGAAACATTAAGTTTCAACGCTAAGTGGGC
>CAZRHV010000061.1:0-12561 GCA_964599985.1 uncultured Marinosulfonomonas sp. | reverse complement strand
GGATCAACGTGCCGGTTCCGGTGCCGCTGGCCTATCACACCTTTGGCGGCTGGAAAAAATCCATGTTTGGCGATTTGAATCAGCACGGACCAGATTCGTTCAAATTCTATTCGCGGACCAAAACTGTGACATCCCGCTGGCCATCCGGCATCAAAGAAGGCGGAGAGTTCCACTTTAAGGCTATCGACTAATCCGATTGAGGCACCTTTGGTGCCATTAGCTAAGCCCTTCGGGCGATTTTGTGCTTGGCGCGGGAGTATTTAGTCAAAGAAAAAGCATGGCTCTTTGGCTGATATTCCCGCCAGGCATGGATTGCGTTGCCCGGGTTAACGCAACTACTGATCCGGTGACGTCGGGCACCCCGGCAGACATGAAGCGTCAAATATCTGATAAAGCGCTAACGGTAGATGCCGATAAACAATCTGCCCTATGCAGGGTCGTAAAACATCTGGTAAAAGAACTTCAGGCCAATCTTTAGTGACTTATCAGTTGCGACAGGCGCCAATTTCGAATAATTAAACGCTTGTTCATTTCCAAGGGAAAACAGGCCGATGGATTTTGCACTTTCAACCGAACAAACCGCCATCTACGATATGGCCCGCGCCTTTGGTGAGGAACATATCGCCCCCTTTGCCCGGCAATGGGACAGCGACGGCAACATCCCCCGCGATCTCTGGCCAAAACTGGCAGAACTTGGCTTTGGCGGGCTATATGTTTCCGAAGAAAACGGCGGTGCAGGCCTGACCCGCCTAGACGCAACGCTGGTATTTGAAGCCCTGTCGCGCTCCTGTATTTCTGTCGCGGCTTTCCTGTCAATCCACAATATGTGCGCCGCGATGCTCGACAGGTTCGGCACTGATAGCGTCAAACAATCACTGCTGCCCGCCGCGCTTTCCATGGAAAAACTGCTATCCTATTGCCTGACCGAACCCGGCTCCGGCTCTGATGCGGCGGCGCTCAAAACCCGGGCGGTCAAAACCGAACAGGGATACGCCCTGACCGGCACCAAAGCCTTCATATCCGGTGGCGGTTATTCAGATGCCTATATCGTCATGGCCCGCACCGGTGAGGCCGGGCCAAAAGGCATCTCGGCACTGATCGTAAAAGCTGGCAGCAAGGGCCTGTCCTTTGGCGCGCTTGAGGATAAAATGGGCTGGCGCAGCCAACCCACACGCCAGGTACAATTGGACAATTGCAACATTTCAGCCGATAATCTGCTGGGAGAGCCCGGCAAAGGTTTCACTTATGCCATGCAGGGGCTAAACGGCGGCCGGCTGAACATATCTGCCTGTTCGCTTGGCGCCGCTCAGTCTGCACTGGACAAAACCCTAGCCTATATGGGTGAGCGAAAAGCCTTCGGCAAAACCATCGACCAGTTTCAGGCGCTGCAATTCCGTCTGGCCGATCTGGAAATTGAACTGCAGGCCGCCCGCGTATTCCTGCGCCAGGCCGCCTGGAAATTGGACACGCACGCGCCGGATGCCGCCACCCATTGCGCCATGGCCAAGAAATTTGTCACCGAGGTTGCCAGTCGCGTGGCTGATCAGTGCCTGCAACTGCATGGCGGCTATGGCTACCTTGCCGACTACGGTATCGAAAAGATTGTGCGCGACCTCAGGGTGAACCAGATACTTGAGGGCACCAATGAAATCATGCGCGTCATCACCGCCCGCGCATTGCTGGCCAACCGGCCATGAACCCTGACATCGACATTCGCGTCACCGGGCTTGCCGGGCGGATCACCCTGAACCGACCGGATGCGCTGAACGCCCTGACATACGATATGTGTCTGGCAATTGAAGCCGCACTTGACGACTGGGCGCAGGACGAAAAAGTCGCGCTGGTGGTGATCGACGCGGCCGGTGAAAAAGCCTTTTGCGCCGGTGGAGACATCGCCGACATGTACCGTACCGCTTCCGCCGGTGACTTCGAATATGGCCGTAAATTCTGGGCCGACGAATACCGGCTGAACGCAAAAATATTCAACTTCCCAAAACCTTACGTCGCCTTCATGCAGGGATTTACCATGGGTGGTGGTGTTGGCGTTTCCTGCCATGGCTCGCACCGTATCGTCTGCGAAAGCAGTCAGATCGCCATGCCCGAATGCGGTATCGGTCTGGTACCAGATGTTGGCGGTAGCCTGCTGCTGTCGCGCGCACCGGGGCGGCTTGGCGAATACCTCGGCACCACCGGTACCCGCATGGGTCCGGGGGATGCGATACTCGCCGAATTCGCGGATTACTACATCCCGAACGATCAGTGGCCCGGGCTTATCCAAACCTTAGAGGAAATCGGTGATTATGAAGCGATAGACGCCATTGCTGCCCCTCCTCCGGCAAGTCCTTTACAGGACCAACAGTCCAGCATTGACAAACATTTTGCCGGTGAAACCGTCGGCGACATTCTACGCTCGCTTGCTCACGCCCCTGATGATTTCACCAATTCGGCAATAAATTCCCTGCGCCGCCACAGCCCGCTATCGCTCGCCTGTACGATCGAAATGATCCACCGCATCCGCGGCAAAGACTTGATAGAACGCGCGTTGGAACTGGAATACCGCTTTACCTACCGCGCCGCCGAGATGGGTGATTTTGTCGAGGGTATTCGCGCCGCAATAATCGACAAAGACCACAACCCCAGATGGCGGCACGAAAAAATCGAAGACATACGCCTGATTGAGATCAGTAAGATGCTGATGCCACTTGGGGCCAACACGCTGAAAATATAGGAGAATACCGATGAAAATAGGCTTTATCGGACTTGGTAACATGGGCGCACCGATGGCCTCCAATCTGGCCAAAGCGGGTCATGAAGTCATGGGCTTCGATCTGACCGCGCCCTGCCCCGATGGTGTGACCGCCGCCGCCAGTGCTACTGAATGCGCCAGCGGGTGCGACGTGGTTATCACCATGCTGCCAAATGGCGCGATCCTGCGTTCGGTCGCTGCCGAAATCATCCCTGTAATGGAAAACGGCGCGGCATTCTTAGATTGCTCCACCGTTGACGTGGAAAGTGCCCGCGCCGTGGCGCAAGACGCAGAAAGCGCCGGACTATTAGCCCTAGATGCCCCGGTATCGGGTGGCGTCGGCGGCGCGTCTGCGGGAACGCTAACCTTCATGGCCGGCGGAACCGAGGCAGGGTTTGCAAAAGTTACCCCCCTGTTCGAGGTGATGGGCCAAAAGGCGGTGCATTGCGGCCCCTCCGGTAACGGCCAAGCGGCCAAGATCTGCAACAATATGATCCTTGGCGTCACCATGATCGCCACATGC
Organism: uncultured Marinosulfonomonas sp.; assembly: GCA_964599985.1. Classification (GTDB taxonomy): domain Bacteria; phylum Pseudomonadota; class Alphaproteobacteria; order Rhodobacterales; family Rhodobacteraceae; genus NVTR01. The sequence continues at coordinate 9,292 of CAZRHV010000061.1, read as the reverse complement.
GAGGCGTTCGCGCTGGCCGACAAGCTCGGGCTGGACCGCCAGAAAATGTTTGATGTGGTTTCGACCTCGTCGGGGTATAGTTGGACCATGAACGCCTATTGCCCAGCCCCCGGTGTTGGCCCGACATCGCCCGCCGACAATGATTATCAACCCGGTTTTGCGGCTGATCTGATGCTCAAAGACCTGCGATTGTCGCAGACCGCCGCACAGGCTGTAGACGCCGACACCCCCATGGGCAAAAGCGCCACCGCGCTTTACGAAACTTTCGTGGAACGTGAGGACGGCGCGGGGCGCGATTTTTCCGCCATGCTGCCCCGTTTTGAAAAGCGCGGCCGTGGATGAACTGGACCGGGGATGCCATAGGGCTGGAGAACCTTGAACCAGAGGCAGAGCGAGCGCTGGATCAACTGATCCCAATGAACGTCCCGAAAGATACTGTTCTGTTTCGCCCCGGTGATTCCGTAAAAGGTTATGTGATTGTTCTGGAAGGTAAAATCGGGGTAAATCTGGTTGGACCGACGGGACGGGAAATTCTACTTTACCGAGTTCAGCCCGGGCAAACCTGCATCCAGTCGACCCTTGGTCTGATGGGCGGTGAAGATTATTCAGGCGAAGCCGTGGCCGAGACCGACGCCCGTGTAGTACTGATGCCGCGCGACCTGTTTTTAAACCTGATCGACAGCTCGCCCCAGTTCCGCCGTCTGGTTTTTTCCGCCTTCGCCGAGCGGATGCAATCAATGATGCACCTGCTGGAACGGGTCGCTTTCCAAAAAGTTGAGGCCCGTTTGGCGGCATATCTGCTGGATCAAAGCGATTCCCAAGGGGTGTTACACGCCACCCAGGCCGAAATGGCTACCGCCATCGGCTCCGCCCGCGAAGTCATTTCGCGTCGGCTTGACGCACTGGAAACCCGGGGATGCATCACCCGTGAACGCGGGTTGGTGGCGATCAAAAACCCCGAAACGCTGCGCCAAATCACTGAATTTTGCGGAATGTGACCTAGTCACACGGGTTCAGCGAATCTTAGGTTATTCAGGACCCATCAAAAAACTGGAGCAATAAAATGTTGAAAAAGAATATGGGCTCAATGGACCGCATCCTGCGCTTTGTCGTTGGTGCGGCCCTTTTGGTTGGTTTCTTCATGATGCCTGACGCCAGCTTTCGTAACTGGATGCTGCTCGGGATCATCCCATTGGGAACCTCACTGATCAGTAGCTGCCCAATCTATTCCATTCTGGGCCTTTCCACCTGCCCAATGAAAAAGACTGACTAGATCCAATCGCTCACGATGAACTGAAACGCCGGGCTTTGAGGGCTCGGCGTTTTGCTATTTTGTTATCACTTCCGGCCCCATCATAAGTGTCGGCAGATAGGTTGAAATCGACGGCACATACGTCACGATAATCAGGAATACAAACAACACCGCCAGAAACGGCAAAGATGCCCGCACCACGGCCATCATCGGCATGCCGGCCACGCCAGACGTCACGAACAGGTTCAGACCAACCGGTGGCGTGATCATCCCGATTTCCATGTTCACCACCATGATGATGCCCAAATGAATCGGATCAATCCCCAGCTCAATTGCGATCGGGAACACCAAGGGGGCCACGATCAGCAACAGGCCTGACGGTTCCATAAACTGACCACCGATCAGCAGGATAATATTGACCACAATCAGGAACATCACCGGCCCAAGACCAGCCGACAGCATCGCGGTGGTGATCTGTTGCGGCACCTGTTCAACCGTCAATACATGCTTCAGGATCAACGCATTGGCGATCACAAACATCAGCGTGATGGTCAGCTTACCCGCATCAAACAGGGTTTGGCGGGTATCGTGATGCCCCCATGCTGTTAGCAAAGCTAGCGGATATTGCATCAACCGTCGCCGCGGCGCACCTTCTCGGGCGGCCAATGGCCCCATATCCCGATACACGAAACTGGCGATTAAAAACGCATAAATCGCTGCCACGGCCGCCGCTTCTGTTGGCGTGAATATCGCCGATGTCAGCCCCGGAACGCCATATATCCCAACCATGATAATCACGATCAGCATCAACCCCCAAACCGCGTCTTTAAACGATGAACCGATCTCATGCCATCCGGCCCACTCACCTTTGGGCATTTTCTTGATCCGCGCCATGACATAAATAGCCACCATCAGCATCGTACCGGCCAGAATGCCCGGTATAACCCCTGCCAGAAACATCCGGCCCACAGATACTTCCACAGCCGCTGCATAAACCACCATCACGATTGAAGGCGGGATCAGAATTCCAAGCGTGCCTGCATTGCAAATTACACCGGCTGCAAATTCCTTGGTATACCCGGCCTGTGTCATCGCCGCGATTACGATCGAACCAATGGCAACCACGGTCGCGGGCGAAGACCCGGAAAGTGCTGCAAACATCATACAGGCGAAAACCCCGGCAATCGCCAAGCCACCCTGTAAATGACCAACACAAGCGATGGAAAACCGGATAATCCGCTGTGCCACGCCACCCGTCGACATAAAGGTCGAGGCCAGAATAAAGAACGGGATCGCGAGCAAGGTGGAATGCCCTTCAAACGCCGAAAACAGCGTTTGTGCGACCGACGCCAGCGAGTCATCAGAAAACACTAACAAAAACAGGATCGAACTCGTGCCAAGTGACACAGCAATTGGCACTCCGATCAGCATCAGCCCGATCACCATGCCAAACAGCAGGACTATTTCCATTATTTGTCCCCTGCCCGCTGGTGCTGCATTTCTTCAAGCTCTTCTTCGACCTCATGGCTGGCAAACACCCGGTCAATCTTGCCGGTCCAAACATCCCGCGCCGCCTGTAGAAATCGAAACAACAGCAAAGCCATCGACAGTGGTATCACCAGATAAGGCACCAGACGGGGCATTTTTTCGTATTCTTCGCCCTCATTGAATACGCCTTCCAGCCAGTTAAAGATCGCCGGATTGGGCACGCTTTCAACCTCATACCAACCTTTGGGTCGGAATTTGTCTTCAAACCCTGTGGGGAACCAGCGCCCGCTGGTGCCGGGCAGATTGGCAAATGGCGCCCAGTAATCCCAGGCCCCTTTCAGCAATAGAAAAGAATAAATGATGCAAACAGAAACCGCCAGAATGGCCAAAACCCGCCGAACCGGCGGGCTAAAGATATTAACCAACACATCGACCCCCAGATGCGCGCCTTTTTTGACCGCGTAGGACGCCCCAAGCAGACCAAGCCAGCCAAACAAAAACACCGTCAGCTCCCCCCCCCACAGCCCGATATTTTTGAGCCCGAGAAATTCGATAATCGCAGGCGGGTCGTTGTAAAACAGTTTGCGCACGATCACATTAACAAATGTAATCAGCGTCATAACCCCGAGCAAAATCGCTATCAGCGTTTCCTCAATCCCGTCACTAAAGCTGGATTTTTCGTGCATATTGCCGCCCCCAATTTGCATGTCGGGCGGGCCCAATCAAAGCCCGCCCAAGTGTTTTAGTCAGGTGCCAGAGCACCCAGCAAGCTTACATGCTGTCGTTGATCGACTGCGCCGCGTCGATCATGTCCTGACCAACATCATCAGCAAACTGCGCCCAAACTGGCTTCATCGCATCAACCCAGGCCTGGCGCTGCGCCGTGTCCAGCTCAACAATAACACCGCCGGCATCAAGGATCGACTGTTTTGCTGCTTCATTAACAGCAAACGCTTCAGCGTTACGCGTTGCAGTTACTTCACCCAAAATTGTCAAGAACTGGTCACGTACATCCGCGTCCAGACTTTCCAGCCAGTCCACATTGGTTACAACCAGATAATCAATGATCCCGTGGTTGGTTTCTGTGGTGCCGTCCTGCACCTCAAAAAATTTCTTGCCATAGATGTTCGACCAGGTGTTTTCCTGCCCGTCCACAACACCCTGTTGCAGCGCGCCATAAACTTCTGAAAACGCCATTTTCTGCGGGCTGCCACCGATGGCTTCCATCTGCGCAACCAGCACATCAGAAGATTGAACACGAAACTTCAAACCATTTGCGTCCGATGGCAACATCAACGGCTTATTCGCCGACATTTGCTTTAGGCCGTTATGCCAGAACGCCAGACCCTGAAGTCCGCGGTTTTGCATGCTGTCCAGCAATGCCTGACCATTGTCAGAACTTTGGAACGCATCCACCGCGTCCATACTTTCAAACATGAACGGCAGGTCAAACAGGCGGAACTGCTTGGTGAACTTTTCGAATTTTGACAGCGAAGGGGCAGCCAGTTGCACATCCCCCTGCAACAGCGCTTCCAACACTTTGTTGTCGTCATAAAGTGTGGAGTTCGGGAAAACCTCCATACAGGCTTTGCCGTTCATTTCCTCATTTACCCGCGCTTCCAGTAGTGACGCCGCAATTCCTTTTGGGTGCTTATCGGTGTTGGTGACGTGGCTGAACTTGATTACAACCTCGCCCTCTTCACAGGACGCAAATGCGCTGCCTGCGGTGAAAACAAGCGCGGTACTAACCGCTGCAGTTGTCAGAAATTTCATGTTTCTCTCCCAAGAATTATTCTATTGGCGTCTTGCTGACGCCCTCAAACATTGGAACAGACAGGGCAAGCCAGATCAAGTAAATTGTACCCCTACCGGCTTTGAAAATCTCTATCTTGCATTAACCGGCCCTATTGGCGAAAATCTCCCGGTTAAAACTGATAGGCAAAAGCGTGAAATCATATTCGCAATCCCCAGCCGACAACGCCTTTGTGCAAGACCCCTACCCGTTTTACGAACACGTCCGGAACGCTGATCAGCCGCTGTTTTACTGGGATGAATTCGCCGTGGCTTGTTCGGTTTCCTATGATACCGTCTGGGCGATCCTGCGTGACCGGCGTATGGGGCGCGAAGCCCCACCCGGATTTGAGCCCGAAAAACCACCGCATCAGGCCGGGTTTTGGGCGATTGAAGATCACTCGTTACTGGAACTCGAACGCCCCCGCCACACCCGCCTGCGCGGGCTGATCCTGCGCGCATTTACCTCACGCCGGATTGGCGCGCTGGAACCGGAAATCAGCCAGCTTTCCCACGTCCTGATCGACCAGATCAAAGACCGCGAATTCGACTTGCTCGACACATTCGCCGAGCGCCTGCCGGTCATCATTATTGCCCGCCTGCTCGGTGTGCCAGAAAACCGCGCCGACGATCTGCTGGCTTGGTCCCACGCCATGGTCGGCATGTATCAGGCCAACCGAACCCATAAGACCGAAGTTGCCGCCGCCAACGCCGCCAGTGATTTCGCCGCTTTCATGCGCGATTATATAGACTACCGCCGCACCCACCCTGCAGATGATCTGATCACTCACCTGATCGCAGCCGAAGAAGAAGGCGAACGACTGACAACGGATGAGCTGATCACAACCTGCATTCTCTTACTAAACGCGGGCCATGAAGCAACAGTCCACACCATCGGCAATGGTGTCCGCGCCCTGTTAATGGCAAACACTTCACCTGAATCGCTCGCGCCAAACCACATCGACACAACTGTCGAAGAAATCATCCGCTATGACGCGCCACTACACATGTTCCAAAGATGGGCCTACGAAGAAATCCAGATCGGCGAAGACGTATTAAAACCCGGCGAAAAGGTCGCCTGCCTGCTCGCCGGGGCCAACCGCGACCCCACGCGCTGGCGAGACCCGCAGGATTTCGACCCGGCCCGCCCGATCCAGACCAACGCCACATTCGGCGCGGGAACCCATTTCTGCATCGGCGCACCACTTGCAAGGCTGGAACTACGCACTGCCCTGCCAATCCTGTTCCAACGCCTGCCAAACCTGGCGCTTACCGAAGAACCAAAATTCGCCCAAAAATACCATTTCCACGGCCTCGAGACCCTGAAGGTCAGTTGCTAATCCCTTCTTCTGTTCGCAAATACTCCCAAGCGGAGCGGGTATTGCCCGGAACGGGCTAAACTAATGTGCCGACAGGCACTCAATCTAATAGCTTTACAGCGGCAACATCGTGGTAGATTTCAATTCTTCCATCGACAAAAGCGCCGTCACATTAAATATCCGCACCTCTGAAATAAGCGCCTGATAAAACACATCATACGCCCGCGCATTGGCAACACGCACTTTCAGAATATAGTCTATATCCCCTGCCAACCGGTGCGCCTCCAAAACTTCCGGGCGTTCCTGTAACGACTTCAAAAATGCCGCCTGCCACTCTGCCTCATGCTCGCTGGTGCGGATCAACACGAAAAAACACGCCTCCAGCCCCAGTGCTTCGGGGTCGAGCAATACCGTTTGTTGCCCAATGACCCCGGCGGTTTTCATCTTGCGAATACGGTTCCAGACCGGTGTCTTGGAAGACCCTACCTTACTGGCGATTTCATCCAGCGACTGGCTGGCATCGCGCTGTAGCTCGGCCAGAATTTTGCGATCCATCTCGTCAATTTTGCTGGCCACTACAAATACCTTCATTTACTGTGCGGCAGCATACTTAGAACAAATGTTCTGGAATGTGGCCATTTCCCCCTGATAACCAGAAAATTTTTCCAAAACAACATCGAAATAACTGTAGAATTCGGAAATTTTTCCAGAAAGTTTCCATAAATTTAAGACTTCTGGCGAACAATTGGGCGACCCGAACGTATTCAGCCCGGGCGTATTCAGGATGCGAAAATGATGAATGTCATCGTCACAGATACCGGATTTCAGGATGATACCTGGGATCAAAACTTCACCGCCGCCAACGCACAACATACTGTGCGACAGGCCAGTTCTATTGATCTGACATCAGACACCGCACCGGAAACCCTGCGCAATCGTCTGACAGACATTGAAATGATCCGAATTGATTTCCCAAACCTTACCGACAAACGCGGCTTTACCATTGCGCGCCAATTGCGCTTGATGGGCTATCAGGGACGGCTGCGTGCCAGGGGCCAATTGATCGCAATTGAATACAAAACCGCGCGGCGCGCCGGTTTTGACGAAATCGAAATCAGCGCCGATATTGCCGCCCGTCAGCCCCAGAACCAGTGGGTTTCACAAAGCCGGGCAAATACCAACGACTATCCGTCGCGGCTGCGCGGGTTGGTTTAGGGTTCAAACCCCGCTCAAAGACAACTAGACAGGGATCGGGTACTTTTACCCAAGTTGTAATTTGAATGAGCTGAACAAAGTGAACGAAATATCCAAGCCTAAAACCCCCACCCTGCCAAATGCGGAAACCATCACATCTGTCAAACACTGGACGGACAGTTTGTTTTCGTTCCGCGTGACCCGGCCACAATCCTTGCGGTTTCGCTCCGGTGAGTTTGTGATGATCGGCCTGATGGGGGATAACGGCAAACCCCTGCTGCGCGCCTATTCGATTGCCTCGCCCAATTGGGATGAAGAGCTGGAATTTTATTCTATCAAAGTCCCCGACGGCCCGCTGACCAGCAAGCTGCAACATATAAAGCCGGGTGATGAAATTATCCTGCGCCCCAAACCCGTAGGCACCCTGGTACTAGACGCGATCCTGCCCGGGAAACGGCTGTGGTTCTTTGCCACCGGCACCGGCATCGCGCCCTTCGCAAGCCTGATGCGCGACCCCAATACCTATGAACGCTATGATCAGGTGATCATGGCCCATACCTGCCGTGATGTGGCCGAGCTAACCTATGGCCGAGACCTGATCGAAAGCCTGCCCAATGACCCGCTGATCGGCGAATTTGTCGGCGATAAGTTGGTCTACTACCCAACCACAACCCGTGAAAGCAGCCCCCAAATGGGCCGGATCACCGACAATCTGACCTCTGGCAAAATCTATAAAGACCTGAACCTGCCCGAAATCACCCCGGATACAGATCGCGCCATGGTCTGTGGCTCATTGGGCTTCAATGCCGATATGAAGGACGTTCTGGAAGGGCTTGGCCTGCGCGAAGGCGCCAATTCAGACCCCGGCGACTATGTCGTGGAAAAGGCATTTGTAGGTTAAGACTTGCGTGCAGGCGGTGCAACAGATCAACCGGGCTTGCCATCGCGGAAACAAAGCGAACATTCATACAACCCGCACTAAAAGTCAGAATTTAGCCCTTTGCGGACCTTTGTACGGTTCGCATCGAATGGCTGCAATGCGCCCAGAATGCTCAATTGCGAGGTTGCCTAGGGCAATTTATCACATTGTGCCGCAAGCGCTAAAATACCAACGTTGGTCATCTAAGACGGCTAGGTATAGTAATGTTCTACAAAATCAGCTCTTTCTGCGCAGGCCTTTTTTTACTCCTTAGCGCCACGCTCGTTCTCCTCCCAGAGATCGTCTATTGGCTATTTGGGTTACCTCAAAATGAGCTGGGCGATTTCCTTGCAAAGCGCGCGGCAATGCTTTTCTTAGGTTTTTCAGTGCTTTGTTTCCTTTCACGCAATACGCAAAACCCTGATGTTAGGCGCATAATTTCTGCGGCTGTCTGGGTCAGCATGGGAGGGATGGCGTTAACCGGAGCTTACGAATTTCTACGCGGCTATGCTGGTATTGGAATTTGGATGGCTATCATGATCGAGACAGTCATAAGCGTGTTTTTCTTTCGGATTTGGCTGATGTCGGATGACCCAGATAATGACAGGGATGTCTAAGACATACTTGGCCATCAGTATCTGTCGCCAACGGCAGCTTCGTCCCGCAATACGGTCTTTCAAGCAATCCACAGTTTGCTGGCCGAAATGGCAAACTCAACCGCTCTTTTTCAAGCCGGCTACCAGCCATTCACCCGCGGCCATTCACCAACCTGTTCACCGTTTTCCACCACCAGATAGTGCGAATGGGCGGCAGCTGTCGGGCAGGCATGGTTGGGCAGAATGCGCACCAATGAACCAATGGGCAGCCGCTCAAACCAGGCCGCATCGTCCAGTTGGATGGTGCCATGTTCCTGATGAACCGTGTCGATGGACAGCGCCCCCAGCCGATCAAGTGTGTGCGGATCACAGACATAGCCATACCCGGCATCGGGCAGAAACGTATTGGCGCTGAAATCCTTGGACAGCGCAAACGCACCGGCATCCACGGTGATCGAGCTATTGGGCCGGTTATGGCCAATGACCGTCGCCAAAACCGAGATTGCAATGTCATCAAACCCGCAAATGTTACGCGAATACTGGGCCAGATCAAAAAACATGAACACACCGGCGCGCACTTCGGTAAGGCCTTCAAACGACTTGGCATGCAGGAATGTCGGGGTGGAACCAACGCTGATGATGTCGCAGGTAATTCCCGCCTGTGCCAGCTCGCGTGCCGCATCCACCACGGTTTTGCGTTCCACTTCCGCAATCTCACCGATCCGCTCAGGAT
>CAZRHV010000060.1:0-13087 GCA_964599985.1 uncultured Marinosulfonomonas sp. | reverse complement strand
CAACGGTTATCATCAATTACGCCTCATAACGTCCTGATTTACCACCGTCTTTCAGAATTACCTGAATGCCGCCGATAGCCATGTCTTTTTGCACCGCCTTGACCATATCGAAAACCGTCAGCAGCGCAGTGGACACGGCTGTCAGGGCTTCCATTTCCACGCCGGTCTGGCCGGTGGTTTTAACGGTGGCCTGTACCTGAATGCCCGGCAGGTCCGGGTCCGGGATCAGATCGACGGTGATTTTGGTGATCATTAGTGGGTGGCAAAGCGGGATAAGCTCAGGCGTTTTTTTTGCGCCCATGATCCCGGCCAGTCGGGCAACACCTAAAACGTCACCTTTTTTCGCGGTATTATTTACAATGATATCAAGAGTTTCCGGCGCGAGTTTAATGTACCCCTTGGCGACCGCGATCCGTGACGTTGCGGCTTTGTCAGAAACGTCCACCATGTGGGCATCTCCTTTGGCGTCAAAATGCGTGAGTTCTGCCATCAGTTTGCTCCGCTTAAAATTACCGGCCCGGCCAACAGGGTTTTGGTGGCCGCAGTTACATCGCTTTGACGCATCAGGCTTTCGCCAATCAGGAAAACGCGAGCACCAACACGGGCCATATCCGCCAGATCCTGCGGGCTGTTCAGCCCACTTTCACTGATCAAAATTCGCCCCTCTGGCGCAAGTTTCGATAGACGGCGGGTAGTATCAAGACTGGTTTCAAAGGTTTTAAGATTGCGGTTGTTCACCCCGAGAAGCGGCGATTTCAAAACAGCAGCGCGTTCCAGCTCGGCCTCATTATGGACCTCTACCAGTACATCCATACCCCAGCCAAAGGCCGCGTCTTCCAGCTCAGTTGCCTGCGCATTCGATACAGCGGCCATGATGATCAAAATGCAGTCTGCCCCCCTGGCCCGGGCCTGTGCCACCTGATAGGTGTCATACATGAAATCCTTGCGCAGGGCGGGCAGGGTAGTGGCGTCGCGCGCGGCGGTTAAATATTCCGGCGCACCCTGAAAACTGGGGGTGTCGGTCAGTACCGACAGGCATGTCGCCCCACCTGACTGATAAGCACGCGCCAGTTTCGCCGGGTCAAAATCCGCGCGGATCAGCCCCTTGGACGGGCTGGCCTTTTTAATCTCGGCGATTAACCCGTATCCGGTTTTTGAGGCGAAAACCAAAGCATCCTTAAAACCACGGGTTGGACTGGCGTTTCGCGCCATGTCTTCAAGCTCTGCCAGCGGAATCGCCGCCTTGGCAGAGACGATTTCTTCCAGCTTATAGGCTTTGATTTTATCAAGAATAGTTGTCATGGCGCTTGGATAGCCTTTGGTGTGCAGGATTGAAAGCAAGGCTGCCTTCTTCTGTTCACAAATACTCGCGCCGCAGGCATCGCGATGCGCGCAGCGCAGCGCAAACAATCTCGAAACGCGGCCCCGCGTTGCATTTCTTTAACTGCCCGATGTAATCCGGGCTAGGCTTTGCATTTTCTCCAACGCCTGAGCGCTGTCCAGACTTTCGCTGGCGATCTCAACACCCGCTTTCAGCGTATCCACCTTGCCCGCAATTTTCAGCGCCGCCGCCGCGTTTAACAGCACCGCGTCGCGGTAAGCACCTTTTTTGCCAGATAACACCGCGGCCAGCGCAGCACCATTTTGTTCCGGGGTGCCGCCGGTGATCGCCTCAAAACTGTGCACGGGCAATCCGGCGTCTTCCGGGTGGATTTCGAAGTCAGTCACCGCCCCGTCTTCCAGAGCGGAAACCCAGCTAACCCCGGTAATCGTCAGTTCATCGGTGCCGTCCGAGCCATGCACAAGCCACGCGGTTTCACTGCCCAGTTCCAGCAGCGTATCCGCCATTGGTCGGATCAGATCACGGGAAAACGCGCCGGTCAGTTGCCGTTTCACGCCCGCCGGGTTGGTCAGCGGGCCGAGAATATTAAAAATTGTACGGGTTCCCAGTTCCATCCGGGCAGGCATTACGTGTTTGATCGCCGGGTGGTGCATCGGTGCCATCATGAAGGCGATGCCGATTTCAGCCAGGGCGCGTTCAACTATGTCCGGGCCGACCATGACTTCGATCCCGTTGATCGCCAAAGCGTCCGCCGCGCCGGAATTTGACGACAGCTTACGGTTGCCGTGCTTGGCGACCGGCACTCCGGCACCTGCCACCGTGAACGCAGTTGCAGTAGAAATTTGCAGTGTCGGCTTGCCGGAACCGCCGGTGCCAACGATGTCCATTGCGCCAGCCGGGGCGCTAACCGGATTACACTTGGCACGCATCACCGCCGCCGCCGCGGCATATTCGGTGACGGTTTCACCACGGGTGCGCAAGGCCATCAGAAATCCGCCGATCTGGGCAGGCGTGGCGTCGCCTTCAAACAGGATGCTAAAGGCGAGGCTGGCCTCCTCGCCGCTAAGGGGTCGGTCGGCGGCGGCACCGATTAGGGGTTTAATGCGGTCGCTCATGCCGGTTCCAATGCGCGTTCAAGGAAGTTTTGCAGCATTTTGTGGCCATGTTCCGAGGCAATCGATTCCGGATGGAACTGCACCCCGTGGATTGGCAGGGTTTTATGTGCCAGCCCCATAATGGTGCCATTTTCCAGCGTTGCGGTGATTTTCAGACAATCGGGCAGGGTGTCCGGGTCCACCACCAGTGAATGATAGCGCGTCGCTTTAAAGGGCGAAGGGATGTCTTTGAAAACCCCTGTACCCTTGTGGTGCATCACCCCCATCTTACCGTGGACGATTTCATCGCATCGCACGATTTTGCCACCAAATGCCTGCCCGATGGCCTGATGCCCCAGACATACCCCCAGCACAGGCGTGCGGTTTTTGGCCGCAGCTTGGGTCAGTTCCAGGCAGATCCCGGCCTGATCCGGGTCACAGGGGCCCGGCGATAGTAAAATTGCATCAGGTCGAAGGCTCATGGCATCCGCGACACTTAGAGCGTCATTTCGGTGAACCACAACATCTGCCCCCAGCTCACCCAGATAATGCACGAGGTTGTAGGTAAAACTGTCGTAATTGTCGATCAGCAGCAACATGTCGCGCGTCTTTCGTTTATAGGGGTGTCCCGGCGGAACAGTCGCGTTATACTTGCGTTGAGGCAGACCCGGGGGTCAAGGGCACCCGGTAAGAATAACAGGTAAGAGACGGAGGCTTTGATGGGGCGCGGGATATTTTCGGGTGTCATCTGGGGATCAGTTATTGCGGTAGTGTCGCTTTGGCTTTTGTCCCAACTTGGCGGAATGGTGGCGGTGTTATCTGCACCACCGCAAGAGGTGGCAGCTGTCGCCCCTGATGCAGGGACCACCAGTCCACAGGTGACTGCTGACACGGCTTCTGGTGCTCCAAATGTGCAGGAAGACCCCGACCCCGCACCAACAGGTCAAAGTGCGGCCCTTCAGAGTGCAAATACAGATCAGGCCCCCGTGGCTGACCGTTTGCCGGCCCAAATTCCAGAAGCCAGCAATATTACAGATATCCCGGCTGAGCCGGTGGCAGGGACCGCCCCCAGCATTGAACCAACTGCGGCAGACGTAGCGAAAGTGGCACCTTTGGTTACACCGCCCGCCCAGCCAAGCACCGATATCCTGCCGGAATTGGCGACAATAGCGCCAAAACCTCAGCCCAATGTACCAACACCTCAGGATAGTGATCCGGTGACACCGGTTGCTCCGCCGCAAGAAGTTGTCATTGCGCAGGCCGCCCCTGTGCAGGAAGCCGCGCCAACTGTGGGGACTGAACCAGTACAGCCCGCAGCACCGGTTGTGGACCAGACCCCGACAACGGATTTCTCAACACCGGTCGTGGTGGAAACCCCCGAGATTGTGGTGGAAGAACCAGAGCCTGCGCCAGAGCCAGAGCCGTCACCAGAACCAGACGCTGAAACCCCGCAGGATGCGCCCACGAACGTGGGCGTAGAAGTGGCCGTGGACGATGGCGAGGGTACAGGCCTGTTGCAGCCGCCGGGCGAAATTGGCGGGCAGGTGGCGAATGTGCGCACCAACCAATTGCCTACAATTGGCGGCAGTGAAAGTTCGGCTGAACCAGAGCCTGACCCAGAGCAAGCGCCAGACCTCCAGGATGAAGCTCCAGCGATAACCCAGTTCGCGCAAAGTTTCGAAAACCCCGAAGCGCGGCCGTTGATGGCGATTATTCTGCTGGTGGATAGCGAAGGACCGGACCCAAGCACTCCGGGTGAGCCGCTGCCCTTTCCGGTCAGCTATGTGATAGACGCCAGCAAACCAAATGCCGGAGAAATTATGGCCGCCTATCGACGTGCAGGTCATGAGGTCATCGCACTTGCACCACTGCCGGAAGGCGCGACACCCAAAGATGTAGAGGTCGCGTTTCAAACCTATTTAACGGCCATTCCAGAGGCCGTCGTGGTTATGGATATTCCAAGCGCTGTATTCCAGTCAGGCCGGATCGTGGCGACGCAAGTGGCCGAAGCTCTGGCGGCATCCGGCCATGGTATGATCACCTATTCGCGTGGGCTTAATTCTGCAACGCAAGTGGCGGAACGTGAAGGGGTGCCGGTGGCGCTGGTATTTCGTGATTTTGACAGCGACGGGCAGGACGGGGCAGCGATCAAACGCTTTTTGGATCAGGCCGCCTTTCGCGCCGCGCAGCAATCTGGTGTGATACTCGTCGGCCGTAATCGCGCCGAAACAGTGAAAGCACTATTGGAGTGGGGCCTGGGAAATCGCGCAAGCACTGTGGCGCTGGCACCGGTTTCAGCGGCATTGCTGGCGCAATAAGACTATTGTTTGCGCCTCGAACTTCGCTCGAGGCGTTCGCAGTTGAAACTGCTCACGGCCTCCGGCGGAGGTATTTTTAAAAAGAAGAAGGTAAAGTCACCTCATCGCTAAAATGAGGTACCTTCTCCTTTTGCGGTCATCGGCGCTTCCGCCTGTACCGCAGTTCAAAGAATAGAAATAAGTCCTAATTCCTGGTTAACGACATCCTTCTTCTTTTTAAAAATACCTCCGCGCGGAGCGCAAATCGCCCGAAGGGCAATAAGAAATAGCGCCGCAAGGCGCTGCATTTTCTTAACTGTTAGAGCCCTGAACAAACATCCCGGCGTCCGCGGCGGCGCGCCGGATCGCGTTGGATTTGTGGACAGTTTCCTGAAATTCAGCCTCTGGGTCGCTGTCATAGACCACGCCGCCTCCGGCCTGAATATACAGCTTTTGTTCTTTCAGCACCGCTGTGCGTAGCGCGATGCACATATCCATGTCGCCGTTTGAAGCGAAATACCCGACGCCACCGCCATAAACACCGCGTTTTTCGGGTTCCAGTTCGTCGATGATTTCCATTGCCCGGACTTTGGGCGCACCCGACACCGTTCCCGCGGGCATACCAGCCAGCAGCGCCGAGAGGGCATCGTGCTCATCCGATAGTTCGCCCACGACGTTGGACACGATATGCATGACGTGGCTGTAGCGCTCAACGATAAACTGTTCGGTCGGGCGCACGGTGCCCACTTTGGATACGCGCGCGGTATCGTTTCGGCCCAGATCAAGCAGCATCAGGTGTTCGGCCAGTTCCTTGGTGTCGGCCATCAGGTCCTTTTCGTTGGCATTGTCCTGCGCCGGGGTTGCGCCGCGCGGACGGGTTCCGGCTATGGGGCGGATGGTGATTTCACCGTCGAACACCCGCACCAGAATTTCCGGGCTGGCGCCGATCACCTGAAAGCCGCCGAAGTTGAAGTAGAACATGAATGGGGACGGGTTGGTGCGGCGCAGGCTGCGATAGAGCGAAAACGGTGGCAGGGCAAAATCCTGGGTCCAGCGTTGAGATGGCACTACCTGAAAAATATCGCCGGCACGGATGTATTCTTTAGCCCTATCTACCGCCTGTTTGTAGCCGCCCTTAGTGAAATTTGAGGTGAGCGGCGCGTCCGGCAGTGCGTCGCCGAGATCATAGCCTACGTCGCGTGGCTGGCGTTCCAGATCGCGCACCGCGTCCATCACCCGTTCCGCTGCTTGTGCGTAGGCGGCGCGCGGTTCTAGGCCGGAAGCGGCCCAGGCGGGGGAGACAACGATAACGTCGCCCTTTACCCCGTCCAGCACTGCTACAACTGACGGGCGCAGCATCACCGCGTCGGGCAGGCCAAGTGGGTCGGGGTTGATGTTGGGCAGGTGTTCCACCAGCCGGATCATGTCATAGCCAAGGTAACCAAACAGACCGGCAGCGGCGGCGGGCAGATCCTCGGGCAGATCAATATGGCTTTCGGCAATCAGGGCGCGCAGGGCAGTAAGCGGGTCACCATCGACCTCCTGCCAGTTATCGGGATCAAAGCGGGCATGGCGGTTAATGCGTGATTTTCTGCCATGGCATTGCCAGATCAGATCAGGCTTCATGCCGATGATTGAATAGCGCCCGCGGACTTCGCCGCCGGTGACACTTTCCAGCATAAAGCTGTCGGTGCGCGCAGCTGCGAGTTTCAGCATGAGTGAAACAGGCGTGTCCAGATCAGCCGCTAACCTGGCATAGACCACCTGATTCTCGCCGCGCTCATAGCCGGCGCGAAAGGCGTTGAAATCAGTTGAGACCGCCAACGGGTTCACTACTTTGGATTGGGGCGCTGCCGCCGCCGGTAAATTGTGCATGAACCGCGTTGATAGCGGCCTGATCCAGTGAAATACCTGCTTCAAACTGCAGGGCGTTGTTAAAAGCGTCCAACGCGTCCTGGCCGATACCCTGACGGATGCCATCATTGATTGCGTCACGTACCGCCGCGGCGTCCGGGTCTTCGGGGTCGGAGTCCAGAACCTGATGGAGCGTGGCAATTACTGTGTAACCTTCACCGGCAGCGGCGATGCTTTCACCCGGTTCCAAAGCGAAAATCTGTTCCAAAAAGTCCGGCGGGGTGTCATCGATAAACGCGTCACGGGTTATATGGGTTTGTACCGTCACGGCGTGGCCCATGCTGGAAAGTGACGCGCCGTTTTCAAGCTGCGCCAATATGGTGGCGGCATCGGCTGCCAATTGTTGGCTTAGCACATTGGCGTTCCAGGCGGTGATCACCTGTTCGCGGGCGTTGTCAAAGCTGTCTGGTCGTTCATCAATCAGTTCGTTCAGGCGCAAAGCAAATATGCCGCCGTCATCCAGTTGCAGAACTTCCGGGAAATCCCCGGTCGTGATCAGGCGGGCGGCATTCTGAAAACCTTCATAAGCCGTGATGCCGTCGGACTGACCTTCGGACCAGTCAACCTGACCCAGTTGCATGTCTGTTTCCGCGCCCAGTTCTTCCAGTGTGGCACCACCTGCCAGCAGGTCATCCATGTCAGCGATCTGGTCCGCAACTAATCGACGCGCCGCATCGGCCGCAAATTCATCCTGAAGCTCGGCGCGTGCTTCTTCAAACGGTGTCGAGCGCGCCGACAGGATTGCGTTCACCCGGATCAGGGCGGGGCCAAGGAGGGTTTCTACTGGTTCGGCTATGCCCGGTTCTGTCAGGGCGAATACGGCTTCACCCGCATCACCCAGGTCACTTTGGCTGACATCGCCAAGATCAATATCCGAAAGCGTCAGACCGCGTGCTGTGACCGCTTCGTCAAAACTGGTGGTGCCAGCGCGTATTTCTGCGAACGCGGCATCGGCTTCTTCCGGTGTGGCGAAAACCAGACGCTCAACCAGCCTGCGTTCCGGCAGATTGTAAAACGCGTTGCGTTCATCATAAAGCGCGCGCAGCGAATCCTCATCGACTTCGATCTGGTCCATCACGAATTCCGGCGACAGCCAAACATAGGTCAGTCGTTTGGAGGCCGGCAGCATGAAATCGTCGGTGTTGCTTTCGAAATAGCTTTGCAGATCAGTTTCAGTTGGTTCCGCCAGCGGGGAGGTAAGCGTATCGGCGGTGATGCTAAGCCATGAAAAATTACGCCGCTCACCAATATATTTCAGCATAACATCGCCGTAAGTGTCGGGGGCTGTGATGCCGGAACTGATCGCGATTTGCAGGATACTGGCAGCGGTATCGGCGCGTATGCTGTTTTCATATTCCTGTGGCGTCAGGCCGATACGCTCCAGCGTGAATTCATAGGCGTCTTTATCGAAAGAGCCACTTAGCCCCTGAAAATTAGGGCTGGCAAGCACCTGACGCTGGACTTCTACATCGCCCACAGACAATCCGAGGTTGTTGTTTTCATTTTCAATGGCAGCACTTGAAACAAGCCGCTGCAGCACTGCGCGATCGACACCAAATTGCTGCGCCTGCGCCAGCGAGATATTCTGTCCGGTCTGGGCGCTGACGGCCTGCAATTCCTGATTTAAGGCTTGTGTATATTCGTTGGCGCCAATTTCGACGCTGCCAACCTGGCCAATACTTAGCGACTGGCCGCCGAAATTGCTTGACCCAAAGCCCGCAAGGCCGATGATTAGCAGCAACATAAGCGCGCCCACGAAAAACTTGGATATTTGGCCTTTAGCCGCCATTACGCGCCCCATTCAAAATTCATGTTCGGGGATGTTTACGCGGGAAAAATCACCTGAGCAAGGTCAGAGCTTCAGGTTTTCCAAGCGGTTAAACAGGGTGTCGACGCCTTGGCGGTCAATGTTTGCAAAGGCGATGCGCAGTTCTTGTTTGCCGGCCCTGTCATTTGCCGGCCTGAACATGGTGCCCGGTAGCATCAAAACGCCGGCTTTTTGCACCAGTATCTTCGCTAATTCGTTTGAGGGAATGTCAAAAGGGTGGGCGACGTAAGCGAAATAAGCGCCTAGCCCTAACAGTTTCCAGCCTTGCAGGCGATGGAAACCGGTCGCGATAGCGTCGCGTCGGTCAAGGATTTCAGCGCGTTCCCCCGCCAGCCATTGTGACAGGTTCTGCATCCCCCAAAGGGCGGCGTGCTGGGCGATCTGATTAGGGCAGATGGTGACAGTGTCGAGGTATTTCTCAACTTCAAATAGCCGTGAAGCGGCGGCGGTCAGCGCACCTACCCGGTGGCCGGTCAGGCGATACGCTTTCGAGAATGAATAGAGCTGGATCAGGGTTTGGTGCCAATCCGGGTCCGTAAACAGGTCATGTGGCGCGCCGGTTCTGCTGTCAAAATCGCGGTAGGTTTCGTCAACGATCAGGGCGATATTGTTGGATTTGGCCAGCGTATAGAATGCTCGGACCAGTTCGGGGGGGTATTCAACGCCTGCCGGGTTGTTTGGCGTGACCAACACGATGGCGCGGGTGCGCGGGGTGATCAGGGATTTTGCATGTTCCGGGTCGGGGAGCAGGTGCTGATCGCTCGGCAACGGAACTGCGTTTACGCCTTGCATGTCGAGGTGCATTTTGTGGTTGAAATACCACGGGGTTGGCAGGATGACTTCGTCCCCCGCCGCGGCGATTGTTGTCAATACCGAGGTGAATGCCTGATTGCAGCCGGACGTGATAGCGACCTGTTCGGCGCGGATTTCGCCGCTGTAGGCAGTGCTCCATTGTTGGGATACCTCGGCGCGCAGTTCGGGCAGGCCCAGAACCGGACCGTATAGGTGGGCGCTGGTATTGTTCAGGACGATATTGGCCAGTTCTTCGCGCAAGGGAGTTGGCGGGGGCTCCATCGGGGCGGCCTGACTGACGTTCAGCAGGGGGCGGTCCGCTGGAAATGTGACGTTGTCGATCCAGCGCCGGGCTTCCATCACCGGGGGCGGGCAGGTGGCTTTGACGTTTGGGTTGACGGGCGTGTTCATTGCTGGCCGGGGTCCAAGGGTAAACGCTGCTAAATTGCGACGCCTGACGGCGTCATTATATGAGCCCTGCGGGCGATTTGCGCTGCGCGCGCGGATATTTGGGCTGAAAAGAAGATATCAGTCGGTGCCACGGTAGGGTTCGACATATTGCAGCGCCATGTCCCATGGAAAGAATATCCAAGTGTCCTGGCTGACTTCGGTGATGAAGGTCTGCACCATCGGCCGGCCTAGCGGTTTGGCGTAGACGGTAGCAATATGGGCATTGGGCATGGTGGCTTTAACCACTTCTAACGTGCGGCCTGTGTCTACCAGATCGTCGACCACCAGCACACCGGTACCGTCGCCGACCACGCTCATATCCGGGGCTTTGATCACCTTTGGTTCGGCCTGGGTCTGGTGGCTGTAGGATTTGACGCTGATGGTATCCACCATGCGGATGTCCAGTTCACGCGCCACGATCATTGCCGGGGCCATGCCGCCGCGGGTGATGGCGACGACCGCTTTCCATTGGCCGTCATCCGGGCCTTTACCGTCAAGACGCCACGCCAAGGCGCGGCTGTCGCGGTGCAATTGGTCCCAGCTGACGTGGAAACCTTTTTCGTGGGGCAGGCGATCATTCATTTGGTTTTCCTGTCGTAATATCGGGGGCGTCGACGGCTTTCATGCCAACCACATGGTAACCTGCGTCGACATGTATGACTTCGCCAGTGACGCCTGAACCAAGGTCAGAGAGCAAATAGAGCGCCGAGCCGCCAACATCATCAATGGTTACGTTGCGCCGCAGGGGCGAATTATATTCGTTCCATTTCATAATGTAGCGGAAGTCACCGATGCCCGAGGCGGCAAGGGTTTTAATCGGTCCGGCGGAAATGGCGTTACAGCGGAAACCGTCTTTGCCGATGTCTTCAGCGATGTAGCGCACACTTGCTTCCAGTGCCGCTTTGGCCAGCCCCATGACGTTGTAATGTGGCATGATTTTTTCGGCGCCATAGTAGGTCATGGTCAGCAGAGAACCACCGGGGTTCATCATCTCAATCGCGCGCCGGCAGACGGCAGTGAAAGAATAGACCGAAATATCCATTGTCATGTTGAAATTATCGCGGCTGGTATCGACATAGCGTCCGCGCAGCTCGTTCTTGTCGGAAAACCCAACAGCGTGGACAACAAAATCAAGTGTTCCCCATTCGGACTTTAGCCGCTCAAACAACGCGTCCATCGAGTCCATATCAGTGACGTCACATTCAAGCACCAGGTCAGAGCCAAGTCTGGCTGCCAGCGGATCAACGCGCTTTTTCAACTGTTCGCCCTGATAGGAAAATGCCAGTTCAGCGCCGGCACCGGCGCAGGCAGTGGCGATGCCCCAGGCGATTGAGCGCTCATTCGCCAAGCCCATAATCAGCCCGCGTTTTCCCGCCATAAGATTTGTTGCCATTGTAATGCCCCGCCCGTCGTTGTTTGTTTACAGTCGTGTAAGTGAAACAAACACGCCTATCAAGACGAAGGCGCAATTGTGGGTTTTCAGGGCGGAAGTAGGCCGCTATTGGCAATATTGAATGGAGAGTTGATATGATTAGCCGGGGCGGAATATTTGCAGGCGACGACCCGTTTGAGATTACCAGTCGTTGGTTGGCGGAAGCCGAAAAATCTGAGCCGAATGATCCAAATGCGATGTCTCTTGCAACGGTTGATGATCAGGGGTTGCCGAATGTGCGGATCGTGTTGGCAAAGGCTATCGAGGATAATGGCGTGGTATTTTATACGAATTATTCCAGTAAGAAAGGCCAGGAAACCATTGGTGCGGGTAAAGTGGCGCTCAATTTTCATTGGAAAACACTAAGGCGCCAAATTCGGATGCGAGGGGCTGTTGTTAAGGTCAGCGCGCAAGAGTCAGATAATTATTACAATTCCCGTGATTTGGGTAGCCGCATCGGGGCCTGGGCGTCGCGCCAGTCTGAGGAATTAAAGTCAAAGTCGGACCTGGTAAAGGCCGTGGCGAAAGCGCAGTTGCAACACGGCGTAAATCCGGGTCGTCCTCCACATTGGGGAGGGTTCAGAATTACGCCGGTCGAAGTCGAATTTTGGGCCGATGGCCAGTTTCGCCTGCATGATCGCTTCCGTTGGACTCGCGCTGAAATCGAGAATGACTGGCAGGTTTCCCGTCTGAATCCCTGAAATTCACGCTTCGTGAAATTCAATCACCTGTAATTGCAGGATTAATTTTTCTTGTGCCGGACCCCAATGTGGCGCAAAACTTATAGTGGGAATGGATTGACTAATAGTGTGAAGATAATGTCGGAAACGGGTGAAGGCCGTAAACTGCGCGGCCAGGTTAAATGGTTCGATCCCGTAAAGGGATTTGGTTTTGTGGTGGCCGAAGAAGGTGGGCCAGACATATTGCTGCATGCAAATGTTCTGCGAAACTTTGGCCAAAGCTCTATTGCAGATAATGTAGAGATCGAAATCTCAGTTCAGGAAACTGCCCGAGGTGTGCAAGCACTCGAGGTGATTAGCATTGCGCAACCGGTAAATAGTGCGACTACGCCCCTTGAGGAAATGGAAAAATTCGACGAATTCAGTGATAGTGATGTGGCGCTGCAACCGGCGCGCGTCAAATGGTTCGATAAGGCTAAGGGTTTTGGGTTTGCCAATGTCTTTGGTCAGGATGAAGATATTTTTGTTCATGTGGAAATTCTGCGCCGGTCCGGCTTTGCCGATCTTCAGCCTGGGGAAGCCATTGGCGTAAAAGTGGTTGATGGCAAGCGCGGGCGCATGGCATCCTCGGTCACATCATGGGATTCGGCACCAAAATAATGAAATCAGTGGCCTATGCTGGCGTGATGTTGATTGTAGTCAGCGGGCAGGCAATGGCGGTGCCATGCGACGCAAGCAGCGTCAGCCTGCGCGGCGACTGGGGGCAGGCGCGATTTAGCATAGAAATCGCCGACGATGTCACTGAGCGGGCGCAGGGGTTAATGTTTCGTGAAAGCATGGCGGCGACAGCGGGTATGTTGTTTATTTATGAGGAACCTCAGACGGTTGCCTTTTGGATGCGCAACACACTGATCCCGCTGGATATGATATTTCTGGACGAAACCGGTTTGGTAACGGTGGTGCAGGAGAATGCAGTACCATTGGATGAAACGCCGATCCCTGGCGGTGATGATGTATTGATGGTTCTGGAAATCAATGGCGGTATGGCTTCAACATTGGGGATCACGCCCGGAAGTCAGATGTTGCACCCGCAAATTGATCAGAATCTTGCGATCTGGCCCTGCAGCGCAAACTAAAGCCTTTTCAAGTGATGAAACACTATATAAGGAGTGCTTCGTCGGGGCGTAGCGCAGCCTGGTAGCGCATCTGTTTTGGGAACAGAGGGTCGGGAGTTCGAATCTCTCCGCCCCGACCATTT
>CAZRHV010000059.1:2166-13233 GCA_964599985.1 uncultured Marinosulfonomonas sp. | reverse complement strand
TGCCAAAATCCCCGCAGCGATGATTGGTTGCTTCATGCAATCCTCCATTATGTTACGGGAGGGGTGCGGTAAGATCAGATCAAACCTTCCCTCCGCCGGTCCTAACCGGTTCAGGTTCTACGGGTCTGCATCACGCATCTCAGCCTACTTAGGCACCCCGAGGTGTCCCTAATCTAAGCCCCATTCTCCGCCCCGACAAGGCGAAAACCCTTGAGACAAACCAAAGCCCCCGCTAGACCAATCTGAAGGGAGCCAAAACCATGAGCATGAACACATTCGGACATCTATTCCGCGTGACCACCTGGGGTGAAAGCCACGGGCCGGCAATCGGTGCAACGGTTGACGGCTGCCCTCCCGGCGTGCCGCTGACGTCGGATATGCTGCAACATTGGCTGGACCGGCGCAAACCCGGCACCTCAAAATACACAACGCAGCGACGCGAAGCCGATCAGGTGGAAATCCTTTCGGGTGTGTTTGAGGGTGTGACGACTGGAACCCCAATCCAGTTGATGATCCAGAATACCGACCAGCGCTCCAAAGATTACAGCGACATCGCCGAAAAGTTCCGCCCCGGTCATGCCGACATTACCTATTGGCAAAAATACGGAATACGCGATTACCGTGGTGGTGGGCGTTCTTCGGCCCGTGAAACCGCTTCACGTGTAGCGGCCGGTGGTGTGGCCCGCGAAGCCATAAAATCGCTACTGCCCGATCTGCAAATCAAAGGTTACATGGTGCAGATGGGGCCGCATAATATTGACCCAATAAATTTCGATCTCAGCCAAATCGACAAAAATCCATTCTGGACACCAGATGCAGCCGCCGCCGAACACTGGGCAACGTATCTCGACGGGTTGCGTAAATCCGGCAGCTCTGTCGGCGCGTCTGTCGAAATCATGATCAAAGGCGCCCCCGCAGGCCTCGGTGCACCAATATACGCCAAGTTAGACACTGATCTGGCCGCCGCCTGCATGTCAATCAACGCCGTAAAAGGTGTCGAAATTGGCGAAGGCATGGGCGCAGCCATCCTGACCGGCGAAGAAAATGCTGACGAAATCACAATGGGGCCGGACGGCCCGATTTACAGCTCAAACCATGCCGGCGGCATCCTTGGGGGTATTTCGACTGGTCAAGACATCGTGGTCAGGTTCGCGGTCAAACCGACCTCGTCAATCCTGTCGCCGCGCAATACCATCACAAAGTCTGGCGAAGAAACCGAAATCATCACCAAAGGCCGCCACGACCCCTGCGTAGGTATCCGTGCCGTTCCAGTTGGTGAGGCCATGGTCGCCTGCGTGATCCTCGATCACTTGCTGCTACACCGCGGCCAAATAGGTGAAAACAAAGGCGCGATTGGCTAATCCAACCGCGTCCAGTTTCTTTTTAGTAAAAATATCCCCGCCGGAGGCCAGAAAAATCTTATCTAAGATTTTTTCTCTGCCACGAAACTTTCTAGTCAAGCAACCGCCGCTGTCAGTGCCACATCCATCAGCTGCTTGATCGCTTTCTTCGACGTCCCTGCAACGATACGGCCCAGCTCCTGATCACCCTTCAGAACCACCAGTGTAGAACGCCGTGGTATCCGCAGCGCCTGGCTCAGCTCACCATTGCCGTAGTTGTCCCAGTCCACATCAATGAACGAAATCGACTCTTCATAGGCCGGGTTTTCAGCTTTCAATGCCTCAATAACACGGGCCTGCGCCGCACAGGTTGAACACCAGGTTGCCGTGAAATCCAAAAACACGGTCTTGCCAGCCGCCAGTTCACTTGCGGCTAAACCTGGGGCATAGACGGCTCCACCTGCCTGCGCCAACAGCGGCATTGCTGTTGCAGCGGCGGTCATTACGATAAAGTCACGACGTTTCATTAGACTCTCCAAACGTTAAAGGGCGACCGACAGGTCAACCAACCATGCGGGCAGGTTCTGAACTGCCCATCCTTCAATGACGCGCTGGAATTCAAACAAGATTCCAACTCCAACGACGACGAATACCGCACCCATTGCCGGGCGGGATTTCTCTGCAATCACACGCATAAGCGCCTGTCGCTTCATTATGACCGAACGCGCACCATATCCCAAAACTATGATTATCGTAGAAACACCAAATGCAAATGACAGCATGATAATGCCCGCAAATATCAGGCTTTCACCCTGACTAGCCAAACCAATGGCAGCACCCAATGTCGGACCAATGCAAGGGCTCCAGACAGCACCCATTAGTGCGCCGGTCAGGAACTGACCGTTCAACCCCGAATTTCCAACCGTGTCGATGCTCGCGTCCGCACTGGATGCAAACCCAGCCGTCGCCGTGGCAAACCCGGCTGACAAACGCGGAACCAGCAACACAATACCAAACCCGATCATCAGGATCGCCCCGGCGTTTGAAACCGTCTGCTCGGTAATCCCCAGTGTTCGACCAAGAACTGTCACCGTCATACCCAGAACAACAAACGATAAACTCATCCCAACGGCAATCGCGAGCGGCCCATGTTTATGGGTCTGCAACGAACTGGCCAGTATGATCGGCAAGATCGGCAATACACAGGGGTTGATCAACGTCAGCAACCCGGCACCATATGCAAAAATAAATTCCATAGCCTGCATGTAGAGCAACGAACATACACCTGTCACCAAAACTCAGATTACATTCGATCAAAACCGCGTTAGACTACTGAAGGCTTCGATAACTGCACGGCTAGAATTCCCGCCATTATAATCGCAACGCCTACCAGATCCAGCGGCCCAATGGCTTCGCCCAACAGGATTGCCGCAATAGCCGCCCCAAGGAACGGGTTGAGAAAATGAAACGTGGCGGCCTTGGTCGCCCCGATATGGTTCACCAAGGAAAACCACACCCAGGTCGCCAACAAACCCGGCACAAATGTAGTATAGGTAAACGCGGTCACCAGCTGCCAGGTCCAGTTAACCGCATAGGTTTCCAAACTCAGCGAAGCAGCCGCTAAAATCACCGAGCCGACCAGCATCTGTAGCCCGACAATCATCAACAGGTTCCCACCTGACAGCGCCCCGCGCACCGACAGCGTTGCAACCGTCAAAGCCAGCGCCCCGATAATGCACAGCACCATCCCATAGGCATCCACCCCCGCCTCAAGCCGCGCACCCATGATGATCGAAACCCCGATTGTCCCCGCCAGCAGCCCGACATACGCCACTGGTCGCAGCCGCTCACGAAACACAATCCAACCTGCAAACGCCACCATCAGCGGCATAGTAGACGCAATGATCGACGCCAGTGACGCCTCAATCGTTTGCATCGCCACAAAATTCAGCCCCAAATAGAGCGCATTCTGGCACAGCCCAAAAATAAACGTCGCCCGCCACTGTAACCGGGTTAGGTGCCAGCTCTGCCCAATCATCCGCGCAATAATTACGCCAATCAGTCCCGAGATAAAAAACCGCAACGCAAGCGAGCCAAGCGGCGGCGCATCCGCTACGATAATCCGCGCCGATGTAAACGCCGACGACCACATCAGGGCAAACGCCAGCCCCATCCCGATTGCACGCAGATCCATAACGCTTCCGTCCAAATGAAAAGGGCCGCCAACTAGGGCGACCCTTTCCGAATTCTTAGCCTATTACAAGATCAGGCGTTAACGCTTTCCTTCAACGCTTTTGCAATAGTCATCTTGACCACTTTGTCAGCATCCTTGTGGATCTGCTCACCGGTGGCGGGGTTGCGAACCATGCGCTCAGGACGTTCCCGGCACATGATTTTACCAACACCCGGCAGGGTAACTGCGCCGCCGTTTGATACTTCGCGCGTGATCACCGCTACGATTGCCTCTAGGCATGCGTTTGCGGATTTCTTATCTGTTCCCATTTCTTCGGCCAATGTGGCGACGAGCTGGGTTTTTGTCAGCGGTTTTGCCATGTATATTCTCCTCGTTCAGCCCCATTGATTGGGGTTTGTTCGTTGAATCTACCGGAATATAGGGGGTCAGCACAACAAGTAGTGGCACCAATGGGCGGAAATTCGAGCATTTATTGCAAATAAAAGCCTGATTTTTACGTTCTTTTGGAAATTTTGCGGTTTTGAACGGAATACTCAGCGCCAAACCTAAAGAAACGCCGTTTCTTCAAAACTCCGCAATTTCCGCGAATGTATCCGTTCCAGCGGCATTTCCCGCAAAGATTCCATCGCATGTATGCCAATTAACAGATGTCTCGAAACTTGCGATTTATAGAAATCACTGGCCATGCCCGGTAGCTTCAACTCACCATGCAACGGCTTATCCGAGACACATAACAGCGTCCCATAAGGTACGCGAAACCGAAAACCATTGGCGGCAATCGTGGCACTTTCCATATCCAACGCAATCGCGCGTGATTGTGAAAGCCGCTGCACCGGGCCGTCCTGATCCCGCAGCTCCCAATTGCGGTTATCCAGCGACGCAACCGTCCCGGTCCGCATGATCTGTTTCAGGTCGTACCCCTGATGTTCAGTCACTTTTGCCACCGCACTTTCCAGCGCAATCTGAATTTCAGCCAGAGGTGGCACCGGCACCCAAACCGGCAGGTCATCATCCAACACTTTGTCCTCGCGCAGGTACGCATGTGCCAACACAAAATCCCCCAAGCGCTGACTGTTACGCAAACCCGCGCAATGCCCAACCATGATCCAGGCATGGGGGCGCAACACTGCGATATGGTCGGTCGCGGTTTTGGCATTGGATGGCCCCACCCCGATATTCACCAACGTAATTCCGTCCCCGCCCGGGCGCTTCAAATGATATGTCGGCATCTGTGGCAGCTTCGCCGGGGTTTCCATCGGTGTGTCACCGCTGGATATTGACACATTTCCGGGGCCAACAAACTCACTATAGCCGCTTTCCGGGTCAGCCAGCACCTTGCGCGCATAGGCCTCAAACTCTTCCACATAGAACTGGTAGTTGGTGAACAGCACATGGTTCTGAAAATGCTCGGGCAGAGTGGCAGTATAATGCGACAGCCGCGCCAGCGAATAATCCACCCGCTGCGCGGTAAACGGCGCAAGCGGCCCGATACCGTCGCTGCCAATCTCATGCACACCATTCACTATGTCATCATTGGTGGTGGCCAGATCTGGCACATCGAAATAGTCTCGCAGGGTAAAATCAATCGCGCCTTCCTGCGGCACTGAAACCGAAGAATCATTCGCCACCGCAAAATGCACAGGTATCGGTGTGTCAGATATACTGATGGTGACATCCACGCTGTGGTTCCCCATCAGTAGATCTATCTGCTGGGTCAAGTAGCTTTCAAACAGGTCCGGGCGCGTTACTGTTGTTGCATAGGTGCCAGGGGTCGCAACATGGCCAAAACTCAACCGGCTGTCGGCCTTTGCAAAGCTGGTCGTAGTCAAACATATCTGCGGATAAAATGCCCGTATTCTGGCGGGTGGCGTCACCCCGCCGATAGATTTGGTGAATTCTTCACACAGGAATGTGGACGAAATATTGTAAATTTCTATCAATCGCGCGACAGCCGCTGCTGCGTCAGAAAAATTCTCATCTGCAGGCACGTCCGGGGAGCTGACAGGTAAATTATTTTGCCCGTGCATCATATATCCTCAAATAAATCAGTAACCTCAAACTTGGTCACATCAACCAAACCAAGATCAGAAATCCGCAATTCCGGTATCACAACCAGCGCCAACAGCGAGTGCTGCATATAGGCATTGTTCAGCGAGCAGCCACACTCAGCCATCGCCGCCACCATCCGGTCGGCCTTTGCCGCCACCTCACGCGCCGGGCTGTCCGACATCAGACCAGCAATCGGTAATTCCACCAGCGCTATCTCGACGCCATCCTGAAATACCGTAATACCGCCGCCAACTTCGCCCAGCCGGTTTGCCGCCAGTGCCATATCCTCGCGACTTGTACCGACCACAATCATGTGATGGCTGTCATGGGCCACCGAACTGGCCATCGCCATTCGCCCCTTATAACCAAACCCCGATACAAACCCGTTTACTACATCCCCGGTCGCCCGATGTCGCTCCACCAGCGCGATCTGGCAAACATCGTTGGTCTCATCGCCCTGAACAATAGTATCTATTACAGGCAATTCTGCTGTCAAAGCCTTAGTTGGCGCCTGATTTTCCACAACACCGATGACTTTGGCGGTTACATGGTTTCTGCCTTCAGGTGCGGCCACTTCAAAATCCGCGGCCCCCAGAACCTTCCCCATGTTCATTGTAGTACGTGCTTCATCCGGCCAGTCCAGATGCGGGCAGTCCACCAACATCTCTCCGTCAATAGCCACCGTCGCGCCCCGCGCAATCACCCGCTCAATCGGCAGGTTCACCAGATCAGATGTCAGCACCACATCTGCTCGCCGTCCCGGCGCGATAGACCCCAGCTCTCGCTCCAGCCCAAAATGTGTTGCTGTATTAATCGTAGCCATTTGTAACGCAATCAACGGATCACAACCGCATTCAATCGCATGGCGCACAACGCGGTTCATATGCCCTTCATTCACCAGCGTCCCGGAATGACAATCGTCGGTGCAAAGAATAAAGTTCCGCGAATCCAGCCCTTTTTCTGTTACCGCCGTGATCTGCGTCTTTACATCATACCAGGCCGATCCCAGCCGCATCATTGACTTCATCCCCAACCGAACTCGCGCAATCGCATCCGATTCTGCGGTACCTTCATGGTCATCCGCCGGGCCACCCGCGACATAGGCCGCAAAAGCTTTGCCCTTATCGGGGCTGGCATAATGCCCGCCCACAGTCTTGCCCGCCGCCATAGTCGCCGCCATTTCGGCCAGCATCTGCGGATCAGCATTGATCACGCCGGGAAAGTTCATCATTTCCCCAAGCCCGATTATCCCCGGCCAGCCCATGGCCTCGGCCACATCTTCGGCTGAAATTTCAAACCCAGTAGTCTCTAACCCGGGTGCAGACGGCGCACAGCTTGGCATTTGCGTGTAAATATTCACCGGTTGCATCATCGCCTCGTCATGCATCAGGCGCACACCATGCAAGCCCATAACATTGGCAATCTCATGGGGATCGGTGAACATCGTCGTGGTCCCGTGCGGTACTACAGCAGCGGCAAATTCAGCGGGCGTCAGCATCCCGCTTTCGATGTGCATATGCCCATCGCAAAGACCGGGGATCAGATAACGCCCGTCAGCTTCAATAACTTCGGTATTATCACCAATGCAGTGGCCCGCATCCGTCCCGACATAAGCAAACCGCCCGTCCGCAATCGCAACCTGCCACCCGTCCAGCACCTCACGACTCTGGACGTTAACCAATTTACCGCCACGAATAACCAGATCCGCAGGCGCGCGCCCGGAAGCCACGGCAATTAGCCGCGCCGCACATTCTTCCCATGATTTCAATGATGTTTGTTCCATTTACCCATTTTCCACAAACCCAACCCTTGCGCAACCCCCGATCCATCGCCAGACAGACCAGATGAAAAACACCTTGCTTTCACTGGGGCATGGCTATTCCGCCCGCACCTTCGCCCGCCTGCTAAAACCCAAGGGCTGGCGTATTATCGGCACAGTGCGAAGCGCTGAACACGCCGAAGAAATCGCGGCGGAAGGCACAGAACCCCTGATCTGGCCCGACGCCGACCTGTCTGATGCCTTCCAAAACGCCACCCATCTGCTCACCTCAATCGCACCGAATGAAGAAGGTGACCCGGTACTAAACGCCCTGTCAGTCAAAATCGCCAACGCCCCCAGCCTGCAATGGATCGGCTACCTGTCCACAACGGCTGTTTACGGTGACCATAATGGGGGTTGGGTCGACGAAACCACAACACTGGCCCCGACAACCCGGCGGGGACAACTACGGGTAAACGCTGAGACCGAATGGCAGGCATTTGCACAAAAACATTCTCTACCCCTGCACATATTCCGCCTTGCCGGTATCTACGGCCCCGGTCGCGGCCCCTTCGCCAAAGTAAAATCCGGCTCAGCCCGCCGAATCATAAAACCCAATCAGGTTTTTTCCAGAATACATGTAGAAGACATCGCTCAGGCCCTGCTGGCCTCGGTAGAACACCCAAACCCCGGCGCGATCTATAGTCTTTGCGATGATCTCGCAGCCCCACCCGAAGACGTGATTGCCTTCGCCGCCGAATTGCTTGGATTGCCGGTACCACCAGCCGAAAACTGGGAAACTGCCGACATGACTCAGATGGCCCGTAGCTTTTACGCCGAATCTAAAAGGGTGCGAAATGATCGAATTAAATCAGAACTGGGCGTCACCCTGAAATATCCCGATTACAAATCCGGCCTGCGGGCGCTCCTGAAAGCTCAATAACCTTCTTTTTGTCTGGAAAACTCCCACCGGAGGCACCGCGACACAGGGCGAAGCCCATGGCGCAATCAAAGACTCAGGCTCGCCGACTGCCAATTTCCGCCACACCCAGAACATTCAGCACCTTCGCCACAATATCCTCGGCATTTAGCCCGGCCATCTTATACATATCCACAGGGTTGGATTGATCTATAAACGTGTCTGGCAACACCATGGTTCGATACTTCAAACCGCTGTCAAACACGCCCTCATCACCCAACAACTGCGCCACATGGCTGCCAAAACCACCAACCGAACCTTCTTCAATGGTGATCAAAGCCTCATGATCCGCCGCCAGTTTCAAAATCAATTCCCGATCCAGTGGCTTGGCAAATCGCGCGTCAGCAATTGTCGGCGTTATCCCTTTCTCAGACAGCAATTCAGCCGCCTTTCGAACCTCATCCAGCCGGGTGCCAAACGAAAGCAACGCCACGCGCCCGCCGTCCTGAATGATCCGCCCCTTACCAATTTCCAACACTTCTCCACGTTCCGGCAGATCAACCCCAACGCCCTCACCACGCGGATAGCGAAACGCAATCGGCCCCGCGTCATGCGCCGCAGCTGTTGCCACCATATGCACCAGCTCGGCCTCATCGGCCGCCGCCATTACCACCATCCCCGGCAGGTTTGCCATGAATGCGATGTCATAAGCCCCGGCGTGGGTGGCACCATCCGCGCCCACCAATCCAGCGCGATCAATAGCGAACCGCACTGGCAATCGCTGTATCGCAACATCATGCACAACCTGATCATAACCACGCTGCAAAAACGTCGAATAAATCGTGCAAAACGGCTTCATACCGCCCGCTGCCAACCCGGCGGCAAAGGTTACCGCATGCTGCTCAGCAATACCCACATCAAAGCAGCGACTGGGGTAGCGATCCAAAAACTGGTTCAACCCGGTCCCATCTGGCATCGCCGCCGTTACCGCGACGATCCGGTCATCCTCCGCCGCTTCTTGCAGCAGAGTATCGGCAAAAACCCGGGTATAACTGGGCGCATTAGACACTGTTTTCTTCTGTTCACCGGTTAGAACATCAAATTGCCCAACCCCGTGACCACGATCCGCCGCCGCCTCGGCTGGGGCATATCCTTTGCCTTTTTTGGTGATCGCGTGGATCAAAATCGGCCCGGTCGCACGTTCTTTCACGGTGCGCAGAATAGCCAGCAACTGCTCCATATCGTGCCCATCAATCGGCCCGACATAGGAAAATCCCAGCTCTTCAAATAACGTCCCGCCAACTGTCATGCCTTTCAGCATTTCCTTGGCCCGACGCGCCCCCTCCTGAAACGGCTCCGGCAGTAAGCTAACCGCCCCTTTAGCCGCCGCCTTCAGTTCCTGATACGGTGCCCCGGCATACAGCCGCGATAGATAGCTCGACATTGCACCAACTGGTTCTGCAATCGACATTTCATTATCGTTCAGAACCACGATCAACCGCTTACCCAGGTGCCCCGCATTGTTCAGCGCCTCAAACGCCATGCCGGCAGACATCGCGCCGTCGCCAATCACAGCAATACAGTCGCCAATACCATGCTCAGGCGCGCCACCCAGATCACGGGCCACCGCAAAACCCAGAGCCGCCGAAATAGACGTCGAACTATGCGCCGCGCCAAACGGGTCATAGGCGCTTTCCGAGCGCTTGGTAAAACCGCTCAAGCCACCCTTTTTGCGCAATGTCCGAATACGATCCCGTCGCCCTGTCAGGATTTTATGCGGATAGGTCTGATGGCTCACATCCCATATGATCCGGTCTTTAGGCGCATCAAAAACAGCGTGTAGCGCCACGGTCAGTTCCACCACTCCCAGCCCAGCCCCTAAATGGCCGCCGGTTTCAGACACTGCGGAAATCACCTCGGCGCGAACCTCATCCGCCAGCGTACTTAGCTGTGTATCGCTCAGTGCTTTCATGTCAGCAGGTACATTCACCTGATCCAGCAATGGTGTATTTGGTCGATCTGACATGGCACCCCCTAAGGGCCGTAAACTACATCTCGCGGGAAATAACGAACCGCGCCGCCTCCCGCAAGGCCTGCGCCTCTGTTCCGTAATTCTCCAGAGCCATTTCCGCCTCTTTCACCAAAGCCCGCGCCCGCGCCTTCGCCCCGTCCAGCCCCAGCAAGGATACAAACGTCGCCTTGCCAGCAATGGCATCCTTGCCAACACGTTTGCCAGCTTTATCGGCATCCCCTTCAACATCCAGAATGTCGTCAGCAATCTGAAAAGCCAAGCCCAAAGCCTTGGAATAGTGTCGCATTGATGCAGAATCTGCTCCCGCTAAAACCGGCCCCGATTCCGCCGACCAACTTATCAACGCGCCGGTCTTGTTGCCCTGCAACACCGTAATCTCTTGCAGGTTTAGTGCCACATCCGCCGTTTCCGCCGCAATATCCTGCGCCTGCCCCAGTACCATTCCACCAGCCCCTGCGGCGCGCGCCAGCGACGCAATTAGTGTAACCCGGACCGCCGGGTCAACCACCAACGACTCACCTGTCAACAAATCGAATGCCAGCGCCTGTAAAGCGTCCCCGGCTAACACAGCCGTCGCTTCATCCCATTTCACATGCACCGTTGCCCGACCACGCCGCAAGTCATCGTCATCCATGCAAGGCAGGTCATCATGCACCAGTGAATAGGCGTGCATTGCCTCCACCGCCGCTGCCGCCCAAACCGATTGTGCGTCAGCCACGCCATGCAGTCGCGCCGATTCCATCACCAAAAACGCTCGCAACCGTTTCCCACCGT
>CAZRHV010000059.1:0-2066 GCA_964599985.1 uncultured Marinosulfonomonas sp. | reverse complement strand
TACAATGTTCACCAGCCACTTTAATCCGGCGCTAACATATACCCGGAACCCCGTATCGTCTGCAAATACCGTGGCCGTTTCGGGTCTTCTTCAATCTTGCGCCTGAGCCGGGTGATCTGAACATCCACTGCCCGTTCCTGTGCCTGTCCGGTATCACGCCCCAGCTTTTCGACCAGCGTGTCACGACCAACCGGCTCCCCCGGCGTGGCAGAAAAAATCTTCATCAACTGGTTTTCTGTTGCCGTTAAACGCACCAATTCCTCGCCCCGCCACAACTCGGATCGCTCAACATCATACCGAACCGGCCCCAGATGCAGAACCTTGGGCACAGTATCCGCCGCGTCACTTTGCGGAATACGGCGCAGAATTGCATTAATTCGCAACAACAGCTCCTTTGGCTCAAACGGCTTGGGCAGGTAATCATCCGCTCCCGCTTCCAGCCCGGCAATCCGATCCTCGGCTTCACCCTTGGCCGTCAACAGTAAAATAGGTGTTGCCATTTCTTCACGCAGTGATCTGGTGAAACTGATGCCGTCTTCCCCCGGCATCATCACATCCAGCACGATCAGATCAAACTCCAACCCGCTTAATATACGCCGCGCATGGGTAGCATCCCGCGCTGCCGTTACCCAAAACCCGTTCCGGATCAAAAATTTTTGCAACAATAGCCGAATACGCTCATCGTCATCGACAATCAGTAAATGTGCGTCCGCGCTGCTCATATACTGTCTCCCCTGCTCGCTTTAAAATGTCTCCGCAATTCCGGATCCATCATTTCTTCTAACACCTGACGAAAACCGGCGACCGCCTCTGGCCCGGCCGCGCGATACGCCGCCCGCATCCGACGGCGCTGTGCATCTGACAAAGCCTGTTCCAATTCCTGCCCGGCCTCAGTCAGTAACAAATTACGTTCCCGCTTGTCCCGCGATGCCACATGGCTTTCCACCAGCCCGTCGGCAATCAACGTCCGCAATACACGGTTCAGCGACTGTTTGGTAATCCCCAATATCGCTAGCAGATTATTCACCGTTGTCCCCGGCGTGCGGTGGATAAAATGTACCGCCCTGTGATGCGCCCGACCGTAAGCCTGGCCTTCCAATATCCGGTCCGGATCAGCCGTAAATCCGCGATAAGCGAAAAACATCGCCTCTATCCCTTTGCGCAACTGCTCATCCGTCAGATAGAGCAGGTTTCCCTCCCCCGGACCTCCTCCGCCACTGCCATCGCTCATCAAACTCTCCGATCACGGAAATATTTCGTTACTCGATTTTATGTCAGCTTTGTTGACTTTCCAAGAATCAATTGTTAGCGATCTGCGGATTTTGCGTAATTTTATGTCCGATGCGGACCTAAGTGCGCAACAAATGGAAAGGCCACGCCATGTCAGGTGCATACGATGATCGCGACGGAATAATCTGGATGGACGGCGTGATGACTGATTGGCGCAAGGCCAACATCCACATCCTGACCCATGCGCTTCACTATGCATCATCGGTTTTTGAGGGCGAACGCGCCTATAATGGCAAAATATTCAAATCTCGCCAGCATTCCGAACGCCTGCACAACTCTGCTCGCCTGCTAGATTTTGAAATCCCCTGGACCATAGGCGAAATCGAAGCCGCTAAATTAAACGTCCTCAAGGCCAACTGTCTGACAGACGGCTACGTACGCGCAGTTGCGTGGCGCGGTGCTGGCGAAGACATGGGTGTCGCATCTGCGCGCAACCCGGTTCAGCTAGCGATCGCCGCCTGGGAATGGGGTGCCTATTACGGCGACGCCAAATTCAAGGGGGCCAAGCTGGACATTTCCGCATGGAAACGCCCCAGCCCCGAAACCATCCCCTGCCACGCCAAGGCTGCCGGTCTCTATATGATCTGCACCATGTCCAAACACGCCGCCGAGGCCAAAGGCTGCTCGGACGCAATGATGTTCGATTATCGCGGCTACGTCGCCGAAGCCACCGGCGCCAATATATTCTTCGTGAAAAACGGCGAGGTCCACACCCCAACCCCCGATTGCTTCCTGAACGGCCTGACCCGCCAGACCGTCATCGGCATGTTAAAAGA
>CAZRHV010000058.1:0-13346 GCA_964599985.1 uncultured Marinosulfonomonas sp. | reverse complement strand
GAAGACCCGCAAGTTAGTGCGGCGTCGATCGTCAAAATCGAGCTGCCCGGCGAAGAAGAGCCGTTTATCCCGTTTGCCGCCCGGATGGGGGCGACATTTTTGCATGGCTCGGCAGTAACGATCCATAAGGCGCAAGGCTCACAATGGGAAAGTGTACAGGTGTTTGCGCCGGACATTTATGCAGCCAACCGGGCCGGGCGGATTGAAGCGGGGATACCACTTTGGAAACGTCTGACATATGTCGCGATTACCCGGGCGCAGGAACGCCTTTTTTGGGTGACGCGCAACCGGCTGGCACGGCCAACAGCGCCGTTGTCGGTGCAGGATTTGAACACGCCGACGGCTGATTTCAGGTTAACCGCCCCCGGCGAACAGGAAGCGGAGGGTTGAGATGGCAAAGTCGATAATCATCACTGGTGCCAGTTCCGGCATTGGGCAAGCCACAGCGAATTTGTTTTTGCAGGCCGGGTGGCAGGTTGGGCTGCTTGCCCGGCGCAGGGAAAAACTGGAAGAAGTGGCGAGTGGCTTTGACAACGCCCACGTTCTGGTGGCGGATGTGACGGACGCGCAGGCGATGGAACGGGTATTTGCGGATTTCGTGAAGGCGGTTGGCCGGTTGGATGTGTTGTTTAACAACGCCGGTAAGTTTGGGCCAATTTGCACCATTGATCAGGTGTCGGTTGAGGATTGGCAGCAAGTGCTGAACGTCAATCTTTCCGGCATGTTTTATGGCGCTCGACTGGCATTTGCGCAAATGCGCAATCAGTCACCGCAAGGTGGCCGGATTATCAATAACGGCTCAATTTCGGCCCATTCGCCGCGCGCGGGCTCGGTTTGTTATACCACCACGAAACACGCGATCACGGGTTTGACAAAAACGCTTAGCCTGGATGGGAGACCCTTTGATATTGCTTGCGGTCAGATTGATATTGGCAACGCGCGCACTGAAATGGTTGATAACTTGATCACACGGACATTGGCCGCAGACCCTGACACTGATGTCATGCCAACCATGGGTGTTAAAGCAGCTGCGGAATCTGTGTTTTACATGGCTGAACTACCCCCCGAGGCCAATGTTCAGTTCATGACCGTTATTGCCACCAAGATGGAATTTATCGGCCGCGGCTAGGTGTTATCAGGGTTTGAAGTAACGGAACACGGCGGATGCGCTCCACCCTGCCACGATCGCAATGAACAGCGACATCAACCCATAGATCAGCGGTTTTTCGTGGGCGAGGTTGTACAACCAGCGTTCCAGGCCGACCTTGCTGACGTCAATTTTGGTTTCAAACACATCAATAACCTGGCCCGCACGGGTCAGGAAAATCCGGGCAGTGTACAGGCCTTCGGTCAGGTTTGACGGCAGCGCGACCGAAGTGCGAAACAGCGTGTCTTCGTCCAGTTGTACGGTTTCCGGCTTTAATTGATAAAGATCGGACGCGGTGCGGATACGGATCAGAGCTTCGGCAAACAGGGTGGCATTTTTCAGGTTTTCGGGCGTGGTGACCGAATGGATCGCCTGCGGGATCGAGACGTTATAGCGTTGGTCTTCTTCGCTTGAAATGACGTCTTCAAACGGGGCTGTCGTGGCGATGGAATAGAATGTCGGGGCAGTATCTATTTCCACCGATTCAACATTTACCCAAATGCCCAGGCGCCAGTCTTTGCGCCGCACTGTGACCGGTTCTGACGGGCCTGCCACGGTGATGATAACCTGCAGCGGTTCTGTGCCGGGAGTGGGAGAGTTGCGTTTGACTGCGCCAAATATCAGAATTTCCGAGCCGTCAAAATTGGCGGTGATCGCCACGCGGTTCTGCGACAGGCCAGCGACGACTTCTTCCGCCTGTGCAGGCAGGGCAAAGGTCAGCAGGAGTATAAGGAGACGGATCATCCGTGGCCTCCTGCTCTGGCGATTGAAAACAGCTCTGCCGGTTCCACCAGCAGATCAAACGCCAGCTTGCCGCTGACCACCAGAACCATGATGGCGAGCAGAATACGCAGTTGCTCGGCTTTTAGCTTTACGCCAATCCGGGTGCCGATCTGCGCGCCGACAACACCGCCAATAAGCAGCAGAACCGCCAGTGGCATATCAACAGTAAAGTTCGTGGTGGCGTGCAGCAGCGTGGTGAACGCGGTCACAAAAATGATCTGGAACAGAGAGGTGCCGATCACAACTTTGGTGGGCATACCCAGCAGGTAAATCATTGCCGGAACCATGATAAAGCCGCCGCCAACACCCATGATCGCGGCCAGAACACCGACGGCCACACCGACAATAGCTGGTGGTATGACCGAAATATACAGCCCCGAGGTGCGGAACTTCATCTTAAACGGCAGGTTATGTATCCAGTTGTGTTTCTTGCGTTTTGGGGCGGCACCGGTTTTCTTGGATCGCCGGATCGCCCGCAGCGATTCAAAGAACATCAAGCCACCAATGATCCCAAGAAAGATCACATAGCTAAGCTTGACCAGCAGATCGACCTGACCCTGCGCCTTGAGGATGTTGAAAAGTTGCACCCCCAGTGCGGCGCCAATTAGGCCGCCGATCAGCAGAACGGTGCCCATTTTGAAATCAACGGTTTTTCGTTTCACATGCGCCAGTACACCCGAGAATGACGAAGCAACGATCTGGTTGGCTTCGGTTGCTACAGCCACAGCCGGAGGGATGCCTATAAAGAACAACAGCGGTGTCATCAGGAAACCGCCGCCTACACCAAACATGCCTGACAGTATTCCAACAATTCCGCCCAACCCCAGTAGGAGAAATGCGTTTACGGAAACTTCGGCAATGGGCAAATAAATCTGCATAAGGGACCATCAATAAATACGAGGTTGAGGCGTCCTTATAGCGATCTGTTGCCTTGATGTAGCGTGAATTACTGCGACAAATCGGAGCGTAAAACGACTCTGTGTAATGTCATATCACAAGATTTGAATGTTTTGTCTAGCAGGTTGCGAAATTATTTATCCAAATGGCAAAGATTCTCGCCCTGTATGAGCGAGCCGAAGGCTCTTAGCGCTCTTTAATGTAGGGTTCGCCAACCGCCTTTGGCGGGATGGCTTTGCCAACGAAGCCCGCCAGAATAACCACTGTCAAGATGTAGGGCAGTGCCTGGGTAAACTGCACCGGGATGGTGAACAGTCCAAAGACGTTGATGTTGGGGTAGAGGTTCGAGATCGCCTCCAACAGCCCAAACAGGAAACAGGCCCCCATGGCGTGCCAGGGTCGCCACTTGGCAAAAATCAACGCGGCCAACGCGATAAACCCCCGACCCGCGGTCATTTCACGCCCGAATGCGGCACCTTGCGCCGTGGACAGATACGCCCCGGCAATCCCACACAAGACACCGGCAATCACCAGCGCCAGATAGCGCATCCGCACAACGGAAATCCCCGCCGTGTCAACAGAAGCCGGGTTTTCCCCCACAGCGCGCAGGCGCAGACCAAAGCGGGTACGATACAGCACCCACCACGCCAGCGGTACAGCTGCGTAGGCGATATAGACGATAGCTTTGTGGCCCGAGATCAGCTCGGGATAGATCGGGCCGGGCATTGGCAGGTCACGAAACATATCTGCAAAAGGCAGGGTAATGTCATAGAACCGCCCGTCGCCTGACAGGGCCGGGGTCTGGCCGCCCTTTTTGTACCACGCATTGCCGATCACTACTGTCAGGCCCGAGGCAAGAAAGTTTATTGCTACGCCGGAAATCAACTGATTGCCGCGATAAGTGATCGAGGCCAGCGCGTGGATCATCGAAAATACCAGTGATGCCGCGCAGCCCGCCAAGACGCCCAGCCACGCACTGCTGGTTTCAAACGCCACAGCCGCGGAAAAGAACGCAGCAATCAGCATTTTACCTTCCAGCCCGATGTCAACAACTCCGGCACGTTCGGAAAACAGACCCGCCAGACAAGCGAGCAACAGGACCACCGACAAGCGGATCGACATGTCTAATGTCAGCAGGATTTGCAGGAAGGTATCCATCAGTTCTTCCCCCTGTTCATCCGGATAAAGAACCGCTCTAGCGGGTCTCTGACCATATTATCTAATGCGCCGGTAAACAGGATGATCATCGCCTGAATGACCAGCACCACCTCTTTTGAAAGCTGCGGCATTTCCCAGAGCAATTCGAACCCGCCCTGGGTGAGCATCCCGAATAACAGCGCCGCCAGCACAATGCCAAACGGGTGCGAACGCCCCATCAGCGCCACCGCGATGCCGACGAAACCGGCACCACCGACGAACTCCTTGATCAGGCGTTCCTGTTCGCCCATCACCACATTGATCGCCAGCATCCCGGCCAGTGCGCCAGAAATCAGCATCGCAATAATTGTAACTTTGACCCCCGAAATACCGGCGTATTTTGCGGCAGTTTCGCTTTGCCCAAATGAGCGTATCTGATAGCCGAGCCGGGTTTGCCAAAGCAGTGCCCAGACCGCAACCGCGCAGATCAACGCAAACGGGAAACTGATATTAAGTGGTGTGCTTTTCGAGAATGCAATGCCAAAAGGTGCCAGAACATCGTATGCCGTTGGCAGATTAGCCCCGGCGGAAAATTTAACGGTTTCAGCGGCTTGCGTGTCTGGGTTTTTCATGATCCCGTTCAGCAAATACCCCAGCAAAGCTGCACTGATAAAATTGAACATGATCGTTGTCACAACGATATGGCTGCCGCGTTTCGCTTGCAAATAAGCTGGTATGGCCGCCCACGCCGCCCCAAACAAGGCGCCGCCAAGGATGGCCATCGGCATAGCGATGGTCCAGTGCGGCCAGTCAACCGCCAGCAATACGATGGCGACACCGATCCCGGCAACGCCTGCCTGACCTTCACCGCCGATGTTGAACAAGCGGGCGTGGAAGGCCACGGCCACGGCCAAGCCAGTGAATATGTAATTCGTGGCGTAATATAACGTAAATCCGATCCCGGAAGTGGACCCAAGCGAGCCTTTGATCATGAAGTAAATCATATCAAACGGGTTTTCACCGATCGCCAGCACGACAAGCCCGGACACGAAAAACGCAAGGATCAGGTTGATAAATGGAACAAGGGCGATGTCGGCCCATTTTGGCATCTTATCCATTACGCGGCCCCCTGATCATTTACACCGGCCATCAACAGACCCAGTTCTTTTTCGTTGGTCTTTTCGGGGTCGCGCTCTCCCATGATATGGCCGTCAAACATCACCACGATGCGGTCGGCCAATGACAGAACTTCTTCCAGCTCGACACTGATCAGCAGAATTGCCTTACCGGCATCACGCAGCTCAATCAGTTGTTGGTGGATGAATTCAATCGCACCGATGTCTACACCGCGGGTTGGCTGGCCAACCAGTAACAGGTCGGGGTTTCGGGAAATTTCACGGGCCAGAACGATTTTCTGTTGGTTGCCGCCGGAAAAATTCTTGGCCTGAAGCCGCGGGATCGGCGGGCGCACATCGAAGCTCTTCATCTTTTCTTCGGTGTCTTTACGGATCGCGGCGTTATCCATGAACATTGCGTTCTTCTGGAAAGCCGGGTCATTGTGATAGCCGAACACCATATTTTCCCAGGCCATGAATTCCATCACCAGCCCTTCGGACTGACGATCTTCGGGCACATGGGCAATACTGCGCGCGCGCCTCGACTGGCCATCAGAATGTTTACCAGTCAGATCAATCGACTCACCTTTCAGCGAAATTGAACCGGTAGCCGACATATAACCACCCAGAACCGCAAGCAATTCAGATTGACCATTGCCTGACACCCCGGCAATGCCCAGAATTTCACCGGCGCGGACCTCTAGCGATATACCTTTGAGACGCTCAACCTTGGTGTCATCAACAACACGCAGGTTCTCGATTTTCAAAATCGGCGCGCCAGGTGTGGCGGGCTTTTTGTTTACTGTCAGCAGTACCTTACGCCCGACCATACGTTCGGCCAGATCTTCGGGCGATGTGTCCTTGGTCTTGACGGTAGACGTCATTTCACCACGCCGCATCACGCTGACCGTATCGGTCGCGTTCATGATTTCGCGCAGTTTATGGGTGATCAGAATGATAGTTTTGCCTTCATTCTTGAGGTTCTCAAGAATGCGGAACAGGTGATCTGCCTCTGCTGGGGTCAATACACCCGTTGGCTCATCCAGAATTAGAATTTCGGCCTGACGGTATAGTGCTTTTAGTATCTCAACACGCTGGTGCTGGCCAACGGACAGGTTATCCATCACTGCGTCCGGGTCGACGTTCAGTTCGTATTCCTCGGCGAGAGATTTCAGAATATTGCGCGCATTCGCAAGTGATCCTTTAAGCAGCGGTCCATCCTCTGCCCCCAGAATTATATTTTCAAGTACGGTGAAGTTTTCGACCAGTTTGAAATGCTGGAATACCATGCCGATACCGGCGGCAATAGCAGCCTGACTGTCGGGAATTTCGGTCTTTTTACCGCCGATGAATATTTCACCCGCGTCAGCTTTGTAAAAGCCGTAGAGGATAGACATCAACGTGGATTTGCCAGCGCCATTTTCGCCGATGATCCCGTGGATGGTGCCTTTGGCAACCGAGATCGAAATGTCTTTATTCGCCTGCACCGGCCCAAAGGCTTTAGAAATGCCAACGAGTTCGATTGCAGGGGCGGCAGTTTCCTGCCGCCCCGGTGTGTCTGTCCCACCCATTGGGATTAGCTGACCGGGCAGCTGTCGTCGGACATGTAGTCGTGGACCTGAATAGATCCGTCCAGAATGCCTGCCTGTGCTGCATCAACTGCCGTTTTGATTTCGTCAGTAAAGATTTCAGCGTTATACTCATCCAGTGCATAGCTGATGCCGCCATTGGCAATGCCCAGTACGTTGAAGCCTGTAGTCAGTTCAGTGCCTTCGCTGAAGGCTTCATAGACCGCAACGTCAACCCGCTTCATCATCGAAGTCAGAACCGAGCCCGGATGCAGGTAGTTCTGGTTGCTGTCTACACCGATCGAAAAGATGCCTTCGTCAGCTGCAGTTTGCAACACACCCAGACCGGTAGAACCAGCGGCCGCATATACAACGTCAGACCCTTGCGCGATCTGCGCTTTTGTCAGTTCGCCACCTTTAACCGGATCATTCCAGGCGCGGAAATCGGTGCCGGTCATGTTCTGGATCACGGTTGCATCAGGGTTGGTTGCTTTGACGCCCTGAACATAACCGCAGGCGAACTTGCGGATCAGTGGGATGTCCATGCCGCCAATAAAGCCAACAGTGCCGGACTTTGATGCTAACGCAGCGGCGACGCCCACAAGGTAGGAACCTTCGTGCTCATTGTAGACAACCGAACGCACGTTTGGCTGGTCAACAACCATGTCGATGATTGCGAATTTGGTGTCAGGGAAGTCAGCTGCAACTTCTTCCAGCGCGGTTGCGAATGAAAACCCCGTCATTACGATAGGGTTGTTGCCGGCTTCGGCAAAGCGACGCAGTGCCTGTTCACGCTGAGCTTCTGAAGTCAGTTCAATCTCGCGGAAAGAGCCGCCGGTTTCTTCGGCCCATTTCACGGCGCCATTGAACGCTGCTTCGTTGAACGATTTGTCGAACTTGCCGCCAAGGTCGAAGATAATTGCCGGTTCGGCGATGGCAGCACCGGCTGTAAGTGCCAGCGTTGCGGACGCGCCAAGGAATTTCTGCATAAGGGTCATATTTTTCTCCCAGTTAGTTGGTCGGGGTGTCGGATTGTTTCCGACACCTCACAGTGAAAGCGAGCAGATCTTGAATGATCATCCGGCATTAAGGCGCAAGGGCATGGCGAGGGTCAATAGAATTGTGCCGCATTTGGTGTTATTTTACCAAATGGTAGAAATATCGGGTAAGTTTTTATGGAAGTGTCTTAGGTCACGCTAATTACGCGAGACTTTTAGACAGGATTAAACCGTCAATTGCTGGCCCTTTTGCGGTTGCGTAGTAACCTTTGCGTAGACCAGTCTGGGTAAAGCCCGCATTTTGGTAGAGCGCGATGGCACCCTGATTCTGTTTTGAAACCTCCAGGAAAATGCGCGTTACCCCGGCGGATTTTGCTGTTGATTCAAGGTTGGATAACAGGGCAGCCCCGATACCGTTGCGTTGCTCGTTTGGTGTAACGGCTATTGTCAGAATTTCGGCCTCATCCGCCACCACACGCCCCAGTGCAAAGCCATGGGTTTGGGCGGTAATAATACTGGTCGGATTTCCAAGAAGTTCGCTAAACTCAGCCATGCTCCAATGTCGTGTATCGGTAAAACAGACGGCATGGATTTGTGCCAGACGTGCCGGATCAGCCTTCATGGCAGGATGACAGGCGGGGCTTCGCGCGGTGGGGCGGCCTCTGCGGCGCGCATATAAAGCGGGGCAGGTCGTGTTTTCGTTCTGTGAATTCGACGTTTGGCGATCTGACCAATAGCAACCGCAATCGGATAGACTGGTTCGGCAACATTGCCGGCACAAAGATTTGCAATGGTTTCTGCTTGAAACCCGATAACGCTGGGTTCAGCGCCTGCCGGTATGGTGGGCAAGGTGGCAATGTCACAATGTGCCGGGGGTGGGTGGATACCATCCCCAAATATCTGAACATAATAGCTTTCTCTGCGGGCATCTAAAACAGAAACCACAACCCCACCGGTGCCTTCAGCCTGAGCCTCCAGAGATGAAACACCAATCGCAGGCACCCCAAGTGACAGGGCCAACCCCCGCGCGGCGGCAACTGAAATGCGAATACCGGTAAAATTTCCGGGACCGATACCAACCCCAATGCAAGCCAAATCGGACCACGCGATACCTGCCTCGCCCATCAATTCCTCTATCAACACAAACAGGCGTTCTGCCTGACCTTTGGTCATTTCTTCGACCCGCTCTTTCAGAACCTTGTCGCCCGAAAGCAAAGCGACCGCGCAATGCGCGGCCGATGTATCAAATGCCAGTATTAAAGGCTCAGGCGGCAACCGGGCGTACCTCAACCACTTCGGGGATATAATGGCGCAGCAGGTTTTCTATGCCCATTTTCAGCGTCAGCGTGGATGATGGACAACCCGCACAAGCGCCCTGCATATGCAGATAGACAATACCGCGATCAAAGCCGTGGAAGGTTATGTCGCCACCGTCCTGTGCAACGGCAGGGCGAACCCGTGTGTCCAGCAGGTCTTTGATTTGGTCAACAATTTGCGAGTCCGGACCATCATGGTCGGCGTGACCAGCCGATGTTGCCGCCCCGATAATCACCGGCTTACCAGATTGAAAATGCTCCATTATCGCGCCAAGAATTGCGGGTTTGATATGATCCCACTCGGTCGCGTCAGCCTTAGTCACAGTTACAAAATCAGTACCGAAAAACACCGCCGACACGCCTTTAACGGCAAACACCCGCTGCGCCAGCGGTGAATTGTCGGCATCATTAGGTGTCGGAAAATCCGCAGTTCCGCTTTCAAGCACGGCCTGGCCGGGCAGAAATTTCAGAGTAGCGGGGTTCGGCGTTGATT
This sequence comes from uncultured Marinosulfonomonas sp., assembly GCA_964599985.1. Taxonomy (GTDB): domain Bacteria; phylum Pseudomonadota; class Alphaproteobacteria; order Rhodobacterales; family Rhodobacteraceae; genus NVTR01. The sequence goes on along the minus strand of CAZRHV010000058.1, from coordinate 3,892 downwards.
CTGTCTGGATAAACATGCGCGTTTCCTTTGCTAGCTTTGGATATGCGCCTGCACCCCCTGCAAGTCAAGGTTTAGAACGATTCTAATTCGGGTGTTGGCGGGCGCTTAGGTGATCGCTTCAAGGCGCTCTTTTGACATCTCACCGGGCACAATCGTGACTGGGATCGGGAATGAGCCAGACGCGCGCGTCAATTCGGCCACCAGCGGACCGGGGCCTTTTTTATCAATACCAGCGCCCAATACCAGCACGCCAATATCCGGGTCTTCCGATATTTGCGCCAAAATTTCTGTGACTGATACGCCTTCACGAATAGCCAATTCCGGGTCGACATTTTGCTTGTCGCGCATCCACTTGGCGAACACCTCGAAATGCGCATGAATACGTTCGCGGGCCTCTTCGCGCATGATTTCACCAACGCCAATCCAGTGCTGAAACTCATCCGGTGGGATGATTGAAAGGATTGTGACACCACCACCACTATGTGCGGCGCGCATGGCAGCAAAACGCATGGCGTTCAGACATTCGCGGCTATCATCTAGAACGACCATAAATTTCCGCATGGCTTGGCTCCTTAATTTGTCACCGGGATGATGGCCTAGCCTGCGGGGCAGTGCAACAGGGCGGGACGATTTGACACTAGTCGGCCGAATGCGCCCAGTCCCAATACATTTCGCGCACCCGGCGGGTCACCGGCCCGTGCTGATAATGCGTGCCGTCAAACTCTGTCACAGGTGTGACTTTCGACATGTTGCCGGACAGAAATACCTCATCCGCCGCGCGAAAATCGTCGAAACTCAGAACTGCCTCATGTACCCTGACACCATCAGCGGCGAGATTTTCAATGTGGCGAGCGCGCGTAATGCCGGACAGGAACGTGCCATTGGCGACCGGGGTAAAAACCTCACCGTCGCGCACCATGAATACGTTCGCGGTAGCACTTTCAGCGACATTGCCAAGCGCATCGGCCACCAAAGCATTGCCGTAACCGTTGGCGTAAACTTCGGCTAACATCCGGGCGTTGTTGGGATAAAGGCAACCGGCCTTGGCGTTCACAACCGAACTTTCCAGCACTGGTCGGCGGAATTGCGTGGTGCCAAGGGTAGTGGTGCTTTCCGGTTTGGCCATCGGGATTTCTTCCAGGCAAACCGCAAAACCACAGGAATTGGGTGCCGGGACGATCGCCGATCTATCACCATTCAGTCCCCAGAACATCGGGCGGATATAGACCGGTGTGTCTTTGGCGTAGGCGCTCAGCCCTTCCAGCACGATCTCGGCTATTTCCGCACCGGTTTGGGTCGGCGTAAGCATCAGCGCAGCCGCAGAACGCACCACCCGTTCACAATGTGCCAGCAGATCAGGTGTTACCCCGTCAAACCGCCGCGCGCCGTCAAATACCGAGCTTCCCAGCCAAGCGCCATGGTCCGCCGCATTCATGATCGGCATGTCACCGTTTTGCCATGTGCCGTTGAAGTAGGTGCGGATATTGGTACCGGTGGCCATTGTGAATTCCCTTTGCTTCGCGTGGACAGTAAAGGGGATTTTGAGCGGCGGAAAGAGGGTGCTTTTCTAACGGAATGCCCAATTTTGGTCAAAAATACCCTAGACAACAACAATATATTAGTTTGGGTCAGTTTCAGACGGGATTTCAGATGCAAAAATGGCAACCGCTATTTGTTCGCAAGTTTGTTGTTTTGGTTTGCTCGCTATTGGTCTTTGCGCATGGAGCAAGCGCTGCCGACTATATTGACGTTAAAACGCTTCGGGAATTAGCGTATTCCGGCGACTTTAGCGAATTGGAAAGTGAATTGGAGGAATTACAAACTGCAGCATTGTCCGGTCAAGCTACGTTTGACTATCAGCGTGACGTTTATGGAGCGTTCTTAACTACCGACCCAAGAATGCACAGTTTTGTTGAGAACTGGTTGAACCAAAGGCCAAATTCGATCCATGCGCGGGTAGCGAAGGTTTGGATTGACTATCAATTGGGTTGGAATATCCGTGGCACTAAATACGCCCGCGAAGTACACCCGGATGCATTTAAAATAATGCGCCGGCTTCACAGGTCTGCAAGCGGAATGGCCTGGGAGATTTTTAAAGAAACCCCGGGGTTTGTACCGGCTTCTGATGCAATATTTCGACTTGAGCCGACAGTTCGAACAGGTGGCGATTTGTTTGAGATCACACTCAGGATAATGGCGGTGACACCCAATATTGGGACGTTGGATCGTGTCGTGCGCTTGGGCGAGCCGCGATGGGGTGGTGAATTTGAGTTAGCACGAAAAATATGCGCCGCGTTTGCCCACAAAGTAATGACACCGGCCAATTACACACCCGAACTCTGTATGCTTCGCGCTGTTGTTTACAATAAATATGACAAAGAGACGGAGAGCTGGGCTTGGGAAATTCTGGATGCCAAAGAAAACGGCACATTTGAATACCTGAGAAATTTAGACCCAAGCCTGATAGATTGGGAATCTAAAGATGCAGGTGATCACGCTCGCGCATACTTGGATAATGAAGGCGCTTCGGACTTTAATGTCGCCTACGAATATGACCAACGAATAGGTTCGCATACGACGTTGCCGCCCTACGGGCCACATATAGAAGCGCGTGCAATTGTTCGGGCAGAAGATAAGCTAGAACATGATCCTTTCGACGTTAAGACGCTAAGATTTCTAATCGGCAGGGCCATTGGTCACGGTGGATTTGATACCGCAGAAGGTGTTGCAAAGCTTGAAAAATTGACCCGAGCGCTTTTGACTGGCTCTCCGTTCAACGGCAATGATTGGTCTGAATATGCGATGCTTGTCACTTTTTCGGTTTCGCCACTGGATTTTAACCGCCCAGACCCTTTTTATGGGAACGCTGTAGCCTACAGTAACCATACGCCCAAGCAGCTCAGAACGTTCATGGGCTATAAGGTTCTTCGCTTAGAGGTGTTTCTTGCGGCCCAACTGCAAGGTGTCACCGAAATTGAAGGCGAAGCGATTGACTATGGGGCGATGACAGAAGCAATGGTTTGTCCGGCCATCAGGCTGCACCGGTTGTGGACGCAATCCTGCCTAAACGATAGGGATGACTTTTCTTGTCAGACAAATGCGTCTGCCGAAGATGCCATTGCCAATCTGTATGAACAGGCCGTGGTGAATGGAATTTGCAGCTATGAAAAATCCGCCGATCTGGAAGATCTGCTGTATCGGCCCGTTGAAGTAACCTGGCTTGATTAGGCAGTGGTGCTCAAGTTAGTGCCCCCTTGCCATACCCCCCCAAACCCCATATACGCGCGCAGGTCTAAGGATCGTCAGAATCCATATGAGCAGGGTCGGGTAATCACCGGCCCTTATTGTTTGCAAATCCTGACCCTCGACCAATTGAAACCCAAAGACCTGCGGAGCCAACCGCACGGCCCGAATAATCGCTATAAAGGAAACAAACCGCATATGAGCGCATCTGCTATGGAGGAATTCGAAGCCCTTCTTAACGAAAGCTTCGAAATTGACACACCCGCTGAAGGGTCTGTCGTTAAAGGCACAGTTCTGGCAATTGAATCGGGACAAGCCATCATCGACGTCGGCTACAAGATGGAAGGCCGCGTTGATATTAAAGAATTCGCAAATCCGGGTGAAGACGCCGAACTGGCCGTGGGTGACGAGGTTGAGGTATTCCTTGATCGTGTTGAAAACTCACGCGGGGAAGCAAGCATCAGCCGCGAGAAGGCACGCCGCGAGGAAGCCTGGGATCGTCTGGAAAAAGCAGCCGAAACCGAAGAACGCGTCGATGGTGCTATCTTTGGCCGTGTAAAGGGTGGCTTTACTGTGGATCTTGGCGGCGCTGTCGCGTTCCTGCCGGGCTCGCAAGTTGACGTGCGCCCTGTGCGTGACGCCGGGCCTT
>CAZRHV010000057.1:0-13479 GCA_964599985.1 uncultured Marinosulfonomonas sp. | reverse complement strand
GTATCCGAAGCCATCGTATCATCCGATGTAGCCATTGTGTCGTCCGATGCGGTGGTCATGGAATCGCTGGACGCATCTGTCATCGCATCACCAGTGTCCATCATCGCATTGAACTTGGAGATCATCATCGTGCCCTCATCATGGCCGATGTCAAAGCGCAACAGGCTGGCTTCAATGGTGTCACTACCGGTCAGGTCAACCACGTTGGTTACATAAGTGTCCGGCAACATAGTTGGTGCGACCATCGAAATTACCCGTACCGCAGTGGCGTCGGTTTCAATGTCAAATGTCACCGACATACCAGGGGCCAACAGCACACCGGGAGGGCCATCAGTGCCGTGGCCAACCATTGCATCCGGACCAATACGCGCGGCCAGTTTGGCAGGATCACCGGTCAGGATTTGCTCTTCGGCTTCGGGGGTTACATAAGATCCCATAAAGATATTGCCGTCATTTGCAACATTGGTGATCAGGATCGGCGCGAGCAGTTCCTTTTCCAGATTGTTGGTTACGGTGACGGTGTATTCACCCGCCGACGCCATTCCTGCGATCAGTGAAAGGGCCGCGGCACCCAGTGTAAGTTTAAACATCTTGTCCTCCTTTTTCATGACAATAGAGACAGTCATAGGGGGGCAGATGCGCAGAGACAAAACACATCAATTAACATGTATGTGGGAATAATTACTGACTAATCCGTGACTTAGACGTTACTGAAGTGCCAGTATCCTTGTCACGTAATTCTGGGTCTCTTTATAGGGCGGAATACCGCGGTATTTTTCAACCGCCTTTGGACCCGCGTTATATGCCGCCAGTGCCAGGCTCCAGGAACCAAAATTGTCGTACATCATCCGCAGGTAACGCGCGCCGCCGTCCAGGTTTTCTGTCGGCACATTTGGGTTTACTTTCAGCAATCTCGCGGTGCCCGGCATCAGTTGCGCCAGACCAATTGCCCCTTTTGGGGAAATTGCTTTAGGGTTCCAGCCACTTTCCTGTTCCACAAGGCGCAGGAACAGGTCTTCGGGGATGTTGTAAGATTTTGCAGCGGTTCTGGCGGGGGCGAGATATGGGCTGGATTGCGGATCAATATAGGCCCAGGATTGCGGTGTGCCGGGGATAATGGCCCTCGGCGGTTGCAGGCGGATTGAGCTGGAATATTGCGAGGCCGCACGGTTATCGAGCACCTCAAGCTGCGAGCGCAGCAGGTCGGTGCGTGATTTGGTGGAAAGTGTCAGCGGTTCCGCCTGTCCGGTAACTGGTGCCGCGAGCAGTGCAAAACTCAATATGATACGCGTGTAAAACATGTGAAACCCCAAACCCTTGCCACAGTATATAGGAAGAAAGCGAAAGACCGCCAGTGTTCCGGGATATTAAGCAGTGTTTAACCAAGATAAGCTGATGTAGGTTGCAGCGAATTTTATGAGAATCGACAGGAGAAGAAAATGGCGGGTTCGGTAAATAAAGTAATCCTGATCGGCAATCTGGGCGCGGACCCGGAAGTGCGGACATTTCAAAACGGTGGCAAGGTTTGCAATTTGCGGATTGCGACCTCTGATACCTGGAAAGACAAAAACACAGGTGAACGCCGGGAAAAAACCGAATGGCATACTGTAGCTGTATTCAGTGAGGGTCTGGTTCGGGTGTGTGAACAATACCTGAAAAAAGGTTCGAAGGTTTATATCGAGGGCAAATTGCAAACCCGAAAATGGCAGGATCAGTCAGGCAATGACCGTTATTCGACCGAGGTTGTTTTGCAGGGCTTTGGCAGCACGTTGACGATGCTGGATGGCCGAAGCGGCGGATCTGGTGGTGGCGGCGGCGGTGGTGGCGATTACATGGCGGACCAGCAGGGTGATGCTTCATCCGGCGGCGGGTTTGCCGGCGGTGGTGCTGCCAGTGACATGGATGACGAAATTCCGTTCTAGGCAATAAGTGGAGCAGCCTTAAGGCTGCACGATTGTATTCTCCGGGCCAAGTGGCCCGGAGAGCCTTCGGCGAAAGTATTTATGAAAAGAAGAAGACTAAGGTAGTGCGTCCTGCAGGACTGCCTTTACGACGGTCATATCTGTGTTGGCTTCAATGAACGCCTGACCGATACCGTGCGCCAGAATGAAGTGCAGTTTACTGTCGATAACTTTTTTGTCCTGTGCCATCAGCGCCAGCAAAGCATCGGTGTTCGGCAGCTCGCCGGGGATATCGCCCAGGTCGGTTTTCATACCCATGGTTTTCAGATGCGCGCGGATCCGGCTGGGGTCTTCCTGCGAACACAGGCCTAAACGGGCCGAGGTTTCAAAGGCCAGCGCGCAGCCGATGGCAACGCCTTCACCGTGCAGCAGGCGATCCGAATACCCGGTGGCGGCTTCCAGAGCGTGGCAGAATGTATGGCCTAAATTTAAAAGGGCACGATCCCCTGCTTCCAGTTCATCGCGTTCAACAATGTCGGCTTTCATCTGAACAGAGCGTTGCACCGCCTGTTGGCGCAGTTCCATGTCACCCGCAGCTAGGGCTGGGCCGTTGGTTTCCAACCATTCAAAGAAATCTGCGTCCCCCAGCAGGCCATATTTTACCACCTCGCCATATCCTGAAAGGAAATCACGTATGTTTAAAGTGCCAAGGATGTCGATATCTGCCAGCACCAATGTCGGCTGGTGAAACGCGCCTATCAGGTTCTTGCCGTGTTTGGAATTGATCCCGGTTTTGCCCCCGACAGAGCTGTCAACCTGCGCCAGCAGTGATGTGGGAATTTGAATAAAACGCACTCCACGCCGCAGAACAGCCGCTGCAAACCCAGCCAGATCACCAATAACGCCGCCGCCAAAGGCGATGACAATACCACCACGTTCAATCTTTTGTTCCAGCAGCCAATCCACGGCCGTGGAAAAATGTTGCCAGCTTTTCGTGGCTTCGCCAGCGGGTAAAGCCAGCGACGTCATTGTAATACCTGCCAGAGCCAACCCGTCACGCAAAGCGTCCAGATGTAACGCAGCCACGGTTTCGTCGGTGATGACTGCAACTTTTGGCTGGCTCAGGAACGGCGCAATTTCCGCCCCGGAGCGCGCCAGTAACCCGCGCCCAATACGCACGTCATAGCTTCGCTCCCCAAGCGGTACCCTAACAACGTCAATCATTTAGTGCCTTTCCAGAACATCTGGCCTAGTCAATAACGCATCCACCACGCAATTGGCCATCTCTTCGATTGAGTATCCCGGACGCGCGGTGACGCTAATTTCGGCCTTGGAATAACTGGGTTCCCGAATTGCGCAGAGTTTTTCCAGAGTGGCACGCGGGTTTTCAGTGCGCAGCAGCGGTCGGGTGTTTTTGTGACGCACCCGCGCCCAGAGCAGCTCAATATCCGCACGTAACCAGACAGAAACGCCAATATCTGCAATGATCCGGCGATTTTCTTGCGCCAGGAACGCGCCGCCACCTGTAGAAAGAATGCCAGGGGTTTCATCCAGCAGGCGGGTTATTACTTCAGTTTCGCGGTTTCGGAAGAAATCCTCACCATCTCGCTCAAAAATCTCGGCGATGCTATGATTTGCGGCAACTACCAGTTCTGCATCAGAATCGCGAAATGGCACCCCTAATTGCGCGGCCAAAGCTGTGCCAACTGCTGTCTTTCCTGCCCCCATCATTCCCACAAGGACGGCGGTTTTTTTTAGTTTAAAGGCCAACTGGCAAGGCTCCGCGCAAAATTCTCTCCCTGAATGGCGTGAACTTTGCAAAGATGCCATATATAAAGCGACAAAGCCCCCCATCAGAGGGGCCAAATTTGAGGTTTGAGGCAGAAAGGCGATGCAATGTTTGCCAGAGTTTTAAAGTTGCTCTTGTTTTTATTGGTGTCGGGGTTCGTGGGTTTGGTTGGGTTTGGCTATTTTGGTGATCTTTCCCCAAGCCAGCAGGAATTACGGGAGCCAGTGATACTGAATGTGGATTAAAGCCACCTTGTTGGCCGGATTTACGCTGGCGCTTGGGGCAACTCAGGTTGGGGCGCAGGCGCCACTGTCGGCAATTGACTGGTTGTCGGATAGTCTGGCGACCCCCCATGTCGCCGCACTTCCCGGCTCAGACGTAGCGACAGGTGCGTTACCGGAAGACGTAACCGTTTCTGAAATATCCGGGCCAACGGCGGATGCGGTCGGTCTGTTGCCGTTCAGTGTTACCGGCTTGCCGCGTGGTCTGTGGGGGAACAGCCAGTCCGGTGATCTGGCCGCGCGGTTGCGGGTTGAGCAGATGAATATGCTGCCGGCGATGCAAGACCTTTTGTATACGTTGTTGTTGGCTGAACTTGACCCGCCTTTTGATGCTGGACCAGAGGCCACGCTTTATCAGGCTCGCTTAGACGCGCTGTTGTCACTTGGCGCTTTGGAGCAGGCGCAATCCCTGTTGCAGCTTTCCGGGCAGGATCAGTCGGAATTGTTTCGCCGCGCCTTTGATGTATCCCTGTTGCTAAGGGTAGAAGACGACGCCTGCGGAACGCTTCGTTCAACACCTGCTTTGTCGCCCACTTTTCCGGCGCGGATATTCTGTCTGGCACGGGGTGGCGATTGGAATGCTGCCGCGCTGTCGCTGGAAACCGGGCGCGCGCTTGGTTTCATAACGGATGCGGATGACGCGTTGCTGGCGCGTTTTCTAGACCCTGCATTGTTTGAAGGTGAGCCAAGATTAACGCTGCCCGCCCGTCCCAGCCCGCTGGTGTTTCGATTGTTAGAGGCAATTGGTGAGCCAATACCAACAGCCGGGTTGCCGCGTGCGTTTGCCCATGCTGACCTGCACTCCAACACTGGTTGGAAAGCACAGATAGAGGCAGCAGAGCGCTTAGTGCGCACCGGTGCAATTGATCCAAACCGCCTGTTGGGCCTGTATAGTGAACGACGACCGGCGGCCTCTGGCGGGGTTTGGGATCGGGTCAGGGCGGTGCAGGCACTGGACAAGGCGCTAAATAGTTCAGACCGGGAGGCAATCGAAAAAACTTTGCCTTCGGCTTGGCAGATCATGGCCGCGGCCGAGTTGGAAGTCCCGTTCGCACAGTTGTTTGCACACCGGTTGACGGGGCTGACACTTGGGACGGTAAGCCGCAATCTGGCTTTTGAAATTGGATTGTTATCGGATGAGTATGAGGCCGTCGCACTTGATTTTGAACCTACCACCGATCGCCAACGCCTGTTGATCGCCATAGCGCGTGGTGAACCGGGGGGACGGTTTTCAGCCGATCCAATCACAGCCGCCATGCAGGACGGGTTTCGCGCGCGTGGTATTCCGGTACGCCTGCAATCGCTGACTTCGGGCAATCGGCTGGGCGAAGCAATACTGCGTGCCATGTCGCTGTTTGAAAACGGCGCCCTAGGTGATTTGGACGAATTGACCGACGCACTGGCATTTTTTCGCGCTGTCGGACTAGAGGACGTGGCGCGGCGTTCGGCGTTACAGTTGATTTTGCTTGAGCGGCGCGGATGAGCGACATGGCCCGCCTGATCCAGAGTTTTCTGGAGGCTCAGGCAGCCGAACTGGATGCAGCGACAAACACGCAGCTGGCTTATGCCCGCGACCTGAACGATTTTTCAGGATGGCTGGCGCGCAAGTCGCTGGATTTTGCAACCTGTGCGCGGGTCGATATTGAAAATTATCTGATTTATTGTGACGCGCAGGGGTTGGCGGCTTCCACGCGGGCGCGGCGATTGTCGGCGATAAAACAGTTATTTCGGTTTTGTTTTGAAGAAAGTGTGCGCAGCGACAACCCTGCAATCCAGATCAAAGGGCCGGGGCGCGATAAGCGTTTGCCAAAAATTCTGGATCAGGATGAAGTTTCGCGACTGTTAAAAACGGCTGGTGAAATGGGTCGTAACGCCGACGAAAACACCCGCAACACCTGTTTGATGGAGCTGTTATACGCCACCGGTATGCGGGTCACCGAATTGGTGGGCTTGCCCGATAGTGCAGCGCGCGGTGATCCAAGAATGCTGCTGATCAGGGGGAAAGGTGGCAAGGAACGCATGGTTCCACTGTCGCCCCCTGCCCGCACGGCACTGAAAGAATGGCTGATTGCACGCGATATGATCGAAGATAAAGCCAGTGCCAAAGGCAAACCCACTTCGCGTTTTCTGTTCCCGTCGCGCGGTAAACTTGGCCACCTGACACGGCATTGGTTTTATGGGCTGATCAAGGACATGTCGCTGGCCGCCAATGTGCGCCCGGACAAAGTAACCCCGCACACCCTGCGCCACGCTTTCGCAACGCATCTGCTGGCAAACGGCGCTGATCTTCGCACCATTCAGACCTTGCTGGGCCATGCAGATGTTTCCAGCACCGAAATATATACCCATGTGCTGGATGAGAGACTGCGGGAACTGGTATTAACGCATCATCCACTGGCGCGGGAGAGTTAAAGTATGGGGAACAATGAAACCTGGCCGTTCAGTAATCCAAAGGTCAAGGCTGTGTTTGATGGCTTTCCACGGACTGAACGCTCTGGGCTGTTAAAGCTGCGCGCATTGATTTTTAAGGTCGCAGCCAAAAACCAAAAGATCGGGCAATTGCAAGAGACACTGAAATGGGGTCAGCCCGCCTATCTGACCCCTGAAACCAAATCAGGCTCTACTATCCGGCTTGGTTTGCCCAAAACCGGTGGTTTCGCGATTTACACCAATTGCCAAACCACGATCCTGTCGGAGTTTCAGCACATGTTCCCCGACGGGTTAACCTATGAAGGTAATCGGGCGATACATTTTTCTACCAAGGATAAGATACCGTTGGATAAAATTGAATTGCTGATCATGCGGGCGTTAACGTATCATCTTTAGCCAACACCGCCGAAAAGCAACACTTTTCCGGCCAATGCACCAATGTCTTTGACCCGAACACCCGCGACTGGCATATTGCCAGCTTGCTTGAACGAACACCTGTTCCCGCCCATAAGACGGGATACCCTTTGAAAGACAAATGTTAATGAACGCCGCTACACCGCTATTCGATACCGCATTCTGGATTACCTCCGGGGCAATATTACTGTTGTTGGTCCTGTCGGCATTCTTTTCCGGCTCCGAAACGGCGCTGACGGTTGTATCACGGGGGAAGTTACGTACAAAATCTGACAAGGGTTCAAAGGCCGCCGAACAGGCGCTGAAAATTACCGACGATAAGGAACGTCTTATCGGTTCAATCCTGCTTGGGAACAATCTGGCAAATATTCTGGCGGCGTCATTGGCGACGGCACTGTTCACCCGGATGTTTGGCGATAACGGGGTTGCGATGGCGACGCTGGTGATGACATTTCTGGTGCTGATCTTCGCCGAGGTGCTGCCAAAATCATACGCAATTACCAACCCGGAACGAGCGGCGATATTAACGTCACCACTGATCCGCCCGTTCATCTGGATATTTTCGCCCTTCGTAACAGCGGTACGTGCCTTGGTGCGTGGTATTCTGAGGCTGTTCGGTGTGCGCACCGATCCTGACAGCCAGATACTGGCCGTTCGCGAAGAAATTGCCGGGGCAATATCGCTCGGCCACCATGAAGGAGCGGTGGAACGCGAAGATCGCGATCGTTTGCTTGGCGCCTTGGATCTTGGGGATCGCTCAATCGAAGAAATTATGCGCCACCGCTCGGAAATTGAGATGATCGACGTTTCCTTGCCACCCCAGCAGGTGCTGGAAAAGGTGCTGCAATCCGCCCATACCCGCTTGCCATTGTTCAAAGAGCATCAGGAAAATATCGTCGGTGTTGTGCATGCAAAAGATATGCTGCGTGCCATCTACGCCTGGACGGAAGACCGCCCCGGAACACAAAATCCGTTCGACGGGTTTGATGTGATGGGCGTGGCTAAAAAACCCTATTTCGCACCGGAAACCACGCCACTGGACGACCAGATGCGCGAGTTCCTGCGCCGCAATACCCATTTTGCACTGGTCGTTGATGAATACGGTGTGTTGCAGGGATTGATCACACTGGAAGATATTCTGGAAGAGATCGTGGGCGAGATTACGGATGAATTCGACACCGAAACGGAACTGGGGATCAGCCGCACGGACGCTGGTGACTGGCTGGTGGATGGCACCACAACCATCCGCGACCTGAACCGTGAAAACGACTGGAACCTGCCGGATGACGAAGCGAATACTATTGCCGGTCTGGTTATGCACGAGTCCCAGATGATCCCGTCTGTCGGGCAGGTATTTTCGTTTCACGACTTTCGATTTGAAGTAATGAAACGCAGCGGCAACCGGGTGACTTGTCTGAAGATACGCCCGTTATAGCGGGTTAGCGGGTATCAATAGTTTTGGCACCTAACAATACGGCGGCAACAATCATGAATGTGCCGCCGAGACGTTCTATCCAGATTTTTGCACTGCCTTGGAACTTCGAAGCAATCCAGCTTGAGCCCAGCCCGTAGGCGGAGAGAAAAGTTGCGTCAATTACGATGTAGGTTGCCGACAGTATCAAAAACTGCGGGGCAAATGCCAGATTTGCGTCTATAAACTGCGGGAAAAGGGCTGCAAAAAATACAACAGCCTTTGGGTTTGCCGCCGACGTTAAGAACCCTTGCAGCCAAAGTGCCTTAAGCGAAATTTCCGACCTGACAACACCTTCCTCGACGGTTCCTGCCTTGGCATTACGGATCATGCGAACACCCAGCCAGATCAGATAGATCACCCCAAACCATTTGATGAAAAACAGCACGTTTTCGGAGGCCGCGATCAAGGCGGCAAGCCCAAACCCGGCGGCAATCATCTGCAATGCATTTGCCGTCAGGTCGCCAAAAATCGTAGCGATGGACCGGCGGTAGCCATATTTTCCGGCATTGGACAATATCAACAGCTGGCTCGGACCAGGTGTGCTCATCAATAGCAAAACCGTCGCGACATATACTGCCCAAAATTCGAATGTCATTGATCACGCTCTTGATTGTGCATTTTGTTGGCATTATCCCAGTTCTTAATCGGCCCCACCTAGCGCCCCTTAAAAATGCTCCCGAATATGCCCCGCACAATGCGCCGACCCGTGGTGCCTTTTAGTTCCTTGATCACCAGCTTTGCTACCGTACCACCAAACCCTTCATCGGATTTGCTTGAGCGGCGTCGTGATTTCTTGGGTTTAGCGGGTTCGTAACGACGCGCCTGTTGGAATTTGCGCTCATCAAATTCCAGCTTTTCCTCGGCGGCTTCAGCCACTTCAGCGGCCTTAGCTGCGGCAGAGGCCCTTGCCGTCAGACGCTCAAACGCCGAGTCGCGGTCAATTTTTGCTTCGTATTTCCCGGCAATTGGCGATTTTGCAATCACGTCCGCACGCTCAACCGCGGTGATTGGACCTAGCTGCGAAGATGGCGGACGGATCAGCGTGCGTTCCACAACGCCGGGGATGCCTTTTCGTTCCAGCATGGATGTCACGGCCTCGCCTACGCCGACTTCACGTATTGCCTCTTCTGTCGAAAATCGCGGGTTCTCACGGTAAGTTTCCGCCGCCAGACGCAATGCCTTTTTGTCCCGCGCCGTAAACGCCCGCAATGCATGTTGTACGCGGTTACCAAGCTGTCCAAGGATGTCTTCCGGGATGTCGTCGGGGTTTTGAGTGACAAAGTATATCCCCACGCCTTTGGACCGGATCAACCGGGCAACTTGCTCTACTTTGTTGACCAGCGCCTTGGGGGCGTCGTCAAACAACAAATGTGCCTCATCAAAAAAGAACACAATTTTGGGCTTATCCGGGTCGCCAACTTCGGGCAGCTCTTCGAACAATTCCGACAAAAGCCAGAGCAGGAAGGTCGCATATAGTCGTGGAGAAGCCATTAGTTTGTCAGCAGCCAGTATCGAAATGATGCCACGGCCATCAATATCGGTACGCATCATGTCCGACAGTTCCAGTGCCGGTTCGCCGAACAGTTCTGTACCGCCCTGATTGTCCAGCACCAGCAGCGCCCGCTGGATCGCACCAACCGAAGACGTGCTGACATTACCGTACCGCAGCGACAGATCCTTGGCGTTTTGCCCGACCCAGACCAGAAGCGACTGCAAGTCTTTCAGGTCCAGCAGTGGCAGGCCCTGTTCATCCGACACCCGAAACGCGATGTTCAACACACCTTCCTGCGCATCTGTAAGTTCCAACAAACGCGACAAAAGCAGTGGGCCCATTTCAACAACGGTAGTGCGCACGGGATGGCCTGCTTTGCCAAACAGATCCCAGAACATCACCGGAAAATTTTCATAGGCGTAATCAGCAAAACCAATCGTGCCAGCGCGTTTGGTAAAAGCATCGTGCAGCTTGAATTCGGTCGAACCAGAAACCGCTAACCCGGATAAATCGCCTTTAACGTCCGACAGGAACACCGGAACTCCTGCCTTGGAAAAGTTTTCGGCCAAGATTTGCAGGGTAACGGTTTTACCTGTACCCGTCGCACCGGCGATCAGCCCGTGGCGGTTGGCGTATTTCAATAACATATCCTGCGCGTCGGCGTAGCCTTCGCCACCACCACCAATAAAAATACGGTCACTCACTTGGTCGTTCTCCTCTTACATACGCAGTGCATGTTGCCATCATTCACCGGCACAATACAAAATTAACTATTATCTGCCAGTGTTTGTGACATCACAGCGCGTGTTCTTTTGCGTTTTGATGTACTTCCTCCCTGTTAAACTGGCCGCGCTTTTAATGGCGCGGCTTTTTTTTGTTTAAAAGTGATCGGCGACCTGTTGACGCATGTGACCAAAGGACTTAAAGTTTCACCCAATAAGTCGGCCAGTCCGACAGGGAGCACTAATAATAAAGAAAAGGGTCACTTGTGGCCCTTTTCCCAATTATAGGGCTACGCTACCAGAGCGCTGCATTTATGTAACATCGGCGGAAACTCTCTTTGCAGGTTCCAAGCTACAAAAACCTGTCTGACAGCAGCAAATACTTGTGCTAACTGCGTGCCTGAAAATACATCCAAGATGGATCAAACATGACAAACAAACTAAAATTGGCGGCGGCCTTCTCAGTTTCCCTGATGGCATTCGCTACATTGGCGTTCTCACAGGACACAGCCACCGACGGCGCAAGTGACCTGGACTTAGGCGAAGTTCTGGTCGAAGGCCTGACCGTTGGTACCACCTACACCCGCGAAACCCATGGTGACTGGGAAATGCGTTGTGTGCGTACCGAGGATCTAAAAGACCCCTGCCAGCTTTATCAGCTGATGAAAGATCAAAACGATAATTCAGTTGCAGAGATCAGCCTGTTTTTGCTCCCCCCCGGTCAGACGGCAGCGGCCGGAGCGACAGTGGCGGTGCCGCTTGGCACATTGCTGACTGAACAGCTTACCCTAAGTGTTGATGGCGGCACCTCCAAACGCTACCCCTATAGCTGGTGTTCCGCACAGGGCTGTTATGCCCGGGTTGGTCTGACAGCCGAAGATGTAGCCGGATTTCAACGCGGCTCCAGTGCCAGCCTGTCGATCGTGCCATTTGCGGCACCTGATCAAATAGTGGCGCTGACTTTATCCCTTAGCGGTTTCACTGCCGGGCTGGATTCAATTCGCGAATCAAACGCTGCAATTGCCAGCGAGTAAGTCCTTGGAAATTGAGTTTCTTGGCGCCCCAATGGGGCGCCTTTTTATATGCGTTTTAGGGCCAGAACCGCATTTAGCCCGCCAAAGGCAAAAGCGTTGCTTAAAACCGCATCGACCTTGGCCTCTCGGGCAACATTTGGCACCACGTCGAGCGCACATTCCGGGTCCGGTTCTTCGAAGCCAATGGTTGGCGCAATTATTCCGTCGCGCAGCGCCATAATGCAGGCCAGCAGTTCCACCGCACCAGTCCCACCAATCAAATGTCCGTGCATCGCTTTGGTAGACGAGATCATCAGCCTGTCCGCATGATGTCCAAAAACATCTGAAACGGCTGCGCATTCAGTTTTGTCGTTCGCCGCGGTACCGGTACCGTGGGCGTTGATATAGCCGACGTCTTCGGCGTTTATCCGGGCATCCTGCATTGCCCCGGCGATAGCACGCGCCGCACCTTGTTTAGACGGCATTACAATATCGGCCGCATCTGATGTCATTGCAAACCCGGCTATTTCCGCCAGTATTTCCGCACCGCGCGCGCGGGCATGTTCGTATTCTTCCAGCACAAAGATGGCCGCCCCTTCGCCCTGAACCATGCCGTTGCGATTGGCCGAAAACGGGCGACACGCATCCTTGGACATCACACGCAGGCCTTCCCAGGCCTTTACACCGCCAAAACACAACATCGATTCTGAACCACCGGTCACCATCACCTTGCCCATACCGGAACGAACCATATGAAACGCCTGCCCCATGGCGTGGTTGGACGAAGCACACGCGGTGGCCACAGTGAATGATGGCCCTTTAAGGTTATATTCCATCGACACATGGCTGGCGGCAGCGTTGTTCATCAGTTTCGGCACAACAAACGGATGCACCCGATTTTTGCCGTCTTCATATACCGTGCGATAATTTTCATCCCAGGTGTTCACCCCGCCCCCGGCAGTACCCAGAATAACACCAGAACTTGCTGCCAATTCCCCGGTGAAAATCAGCCCCGACTGGAATATCGCTTGTTTTGCGGCCAGCAGCGTGAATTGGGTAAAGCGGTCATACAGTGAGATTTGCTGACGGTTGTAATGGCTTTCAGCACTATAGTTCTTTACCTGCCCGCCAATGCGTACCGAAAGGCGCTCGACATCACGGATATCCAGCTTACCAATGCCGCATCTACCCGCTGCCATCGCCTGCATAGTCTCGGGAACGCTATTGCCAAGGGCATTGATTGTCCCTGCCCCGGTGATCACAACCCGTTTCATGGCGCTTTATCAGCCACCAGTTTCGTGACGGCCTTGATGATTGCTGCAACCGATGAAATATCAAACTCCCCGGCATCGGGTTCATTCGCGTTGAATGGTACATCGACGTCAAAGGCTTCTTCAATTTCGAAAATACATTCCACCAGCGCCATACTGTCTATCCCGAGATCTTCCAATGTGTGGGTCATCGACACGTCGGATACCTTAACCAACGCCTGTTCAGCGATGATTTTCAGAACCTTTTGCTGGATTTCCTGTGCCATGACTGTTCCCGCGCAACTTAAGCGTCACTTAGTCGCTACGCGGCGTCTTTGAAACCGATTTCTTGGGTTTACTAAGTTGCTGCATCAGGCGCGGCAAACGGCGCAAGGCTTTGTAGCTTTCAACATGGGTTTCAATTTTGACGGCGGGATAGCCCAATATCGCGCGCCCCGATGGTACATTGGACAGGATTTTACTGGCCCCGCCCGCAATTACACCGTCGCCAATGCTGATATTATCTGCGACCCCGGCCTGCCCGCCCAGAACGACGCCATTGCCAAGGTTCGCCGAGCCGCCAACCGCAACATGGGCACATAGCAGACAATTCTGCCCGACCCTCACATTATGACCAACCTGCACCAGAGCGTCGATTTTGGTGCCGTCACCAATAGATGTGGGACGGATGGTACCTGCATCAATGCTGGAAT
>CAZRHV010000056.1:0-14314 GCA_964599985.1 uncultured Marinosulfonomonas sp. | reverse complement strand
CCCGCGCGCAGTTGGCAGGGTTGGCAGGTGCCGCTGAAAACCAATTCCACCCACAGCGCCGCCCGCATCGAAGAAATCCAAAGCGAAAATATCAAAGCCAAGTTCGCAGAAGGCATGAAAGTCGCAGTCGTCGCCGGTTTTCAGGGCATCAGCCCCGAAGGTCGCATCACAACCCTCGGGCGTGGCGGATCAGACACCACAGCCGTTGCCTTCGCCGCCGCTTTTGGCGCAGAACGCTGCGACATCTACACCGACGTAGACGGCATCTATACCACCGACCCACGGATCAGTGAAAAGGCCCGGAAACTCGAAAAAATCGCCTATGAGGAAATGCTGGAACTGGCCTCGCTCGGGGCCAAAGTGCTGCAAACCAGATCGGTAGAACTGGCCATGCGCTATGGCGTGCGCCTGCGGGTATTGTCGAGCTTTGAAGATAACAATGAAAACGCGGGCACCATAGTGTGTCCAGAGGAGGAAATCATGGAAAGCAACGTAGTGGCAGGTGTCGCCTTCTCCCGCGATGAAGCAAAAATGACCCTGATCTCAGTGGCCGACCGTCCCGGTATTGCGGCGGCAATCTTTGTCCCTCTCTCCGAAGCCGGGGTAAATGTCGACATGATTGTGCAGAACATTTCCGAAGAAGGTCGCACCGACATGACCTTTTCCTGCCCGGTAGACCACGTAACCCGTGCCCATAAAGCTATGGATGCCGCCAAGGAAAGTGGTGAAATAAATTTCCATGATCTGGTCGCGGACACGGATGTCGCCAAGGTTTCGGTCGTGGGTATCGGTATGCGCAGCCATGCCGGTGTAGCGGCGAAAATGTTCAAATCTCTCTCGGATGAAGGCATCAACATCAAGGTCATCACTACCTCAGAAATTAAAATTTCCGTGCTGATCGACCGAAAATACTTGGAGCTTGCAGTGCAGGCACTGCATGATGTCTTTGAACTGGAAAAGGCTGCCTGAGCTTTTGCCAACCGGCAGCCAGGCACCTTGGGCAGAGGGATAATGGCCGAACAAAGCGAAAGCGAAAGCCGCAAACTACTTGGCCGACTGCGCGATACATTGGCCGAAGACAGCGTCGGGCAAGCCCGGCTTGACCGCATCACCCATCTGATTGCGGACAGTAGTCGTTCTGACGTTTGTTCAATCTATCTGCTGCGCGACGCCGAAACCCTAGAGCTTTGCGCCACCGAAGGTCTGAACCCGGCCGCCGTCCACCAGACACGCCTGCGCATCGGTGAAGGTCTGGTGGGTCGCGTTGCCCGTCAGGGCACACCGGTAAACACCAAAAACGCCCCGCAAGCCAAGGGTTTCCGTTTTATGCCGGAAACCGGCGAAGAAATTTATTCATCGTTTCTGGGTGTACCGATCCAACGCCTCGGCGAAACCCTGGGTGTGTTGGTCGTACAATCCAAAGAAGCGCGGAAATTCTCAAGCGATGAAATTTACGGCCTCGAAGTTGTCGCCATGGTAATCGCCGAAATGACCGAACTGGGCGCATTTGTCGGTGAAGGCGCCGCCCTATCTGCGCGCCACCAGCAACCTGTAGTGTTCCCGGCAAGCGTCGGTCAGGAAGGCGTCGCCGAGGGTCATGTCTTTTTGCACGAACCCCGCGTCGTTGTCACCAACCCGGTGGCAGACGATCCCAAAGTCGAACTGATCCGCCTGCAAGAAGCAGTCAACACCCTGCGTATTTCGGTTGATGAGATGCTCGCCGTGGTCGAAAATAACAATAAGGAACAGGCGGAAGTCCTTGAAACCTATCGGATGTTTGCCAATTCCCGCGGTTGGATGCGCCGCATGGAAGAAGACATTACATTGGGCCTTTCCGCCGAAGCAGCCGTTGAAAAGGAACAATCCGTCGCACGCACAAGGATGTCGCAAGCCCCCGATCCCTACCTGCGCGAGCGCCTGCATGATCTCGATGATCTGTCGAACCGCCTGTTGCGTATCCTGACCGGTCAGGGCCAGCAAACCGGCGCTGAAATGCCGATTGATCCAATATTGGTCGCCCGCAACATCGGCCCCGGCGAATTGCTGGACTATGGTCGCGGTCTGAAAGGCATCGTGCTGGAAGAAGGCTCAGTCGGCAGCCACGCCACCATCGTCGCCCGCGCCCTCGCCATTCCACTGTTGATCCAGGCAAATCGCATCACCACCGAGGCACTGAACGGCGACCATATATTCCTCGATGGTGATCAGGGCGTCGTCCACTTGCGCCCCGACGACACCATCGCCGACGCCTTCCGTGACAAAATCGCAATGGCGGCCGAGGCCCAGGAACGCTACGCATCTTTACGCGATAAACCCGCCGAAGGCTTATGCGGCACCGTCATATCGCTACACATGAACGCCGGTCTGATGGCCGATCTGCCCTCGCTGCAAGGGTCCGGCGCTGAAGCTGTCGGATTATTCCGCACCGAACTCCAGTTTCTGGCCCGCAACCGCATCCCGCGTCGTGGCGACCTCGCTTCGCTTTATGCACAGGTTCTGGACGCCGCTGACGGCAAGCGCGTCGCCTTTCGAACCCTCGACATCGGCTCGGATAAGGTGTTGCCTTATATGAAGCCGCAGGATGAACCCAACCCGGCTATGGGTTGGCGCGCCATCCGACTGGGGCTGGAAAAAAAGGGCGTGATGCGGATGCAATTGCAGGCCCTGATCCGCGCCGCCAATGGGCGGCCACTAACGGTGATGTTCCCGTTCGTAGCACAGTTCGACGAATTTCGAGAGGCCCGCAAACAGCTGAACAACGAGGTTGTACGCGAAATGAACTTGGGCCATGTCGTACCGGAATCTGTGGAAATCGGCGCCATGTTGGAAACTCCAAGCCTTGCGTTCGCCCCCAAGCAATTCTTTGAAATGGCTGATTTTATTTCCATCGGCGGCAATGATCTGAAACAGTTTTTCTTTGCGGCTGACCGCGAAAATGAAAAAGTACGGCGGCGCTACGACACTTTAAACGTCAGCTTTCTGACCTTCATCCACCAGATTGTGGAACGCTGCGAAGAGGTCGGCACACCGCTATCGTTTTGCGGTGAAGACGCGGGTCGCCCAGTGGAAGCAATGTGTTTCGCCGCCCTTGGTATGAACACGCTGTCGATGCGTCCGGCCAGCATTGGACCGGTCAAACACCTGATACGACGGGTAAACCTTAAAGAACTGCGCGAAGTCATCAAAGAAGCCTGTAACAGCGGCGCGCAATCGGTGCGCCCGGCCGTTATGGAATGGCTACGCGCTCAATCATAGGGTGTCACCTCGCCCTGCACCCCGTCCCAGCCACCATCTGTCAGTGAAAACCCCAGCACCCGCGCCGGATTGGTTGGCGGTGGCATCTCAACACCGCACAAAACTTTAAAGCCAAACCGCTCATAATAGGGCGCGTCCCCAACTAAAATCACCCGGCTCCAGCTACGCGCCGCGCGCGCCAGACTATCGCCCATCAATATCGCGCCCAACCCCTCGCCTTGTCGCGTTGGATGCACCGCAATTGGCCCCAGCAACAACGCTGACTCACGGCCAACCCGTACCGGCCAATACCGGATTGCCGCCGCCAATATCCCGCCTGCATCCCGCGCCACCAGACAAAGCTGAGCCACCGGATCAACCCCATCGCGCAGGCGATAAGACGACAGCGCCTCGCGCCCCGGCCCAAAGCACAGGTCAAAGAGCGCCTCAACTTCCCACCAATCGGCGGCTATTTCCCTGTTTAAGGCGTACACCCCGGCCCCGCATTGCCATAATAAGACTGGAAAGCCTGCTAACACGCAGCTAATTCAGGGGCAACGAACAGAAAGCGCGAATATGTTTTATAAACCTGAATTGGGCCACGGCCTGCCCCACAACCCGTTCAACGCCATCGTAACACCGCGCCCAATCGGCTGGATTTCGACCCGCGGCAAATCCGGGCGCGACAACCTCGCCCCCTATTCTTTTTTCAACGCCGTCGCCTTTGAACCACCGCAGGTGATGTTCGCCTCAACAGGTGGCAAATCAGACCGAGATTTTGGCAAGGACAGCCTGGCCAATATCGATGAAACCGGGGTATTTTGTGTAAACATCGTCGAATATGCAATGCGCGACGATATGAACGCCACCTCAGGTGATCTCAGCGCCGACACGGATGAATTCGAAACCGCCCAAATAACCCGCGCAGAATGCGAAACCATTGCATGTGCCCGGGTTGCAATTGCCCCCGCAGCCCTTGAATGCAAACTCACCCAGATCATCAAACTCCCGGGCATTGCCAACTCAATGATATTAGGCGAAGTCACCGGTATCCACATGCGTGACGACTGCCTGAAAAATGGCCGCTTCGACGTCACCACATTCCGCCCCCTGTCGCGCCTCGGCTACCGCGATTATTCGGTGGTAGACAACATCTTTACCCTGAACCGCCCCGGCGACTAACCCGCCTTCTTCTTTTCAAAAATACCTGCCCCGCGCAGCGGCCCGCCCGCAGGGCTAATCAAATGCGCCTGAAAGGCGCTCAATAAGATCAATGCCCCGCCGCAAACACGCCAGTTCGCACCGAATAATCCGCCGCGATCTCATAATCCGGATCATCATCGCTATCCACTATCAACTGCCCGGCGCGCGCCAGCAATTTATGGCAATCGCGGCTTAAATGACGCAATTGCAACTGCTTGCCGGCAGCCTCATACTTCGCCGCCATCGCCTCAATCGCGCTCAATGCTGACTGATCCGCCACCCGGCTCTCGGCAAATTCCACCACCACCTTGTCGGGGTCACTTTCCGGCGTGAACAGCTCATTAAACCCCTCAACTGAACCAAAAAACAACGGCCCGTGCAAACGATATACCTTAGATCCATCCTTGGTTTCATAGGTTGTCGCCGAAATCCGCTTGGCGTTCGACCAGGCATAGGCCAGCGCCGATACTACCACGCCAACCACCACAGCAATCGCCAGGTTGGTCACAACGGTCACCACCGTCACCAGCAAAATAACAAACGCGTCCGTGCGCGGCACCCGGCGTAATATCGTCAGACTGTTCCAGGCAAATGTGCCGATCACCACCATGAACATCACTCCGACCAGTGCCGCCAACGGTATCTGCTCAATCAAAGATGAGCCAACCAGAATAAACGCCAGCAAAAACAGCGCCGCCATGATCCCTGACATCCGTCGACGCCCACCGGATTTCACGTTGATCATCGACTGCCCGATCATCGCGCAACCACCCATACCGCCAAACACGCCGGTCACAGTATTCGCAACCCCCTGCGCCACGCATTCCTGTGAAGCACCGCCACGTTTGCCCGTAATCTCCCCCACCAGGTTCAGCGTCAGCAGGCTTTCAATCAGCCCAATCGCCGCCAGCACAAAGGCAAACGGAAAAATTATCTGCAATGTCTCATAGTTCAATGGCACACTTGGAATATGGAATAAAGGTAGCCCACCTTTGATCGACGCCAGATCCCCAACACGCGGCACGTCCAGCCCAAAACCAATTACCGCCGCCGCGACAATCACAATCCCTGCCAACGGCGCCGGAATAGCCGCAGTGATCTTCGGCGTCACCCAGATAATCGCCATCGTCAGCACCACCAGCGCCAGCATAGTATACATCGCCAGCCCGCTCAGCCATTCACCCCCGGCCATCCCATGGCCCGCAATCTCGCCTGACCCGGGCACCTGAAACTGCGTCAGTTGCGCCAGAAAGATCACAATCGCCAAGCCGTTCACGAAACCCAGCATCACCGGATGCGGCACCAGCCGGATGAACTTGCCCAGATGAAACACCCCGGCCAAAATCTGTAATATCCCCATCAACACGACGGTTGCGAACAAATATTCCACCCCGTGCTGCGCCACCAGCGCAACCATCACCACGGCCAAAGCCCCGGTGGCCCCGGAAATCATCCCCGGCCGGCCACCAAAAATCGCCGTGATCAGCCCAACAATAAACGCCGCATAAAGCCCGACCAGCGGATGCACCCCCGCAACAAACGAAAACGCCACCGCTTCCGGCACCAATGCCAGCGCCACAGTCAGCCCCGACAGAACTTCGGTCTTGATCAAAAGCGGGCTTAACAGGCTGCGGTCAAACGCAATCTCGGGAACGGAAAGGCGTCTGGCAAAGCTCGCCAGTGGTGATTTTTTCAAAGGGTTTTCCAATGTTTGGGTGTGGTTCGCGAATGGCGCATCTTTAACAGGGCTTAATCAGTAAATGAACCACCACAAATGGGATGCTGCCATGTGCCACAGGCAGGGTTATCCCAAACACCGGCAATCCTTCAGGCCAATGGGATTGTGTCCTATTCTCTGGTTTGCAAGCCATTCAGATCATAGTTGTCGGCAACCGGATAATCAGGCTCTGCGCGATATTTTGGGTCGGAAATGATACAGCCCTCACCGCAAACCAGCGTGGCGCGCTTGGTTTTTGCGGAATTGTACCAGACTCGCCCCCCCGGCGTTGCGACATAGCCATCAATGCCCTCAAGGACATCTGCGCGTAAATCATCATAGGACGGAACTTCGCTGTCGTAATCCGGCGCATAGGCGGCATGGGTGTGGTAGGATGCAAGTATGTCGGCGTCATCAACCGGTTCATCCGGGCGGCAGCCGTCATCCTGGCCCTGCAGCGGCGGGCTGGCGGCCAATTCACCTTCACTGTTTACAATGATAAACCCGCAATACTCTCGGTTTTCGGTAATCGAGCGCTCCTGCAATGTAGCAAGGAATGACATAACAAATTCCACTTCTGCCACAGTGCGGGGTTGTACCCGCCCCTGATAGGCGACTTGCTGTGGATCCTGATCACACCCGACCAGAACAAATGCCAACACCGCCACATTCAGCCCGGCGAATCTAAATCCCATATCGTGCTCTCCCTGATGCGCTTATCGCTGCCAATCAAATAGCAGAACCGACAATACACAAGGGTGACATAACGCTGATTCGTGTCGAAATAACACTTCGATCCGGGTATTTTCCGAAGTAATTTGGTTCCATTGACGCATCAAATTATACAAGTTGGCGATATGCAGAAATTTTTCGGGTTTCCGGGGCTGTCATCCGTCAGACATTTGCCCTAGCATTTTCGGGAATCTTCGCAAGGAAAATTGGAAATGCAAACCATGATCGGCGTTATCGGCGGCTCGGGCGTCTATGAAATTGACGGGCTGAGCGACGCCAATTGGCAAACCGTTGAAACCCCCTGGGGCAAGCCTTCGGATCAGGTACTTACCGGCTCACTGGACGGTGTGAAAATGGCGTTCCTGCCGCGCCACGGACGCGGCCATGTGCATTCGCCCACTACCGTTCCCTATCGCGCCAATATTGACGCGCTTAAGCGTATCGGGGTGACAGATGTGATCTCGGTCTCCGCCTGTGGCAGTTTTCGTGAAGAAATGGCACCCGGAGACTTTGTCGTTGTAGATCAATTCATTGATCGCACAATAGCACGCGAAAAATCGTTTTTCGGCACCGGCTGCGTGGCCCATGTTTCCGTCGCTCACCCGACCTGCTCGCGCCTCTCGGATGCTTGTTTCAAGGCGGCCACAGACCAGGGCGTTACGGTTCATATGGGCGGTACTTATCTGGCGATGGAAGGCCCACAGTTTTCCAGTCTGGCCGAGTCAAAAATGTACCGCGAAAGCTGGGGGGCAGACGTGATCGGCATGACCAACATGCCCGAAGCCAAACTGGCCCGCGAGGCCGAGCTTTGTTACGCATCCGTCGCCATGATCACCGACTATGATAGCTGGCACCCGGATCACGGCGAAGTTGAAGTGTCAGAAATCATTAAAATTTTGACCGGCAATGCCGACAACGCCCGTGGTCTTGTCACCCGACTGCCGAACCTGCTTGGGGCAGACCGTCCCCCCTGCCCACATGGCTGCGACCGCGCCCTGGAATACGCCGTCATGACCGCCCCGGATGCGCGCGACCCGGGTCTTGTGGCGAAGTTGGACGCTGTAGCGGGCCGAATTCTGGGGTGAGACTAAGTGGTCTTGATATCGCAAGATTTGCCGCTTTTATTGGCATGGCGCTGGTCAATTTCCGCATTGCTGCGGGGATCAGCCCCGACAACAGTTTCGAATCCGATTTCATCAGCCTGTTTGAAGGTCGCGCGGCAGCGCTGTTTGTAGTGCTGGCTGGCATCGGTTTTACTCTGGGGCGGTTTAACATCATCGTCACGCTGAAACGGGCCCTGTTTTTGTTTGGTTTAGGTTTGATAAACCAAACAATATTTGAGGCTGACATCATCCATTTCTACGCGCTGTACTTTGTGGTGGCACTGCCATTTGCCGGGCTTAGCGGAAGAAGCTTTCTTCTTTTGGCCGTCATCACATTGCTGATCAGCTTCGCCGCATTGATCGGACTGGATTATGAAAAGGGCTGGAACTGGGACACGCTGCAATACGATGATTTCTGGACCTTCTCAGGATTTATACGGAATAGTTTTTATAATGGCTGGCATCCGGTTTTGCCTTGGGTCGCATTTTTCTTTGTCGGCATGTGGGCGGGCAAACTGGAACTGGGGCATCGGACTATTCAATTGCGATTAGCAATCAGCGGCGCACTTGTTTCAATCGCAGGCGGGATAACAAGCTTCTGGTTGACTTCCTTTGATCCGCAACTGGCCGAAATTGCCGGGACCAGCCCTATTCCACCGGGTCCGCTATACATTATTGCTGCGGCCGGAAGTGCTGTATCTGCCGTTGGTCTGTTTCTATTTCTGACCCCATTGCTAGAGCGGATTGGCGTGGCCCACTTGTTCAGCGTACCCGGCAAAATGAGCCTCACGCTCTATATCGCCCATATTCTGTTGGGCATGGGCCTGTTGGAGGCATTGGGGCTACTCGACGGTTCTCTTGGTAACCGTATAATACTGATCTATGCGCTGACATTTTGCACATTTGCCGCGTTGTTCGCCCTTCTCTGGTTCTCTAGACTACGGCGTGGGCCACTAGAGGGGCTAATGCGACGAATGACAGAGGGATAAAACGTGTCAAGAATGCAGGTCAAAGACTACATCCGCACTATCGTCGATTTCCCCCATGAAGGGATCATGTTTCGTGACGTGACCACATTGTTTGCCGACCCGCGCGGCTTTCGCATGGCGGTTGATCAGCTGTTGCACCCCTACGCCGGCATGCAGATCGACAAGGTCGTCGGGTTGGAAGCTCGGGGTTTTATTCTGGGCGGCGCAATTGCACACCAACTGACGGTTGGCTTTGTGCCGGTACGTAAAAAGGGCAAACTGCCCGGTGCCACGATCAGTCAGGAATATAAGCTGGAATACGGCGAAGCGATCATGGAGCTGCATTCGGACGCCCTGCAACC
The DNA here is from genome assembly GCA_964599985.1 of uncultured Marinosulfonomonas sp. Lineage (GTDB taxonomy): Bacteria > Pseudomonadota > Alphaproteobacteria > Rhodobacterales > Rhodobacteraceae > NVTR01. The sequence continues at coordinate 4,995 of CAZRHV010000056.1, read as the reverse complement.
CGGTGAAAAAGTGCTGATGGTTGACGATTTGCTGGCCACCGGTGGCACGGCTGAAGCCGGGATAAAACTGATCGAGCGTCTGGGCGCAGAGGTGATCGGCTGCGCATTTGTTATAGACCTACCAGAACTTGGTGGACGTAAAGTGCTGGAGGACCTGGGCTTTGATGTCCACGTTCTTTGTGACTTTGAAGGCGAATGAAGGTTTTGGTAACCAATCACTGTTAGATCGGTCTTGCCTGCTGGGAGCAGGCGCTGCTTGTAACCACATGTGAAATATCACATAGAACCGCCCCGCCAGTCCCCCGGCGGGGCGGTTTGCTTTTGGGTGGCTGGGCCAAGGGGCTTCGCGCCACGGATTTTATCCCGGCCCTTTCGGGCCATTGGATGCAAGCGGCACGAGTATTTTAGCAAAGAACGTTCAGGGCGCGGGGAAAATTACGCCGGGGTTCATGATGCCGTTTGGATCAAGCGCGGTTTTGATCGCGCGCATCACGGCCAGCTTGGCTGGGTCGGCGTAGCGTTGCAGTTCAGTGGTTTTCAACCGGCCGATACCATGTTCGGCGCTGAACGAACCGTCAAATTCTGCAACGAGGTCGTAGACCATCTGTTTGATTTTCTTACCCTTTCCGGGGTAGTCGGTTTTTGTCAGGCCTTTGGCAGGGAAGACATTGAAATGCAGATTGCCGTCACCAAGATGGCCAAAACTATTGATGCGGTAATTTCCCTTTTTTCCAATGAGTTCTGAAGCTTTCTGAATGAATGCGTCAATCGATCCGACCGGCAGCGAAATGTCATGCGACACCACCGGGCCTATCAGTTTGTTGGCCAGTGGAATTGTCTCGCGGATGGTCCAGAACTCCTGGCGTTGTTCCTGATTTTGCGCCACCAACCCGTCACTGACCAAACCTGCGCCCTGTCCGGCAGTGAAAATTTCCGCCAGTTTTTCATTTGGATCAGCATCCCCTGCCAAGCCAAGGTCGATCAAAACTGACCAAGTGGGTTGTGTTTGGAATGGCTGGCGAATTTGCGGCATGGTTTCGGCAAGAAACTCCAGCCCGGTGCCGTGGATCAGCTCGAACGCTGAGATACTATTGCCAACAATCCCCCCGGCAATCGCCAGCAAATCAATTGCTGCTTTGGGGCTTTTCACAACCATCAGCGCCGCGCCCTCTCGGGTGGGGCGTGGGAACAGTCGTAATGTTGCCGCAGTGATAACCCCAAGGGTGCCTTCCGCGCCGATCAGCAGGTTTTTCAGATCATAGCCGGTGTTGTCTTTGCGCAGGCGTTTCAACCCATGCCAGATCCGACCATCAGGCAGCACAGCTTCCAGCCCCAGGCAGAGATCACGGGCATTGCCGTAGCGCAGTACATTCACCCCACCTGCATTGGTGGCTAGGTTACCGCCGATCTGACAGCTGCCCTGCGACGCTAGCGACAGCGGAAACAGCCGATCAACATTTTCCGCCGCGATTTGAACGTCTTGCAGGATTGCCCCGGCTTCGGCAATCATAACACTGTCGTCCGGGAGGGTTTCCCGGATCGCGTTCATCCGTTCAAGTGACAGGATAATTGGCGCTGGACCACCGGGCATCAACTGCCCACCCACCAGACCAGTGCCACCACCAAACGGCACCACCGGGATGCGGGCCTTGTTTGCGGCCCTGATAATTGTACTAACTTCTTCGACATTTGCCGGGGCAAAAACCTGACCGGCCTGCCCCGGTGCGATGCCGCGTGGATCGCTCAGGTAATGGGGGGCAGTTTCTTTGAATGCAGCCCCCGGAAGATGCTTTCGCAACCTGTCCAAAAACGCCTCGGTGACCGGGTTCAGCGTCATATGCTCTGCACCAGTTCCAGAATTTTATAGCGAGATCGCAGGTTTAACACGACCATCGGTAGCTTATTGTGACCGCCAATATTCACACCGCGCAGCAGGGTTATCCAGACATTCATCACTTAATCCCTTGCAAACACACCGGATCAGCTGGTTACCGTCCTGCCACGCCGATCATTGCGCAGGTTTGCATAAAGCACATGGTTGCGCCAGCGCCCGTTAATCTGCAAATAGCTTTGCGCAACGCCTTCGTATTTGAACCCGGATTTTTCCAGCACCCCGCGCGAGGCGCGATTTTCGGGCAGGCAGGCGCTTTCGACCCGGGACAGGTCAAGTTCGGTGAAAGCATAGTTTACAATTGCGCTCAGGGCTTCCTGCATGAGCCCCTGGCGGGCGAATGCAGCGCCTGTCCAATAACCGCAGGTACCGGTTTGCGCCGGGCCACGGCGGATATTGTCCAGTGTGATTGCCCCCAGCAAGGCATCATCGCCGCGCCGGGTCAGGAAAAGCGGAACAGCCGTGCCGTTGCCGATGGACCTTTGCGCCCAGTAGACCCGGTTGGTGAAGGACTTGCGTGACAGGTGATCCATTGCCCAGACCGGTTCCCATGGTTTCAGGAAATCTTCACTGGCGCGGCGCAGGGCCGTCCACTGGCGAAAATCAGAATGTTGTGGCGCGCGCAATACCATGCGTTCGGTTTCGATCCGAACCCGATTGCGCCGCATCAGCATCAGGCGGCAAGCCTTGCACTCAGATCGCTTAAACGGGGTGCGGATTTTATCGGACCATAAAGCGCCATAGCCGGTGATCGCAGGGTTAGCTGCGCAGTGTGTTCACGAACTTTAGTCGTGGTTACATCATCAATACGGGCGACGGTTTCATCCAGATCTGGCACCTTGCCCCAGATAGCCACCATTCGCGCCAACCGTTCGGCGCGCGATGACGGGCTTTCCAGCCCCATCAATAGCCCTGCCTTTAGCTGGGTCCGCGCCCGTGCGACCTCGACCTCGGACATATCATCAGCCGCACGCTTTAATTCATCCACCGTGATCGTTGCCAGGTCACCAATTTTTTCAGCACTGGTGCCCGCATAGATCGTGGTCATGCCGGTATCTGCATACGCCCCGGCCTGGGCAAAGATCGAATAACAAAGCCCGCGTTTTTCACGGGCCTCCTGAAACAGCCGCGAAGACATGCCGCCACCAAAGGCAGACGAAAAAACCTGCGACGTGTAAATTTCGTCGTCATGGTAGCTTGGACTTTCCAAGGCCAGGGCGAAATGCACCTGTTCCAGCGGTTTATTCTCGCGCCGCTCACCGCCCTGAAAGCTTGCCTTTTCAAGCACCACTTCCTGCCCCGCCTGCAAGCCGCCAAACAACTTTTCCGCCTCGCGCACGATGGCATCATGATCAACAGCCCCTGCCGCCGACAGGATCATCCGGTCCGGGCTATAATGCTCACTTACAAATCCGGAAAGGTTATCGCGGCTGAATGCTGACACCCGCTCAGTTGGCCCTAAAATCGTGCGCCCTATGGGCTGATCCGGGTATGCAGCCTCTTGCAGCCAATCGAAAATCACATCGTCCGGCGTGTCCAGCGACTGGCCGATTTCCTGCAGGATCACGCCGCGCTCAATCTCGATCTCGGCTGGGTCAAACACCGGGTTCAGCACAATATCGGCGATCACATCCAGCGCCAGCGGCACATCGGCCTGCAACACGCGCGCATAATAGGCGGTCAGTTCGCGGCTGGTATAGGCGTTGATAAAGCCGCCAACGTCTTCAATCGCTTCGGCAATCTGCAACGCACTGCGCCGCTTGGTTCCTTTGAACGCCATATGTTCCAGAAAATGCGCAATGCCGTTTTGCTCGAGCCGCTCATGGCGCCCGCCCGCATTGACCCAGATCCCGATTGAGGCCGATTGCAGCCCCGGCATATGTTCCGTCACAACCCGAAAGCCGTTGGATAATGTATGTAATTTCACGCTCAACGCTTAATCCGTTCCCGCACCAGTGTTTCAATCTCGCTCAGATCATTCTTAACCTGCGTCATACGCTCAGGCCGCTCATGTATATCTGCCATATGTGCCGGCAATTCCGGGTGCAGACCGATCGCGGCATTCACCGCTTTGGGGAATTTGGCCGGATGCGCAGTGGCAAGCGTGATCATTGGGGTCGAGCCAGTGATATGTTCCTGCGCCACCTTAACAGCCACCGCACTATGGGGGCACAAAACCTCACCGGTGCGGGCATACATTTGGCGGATTGAGGCGATTGTTTCATCCTCAGATGCGCAGCCCGAAGCGTATAAATCACGCAGATAGCCAATCGCCCCTTGCGAGATGTCAAAGCCGCCGCTGGTTTTGAGCGCATCCATCTGCTGCGCAACCGCGCTGCCGTCCGAACCGTAAGCGTAAAACAAGGCCCGTTCAAAATTCGATGAAACCTGAATATCCATTGATGGGCTGATCGAAGGGGTGACGCCTTTGGTGGTATAAGACCCGCTGGTCATCGTGCGGTGCAGGATGTCATTTTGGTTGGTCGCGATCACCAGTTGCTCAATCGGCAGGCCCATTTGCCTGGCAATAGTCCCGGCAAAAATATCACCAAAATTGCCTGTTGGCACCGTGAAACTAACCGCCCTGTGCGGCGCGCCCAAAGACACAGCCGAGCTGAAATAATACACCACTTGCGCCAGAACCCGCGCCCAGTTGATTGAATTAACCCCGGCCAGTCGCACCTCATCACGAAAAGTGAAATCGTTGAACATGTCTTTCAGCTTGCCCTGGCAATCGTCAAAATCCCCATCCAGTGCCAGCGCGTGAACATTGCTTTCAACCGGCGTTGTCATCTGGCGGCGCTGCACATCCGACACCAACCCATCCGGGAACAGGATGAACACATCCACCGCGTCCAGACCGCGAAACGCCTCAATCGCTGCCGATCCGGTATCGCCCGAGGTCGCGCCAACGATCGTCACCCGTTCACCCCGGCGCGCCAGCGCGCTTTGGAATAACTGGCCAATAAGCTGCATCGCAAAGTCTTTGAACGCCAGTGTTGGACCGTGGAACAGCTCTAGCAGGAAATGGTTTGCGCCCAATTGCACTAATGGGGCGCGGGCATCATGGCGAAACCCGGCATAGGCGCGCTCTATGATGTCGC
>CAZRHV010000055.1:0-14413 GCA_964599985.1 uncultured Marinosulfonomonas sp. | reverse complement strand
CCCGGCCCGCACAGCACCACCGCCCGGTGGTCGGTCTTCGCCAGTTCCGGCCATTCCTCAAATATTGCCTCGACCACGCCCTGCCCGGCCCGTTCCATCAGCTCCAGCCCGGTCACCTCACCGCTGTCAATCGCCGCCTTCTCAATGGCGCGCATCTGCGCCGCTGTCAGAAGTTCCGTCATCCCAAAGCCTCAAATGTTTTCATTCCGCACGTTTAACACGCGAAACGCACAATATTTAGGCAAACACGCTAGAATCACCAGCGCGCGCCGCCTGCCCGCAGCATAACAATTTGTCGCGCCGATATAGAAGTGGCACCTGCGAGTAGTAACGCACACCGCAAGGGGACCTGCCGCCATGAAAAAAATCGAAGCCATAATCAAGCCGTTCAAACTGGACGAGGTCAAAGAGGCCCTGCAAGAGGTCGGCGTGCAAGGTCTGTCCGTCATCGAGGTCAAGGGTTTCGGCCGCCAAAAGGGCCACACCGAGCTGTATCGTGGTGCTGAATACGTTGTCGATTTCCTGCCCAAGGTTAAAATCGAAGTCGTGCTGGCCGACGATCAGGTGGATGCCGCGATTGAAGCAATCATCAGTGCCGCCAACACCGACAAGATCGGCGACGGCAAGATATTCGTCTCGACCATTGAACAAGCCATCCGCATCCGCACCAGCGAAAGCGGTGAAGACGCGCTGTAACCCCATTCGCTGCCCTGGACCTGTTCAGGGGCCTCCCGTAGAGAAAGAAAGACACCATCATGTCCATCAAATCCGTACTAAAAACCATCAAAGACGAAGATGTTGCCTACGTTGACATCCGTTTCACCGACCCACGCGGCCAGTTGCAGCATGTGACGGTCATTGTTGATGAAGTTGACGAAGACTTCCTGGAAGAAGGCTTTATGTTTGACGGCTCAAGCATCGCTGGCTGGAAATCAATCGACCAGTCCGACATGAAACTGATGCCCGACTGCGATAGTGCGTATATGGATCCGTTCTACGCTGAAAAGACTCTGTGTATCCATTGCTCGGTGGTTGAACCAGATACTGGCGAAAAGTACGAACGTGACCCTCGCGGCACCGCTGAAAAAGCCGAAGCATACCTGAAATCAACCGGTATCGGTGATATTTCCTACTTTGGCCCGGAAGCAGAATTCTTCCTGTTCGATGATGTGCGTTTTCAGGTCGGCATCAACAAAGTTTCCTATGAGGTTGACGCAATAGATGCCTCATGGAATTCCGACACCGAATACGAAATGGGCAATACCGGCCACCGTCCGGGTATCAAAGGCGGCTATTTCCCGGTGAACCCGATTGACGATGGTCAGGACATCCGCTCGGAAATGCTGTCCACCATGAAACGCATGGGCATCAAGGTCGATAAACACCACCACGAAGTCGCGTCCTGCCAGCACGAACTTGGTATGGTTTTCGGCTCACTCACCCATCAGGCGGATGAGCAGCAAAAATACAAATACGTGGTCCATAACGTGGCCCAAGCCTATGGAAAAACTGCCACCTTCATGCCCAAACCCATCGCGGGCGATAACGGCACTGGCATGCACGTAAACATGTCAATCTGGAAAGACGGCAAGCCGCTGTTCGCCGGCGATAAATACGCTGACCTCAGCCAGGAGGCCCTGTGGTTCATCGGCGGCATCCTGAAACACGCCAAGGCGTTGAACGCCTTTACCAACCCGGCGACCAACAGCTACAAGCGCCTGATCCCCGGCTTTGAAGCCCCGGTTCTGCGCGCCTATTCCGCGTCAAACCGCTCTGGTTGCGTGCGTATCCCATGGGCCGAAAGCCCGAACGCCAAACGGGTTGAAGCCCGCTTCCCCGACCCGGCCGCCAACCCCTACCTGTGCTTTGCCGCGTTGCTGATGGCTGGCCTTGACGGTATCAAAAACAAAATTGATCCCGGCCCCGCGTCCGACAAAGATCTTTATGACCTGCCACCGGAAGAGCTTGCCGGCATCCCAACTGTTTGTGCGTCATTGCGTGAAGCTCTGGACGAGTTGGAAGCCGACTATGACTTCTTGCTGGCCGGTGACGTCTTTACCAAAGACCAGATCGAAGGCTATGTGGAACTGAAATGGGAAGAGGTTTATGCCTATGAGCACACGCCACATCCGATTGAGTTCAAGATGTATTACGGCTGCTGATCCCAGCGAAAATAGATACCAAAGGGCGTCCCAACGGGCGCCCTTTTTTTTGACGCCGGTCGAAAAATTAGACCGCCAAAATTAGACCGCAGATATACCGTTTTATAAAAATTTGTTGCAAAATCAGCAACATCTTGTAGCCTAGGCCCTATTATAGTTTGTTATTTTATTGAGGTCCTCGAATGAAAACTCTAATTTTTAGTGCGATTTCTACTTTGTTTTTCATGGGCATGAATGCCTCCGCCGCAACTGTACAAGTGGATTGGACCGGTGCGCCACCCAGCTCAACTGCTACCAATGTTTGGAATTATTCCCAAAATGGATTTGATGTGACTGCCCTCACATTATTGGGCGGTGGTATACCTGTCCAACTTGGCGATCTTACTACAGGGGGCGGGCTTCCTGTTAACCCTGCAACTCAGTATAGCTTTACGCGCAGCGGTGGCGGGTCGTTTGATCTCACCGGAATGGATCTGGGCGCCGCCTATTCAGGATACGCGACCATAATTGACCGCCACATCGGCGGTTTTGGCGGAACAGTTGTCAGTCAGGTGCTGCCATATTTTTGGAATGCTATTAAGTTGGTTGGTATTCACACAGATGGCTCTGTTTTGACGAATACGTTTTCGCCCTGGAACATGATCGACACCAGCGGTCCGGCTACATTTTCTTATCCTGCAAAATCGAAAGCAGGTAATAACCTGTTTGGTCAATTGGATTTTGGCACCAATTTTAACGACTTGGTATCTTTGACAATTTCCCTAGTCGACCCAACTATAACTTCACAATTTCTTGGCAATAGCAGTGACCCTTTTGGGGCTGATTTTCAAAACTCATACTTTTGTGATCAACAACAGCTAAATCAATACGACCCTGCGCTGGGCATAGGTTCTCTTTGCGCAGGGGGAGCGACCAGTGATGAATATAGCTTTTTTCTAAGTAGACTTGGCACACGCAATGACAACGCAGCACTGAGCATCAATTCTTTCACTTTCAATACCGTTCCCATTGCCGTAGTTCCGGTTCCCGCCAGCTTACCCATGCTCGCTGGCGCTTTGGCTTTATTTGGGGTACTGCGCGGTCGCTCAAAGCGAGCATAACCAAAGCCCCAAAGGAACAGTTGCAGAGATCGTCGCAAATTCCCCCTCGTTGAGCCGATACGCTTCAGCTACGCTTCCTGAATGGACCATAAGGCATTCCTTTCCACCCTGCCCGACGACGTCACGAGCCGGCTTAGCAAACGGCGGAATGCCGGCCCGCTTCTACACCTCGCGGCCCATCTTTCCCTGATCCTGTTCACCGGCACTTTAATCACAATCCGCATTCCCTTCTGGCCCCTCCTCCTCCCCCTCCACGGCATCTTCCTGATCTTCCTGTTCACCCTGGAACACGAAGCCACCCACAAAACCCCCTTCGAAAACGAGCGTCTGAACGAATGGGTCGGACATGCAATCGGGCTGATAATATTCCTGCCATTCCTGTGGTTTCGCTACTTCCACCTGGCGCATCACCGCTACACTAATATCCCCGGGAAAGACCCGGAACTGCTCGCCGGGGCCAAGCCAGAGGGCTGGGTCAGCTACGTCAAATATGTCTCTGGTATCCCCTATTGGGCGGCGATGGTCACCCAGATCATTCGCAACGCAATGGGCCGCGCCGATGCCACATACTTGCCAAAATCCACCCATCCCCGGCTAAAATCCGAGGCCCGTCTGATGCTGGTTCTCTACGCTTTTGCCGTATTTAGCCTGATCCTTAGCCCGTTCCTGTTCTGGGCCTGGCTGCTGCCAATACTACTTGGCCAGCCAATCTTGCGGCTCTACTTGCTGGCAGAACACGCCCGATGCGCCATTGTTGCCGACATGTTCCAAAACACCCGCACCACCTATACCACTAAATTCATTAAGTTTTTAACGTGGAACATGCCCTACCACGTCGAACACCATACAATGCCAAACGTACCCTTTCACAATCTGCCCAAGCTGCATGAATACATGCAAATCCATCTGACAATCACCGAAGATGGCTACGTCAAATTCACCCGGGAATATGTCCGAGATTTTCGACAACCCAACCGTTAACATTTATTGAACTCGGCGTAATTCGCGCGCTTTTTGGTCCCAATGTTGCCAGAATCCCACCCTAGGTTGTATCCGGGATGTCTGCCATGAGGGAATGATGAAGTCTGCCAATACCACTTTGCTTTTCGTAGGTCATCCGGTGCTGGTTCTTGACCATTTCGCCGAGACTCTGAATGCCCGGTTGCAGGAAATTTGCGGACCGTTTGAAGAATGCTCCCCCGAAAACAATGCCATAGCCGCGTTTCGTTGTCCCGGCATGACAATTACAATTTCTGACAATCCGATTCCGCTAAGCGCTGACAATTTCAAGAGCGCACTGGATTCACCGCTGTCAAATCCCTTCATTGGGGTCCTGTCACAAGCCCTTGCCCGCCATACCCGGCACATGTTGGTCACGGTTCAGTCTGACCCAAAATATCCCGCCGCCACCCTTAAAATGCTGCAGGTAGCCCACGCCGCCACGACATTCATGACCGAGCGACACAACCCGGCCGCCCTACATTGGGGTCAATCAAACCAGTTGCTTACCGGCGCTCAATATTTGCTGCTGTCTGGCGAAACAACGCCCTGGGCCCTGTTCGCCAAAGCCCGGATCGTCGATATGGGCCAGCCCGATCAAATGGTACGCAGCCACGGTTTGTACCTGGATGGTGCGGCTGAATTCATCGGCCAACCAATTCGCTTCGCTGAAACCACCCAACAAGTTGACGTCATTCACGCCGCGTCCCTGTCTTTTTTGCGCCACGCCGTGGAAACCGGATCCCCAATCCCAGACGGACATAGTTTTGGCCCCAAAGGTGGCCGCACATTTCTGGTAACCCACTTGGCTGCCAGCACGGATATACCCGACGGTATGTTCGAACTATCGGTTGTTGAAGACAACACCGATGAGGTCTCGGGTGATCCTGCTCGCTTACCCGAGACCACCCGTACACAAGACGCCATAATGGCGCCACCTGCCCTTGCGATGCTCACATCGGAGCAGCCGGCCGAACAGGAGCGCACCCGCAGCGTAGCTATCAGCTATTTGATGCTGGTACTGGCGCCACCTCTTGGGGTTTTTCTGTTGCTGACCAATGCCATTTTTGGGGCAAATGCCTGGCGCACCGGGTTTGTTGCACTGACATCTGTGGCCATTGCACTGGTTCTTGGAGCCTACACATTCCTGAACGTCAATGTGGAAAACACGGCCGTGTTGTTTGATACAGAAGTGATTGAATCAACCGTTCTCGGCCAACTTAGCAATTGAGCTGACCTGCTGCTCACTCAGATCAACACGGCGCACCACATAGGTATGTATCGAAAACACTACCGCCTGTGAATTTTCCAGTCGCAACAGACTTTGACGCTCAGAGCGCACAAAGGCCGCGTCATTGGCCGTTGTCGGGCGCGGTGCATGTTCGAAATGCGGGGCAAACAGCGTTGGATATTCGTAGAATAAGACATTGGCCCGCCACAGCGGTTGTTCGACCCGGATGGCATCAAACATTCGCTGCACCCGGCGGGCAATGTTAGTGTCATAGCTGGGCACCGGGTCGTGAATGCCAATGAGCGGGCGCATAAATTTTTCGGCCAAGGTCCAGCCCGCCGGAAAACACAGAACTGCGCCGCTCAGAACGTGTTCGTCGCCAATCTTTTGCATCAGGCACAGGTCTTCCTGTATTAACTGCCCGGCAGTTGCCAGCGGGTCAGATCGATCAATCGCGACGGTAACACCATCCGGGCGTTTCACGTTGCACTTTGAAATCACGTAGTCAGGGTTGGACAACAATGCGCTAATAACATGATCCAACAGCTCGCTTGCCGCATCTTGCGCCATTGGATCCAGCATCAAAACCTTATCGCGGTTTTCAGCAATCATCTGATCGCGTAGCGCCATCTGCCCGCTAAACGCATCATCCACCTGCAACCAGTTATCCCAGTCCAGCGGCTGTATTCCGGGCAAACGCGCCAGTGCGGGATCAGACCAAAGGGAACGGGGTAAATGAGTTTGCAAAACCGGCTTCATAACCGCACACAACCACGTATTCGCCAGCCCTTCACCCCAAAAACGACCACGCCAGTCGGTTTTGGAAAGGATGTCCCAACAATCCTGCCCCAGAATAAAAATAGGGAGAACCAACAATGGCAGAGCATTTCCGCGACACACGAAAAATCGACCCAAGCAAAGGCAAAGCACTGGGCGACGGCACACCAAACGACGCTGACCGAATTGAAATCGGCCCGACGCAACTGGCGTTTCGCGAATGGGAAGCGGCAGGGCTGGAATTGCCCAATCTCGAACGGATGCGAAAACACCGCTGGGAACGCCTGACCCAGCATATCGTTGATCGCGGATATGGCGGCTTGCTGATGTTTGACCCGATGAATATCCGCTACGCCACTGACAGCACCAACATGCAGCTATGGAATGCGCACAACCCTTACCGCGCCGTATTGCTTTGCGCCGACGGATACATGGTGATCTGGGATTTCAAAGGCACCCCATTCCTGACCTATTTTAACCCGCTGGTACGCGAACAGAGAACCGGTGCGGACATGTTCTATTTTGCCCGTGGCGACAGGATTGACGCCGGAGCGAATGCGTTTGCGCAAGAAATTAATGAACTGATGAAAGCACATGCGGGCGACAACAAGCGCCTCGCGGTCGACAAAATCATGGTTCCAGGTCTGCGCGCCCTAGAGAGCCTTGGATTTGAAGTGATGGAAGGCGAAGAAGTCACCGAAAAGGCCCGTTCAGTCAAAGGGGCGGACGAAATTCTGGCGATGCGCTGCGCCAGCTTATCCTGCGAAATCGCGGTTGCTGAAATGGAACGCGCTACGCGCGCAGGGGTACCGGGTGGCGATATGTCAGAAGACGACATCTGGGCCGTTCTGCACGCCGAAAATATCCGCCGCGGCGGTGAATGGATCGAAACCCGCCTGCTGGCATCCGGCCAGCGTACCAACCCGTGGTTTCAGGAATGCGGGCCTCGGATTGTCCAGAACAACGAAATCGTCGCCTTTGATTCTGACCTGATCGGCTCTTACGGAATATGCGTGGATATATCCCGCACCTGGTGGGTTGGCGACAAGAAACCAACAAATTCAATGGTTCACGCTATGCGCCATGCGCACGAACACATCATGACCAACATGGACATGCTCGCCCCCGGTGTCAGCCTGACAGAACTGACTTTTGGCGGCCATGTATTAGAAGACCAGTTCCAAAAGCAAAAATACGGTTGCATGATGCACGGTGTGGGTCTGTGTGATGAATGGCCGCTGGTGGCCTATAGCGATAAATGGGTTGATGGCGCGTTTGATTATGTGCTGGAACCGGGCATGGTGCTGTGTGTCGAAGCGCTGGTTGGCGCTGAAGGCGGTGAATTTTCGATCAAACTGGAAGATCAGGTGCTGATCACTGAAGACGGCTATGAAAACCTGACCAAATACCCATTTGATGACGCCCTGATGGGCGGAGCCCTTTGAACCGAAGAACCTAAAGGTTAAAGCGCAGGAGCAGGCCGAGGTGGTCTGAGCCGAGAAGCGGCCGGGTTTCCAGCTGCCCCTGCCCGTTTGGCACCAGAATGTGGTCAATGGACAGGCGAAGTGGCGATTTGTCATGCAGGAAGGTGCGCAGCACCGGCCCGGCGCGTTTACTGCCGGTAGCGTCTTCAAACACCCGCATCGTATGTGACCATGGCACCATATTGAAATCCCCCGCAAGGATGACCGGTCCGGTCAGAAAGTCCATTTCCGCCAGCAGGTTTTCAACCTGTTCTGGTTGGCTATGTGGAAACGGCCAATGAAGATGCAGCGCCACAATCCAGACCGGTCCATCTGGCGATATGACCTGAATAGCAGCGATCCCCTGCTCACCAGCGCAGTTTTGTGATCCGTCTACCAGTGGATATTTTGAGAGCACAGCCACCCCGCCAACCCCGGCGAAAGGGCAGAAAAGATACGCCGGGTAATTCTGTGTCAGCGTTTCAAATAGTAACTTATTGGCGCCCGACACTTCCTGCAATGTTACGAAATCTGGCGATACGTCGAGAATGTCGTCAATTATTCCGCCCCGGTCTGTGCCATCATACCGCAGGTTTTTTTGATACAGCGCGTAATCCAGTTCCCCCGGCAGGTTCGCTTGCAGCGTGCCGATCACCATCGGTGCCGCCGCCAAAACGACCGCCACCGCGCCGATCCCGGCAATGCGCCATTGCCCGTTTAGCAATAAAACCGAGCTGATCGACAACCCAAGCGCCCACCAGAACCGAAACACCGCCAATGAATCACCCAGCCCGTGTATTGCACCACCGAAACTGGCCAGCGTCAGGCCAAAACAGGCCCAGAAAATCAAAATTATCAGTTTGCGCACTGTCTCTCCTGCCCGGCCCAATATGTTACGGTCCCCGCCATTTTTGTCACCTTGGCGTGACTGCCGGGGCACCGGGGTTGCAACACGCCGCATTCCTTATCAGTTTCATTCTTAAGAAAAAGGAAAAAATCATGCCAACTGAACGTATCACCTTCACCGGACAGGGCGGCGATAAGCTGGCCGCGCGACTTGATTTGCCAGACGGTCCGCAGCTGGGCACCGCTCTGTTTGCCCATTGTTTCACCTGTTCCAAAGACATCCCCGCCGCGCGCCGGATTGCTGGCCGTCTGGCGGCTATGGGGATTGCGGTGCTTAGGTTTGATTTCACCGGTCTCGGCCATAGTGGTGGCGAATTTGCCAATACCAGCTTTACCTCGAATGTCGGTGATCTGCTGGCCGCCGGCAAATATCTGGAAGACCGCGGCATGGCACCGGGTCTGTTGATCGGGCATTCTCTGGGTGGAGCGGCGGTACTGCGCGCCGCCGGTCAGATGCCATCCGTCAAAGCCGTAACCACCATTGGGGCACCTTTTGATCCGGCCCATGTGACCCATAATTTCGGTGATGCGCTGGATAAGATCGAAGCCGAAGGTGAGGCCGAGGTAAACCTTGGCGGGCGCCCAATCCGCATTGGCCGCGATTTTGTGCATGACGTGAACGCCGAAAACCTGGCCCCTGCAATCGCTAATTTGAAACGCGCGCTACTGGTGCTACACGCCCCAAACGATGCCATTGTTGGCATTGAAAATGCGACGCAGATTTTCATCGCCGCACGCCATCCCAAAAGCTTTGTCACGCTGGACAATGCCGACCACTTGATCACCCGGGGCGAAGACGCCGAATACGCCGCCGAAGTGATTGCTGCCTGGGTCGGGCGCTATCTGGAAATCGAAGCCCCCGCCCCACCCAAGGGCGCGCCCGAAGGCGTGGTCCGGGTTAGTGAAGTTGACGCCAAGGGCTTTCTGCAAGACGTGCAGTCCGGCCCGCTGCACCATACATTGGCCGATGAACCGCTGGCATATGGGGGCACGAACAAGGGCATGACGCCCTACGGGTTTCTGGCCGCCGGGCTTGGGGCCTGTACTTCTATGACGATCCGCATGTATGCGCGGCGCAAGAAATGGCCGCTGACCGGGGTCTCGGTGGATGTTACCCACGACAAAGTCCACGCTCAGGACGCCGCCGGGGTCAGTGGTGCCAAGGCCGACCAGTTCAGCCGCGAAATCCGACTAATGGGTGATCTGGACGATGATCAGCGCGCCCGTTTATTGGAAATTGCAGACAAGTGCCCGGTGCATAAGACGCTGGAGCATTCATCGATGGTGAAGACGGTGCTGGTAGGGTGAGTGAAATTGGAACTGGCTAAACACAGTGGACAGAAGTTGTTTGTGTGACAATAATAGGTAATGTCCTTAAGCATTAACGCGAATACATCATTACCAATACTCTCCATTGGCATATATCCAAAAACCGAGGCCGACCAAGAAAAATTGACACACGGCCTTCAACGTCTGGCTGCCGAGGACCCGACCTTCCAGTTCGAGCCCAATTTCCAAAGCGGTCAGACGATTTTGAGCGGTATGGATGAGCTGCACCTGGATATAATTATCGATCGCTTGAAGTGTGAATTCGAAGTTGAAGCCGACATTTTCGCACCGCAGGTGGTATATCGAAAAACAATCCGCCAAGAGATCGAGTGCATCTACACCCACAAGAGAAAGTCCCTTGGGTCTGATCAGTTCGCCGAGCTTACCCTTGTTGTCTCGCCCGCTGGCCCGCTCAGGGGATTTTCATTCGAAAGCCGTGTTACGCACGTTGCCATTCCGAAGGAATACATTCATGCAGCAGAAAGGGGCGTATTGTCTGTTATAGAAAGCGGGCCGATGTCCGGCGGTCAGGTGAACGATATTAAAGTCGCTCTGGTCGATGGTAAATTTCACGACGTGGAAAGCTCGGCTCTGGCCTTTGAAATTGCCGGTCGCATGTGTCTGCGCAAAGCTATTCGCAATGCAGGCGTGAAAACCCTTGAACCAATCATGAAGGTTACAGTGCTGAGCCCGGGAGAATACACAGGTGACATCATCGGAGACCTCACATCGCGCAGAGGTTTAGTTCGGGGTCAGGAAATAAACGCTAATAGTGTCGTACTCGACGCCTTGGTGCCCTTTTCCAACCTGTTTGGCTATATTAGCAGTCTGCAATCATTGTCGTCCGGTCGCGCGAAATTCACTATGCAGTTCGATCACTTCGCAGAAACTCCAACCAACAGTGATCCCGACGATACGACGCCCGTGGCAATGGCAATGAAGACCTGAGAATAACTTCCGTAGGGCGGGCTTCAGCCCGCAGTGCTAGTCGGACGGCTCGACAGCGGAATGCACTCCATTGCTGCCTCTCTGCGTGGCAGTCCTTGGCTTCCCGTGCACAATATGCCTGACAACCAAAGCGGCCCCCATGGCCCAGACCGACACCTTCATCGCAATGTCAGAAAGTTGCGCGGCACGATCGGGTGATGACCCGCTGGCCCGTGACGCATTCCACAGCAAGGGCCAGCCCTGCATGCGGGTCTCTGCCCTTGTGAAACGCTACGGGTTTGGTGCCCAGTATGACAGGCAGGGCCGGATCGCAATCTATGGCATGGACAGCCAAGAATATGCCAGGTTTTGCGCAGATGGTCGCGTGAAAAAGCTCAAAGGCATGCTCGGCAAACGGGCCTGAACCCACCATTGTTGCAATAAATCGAACAATCTCCGGGTAATCCGTTGATTAGTGGTGTATCATGGATTCTTGAATGTTCTGTAGGGAGAGTAAGACATTATGAATATTGTATCAATGGGCATGAAATATCTGGGGCCAGCTGTGGCCACCAAAATCGCCTCTGTGTTGGGTATTAAAAGCCCGCTGGTGACGAAACTGATTATGGCGGCGCTGCCTGCGGTATTGGCAGCCGTGTCCGGCAAAGCCTCAACCGCGTCAGGCGCGGGGTCACTGTTCAATATGCTATCAAACCAAAAAACAAGTGGGCCGGCGGATTTTGAAGCCGCACTTTCGGGGCCGGATGCAACCACGATGGCCAGTTCGGGTGCTGATATGTTATCCGATCTCCTGGGCGGCAAACAGGTGGATGCCCTGTCCGGAGCGCTTGACAGTTATGGCGGTGGCGCTGCCGGTGGCGGGAAATCCCTTTTGGGTATGATGACACCGGCCATACTGGGTTCGCTTAAAGGTGCTGTCAGTGAAGGCAATCTGGACGCGGGTGGTCTGGCCAATATGTTAAGCGGTCAGAAATCCAATATCGCAGCTGCCATGCCTGCCGATTTTGCCAGCCAGCTGGGTGGCACGGGGTTGTTGGATTCGCTCCAGTCAAACCTGACGTCCAGCGCATCTGCCGCTACAACAGCCGCTACCAGCGCTGTACAACAGGCCACACCGAAGGCCCCTGGCGGGTTAATGAAGTGGCTATTGCCAGTGATCGTCATCGCCGGTTTGGGATGGTATTTCCTTGGCAACAAAGCCCCGGATGTTCCCGCTATGCTGGATCCTTCCGAGCTTAGTGTTGGCGACGTAAATCTCAGCGATAAATTCGGTTCATTGACCGAAGGGCTTACCACCAGCCTTGGTTCAATCACTGATGCTGATTCTGCGGCGGCGGCTTTGCCAAACCTGGAACAGTTCTCAACCGAACTTGGTTCATTAGGTGATATGGCCGGGCAATTGCCCGAGGCCGGACAGGGCGCGTTCAAAGGC
Source organism: uncultured Marinosulfonomonas sp. (assembly GCA_964599985.1). Lineage (GTDB taxonomy): Bacteria > Pseudomonadota > Alphaproteobacteria > Rhodobacterales > Rhodobacteraceae > NVTR01. The sequence continues at coordinate 2,066 of CAZRHV010000055.1, read as the reverse complement.
ATTGTTGCGACCGCGCTGGCTGCCATGAAACCACTGATCGAAAACGCCCTTGGGGCGGCAGGCGAAGGCTCTGCCCTCAAACCAATTTTGGATGGGCTGCTGGAAAAACTGACCTCGATGGCCGGTTAACCATCCGAAATAAAATACATATGGCCCCGGTAAAAGCCGGGGCCATTTTTTTTGCACAACGGATATGGCGAAAATAATTGAAGGTATGCAGTCCAGGCGGGTCTGACGAACTACCCACAACAGGCTGATTTAGCAGTCTCTTGCCCACAACAGGATGCCGCGTTCGAAGCCAAAGCCACCCCTGCCCTATGTTCAACCGCCGGTTTGCAGGTCGCACCGTCTTCACTCAGCGTTACTGACACCCGACCCGATTGCGCGGCGATCCCGGCCACTTGATACCGCCGCAGCCCGCTATTGCCCGGGGCGTATTCGACATAAAACGGCGCCTCCCCCAGCCCCGCTAATTCCTTGGCGCTTTTACGTGCGATGCCGCTGAACTTGTTCACCGACATATGCGTGCCACCCTGCCCATCTAAAAGTTGCAACAGTGTTTCATCCCAACTGGAAATCCGCGCCCCGCAATCAATGCCGGTAATGGCGGCATATTTGAATTCAGTCACATGATAGCCGCTACCGATTTCCCCTTCTGCGGTTTGAAATACCAACGCGTCATCGCCGTCAAACTGGCCAAGATATGCCAATAATTCGCTTAGTGTTGTTCGCGCATCGCCCATGTCGTACAGTCCCTATACATTTCAACGTCTCAAGAGTTATTGAAATATGAATGAGAGTCAAGTCATCACCGCTTTGTCCGCCCTTTCACAGGAAACACGCCTGCGAATATTGCGGTTTTTGGTCACCAAAGGCGAACAAGGCGCCTCGGCTGGGGAAGTCGGAAACGCGGTAAAAGCCTCATCGTCACGCGCCTCTTTCCACCTGTCGTCACTGACAGGTGCCGGACTGATCAAATCCACACGCCATTCCCGCCAGATCATCTACAAGGTTGATTTCAATAATGTCGGCCGTCTGATGGGTTATTTGGTCAAGGATTGCTGCCAAAGCCATTCCAGCGTGGTTGCCTGTTGCACCGAGCCGGATTGTTGCTGAAACCGCCTTTTGAAAATGTCGTGATCAAGGGATACACCGCCGCTGCGCGTGATCTAATTCCCAGGTACGAATCCATTTCCCCGGATCAGCTCACTGCCCCCATCAAGCATCTGCTGCCAACAGACCCGGCCCGAATTGCGGATATTGGGGCGGGGACTGGCGTTGCCGCCGCATGGCTCGCGCTTCAGGGCCATCAGGTGCTGGCCGTTGAACCGGTGGCACAGTTCCGGGACGCGGGGAAATCCCTGCACCCGTCAGATAATATCGAATGGCTGAACGACACCCTGCCCGCGCTTACGAAAACGCTGCAAAGGCGCGAGGAATTTGATGTCATCCTGCTTAGTGCCGTCTGGCATCATCTGGAAAAATTTCAGCGACAGATAGCGATACCCAACATCCGTGAACTACTTGCCCCACGGGGCAAGCTCATTATTTCCCTGCGCGATGGTCCCGGCGCGCATTCGCGCCCCTGCTATGATGCCTCAACGGACGAACTGATTGCACTAGCAAGCGCCCAAGACTTGCAGCCCGTCTTCCAACAGACTGCAAATTCAATTCAGGCCGCCAACCAAAAAGCTGGCGTCACATGGACATGGATGGTTTTCTCGGATGGGTAAGAACGGGCCTATGCCAGCCGCTTAATACCCGCCCTTACGACGACTTTCCGGCAGGCCGGCAATTTTGCTGCCCTGCTTGGAAGGATCGCCCGGGAACAGATCGTAGACGTCTTTTGACGAAATCTTTTCACCCCAGGCATCGGCCATTGCCTTGACGATTTTTCGGGTATTGGGCTGGTTTTCGCGGTTATCAATAAATTCTTCGCGCAGGAATTTTATCAGATCCCAGTGCTTGTCGGACAACTCGACACCCTCTTCCTTGGCAATAACCCCTGCCAGACCTTCGCTCCAGTCTTCCAGATTGTTCAAATGGCCTTTTTCATTGGTCTCAAT
>CAZRHV010000054.1:0-14637 GCA_964599985.1 uncultured Marinosulfonomonas sp. | reverse complement strand
GGTTCATGCTGTTCAGCATTGGTCCGTTGATACTGGAACTCTTGATGATTTCGGTTGTTCTGTTCGCGTTGTTTGACGTTTGGTATCTGGCGGTGGTGGCGGTGACGATTGCGCTTTACGTCTGGTTCACTTTTTCGGTGACCGAGTGGCGGGTGAAAATCCGCAAGGAAATGAATGAGCAGGACACTGACGCCAATCAAAAGGCGATCGACAGCCTTTTGAATTATGAAACGGTGAAGTATTTCGGCGCGGAAGAACGCGAGACAGAGCGCTACGATGGCGCGATGAAACAGTATGTGGCGCTGGCGCTGAAGACCAGTTATTCGCTGGCGTACCTGAATTTCGGTCAGTCAGTATTGATTACTGGCGGGTTGGTTGGGGTGATGGTGATGGCGGCAATGGGGGTTGAGCGTGGTGATTTGACGGTTGGCGATTTTGTCATGGTCAACGCTTATATGATCCAGATCACTATGCCGCTGAATTTCCTTGGAACGGTATATCGTGAAATTCGCCAGTCTTTGATCGATATGGCCGAAATGTTCGGTTTGTTAGAGCAACCGCCAGAAGTCAGCGATAAACCGGATGCAAATGTTCTAAATGTGCAAGGTGGTGCGTTGGAATTGGACGATGTGTTCTTTGGCTACGACGCCGAACGCCCGATCCTGAAAGGCGTTTCCTTGCGCGTTGAGCCGGGGGAAACCGTGGCGATTGTCGGACCGTCCGGGTCGGGAAAATCCACCATTGGGCGTTTGTTGTTCCGGTTCTATGACGTAAATGATGGGGCGCTGAAAATTGACGGTCAGGACATCCGCGATGTGACGCAAAGCAGCCTGCATGAAGCCATTGGCGTGGTGCCTCAGGACACCGTATTGTTCAACGATACGATTTATTACAATATCGCCTATGGTCTGGCTGATGCCACCCGCGCGGGTGTTGAAAACGCAGCAAAGGCGGCCAAGATACATGACTTTATCTCCAGCCTGCCTGATGGCTACGAAACCACTGTCGGCGAACGCGGGCTAAAGTTGTCGGGCGGTGAAAAGCAACGTGTTGGCATTGCACGGACCTTGCTGAAAAACCCGCCGATCCTGTTGCTGGATGAAGCGACATCGGCGCTTGATACGGAAACCGAGCGCGATATTCTGGACAGCCTGCGGGAAATGGGCCACGGGCGTTCTGTCATCACCATCGCGCACCGTTTATCGACCATTGCCGACGCGGACCAAATCGTGGTGCTGGAAAACGGTGTGATCACCGAGCAGGGTAAGCATGATGACCTGTTGGAACGTGGCGGGCGTTATGCAACCATGTGGTATCGTCAGGCGGCTGAGGAAGAAGAAGCCGCCGCTTAAAGAGGCTTTGAATTGGCGCAATATCCAAACGAATTTATCGAACGCTTGCATTTGGTCTGGGGGCTCGGGTTTCTGTCGCCGGGCGGTGCCGAGGAAGTTGCGCTGATCGTTGATGGGCTGGACCTGTCCGGCAAACGTGTATTGGACATCGGCTGCGGTACGGCTGGCCCGGCGATTTATCTGGCGGCTGAGCGCGGCGCACAGGTGGTTTGCATTGATGTTGAGCAAGACCTTTTAACCCATGCCCGGCGCAACGCGACCGAGGCGGGGGTGGCTGATAACATCGAATTTCATCTGGTAGAACCGGGCCCGCTGGCGTTTGAGGATGCGAGCTTTGACGTCGTGTTCAGCAAAGATGCGATGCTGCATATTCCTGACAAACCTGCGTTGTTTGCAGATGTGCTGCGGGTGCTAAAGCCCAGAGGTGTGTTTGCCGCCAGCGATTGGCTGGCTGGCGAAAATGCTCAGAATGATCCGGGTTTCAAGCGATACATGAACGAGGGACATCTGAATTTCACCATGGCCACCGCGCGTGAAACCGAAGACGCCTTGGGGTTGGCCGGTTTCGATGACGTAAGCAGCACGGATCGCCACGCCTGGTACGCCCCGATTGCCGCGCAGGAAGTTGAGGCGATTGAAGGGCCGTTGCGGGACGATATAATCGCAGTGTCTGACGTAGAGACCCACGAAAAATGGCTAAGTACGCGGCGCGGATTGGCTGAGGCAACGAAATCGGGCGGCCTTAGTCCTACCCACCTGCGTGGGGTCAAACCCGCCTAGACGCTGCCCATCTTGCAAAAGCATGACGATTTAATCGGCACGTCCGCGCGCGCATTTGCCAGATCAAGGCGTTGCTTGATGAAGGTCGCCTCATCCGTATGTCCCAAACGGGTCAGACAGTCGTGCAGGCCATGCAGGCTCCAGACATTATCGGGGTGCTGGCAGGCGCGTGACAGGGTGGCGTCCAGTCCCAGATCGGCCCGGTAGATTGCCATTGATTCCTCCACATATCCCTGTTCCAGCAACAGTGCCGCCAGCGCGTGGCGGGTGGGCTGCATCCAGGCCCAGGGTTCGTCATAGGGCATAGCGTCGTCCAGTTTCACCGAACGTCGAAGATGTGCGAAAGCGGTGTCATAGTTGGCTTTGCGGTATTCAATTTCGCCCAACATCATTTCCCGTGCGACATTCAGGATGTCGTCGCAGGAGTTGTTGAACAGGGTCCGGCTGTCGGGTACTTTTTTCACCGCCGCTTCAAATAAAACCGCGTGTTCTTCGGCGGGCGGAACCTGACCGCTGGCCGCATATGCCACCGCCTTGGCATAGTGCATCATTGCCGTGGTTGCGCTGAACAGCTCGGCGTTGTCGGGCAGCGGCTGGTCAATGATTTCCTGCCATTTGCCAAAGCGGATATAAACGTGTTGCTTCATCGATATGAACGCTTCCAGCCAATCGGCCATCGGCGGAGATTTCTGCAACAGCAATTCTTCTGGCAGTGTCGCTATCAATTCTTCCGACGCCTCAATGGCCTCGCGATAGCGGCCCAGAAACATCGCGCCGTATATTTTGAAATGATAGTTATGGCAGCGATAAACCGCATAGAAATTCAACGGGCCATAGCATTCCAGATACTTGCGATCCGCGATGATTGCCGCCTCATTTGACGACAAAACCCGTTCATAATGCCCGCACAGAACATCAATATGGGTTGGCATATGCTGCAAATGGCCCGCGTCCGGCGCCAGACCTCGCAGGGCATCCCCTGCCTTTAGCGCACGTTCCGGGTGCGGCGACATTTCCATGACATGGATGTAAAGATGCAAGATACCGGGGTGCTGCATTGCGCCCGGTTGTTCCATCGCGCGTTCCAGAACTTCAACGGCTTCGGCCGTGTCGGCACCGTCAGGAATTTCGCCGGATTTCAAATCCCACAATTCCCATGGGGTACGGTTCATCAAGGCCTCTGCAAATAATGCTGCCACATCCAGATCATCCGGAAAGCTGGCATGCACCTTGCGCATCTGATCGGCGTAACTATCATTCCATTCGGACATATTTGCTGACGGTTTGCGTGACGGGTAACGCGAAACCAAAGCCCGGATCAGCGCGGCCTCTGCCTCACTCGCGTGATCAATCAGAGCTACGGCCTGTTGGGTGGCGTCATAGGCCCGCGCCAGTGAGCGTTCGGCGTCATCGTCGTCAAACGCTTCCCATGGTTTATTGTAGTTGCACCCGGCTGCGTAGCCGATGCCCCAATGTGCAATTGCCAGATGGTTGTCGGCCTTTGCGGATTTCTGAAAGCAGGCGACGGATTCATCGTGGTTATAGCCAAAGCACCACATTAACCCACGGTCAAACCATAGCTGCGCGTCTTGCGATTTGGTTGAAATGACGCGCCGGTAAGGGCCGAGGTTAAAATAATCGTCCATGGGGTCTGGCTCCGCTAATGACTGCCTTTTGCAGGCTAGCCATCACCAGAATTTTGTAAAGAGAGTTTGCCTAAACTGTCATTCAGCCGCGCGCAGGGGCGGCTTTTTACGTGGCTTGGTTTTGCGTTTCGCCTTGGGTTTGGCGGCTTTTTTAGCAGCTTTCCTGGGCGTGGCGGAGGTTGCTTTCGCTCGCTCAACCAAAACCATATTAAGTCCATCCATATCGGGAAGATCAATCTGTTCTCCGGCATCATCCAGCGCCTCAGCGCCAGTTTCAACGAAGGCCATCGGTTGGGGTGCCACATGCTCAACCGGAGCAACCGGTTCTGCAACTTTGATTGGATCGACAGGGGTTTGAACCGGGTCAGTGTCCCAGATGATTTCGGGGGACTTAACTTTATTTGCAATTCTTTGCAGCGCCAGATCACGCGCCGTTGCACTGCCGCGCCCCATGGAAAGCGCCTTAAGCCGGCGAGCAGAGCGGTAAGCCCCGGTCTCTATCCAGACCCGCAGCGCCAGCATCGACGGGGTGAAAACCAGCGTCAGAACCGTCGCAATACCAAGGCCAAACACCACAGCTGTCGCCAGTTGTTTCCACCACAGCGCAGTCGGGCTATCGATCGAAAAACCGCCGCCGATAAAATCAAGCGACAGGCCGAACATCATCGGTGTCAGCCCGGCCATAGTGGTGATTGTTGTCAGCAGAACCGGGCGAATACGCGCCTCAACCGTGCGCACGATGGCCTCCACGCGCGGCATATATTTGCTGTATTCCTGATAGGTATCGATCAGGACAATGTTGTTGTTCACCACAATCCCGGCCAGTGCGACAATGCCGGTGCCGGTCATGATGATCGAAAATGGCTGCTGCATAACCAGCATCCCGATCAAAACGCCGGTGGTCGAAAGTACAACTGCCATCAGCACAAGGGCGGCGTTGTAAACGCTGTTGAACTGCGCCAGCAGGATAACGAACATCAGGCCCAGAGCCGCCAGAAAAGCGCGCGACAGAAATTCCTGGCTTTCTTCCTGCTCAACCTGATCACCGCCCCATTCAAAGCCGATACCATCGGGCAGAGAACCGTCCTGGGTAAGCCAGTTTTCAATCGCCACGCGGCGTTCATTGGCGGTGATTGGGGCAAGCGAATATGCCAGATCGGAATTCAGCAGCTCCTGAACCGACTGCGTGGTTTCATCGTCACCCAGCTCAAACACTTCGTAATACCGGAAAGTTTGTTCAGCGCCGGTTAGCTTGCCGATAAATGATATTGGCTGGGCTTCAGTCAGTACAACTTGACCCGAGTCGCCCTGTTCTTCTTCGCTAAGTTCACGCACCACAGCTATCTGGTTGGTGACTTCAACAACCTGGCCGGCCGCATCGGTGGTTTCATCTAGCGTGGTTAAAACCAGCATATCGTCGGCCTCAACACCGGCCTTAACGGTGAAATAACGTTCCTGATCAATGCGGTTAATCTGGCCCAGTTTGGCCACAGGTTTGCGGGAGATAAAATTTGACAGCGGGATTTGCCCGTCGCGGGTGCGCACCTTCAATGTGTCCAGCGTTGACAACACCCGGTCCTCGACAGGCAGGCGCACCCGGATTTCGATTTCCTCGTCCGAGCTGTCCACCCGCATCGTGTCCAGCAGAATGCCACGCGTCACCAATTGAACCATGCCACCAACAGTTGCGACATCGGCACCAAAGCGGCCCGCCTTTTCGACATCCACATCAATCTGCCAGTCAATGCCGGGCAGGGGCAGGGTGTCTTCAATGTCGCTCAGACCGGTGAATGTCTCGAACTTGGCACTGGTGAGTTCCACAGCCTCGATAAGCTGTTCCCAGTCATTTCCGAGCAGGCGCAACTGCACTGGTTTGCCGGACGAAGGGCCGCGAGAAAGGCTAAGGGATTCGGTGAATATTCCTGGAATTTCCTGTAAACGCGCATTCAGGCGATCCATGATCAGGTCGCCATCCATTTCCGGATCATCTTTGCGTTCAGCCCAGGGGGCAAGTTCAATCTGTATTTGCCCGATTGTATCGCGCGGTCCAGCGGCACCACCGGTGTTTTGGTTCAATCCACCCGCACCCGCAAAGGCAAAGGCGCTTTCAATACCGTCGGTGTCCAGAATTACGGTTTCGACCTGACCAACCAGCGTATCTTTTTCATTCACCGAAAGGTTACCGCGGGCGCGCACGTAAATGATTGCCTGTTCGGTTTCGGATTCTACAAAAAATTCAACACCACGGTTATTTGCGCCAAAGTAAGTAAACACCGTGACCACAAAGAAAATGACCGCTGCAATGGTAACAATCGGCATCACCGGGTTGCCTGCGATAAAATTGGTGAAGTAGCCAACAGCGCGGCGGCGGTGACCAGATTGAACGCGCTTGGCTTTACGTTCTATCTTAGCGGCACCCATGGTGATGGACGACAGGATTGCGCCGATTACAAACAGAATTGCGCCGGGCAGGATGGCGGCAACTCCGGTAAACGGGGGCTCACCTCCGAACAGATAGCCGGGGTTCAGGGATTGCATTGCGGCGATGAACAACAGGTAAAGCGAGGGCGGTACCAACAGGGCGCGCACGACCCATGGCAGGGGTTTCAGGAAATCTGAACCGCCGGCGAAAAGTCGTGACATCCGCCCAAAAACACCACCCATAACCGGCAGGTAAACCAGTGCCACCAGTAAGGATGCCGAAAGCACGAAAATCATCGTTACCGGCAGCATCCCCATGAACTGACCGGGAATGCCGGGCCAGAATAACATTGGCAGGAACGCACAAAGCGTCGTGGCGGTAGAGCTGACAATCGGCCAGAACATCCGCTTGGCAGCCTCGACATAGGCGTGCATCGGGCCGGTGCCTTCGGATATTCGCCTGTCGGCGTATTCCACCACCACAATTGCGCCGTCCACCAGCATGCCAACAGCCAGAATCAGGCCAAACATCACGATGTTCGATATTGTGATCCCCATCATTGCAAGGAATACGAAGGTCAGCAGAAACGAGGTCGGGATAGCAAAGCCAACCAGCAGTGCTGACCTGGTGCCAAGTGAGGCCAGAACAACGATCATCACCAAAGCAATCGCCGTCATGACCGAGCCTTCAAGCTGGCGCACCATGCTATCAACAATGATCGACTGGTCGTTTGAAATGCCCGCGTCAACCGCTGCTTTCAGATCATCCGACCATGTCGCACGTTCCAATGCCACCTCTTCACGTACCAGTTTGGCGGTGTCGATCAGGTTGAAACCTTTGCGCTTGACCACTTGCAACGCCACCGTAACTTGCCCGTTATAACGCGCGGTTCCGGCCTTATCTTCAAAGGTCAGACGGATGTCGGCCAAATCGCCAAGGGTGACAACGCTGTCGCCGTTTACTTTGATTGGCAGATTGTAGATGTCCTGTTGATCATTAAACGAAGACGGGATCTTGACCGAAAACGCCCCCGACGCTGTTTCGATCTCACCTGCGGCGATCAGTTGGTTATTGTTGACCACAACGCTGATCAGTTCGTTCGCAGTGACGTTGTAAGCCTCTAGCCGTAGCGGGTCGATGATCACTTCGATCATTTCGTCGCGGTGCCCGGTCAGAACGGCCTCCAGCACGGGTTCCAGACCTTCCAGCCGGTCCTGAAGGTTTTTGGCGACGCGTAGCAGGGTGCGTTCCGGCACCGCACCGGTCAGGTTCACGATTACAATCGGAAACTCGGAAAAGTTGACCTCATTCACAGAATATTTGTCAGCCCCACGGGGAAACTGTGCTTCTACTGTGCTCATCCGGTCGCGCACATCGGCGATAATTTTGGTTTTGTCCCAGCCGAATTCGAATTCAAGTGCAACGCCGCCATAGTTTTCGGCGGCGGTGGCTGTCATCCTTTTTAAACCATCAAGATCACCAAGTTCGGTTTCCATCGGCTTGACGATCAGGGTTTCTGAATCTTCCGCAGAAATACCGGGGAAGGGGACGGAAATAAAGATGATAGGGATTTCAATATCCGGCTCACCCTCTTTTGGCAGGGCGCTATAGGCAAAAGCACCCGCCAATATCGTCATGATAATAAATGCGATAACCATGCGGGCATGTTGGCCCGCCCAGTCGACGATGCCGGTCATTGAGATTGCTCCCTGTAGGCTACTTTTACTTCAACGCCATCAACAACATATTCCTGTCCTACCACGATCACGTCAACTGCGGGTGGTAAACCGGTGACCCAGATGCCGTCGGTGGTATCACGAACAACTTCGATACCGGTGAAAACTACGTGGCTGGTCTCATCAACAGTGCGCACCCCAAGGTTTCCGTCATTGTCCAGCGTCAGCGAAGAAAGAGGCAAAAGGTGCGCAGCTTCGCCATCTGTTGAGATAATAATTTCGGCGGTTTGGCCATCCCGAATTGCCAGGTCGGTGTTGGGAACCTGAACTTCAACCCGAAAGGTTCGCGTGGTCGGGTCTGCCGAACGGGCCAGAAAAGTAACAACACCAGCTACTTCTTCACCGGTCGCAAGACGCGCACCTGCCGGGACGCCAACCTGTACCCGTGAAACATCAATTTCCGGCACGAAGCCGACCAGTTTGATTGGGTCCAGCTGAATAACCGTGGCACAAAGTGCGCCGGGCTGCAAAAGAGAGCCGGTTTCAGCGGCGTCTGATTCAAGCAATCCGGCAAAGGGTGCGTTGATCGTCAGACGATCAATTTCGCGCTCGGCCGAGGCAACACCGGCCTGCGCCGACTGAATGCCTGCACTGGTGGTTTCGACACCGGAATTTGAGCTGGCAACGCCGGACATGGCGGCCTGAACAGCGGCAAGCGCGCTTTCATTAGCGGCTTCGGCTGAAGCGACGCGGGTTTCGGACGCAAAGCCCCCTTCAGACAGACGTTCGGCTGCATTCAGGATAATTCCGGCCTCAACCAGACGGGCTTTGGCCTCGGCCAAGCGGGCCACAGCTTCGGGCAGGCGGGATTGGGCTTCGGGGATGCGGGCTTCGGCCTGCGCCAGTTGGGCAACGGCTGAGGCCAGAGAAATTTCGCGTGTTCCCGGGTCAAGCTGGCACAATAGCTGACCTTTTTCCACCTGCGCGCCTTTGCGAAGCGGCTCGGATATCACCTGACCGGAGGTTTCAGCACGTACATCAACTTGTCGTGCAGCCTCGGTGCGACCACGAAGTAAAACGGCATTTGCGATGTCACTGGCCCGCGATTTTAACGCCACCACGGACACTAAGCGTGCTCCGGGTTCGGCGTTTATTTCTGGCGTTCCAGCTGTTACGCCTTCGGTTTCGGGCGCTGAATCAACAGTTTCGACGCTGCTACCCGCCGCGAATTCTATGATCCTGTCTCGCTCAAACACCAGTAAATACAGGGCAGCCATCACTATTATCGCGGTGATGATCGGGAAAATGCGCATTTTGACCTCTTAATACGTGTCGTGCGTTTCTTGTTCTTAGCTGCGCACGACATAGGTTCAATGGGTTACGATCTCAACCCTTTGTCCAGTAAGTGCACGAACTGAACCGTTCGGTTCAATTTAAATGTTTGCGCCCCGAAGGGCAAGCCAGATCGCAATGACGAACCTGTTATCTAAAAGGCCCTATTGGCAACCTGCTTTAGGTTGCGTTAAGACAGGCCAATTCGAGCAGGAGTTACAACGTGAGCGATACCGACAGTTTCATTAACGAAGTCAGCGAAGAGATTCGCCGTGACCGGCTTTTTAAACTAATGAAAAGATACGGCTGGATCGCCATCACATTGGTTGTCCTGCTGGTAGGTGGCGCTGCTGCCTTTGAGTGGAATAAAGCAAGCAAACGGGCGAACGCTGAAGCACTTGGGGACAGTATCCTTACTGCATTTCAGATTGAGGACCCGGCTGAGCGCACGAAGGCACTTGGCGAAATCAATTCTGACGGGGCCACAGGTGCGATGCTTAGTTTGCTTGCGGCGGCCGAAGCTGTTCAAACTGACGAACTGGCCAGTGCAATTACTAGTCTGACAGCTGTCGCTGCGGACATGAGCCTGCCGGCGACCTATCGCCATCTGGCTGAACTGAAGCTCATTCTAATTCAAGGCGATGACATCCCCGCGGTTGAACGGATTTCACGATTGGAGCCATTGGCCGTCGCTGGCAGCCCATATCGTTTATTGGCAGAAGAACAAATGGCGGTGGCAGATATTTCGACGGGTAACAATGAAGCGGCAATGCAGCGCTTGCAGGATATTCTTGCCGATGGAGAAGTCACTGCGGGCTTGCGTCGCCGCGTTTCACAGTTGATTGTAGCATTGGGCGGCGAATTGATACCGGCATGAACCGGACAGGCTGCGCGTATTGGGTGAGGCAGGCAAAGATGGGGGCATCTGATTGATGGTGATCCGAAGCGGGCTAATTAGTTTAGCGGCAGTAATTGTACTGGCGTCCTGTGGAAATCGGGATGTGGTGTTGCCGGGCGAGCGTCTGGATATTCGCGAACCGTTTGGCGCTGCTACCGGTATTCCTGAGAACAGATCAGTCAAAATTAACCTGTCACGCCAGGTAAACCATTCCAGTTGGACACACCGTGCCGGAAATGCCGCACACAAAATTCAACACCCGGCATTCTCTGCCAGTCCAGCCCAGATTTGGGCAGCGGCAATCGGGCAGGGTAATGGTCGCAAACACCGGATTACGGCTGATCCGGTGGCGTCGTCGGGGCGTATTTTTACAGTAGACAGCCGGGCATTGGTGACGGCGACATCTACCAGTGGCGCAACACTTTGGTCCCGGGACATGACCCCGGCGGGCGACAAAGAGGATGACGCTTCGGGTGGAGGATTGGCGATTGTCGGTGATCAGCTATTTGTGACCACCGGATTTGGCGAACTCGCCGCTCTGAACCCGGCGGATGGTTCGGTGATCTGGCAACAACAGCTTGAAGCCCCGGCCACAGGTGCGCCGACGGTAGCTGATGGATTGATTTACGTTGTGACCCGCGACAACCGTGCCTGGGCTATCAATGCCAGTGACGGACGGGTGCGCTGGCAATTGGGCGGGGCACCTTCGGTCACCGGAATTGTAGGCGGCTCGGCCCCTGCTGTTGGCAATGGCATGGTTCTGTTCCCGTTTGGATCAGCGCAATTGGCAGCGGCTTTCCCCAAGGGGGGGCTGCAAATCTGGCGCAGCTCAGTTGCCGGTGCGCGACTGGGGCAAGCCTATGCGCAGCTAAGCGATGTAACGGGTGACCCGGTAATTTCGGGGAAAACCATCTATGCGGGCAATTCTTCCGGGCGCACCGTGGCATTTGACGCCACAACCGGTGACGCAAAATGGTCAGCAAATGAAGGTGCAGCAGGACCGGTATGGGTTGATGGCGGTTCAGTGTTTTTGGTATCCGACCGGGCCGAACTGGTGCGTTTGAACGCCAGTACAGGTGCGCGTATTTGGGGCGCTCAGCTGCCAGATTTTGTGCCAATGCGCAATGAACGCCGCCAAAGGGATGTATTCGCGCATTTTGGCCCGGTTCTGGCGGGTGGAGTGCTTTGGGTCGCGTCAGGGGACGGTAATCTGCGTGGCTTTAACCCGGTGGATGGATCGCTTGCAAATGTGACCATTCTTCCCGGTGGTGCCACAACCCGTCCAATCGTGGTGGACGGTGTTATGTATATTGTAAACGGGGATGGGCAGCTTCTGGCTTTTCGTTGACGCAAACATAGTATAAGCGGGCTGCTTGCAACCAAGCTGGATCACGCAGATGAGTTTTACACTAGCCATAGTAGGGCGCCCAAATGTGGGCAAATCGACCCTGTTCAACCGTCTGGTTGGCAGGCGTCTGGCGTTGGTCGATGACCAGCCCGGTGTTACCCGTGACCTGCGCGAAGGCGAAGCCCGGTTGGCAGATCTGCGGTTCACCGTAATTGATACGGCGGGGTTGGAAGAGGCGTCGGACCAGTCTTTGCAGGGCCGAATGCGGCTGTTGACTGAGCGCGCAGTCGAAATGGCTGATGTTTGCCTGTTCGTCATTGATGCGCGTGACGGAGTGACAGCAGCCGATCAGATTTTCGCCGACATCCTACGCAAGAAAAACGCCCATGTTTTTCTGGCCGCGAACAAGGCCGAAGGTGCAAGAGCGGACGCGGGGGTGCTGGATGCCTATTCGCTAGGGCTGGGAGAGCCGATCCGCCTGTCGGCGGAACACGGCATCGGGATGACCGATCTCTATACCGTTTTGATGCCAATTGCGGACAAGTTCGCGCAGCGGGCATCGAATGACGCGCCGGATGTTGATGTTGATATTGAGGATGGGCCAAGGGTTCCGACTAAATCGCGGCCTTTGCAGATTGCAGTCGTAGGCCGGCCAAACGCAGGTAAATCAACGCTGGTTAACCAGATACTGGGCGAGGATCGCCTGCTGACCGGGCCGGAACCGGGGATCACCCGGGACGCAATTTCAGTTTCGCTGGATTGGGACGATGTGCCAATGCGCATATTCGACACCGCAGGGATGCGCAAAAAGGCAAAGGTTCAGGAAAAACTGGAAAAGCTGTCGGTGGCTGACGGGTTGCGGGCGGTTAAGTTTGCCGAGGTTGTCGTGGTTCTGCTGGATGTTGAAATTCCGTTTGAACAGCAGGATTTACGGATTGCTGATCTGGCTGAACGTGAAGGCCGCGCGGTGGTGATTGCGGTGAACAAGTGGGACCTTGAGGGGGATAAAAACAGCAAAATCAGAGAGTTGCGCGAGGAGTTTGAGAGGCTTTTACCGCAGCTTCGCGGCGCCCCGCTGGTGACGGTTTCGGCCAAAACCGGCAAAGGTCTTGATCGCTTGCACGGCGCAGTTATGAAAGCCCATGAGGTCTGGAACCGGCGCGTTCCAACCGCGCGTCTGAACAGTTGGTTGGCGGGTATGGTTGAAGCGCATCCGCCGCCCGCACCCGGGGGCCGACGTATTAAATTACGCTACATGACCCAGATAAAAACCCGCCCACCTGCATTCGTGGTGATGGCGTCTTACCCCGATAAGCTGCCCACCAGCTATTCCCGCTATCTTGTCAATGGGTTGCGGGTTGACTTTGACATGCCCGGTACACCGATCAGGCTGACCTTTCGCAGCCAGTCGGAAAAAAATCCCTTTAAGGGGAAGAAAAAAGCCGGGCCAAGCAAGCTGCGCAAACATACGAGCAAGCGCACGTATGACGATTGACACGCCCTAATCAGGCGCGATTTCTTTGGTCTCACACTGGAATAAACCCGGTGTGAAAGGATGCCTCCGGCGGGAGTATTTTTGAACAGAAGAAGTTGGAAGTCTATTCCAGTTCGCCTTTGGGTGAAATCCGGGTTTTCCCGCCAAGATAGGCGTGTAGTGCTTTTGGTAAATCTACTGAGCCGTCGGCGTTTTGGCCGTTTTCCAGAACGGCGATAATACAGCGACCAATAGCAACCCCGGTTCCGTTCAGAGTGTGCAGATATTGCGGTTTCCCAGTTTCGTCACGGTAACGCGCATTCATGCGCCGGGCCTGAAAATCACCGCAAGTAGATACCGAACTTATTTCGCGGTAAGTGTTCTGGCCGGGCATCCAGACTTCCAGATCATGGGTGCGGCGCGCGCCAAAGCCGGTGTCCCCTGAGCAGAGCAATACAATTCTGTAAGGAAGTTCCAGCGCTTCCAAAATGTCCTGCGCGCATCGGGTCATGCGTTTATGTTCGGCTTCAGACGCGTCGGGCTGGGTGATCGAAACCATTTCCACTTTTTCAAACTGGTGCTGGCGCAACATGCCGGCAGTGTCTTTGCCCGCACTTCCAGCTTCCGAGCGGAAATTCAATGTGTGGGCGGTCATGCGGATCGGCAGTTCTGCGGTGTCTAGAATTTCGCCTGCGACGGTGTTGGTCAGGGGCACTTCAGAGGTGGGGATCAGCCACCAGCCGTTGGTGGTCTGATAGCTGTCTTCGGCAAATTTTGGCAGTTGACCGGTGCCAATCATCGCCTTATCGCGTACCAGCACCGGGCAGTTTATTTCCGTAAGGCCATGATTTTCAACATGGAAGTCCAGCATGAATTGAACGAGAGCCCGGTTCAGGCGGGACATGGCACCACGCAGCAGGACAAAACGCGAGCCGGAAAGCTTGGCGGCGGTTTCGAAATCGAGGCCAATAGCTGCGGGCAAATCGTAGTGTTCTACCGGATCAAAGGCGAAGTTTTTTGGGCTGCCCCAGGTGTGAATTTCGATGTTATCGTCTTCGGTTTTACCAACCGGCACATCGTCATACATGATGTTGGGCAGGCCCATAAGAACGTCGCGCAGGGCGGTGTCCTGAGTTTTGGCCTCTTCATCCAGCCTGGCAATCTCATCCTTCTTTTCGGTGACAAAAGCGCGAAGGCGTTCAAATTCCGCTTCATCCCCAGCTGCCTTGGCGGCGCCAACCTTTTTAGAGGCTGCGTTACGTTCAGCCAGCGCAGTTTCTGCCGCCAGGATGCTTGCACGCCGGGCCTGATCCAGCGCCAGTATTTCGGACGATAACGCGGACAGCCCTCGGCGAAACATGGCCTTGTCAAAGTTTTCCGGGTTATCGCGGATGGCGCGGATATCGTGCATCTTTCGGTCCTTGGTTTTTGAATCAGGTAACGGGGTTATGGCGTAAAACACACAGTGATGAAACGCCCGTTATCGGGTATGCCCTTCGAAATGGAACCCTGAATATCGCGTTTATTTTTATTGATGGAAACACTTGCCACAGGTTCACTAAAAATTTCACATTAAAAGCCGTCTCAGCCTTGCTTGCCAAGCAATTCGCCCACATATAGGGTGCGCGCCTGAGCTTTGGGCGGGACAACCGCGAACCTAAAAGGACATGCCATGTTTGTAACGCCTGCCTATGCGCAAGCAGCCGGGG
>CAZRHV010000053.1:0-14911 GCA_964599985.1 uncultured Marinosulfonomonas sp. | reverse complement strand
GCAATCCTGTTTTTCACCTCATCCTTTGGTATTGGCATGTCAATCGCGGCTGGATCACTTGTGGCGCGCGCCCTTGGGGCTGGAGACGAGAATCTGGCGCGGCAAAGAGCCACCAATACGTTGGTATTTGGCGTAGTGTTTGGCGCAATATTTGCGGCGGTGGTCTGGTTCAACCTGGAGACACTGGCGGCGCTGATGGGGGCCACCGGAGAGACGCTGGAATTGTCGGTGACTTATCTGGCGATCATTGTGCCGAGCCTGCCGTTTTTGCTGGTCGGTATGGTGGGTGGTGCGATATTGCGGGCCCATGGGGACGCGCGCCGCGCAATGATGGCGACGATAATTGGTGGCGTGGTCAATGCGGTGCTGGATCCGATATTGATCTTTGGGTTTGGGCTGGACCTGACCGGCGCGGCGCTGGCCAGTGTGGCGGCGCGGGTGTCTATTGGCGCGGCGGCGCTGTACCCGATTGTCAAACATTATGGCGGCCTGCATGTTCCAAAATTCCCGGTGCTGATGGCGGATCTGGGGCCGGTTTTGACAATTGCGTTCCCAGCAATCCTGACGCAACTGGCGACCCCGATCGGGCAGGCCTACGTGGTGCGTTCAATGGCGGAATTTGGCGAGGCAGCCGTTTCTGGCATGGCGATAATTGGCCGGATGACGCCGCTGGCGTTCGGGGTGATATTTGCGCTTTCGGGGGCAATTGGACCGATCATCGGGCAAAACTACGGGGCCGGACAGCATGACCGGGTGCGCGGTGCGATGCGCGACGGGCTGATATTTACCGCCGTGGTGGTGGTGTTCGTATCTTTCGTTTTGTTCATGCTGCGCGAACCGGTTGCGGCGCTGTTTAGTGCCGATGGGCTGAGCCGGGAATTGATATTTCTTTTCTGTGGTCCACTGGCGCTAGCGTATTTCTTTAACGGGCTGATTTTTGTATCAAATGCGGCGTTCAACAACCTTGGTCATCCGTTTTATTCGACCTGGGTGAACTGGGGGCGTCATACTTTGGGGACGATCCCATTTGTTATTTTGGGGGGAGCCTGGTACGGGGCCGCTGGGGTTCTGGTAGGGCAGGCGGTTGGTGGTGTGATCTTTGGTTTGCTGGCGTTGTGGCTGGCGGTGCGGGTGATCAATAATTCCTCAGCGACCGTTGCCCAGCCGTTGCCGAAGTTTCACAGACAGGTACGGTTGCTACAGCTGTTTCACAACCGACGATAGCGTGTTTAGGTAATGGTCTGTTAGCTCAGTTTCCTGTTTGCTCAGGCGCTGGTGCCTTGGATAGATCGGGTTGGTGCGATCATCAAGGATCGGCGCGCCCCAGCCGTGGGTGGTTTCAAAGAAGCCCTGCACACCTGTTTCGCCAAATTCGCGCATGTAGCCCTGCGCCACCACATCGATATAGCTGAGCAGAAGTGCTGAATTGGTGTGGCGAGGGCGATGCACCTTGGGTGGGATGGCGAAGACGCTGATGTCTGGCGCGGTTTTTGCACTGTGAGTGATGGCGTGGGATACCGGATGACGCACATAGGCCTGTTCGCGCTCTTCGAGTTTTGCGTCCAATGCCGGTGCTTGCAGCACCACGCCTTTGATCGTGCTTTCCGGGTCCGGAATGGCGCTGAGATAGGCCAGATCGCGCAAAGTTGTGTAATGCCAAACACGGCGCCAACCATTCAATTCAGCCACATGGGCTTGGCCATAATCGTGGGTGGCCGTGTTAACCAGCGATCCGTAGCCGAAGATGAACTGTTCAGTCATGGGCTCGGTTGTGGCTTGATCGGGTTTGGATGGCAAGGAAATTGACGCGCCTGACAGCGCGCCTGTTGCTGCCTCGCCCCTGAAGATCCCGGGGCTCGGGCTTGCCTCCGGAGGGAATATTTTTGAACAGAAGAAGGGGGTTGGATTTCAGCATACATTTGTACACGTTGGGGCTTGTCCGACTCAAACCATTGCAGTAGCGTCCGCCCTGTCAATGTAGGGAGAATCTGGTTTTACCAGTGCCGAAGGAGCAACCGCCCCGGAAACTCTCAGGCTTCAGGACCTGCCTTGGCGAGACACTCTGGAGAGAGGTGCGGCAAGCGCATCCGCCGAAGGGATAACGATCTCAGGCGAAAGGACAGGGGGGGCATCAATGGGCAAGTTTGTTTGCCTGTCTGGTGCCGGAATGTTTTCGGACCGGCTGGATGTTTTGAGGGGGCTAAATGGCTGATCTGAAGCGCACGGTTTTTTATGATCTGCATGTCAGGCTTGGGGCCAAGATGGTGCCCTTTGCGGGCTATGAAATGCCGGTTCAGTACCCGGCTGGGGTGATGAAAGAGCATCTGGCCTGTCGCGCGGCTGCCGGGTTGTTTGATGTCAGCCACATGGGGCAGGTGATATTGCGCCCGAAATCCGGTGATGTTGCGGATGCGGCGCGCGCTTTGGAAAGTCTGATGCCGGTGAGTTTGCTGGCCCTCGCGGAGGGGCGGCAGCGTTATGCGATGTTTACGGGTGATGACGGCGGCATCCTGGATGATCTGATGGTGGCGAACCGCGGTGATCATCTGTTTTTGGTGGTGAACGCCGCGTGTAAGGATGCGGATTTTGCCCATATGGTGGCGCATCTGAGCGATGCCTGTGATTTGGAAATGCTCGAGGGGCGGTCCTTGATTGCGTTGCAGGGGCCGAGCGCTGAGTTGGCGCTGTCGCGCATGAACGGTGCCGCGGCGGATATGCGGTTTATGGACAGCGTTTCGATGGAGCTGGCCGGGGTTGAATGCTGGGTATCGCGCTCGGGTTACACCGGTGAGGATGGCTATGAGATTTCGGTTCCGGACGGGGCGGCTGTGGAACTGGCGCAGGCATTGCTGGACATGGAAGAGGTGGCACCAATTGGATTGGGCGCGCGCGATAGCTTGCGTCTTGAGGCCGGGCTTTGCCTTTATGGTCATGACATTGATACCTCGACCAGCCCGGTGGAAGGTGCGCTGGAATGGGCGATGCAGAAAGTGCGCCGAACGGGTGGTGATCGGGCTGGCGGATTTCCCGGTGCCGAGCGGATATTGGGTGAGCTTGAGAATGGGGCCTCGCGGCGTCGGGTTGGCATATTGCCGGAAACCCGCGCGCCGATGCGCGAGGGGACAGTCTTGTTCGCGGATGCCGAGGGCGATGAGCCGATTGGGTCGGTGACCTCGGGAGCTTATGGTCCCAGTATCGAGCGGCCAATGTCTATGGGATATGTTGGCATTGAACATGCAAAGGCTGGCACTACGATCTATGGTGAGGTTCGGGGCAAACGGATGGCTGCATTAGTTGCGGCAATGCCGTTTCGCCCATCAAATTACAAACGCTAAAACAGGAGAGTGAGATGAAATTTACCGAAGAGCATGAATGGATGCGGGTTGAGGATGATCTGGTGGTTGTCGGGATCACTGCACATGCCAGCGAGCAGTTGGGCGAGATCGTTTTTGTTGAACTGCCAGATGTCGGGACTACCGTGTCCAAGGATGATGAGGCCGTGGTGATCGAGAGCGTCAAGGCAGCGTCGGACATTCTGGCCCCGCTGGATGGTGAGATCGTTGAAGTGAATGGCGCGTTGGAAGATGAGCCGGGCAAGGTCAATGAGGACGCAACCGGCGACGGTTGGATTTTCAAGATGAAAATCGAGGATATGTCGGCGATGGATGACTATATGTCCGAGGCTGAATATAACGAATTTATCGCCTGAGGAGTCCCCTGCGATGCCATTTACCCCTACAGATTACCTGCCCTATGATTTTGCAAACCTGCGCCATATCGGACCTTCCGAGACAGAAATAGACGATATGCTAAAGGCGGTTGGCGTTAGTTCAATTGATGAGCTGATCGAGCAAACGATACCGGCGAATATCCGTCAGGATAAGCCGCTGGATTTCGGTAAGGCAAAATCCGAGCGGGGATTTCTGTATGAAATCCGGCAGGTGGCGAAGAAGAACAAGGTCTTCACCACGATGATCGGGCAGGGGTTTCATGGCACGGTTACGCCCCCGGCTATTCAGCGTAATATTCTGGAAAACCCGGCCTGGTATACCGCCTATACGCCGTATCAGCCGGAGATCAGTCAGGGACGGTTAGAGGCTCTGCTGAACTACCAGACCATGGTTTGTGATCTAACCGGGTTGGACGTGGCGAACGCTTCGTTGTTGGACGAAGCGACCGCTGCGGCGGAAGCGATGACCATGGCTGAGCGGGTATCCAAGTCAAAGGCCAAGGCGTTTTTTATCGATGAAAATTGCCATCCACAGAATATTGCTGTGATGCAGACACGGGCGGCGGCGTTGGGGATTGAGGTTATTATCGGGGCGCCGGATGCGTTGGTTGCCGAGGATGTGTTTGGGGCGATATTTCAGTATCCGGGGACTTATGGTGACGTCACCGATTTCACCACTGAGATGGAAGCGTTGCACGCAGCAAAGGCGATTGGGATCGTTATCGCTGATCCGCTGGCGCTGACATTGCTAAAGGAACCGGGCGCGATGGGGGCGGATATTGCTGTTGGATCGACGCAGCGGTTTGGGGTGCCGATGGGTTTCGGTGGGCCTTCTGCCGCGTATATGTCCTGCAAGGACGCCTATAAACGCAACATGCCGGGGCGGCTGGTTGGGGTTTCGGTGGATACCCATGGAAATCCGGCATACCGCCTGAGCCTGCAAACCAGAGAACAGCATATACGGCGGGAAAAGGCGACGTCGAATGTTTGTACGGCGCAGGCGTTGCTGGCGGTGATGGCATCGTTTTATGCTGTTTTCCATGGGCCTGAGGGCCTGAAGGCGATAGCGCAGCGAATTCACCGCAAAACGGACCGGCTGGCGCGTGGGCTGGAAGCTGGCGGCTTTAAGGTAGAGCCAGAGTATTTCTTTGATACGATCACTGTTGAAGTGGGTGCGATGCAGGGGGTGATCTATAATGCGGCGCTGGCTGAAAACCTGAATCTGCGCAAAGTTGGTGAAAACAAACTGGGGCTGACGCTGGACGAAACGGTGCGCCCCGCAAACCTGGAAGCGGTTTGGCGCGCGTTTGGGCTGAATTTCAGCCGCGACGATTTCCCGGCGGATTATCACCGGATACCACCCACCTTGGGCCGTAAATCGGAATACCTGACCCATCCTGTGTTCCACATGAACCGGGCCGAAACCGAGATGATGCGTTATATGCGCCGTTTGGCAGACCGTGATCTGGCGTTGGATCGGGCGATGATCCCGCTTGGTTCCTGCACAATGAAGCTAAACGCAGCCGCTGAAATGATGCCTCTGACGTGGCCTGAATTTTCCAACATTCACCCGTTTGCCCCCGCTGATCAGGTGCAGGGCTATTGCCAGATGATTGACGGTCTGTCGGACATGCTGTGCCAGATCACCGGTTATGACCAGATTTCCATGCAGCCAAATTCGGGCGCGCAGGGGGAATATGCCGGGTTGCTGACAATTTCCGCCTATCACCGCTCCAACGGCGATATGGAGCGTAACATCTGCCTGATTCCGGTTTCGGCACACGGCACCAACCCGGCCAGCGCGCAAATGGCGGGGATGAAGGTGGTTGTGGTCAAGTCGGCTGAGAACGGCGACATTGATTTGGTGGATTTCCGTGAAAAGGCCGAAGCAGCTGGCGACAATCTCGCTGCCTGCATGATCACATATCCGTCTACCCACGGTGTGTTTGAAGAAACTGTGCGCGATATTTGTGCCATCACCCATGAAAACGGCGGTCAGGTTTATATTGACGGGGCCAATATGAACGCGATGGTTGGTCTGGTACGCCCGGGCGATGTTGGCGGCGATGTCAGCCACCTGAACCTGCACAAAACTTTTGCGATTCCACACGGTGGTGGTGGCCCTGGAATGGGGCCGATTGGCGTAAAAGCACATCTGGCACCGCATCTGCCGGGGCATTTTGTGACCGGCGGCATGGAGGGGCCAGTAAGTTCCGCGCCATACGGTTCTGCATCTATTCTGGTGATCAGCTGGGCCTATTGCCTGATGATGGGCGGGGCCGGGCTGACGCAGGCGACCAAGGTTGCAATCCTGAATGCGAATTATATCGCCACGCGATTGCAGGGCGCTTACGAGGTGCTGTTTCGCGGTGGCAATGGCCGGGTGGCGCATGAATGTATTCTGGACACGCGGCCCTACGATGTGTCGGCCCATGTCACGGTGGACGATATTGCCAAGCGGCTGATGGATAGTGGGTTCCACGCGCCGACCATGAGCTGGCCGGTGTCTGGGACGCTTATGGTTGAACCGACTGAGTCAGAAACCAAGGCCGAGCTGGACCGGTTTTGTGACGCAATGCTGTCGATCCGCGCTGAAATTGCAGCGATTGAAAAGGGTGAAATGGACCCGCAAAACAACCCCTTGAAAAACGCTCCGCACACGGTGGAAGATCTGGTGGCGGATTGGGACCGGCCCTATAGCCGCGAACAGGCCTGTTTCCCCAAGGGCGCGTTTCGGGTGGACAAATACTGGCCCCCCGTGGGTCGGGTGGACAATGTTTACGGGGATCGGCATCTGATTTGCACATGCCCGCCGCTTGAGGATTATTTGTAGACGGGTCGCGATAACCGGTTTCAGGCGGTGCTTTGTTCGGGGTTGAAACCGGTAGCGCCGATGTCGTCAAGGATCACATAAAGTGACGGCAGCACCAGTAGTACCAGCGTTGTGGAAGTCAGCAGGCCGAACACCAGTGAAATCACCAGTGGGATAATGGATGCGGCCTGCGCGCTGGTTTCGGCCAGCAACGGCAGCATTCCCGCGATGGTGGTGGTGGTAGATATGAATATCGGCCTTGTTCGGGCTCGGCTGGCTTTCCCGGCGGCAAGCAGAGTTGGCGCTCCTTCCAGTCGGAATTTGTTGATGTATTGCATCAGCAGGATTGAGTTATTCACCACAATACCCGCCAATGACGCTGCCCCAATCAGCGAGGGCATGGATATGTCATAGCCCATTAACACATGCCCCCAGATAGAGCCGATCAGCGCCAGCGGGATGGCGAGCATGACGATCAGGGGTTCGATGTAGCTGCGGAACTGAAATGACAGGATCAGGAATACGCCGAGCATACCAATCCCAAGGCCGCGTGCAATTGATGTTGCGGTTTCCGCTGTTGAGGCGACCTGACCAAGAAAAATGAATTCCAGCTCGGGATAGGTTGCCACTGCACCCGGTAGCCAGTTTTCCTGGATGTCGCTGACCAGTGCGCCGGCGTTTGCCTGGCCTGCATCTACGTTTGCCTCGACTGTGACGGTGCGTACGCCGTCGATCAGGGTTATTTTCGCCCATTCGCGCGCTTCAGTGACGTCAGTTACCACGTTCAGCGGCACCGATTGCCCGGTGCGCGAAGTCACCAATGCGTTGTCGAGGCTGTCCAGTGTGGTGCGTTCTGCATCCGTTTGGCTGACGGTGATTTCGATATTTTGATCACCCAATTGCAAACTGTCGATGATGTCCCCGAGCATCCCGGATCGCAACTGCGAGGCCACGGATTCAGATGTGAAGCCAAGGGCGCTGGCGCCACTCGACAGGGAAAACTGGCGCTGTGGTTTTCCGGGGCGCAGGTCGTCCATCACGTTAAAGACGCCGACATAGCCGTTTAGGTAATCCACCAGATCACCCGATACCAGTTTCATCTGGTCCAGATCGTCGCCCTGAATGCGGATTTCAATCGGCACACCGGCAGGGCCAAAGCCGGGTTCCTGAATGGCCATGTTGATCAGGCCGTAGATCGCTCCGATTTCCTCGCGCCAAAGTGGGATTAGCTCATCAAGCGATGTTGCGCGCGCTTCGGCGGTTAACAGGTCGACGCCGATGGTGGCGACATGGGGGCCGCTTTCACCTGCGCTCAGGTTTTCGTTGTAACGAACCTGAACCGCCTGCACCAAATCCTGCCCATCAGGTTGTTCCAGGTCGCCGTTGATCTTCATCAGCGCATCAACCACCTGCGCCACAGCTTCTTCTGTGCGAGCCAGAGGTGTGCCTTGTGGCATCAGAAGGCGGGCTTCAATTACGTCGCCTTCCATATCTGGCATGGCTTCCATTTTGATGTTGCCGCCAGCGAAATATCCGACCGAGCCGAGCAACGCCACAATCAACACTGCAAGTGTGGCGTAGCGAAATTTGATTGAAAAATCGGCGATTTTACCGACACCCTCGCGGAATTTTTCAACGCCCGCGTCGAAGGCTTTCGCAAAGCGGTTGGGTTCATTTGCGACAACGTGTGCTATGGGCGATTTCAGGTGGTGGGGGAGTATCCAGAAAGCTTCAATCAGGCTGGCGGCGAGGGCGGCGAGTAGAACAATTGGCATGACTTCCAATACTGTACCCAGCTCACCAGACAGAAACGACAGCGGACCAAATACTGCGATAGTGGTCATGAAAGACGATGAAACGCCGGGTAGCACCTGCTTTACCCCTTGGTTAACCGCATCAAGTGCCGATTCACCGTGGGTGGCGTGTTCATAGATACTATCAGTGATCACCACGGAATCGTCCATTACGATACCGATGGCCACAAGCAACCCGACAAGGGTGATCATGTTCAGTGACAGGCCAAACACGGCCATCACAGCGAATGCCCCTGCGAATGCTATTGGCAGGCCAAGAATGGCCCAGACAGCCAGCCGTGGGCGGTAGAACAGGCTCATGGTTATTGCGACAAGGATTAGGCCCATGATACCGTTTTTGACCAGCATTTTCAGGCGATCTTCTACGATCGAGGTCATGTCCTGCGTGATGGTGAGAGTGACACCGTCGCCCATGGCAAGTTGCTCAGAATCAAGAAATTCGGTGATTTCCGCCATCACTTTTATTGCATCGCTTTCCTTGTTTTTGTGGATCTCCAAGATCAGCGCGCGTTCGCCGTTGAACAGGATTTTTTCCTCTTCAAGGTCGAAACTTTCGGTGATCGTAGCGATGCTGCCAAGCGTGATTTCGGCACCGGCCTGACCAGACAACACCACCAGATTTTTCAGGTCTCTAATAGAGCGGCTTTGGTTCACGAACCTTAGCTGCACATTTTGTGCGTCAGTTGTCAGGGTGCCAAGCGGCATGTCAATATTTTGCTGGCGTATCAGGTTGGATATGTCGCCTACGGAAAGGCCGTATTGCTGTAACAGATCGCTGGAAATTTCGATCTGCCACTGGCGCTGAGACAGGCCTTTGACCTTAACGGCGGCGACGTTTTCGATTTCGAACAGGCGTTGTTCCAGCGAATTGCCGTAGGATTCCAGATCGGCGAAGGACATTTCGCCATGAACCGCGAGGGCTGATACCAGATCAGTGGTAAACCGCTGACTGATGATCGCAGCGTCGGCGTTGGCCGGGAAATCGGTGATGGCGTTAATTTCGGTGTCTACTTCATCCAGAAAACGCCCGACATCTCCGCCCGGGCTCATCTTTGCCACAGCGCTGGCGACGTTGTCTTGCGCGCTACAGGTCAGCTCTTCGAGATTGTTCACACCTTTCAGCGCATCCGATACCCGCAAGCATATGGCGTCTTCCACGTCTGCCGCACTGGCGCCGCGATAGGCGATGGTGATCTGGGCTTCAGTTGGCGAATAATCTGGAAAAGTTTCACGCAACAGGGTAGGCGCCGCAAATATACCGATCGCCAGCATCACGATCAGCAACAGGTTAGAGGCCGTCGGATGCCCCGCGAACCAGCGTATCATTTCAGTTCACCAGCGCCGGTGGATTTTATTGCTTCTTCTGTATCCGTATCGCGCAGAGGTTCAAGCAACGTGCCGGTGATCGCAGGCACGATGTCGTCGAGGATTAGGACGTCGCCCGGTTCCAGACCGGACGTGACGATTGCCAGTCCATCTTGCTGATAGGCCACTTCGATTTCAACTCGTGTCAGCCGGCTGTCGGCGTCCACCAGATAGACCCAGCCTTCATGAATTGCGGATTGTGGAATGGCCAATTGCGGTTCTGCCGAGGGAATTGACAGAATGCCTTCGACATACAGCCCTTTGGGCAGGAGTGGGTTATTGCTCGGATCAGGTTGGCCCTCTGGCTGGGGAATGCTCAGTACAACGCGGACGGTGCGAGTTGTGGGGTCAATGCCGTTGGCGATGCGTACAACTTCGGCGTCCCATGTCTGGTTATCGTCAACCAGTTGCACATGGGCTGAGAACGCAGAAATGTTCAACCCTTCAGTGCTGGGCGGCAGTTCTTCCATCAGGCGGCGCAGGCTGGGCATGGGGACATTCAACACCACTTCTGCCGCTTCAACGCCGTCGCCTGCAAACAGGATCTGACCGGGATTAATATACTGGTACATCTCGATGTTGACTTCGCTGACACGCATATCGAACGGGGCGAATATTTTGGTGTCTGACAGATCGGCCTCGACCTGCGCACGTTTGCTTAGGGCGCGTTCCTTTTGTGCGTCCAGCCGGTCCAGTTGAATTGGAATAATGTTTTGCTGGTTTACCAGCGCCTGCACGGCCTGGCGTTGCTGCAAAGTTGAGCGCAACTGCGTGTCCAGCCGGGCTTGGGCGAGCGTGTTTGAAGCCACAAGACCACGGGTGCGTTCCAGATCGGCTTCGGCCAGAACCAATCGCTGGCGTTCCAGTTCTAGCAGGCTTTCGGTGTTTATTGCTTCCTGATTTAACTGCGCCACTTCGGCGTCGACGCTGGCAATTTCTGCATTTGCTTCGGCCAGCGCGAGTTCATAGAACCCCGGATCAATTTCCAACAAAAGTGAACCCATTGGCAGCAACGCGCCGCTTTCAAGATCGTTGTGACGGTAAATGACGTGGCCCTTTACGTTTGAAACCGCGCTCCAGGTTTTGTCTGGGATGGCTGAGCCAAAACCGGATGCTTCGACCCGGAACGGAACACTCGCGATTTCGATAACCCGAACTCCGCGGGCGGTTTCCACCGCTTCAACCCGTTCGGGTGGTTGTTTTTTTGATACGAATGTGGCGACGGTTGCAACGCCGATTACAAGTGCAAGAACGATCATTGCAAGTCGCCTAATTTTTGTACCGGCTGTGGTTTTCGTCGTCATGGCGTGGCCTTTGGTTGTTTGGGTTGGCATATAAGTTATTGGTTGCTAACTTACAATGGGCTCGATTGCTGACACCGTAATAATTGCCAGCGTGACAGTAACGCAGGGTCAGGCTAATTGTAGTTGATAGAGAATTCAGCAATAGCGAGGAAGAGCATGACTAATTTCAACAGACGCCAGACAATGGGGATAATGGGAGGCGCTGCTGCCGCATCGATGGTTGGTCTGCCGGCATTGGCTGGGAGCAAGATCAACGTAGGCGCGTTGCGGTTCACCAGCCATTCGGCCAGTTTTGTAGCCTTTGAGCGGGGTTATTTCGAAGAGGCCGGGTTGGATGTGGAGTTCAAGTTTTTTCAGGCTGCACAGCCGATGGCGGTGGCGATTGCGTCAGGGGATGCGGATTTTGCGGTGACGGCCGTTTCGGGAGGCTTGATTTCTCTGGCGGAAAAAGGCGCGGCCAAAGTGATTGGCGGCGCTTTGTCGGAGGAACCGGGGATTGATGGTCAGAAAATTCTGGCCTCAAATGCTGCGTTTGATGCGGGGCTTACCGATCCTTCAATGCTGGATGGTAAGTCGTTTGGCATTACTCAGGCCGGGTCATCGTTTCATTATATGGGGTCCAAGATAGCCGGGGCTGAAGGTGCTGCGGTGAATTTCAAACCCCTGAGCAAAGTTGGTGCTATCATCGGTGCGCTGAAATCTGGTCAGATTGATGCATGGTCGATCGTACCCCATATCGCCAAACCGCTGGCCGGTGCCGGTGCGGTTCATATCATTGGTAACGTGTCAGATTATCTGCCGAATTATCAGGTGACGACGGTATTTACATCGGCCGATAATGCGGCGAATGAGCGGGCCAAATCAGAAGCGTTCCTGGCAGCGTTTTCGCGGGGCGCAGATGATTTCAATGCGGCACTGGTGGACCGGACCGCTGGCGAGGATGCAGCCGAGGAAATGGTCAAGCTGGTGCATAAATATGTGTACACGGACCGCGAATATGAAAAAGCTGCCCCGAGTATCATCAATGGGGCGATGCGGATCAACAAAGGTGCGGCGATGAACCTGGCTTCGTTGCAGGATCAGTTGGACTGGTTCAAGGCAGAGGCTTTGGTTAAGGGCAGCATCACGATAGATACGCTGGTCGATCAGTCTTACGTCGATATGATCTGATTGAATTGGCGGGGCGGTTAGTAACTGCCCCGCCGGTTTTCACGGATTGCACTGGGGATCATGGATTTACTGCTCGAAAATATAAGCCACTCTTACGGCGAAACCGAAGTGCTGCGCGACATTACCTTGCCGATACCGTCTGGCAAAATCATGTGTATTGTCGGGCCGTCGGGGTGCGGGAAATCCACGTTGTTGCGCTTAATAGGTGGGCTGGAACGCCCGGAGAGTGGGCAGGTTGTTCAAGTGGGCGATCCGCCTGTGGATACGTTTAACCCACTAACATTTGTGTTTCAGGATTTTGCCCTGCTGCCGTGGCGCACGGTAGAAGGCAACATCAGTCTGGTGTTGGAAGATCACAGGCTTGGTGTTTCTCGCAAACAGGAAATTGTCACTGATGTTTTGGCGCGCACTAAGCTGTTGGATTTTCGCAATGCGCTGCCACGGCAGTTATCTGGCGGGATGAAACAAAGGGTGGCACTGGCGCGCGCGCTGGCGGTTAATCCGGCTGTAATGTTGATGGATGAGCCATTGTCGGCGCTGGACAGCCAAACGCGAGAGCTGTTGATGGATGATCTGGTGAACCTTTGGACACGCCGGCCATTTACGGCAGTTTATGTCACGCACAATCTGAATGAAGCGGTTCGTTTGGGGCATTCTATCGTCGTGTTATCTCGTCGTCCGGGGCGTATCCGAGAAATTGTTGAGATTGAAAAACCGCTGGCCGAGCGCGGCGTTTGGGACGTTGATCTGGATCGTAAGCAAAAATACCTGTGGGATCTGATGCGCGAAGAAGCGGCTGCCGCAGATCAGGAGTTGCTGCATGTCTGAAACCGGAACACCCAGAAAACCGGTCAGGTTTCGCGGCGGCGGTTTCGCGCCGAAATCCAAACGTGGGATTGGGCTGATGGTATTTGTTTTGCTGATCGCGTTTCTGGAATGGGGCACACGAGCCGGGTTTATTTCAAATCTGACAATGCCACGCCCGTCGGACGTGTTTTCGACATTCATCGGCCTTTGGACAACGGGGCTGTTGTGGCAGCATCTGGGGCCATCCTTGATGCGGTTGTTTGTTGGGGCCTCATTGGGGATTTCAGCCGGGATTGGTATTGGAGTTCTGGTTGGGCTGTTTTCGTTTATCCGGGCCGGGTTGGTGCCACTGGTTTCGGCGCTGTTCCCCATTCCCAAGATCGCCTTGTTGCCGCTTTTCGTGATTTGGTTCGGAATTGATGAGGCGTCAAAATACGCGCTGATCGCCCTTGGCACGTTCACCCCGACAGTTGTTGCGACCTACGGTGCGGTGGATAATGTCGATCGAACGCTCATACGGATGGGGCAGAGCTTTAATATGTCGTGGCTGTCGATCGTAACAAAGATTGTCCTGCCGGGCGCGATGCCGGGTATACTGTCGGGGCTGCGTATCAGTCTGGCAATCGGAATTATCCTACTGGTTGCAGCGGAAATGCTGGGGGCCGAATTCGGGATTGGCGCTTATATTCTGGAAGCCGGGTCGCTTTATGATCTGGAACGGCTGTTTACCGGCGTGGCGATACTTTCAATTCTAGGAGTGGCAATCAGCGCGGTGGTGGGCTTGATTGAGAAAAAGGTTCTGGACTGGCGGACCTAAGTTCCGGCTTTGCTAGATTTTTCTTGATCGTTTGGTCAATAAATGCGTCACTATGTCTGAGCGAACACTTTAGATTTGCTGGCAATGGGAGGAATACCAAATGCTACTACCGAAAATACTATCCAGAAGAGTCATGATCGCTGGGGCCGTTGCCTTAGGCATGGTCGTGTCAACGGCCAGCGCCATGGCCGAAACGATCAAGGTCGCCGGAATATTCACGCTGCCTGTAGAACAACAATGGATCAGCCGTATCCATATCGCGCTGAACGCAGCGCAGGAACGCGGCGACATTGAATACACGTTCTCAGAAAACGTCGCCAATACTGACTATGAGCGGGTGATGCGGGAATTTGCTGAATCCGGCGTCGATCTGATCGTCGGCGAAGTGTTCGGACTTGAGCGCGCAGCCCGTAAAGTGGCTGAAGATTATCCCGAAACAGCGTTTTTGATGGGGTCATCTTTCAAACCACAGGAACCGAACTTTTCGGTGTTTGACAACTTTATCCATGAACCGGCATATCTTTCCGGCATGGTTGCCGGGGCGGCCAGTGAAAGCAATGTGATCGGCATGGTCGGGGGCTACGCAATTCCCGAAGTTAACCGGCTGATGCACGCCTTTATGGAAGGTGCGCGGGAAACCAATCCGGATGTCAAATTCCTCGTGAACTTCATTGACAGCTGGTACGATCCACCCAAGGCCAAAGAAAGCGCCTTTGCGATGATGGATGCTGGCGCGGACGTTATGTACGCTGAGCGTTTCGGGGTTTCTGATGCAGCCGTTGAACGTGGCAAAAAAGCTATCGGTAACGTGATTGATACGGCGGATGCCTATCCGGGTACGATCCTTGCTTCGGCGCTCTGGCATATGGAGGCCACCATTGATACCGCAATCGCTGCAGTGGCAGCTGGGTCTTACAGTGCAGATGACTATGGCCAGTACAGCTATATGGCCTATGGAGGCGGTTCGCTGGTAATGGATGAAGCGCTGGTATCAGCCGATGTTGTCGCAGCTGTTGCGGCGAAATCGGCGGCGATTTTGGACGGGAGCTTTGTGGTTACTGTCAATGATGAAGAGCCGGTTTCCGATAAGTA
>CAZRHV010000052.1:0-15071 GCA_964599985.1 uncultured Marinosulfonomonas sp. | reverse complement strand
CTGGAAAAACATGGTGCGATGGATGCGGCGCGGGTTGACGCGCTGGAATGGGCCGATCGGGCAAAGGCAGCGCTTAGCGGCCTGCCAGATGACCCGATCAAAGATATGTTGAATGATCTGGCAGATTATGTGGTGGCGCGGGTTAGCTGAATACAGGCACGGATTTCTCGACCCAATTTCCGAGCCAGCCACCTGAAACCCACCATTCGGGATTATCGCGCATCACCTGTTCCCGCGCTGCTCGCGAAGCCTCTGGTGCATCGAATAATGCGAAACATGTGGCTCCGGATCCTGACATTCGGGCCAATAAACATCCATCCAAACCTCTTAGAACACCCAGGACTGTCCCAATTTCCGGGCAAATTTTCAGTGCGGGCACTTCAAGATCGTTGCGCTGCTGAGCAAGCCACTCGGAAAAATCGGTCGGCCCGTCAAACGTGGGAAGCACCTCTTCCATCGGACTATTATTTTTTTGTTTCAACGCCTGAAAAACTTCTTTTGTGGAAACGGCTACACGCGGATTCACCAGCAATGCAATAACGTCCGGAAAATCGACCGGGGTATCCTTACCCCCAATCCCCTGCGCCCTTTGCTTCATAGAAGCAATGCACATGGCAATATCTGCCCCTAATTCAACCACCCGCCCAAACGTCGGCTGGAATTCTGCCCGAATCTGTTCCTCGGTAAGAGCTTCCATTCGTTTTAAGGTGGATTCATCCCAGTTATTCCAAAGCCCTCGGAAAGCGGCTGCCGCATCAGCCGAGCCGCCGCCAAGCCCAGCAGCTATCGGAATATTCTTTTCTAGCGTCATCGCCAATCCACGATCCGGTGCCATAATCTCCGCCACCTTCATAACAAGATTGTCCATATCCGTGGGAACCCCGGCAGCTTCCGGGCCTTCCACCGTCAGCGATGAAACGGGGGCGTCGGAAAACGTCAGATAATCCCCAACCGGCGCAAACGCCACCAGACTATCAATCAGGTGATAGCCATCATCGCGCTGGCCGGTAACATGTAACGTCAGATTGATCTTCGCCGGCGCGAAAACGCTAACCGTCATTGGCAAACGTAATAGGGTCTGCGCCCTCTTCTTCCAGCACCAGATCCAGCCCCACTTCCAGCTTGCGCCGAATACGGATCGCGTCTTTTTCATCCGGTTCAAAAGACATCGCCCGGCTCCATTGAAATTCTGCCTCGCGCTTACGACCAACCGCCCATAACACATCACCCAGATGATCATTCACAATCGGATCGACCGCCATCAGTTCCGTCGCGCGTTCCATAAATCCGACAGCTTCTTCGTAGCGGCCCAGCCGATATAAAACCCAGCCAAGCGAATCCGTGATGTAACCGTCGTTCGGGCGCGCCTCGACTGCGCGCTCAATCATATCAAGCGCTTCATCAAGGTTGATCTGCATCTCAACGAAGGAATATCCAAGGTAGTTTAAGACCTGTGGCTGGCCCGGTTGCAATTCAAGCGCCTTGCGAAAATCTGCCTCTGCCAGGTCCCATTTCTCAATCCGCTCATTAGCAATGCCCCGTGTATAATACAAAACCCACTGAGACTGATCAGGGGTTTCATACAAAGCAACCGCCCGATCATAGGCATCGGCTGCATCTTCGTATCTCTCCAACCGCCTGTATGAATCGCCAAGTGTTATGAAAACATTAGGTAGATCAGAATGGGTTTCTGACAGTTGTTCCAATACTTCAATCGCTGCATCCGAATTACCCGAGCGCTGCAAGGCATCTGCACGTCCAAGTTCTGCCGCATAAAAAGCTGGGTCATCGCGCGGAATGCGATCATAGGCCTGTGTTGCCAGTTCATACTGATCCAGATTTTCCAACAGTTGCGCCGTCAGCAGGATAGAATCCACATGATCTGGCCGTAAATATTCAGCAACGCGCGTATAGACCAGCGTATAGCCGTCATTGGCCTCACCGCTTAATGCGCCCGCCACGCTGTAAAATACCTCAGCCAACCCGTCTTCTGCATTTCTGACGGCAGTAAATGGCAGAGTTTCACCAGCTTCCAACCGGTCTCGCAACACTTGCAAACCTGGGTCCAGGTCAACTCCAAACACCTCGGCCAGCAACGCTATTGCGTCTTCATTGCGCTCTAGCTGGCTAAGAATTTCTGCCCGGGCAACTACACCCTGACGTGTTGCAGGAATGGTTACACCACCCCGCCCTGAAAGAATGTCATCAGCGCCTTCAAAATCCCCCACTAGCGCAAGAGCCAGCGCCTTGTGGTACAGCCCGAAACTTTGCAGTCCGGGTTCCTTTGATACCTCATCAAATGTACCAAGCGCGTCGGCCATATCCCCCTGCGCTACCTGTAACCATGCCATTGCCAATCCATCAACCAGTGGACCAACAGCATCCTCCCCCTCAAACAGTGCAACCGCATCCGCAAACTCACCGTTTTTTACGGCCTCAGAAAGCAACAGCATATTCGCCACCTGATGTGACGGGTTATGGCTGATCAATCGACGTGCTATTGCAAGCCCCCGATCAATTTCCCCCATATTGACATAAGCCAACAGAGCACTTTCCATCAGTTCAACGTTTGACGGGTCCTGCACAAGTGCGCGGGTAAAATACTGCGACGCAGCTGGAAAATCGCTATCCGCAAAGGCACGTCGCGCAGCCAGATAGGCGCCGGCAAATCCCTCTGCCGCCACGGGCGTGGTTGTCAGTACACCTGTGACGCAGGCTGCAATGATAGCAAACCGGAATTTTCTAATAACCAAAACGGATCCTTTCGAGGGCCGGGTTCTTTGCAAAACTAGTGTCTATTCGCTGTAAAAACAATATTTCGGGCCATTTCGTGGCCTTGATAACGCAAGATTTACATATTGGGGTAATTTGGCCCGTCTCCACCCTGCGGCACTGTCCAGGTGATATTCTCACTCGGGTCCTTGATATCGCAGGTTTTACAGTGAACACAGTTCTGGAAATTGATCACAAATTTCGGGTCTTTGCCTTCTTCAGTGATAATTTCATAAACTCCGGCCGGGCAATAACGCTGCGCAGGTTCCGCAAAATTCGGCAAATTTACTGACACCGGAATTGATGGGTCGGCCAAATGCAAATGCGCAGGCTGGCTTTCTTCGTGGTTGGTCGCGGAAAAACTGACATTGGTCAGGCGGTCAAAGCTCAGTTTGCCATCCGGTTTAGGATACTCAATCGGCTTATGCTGATCGGCTGGCTCAGTTGACTGAGCATCGTTTTTGCCATGTTTCAATGTGCCAAACAGCGAAAACCGGAATATTGTCTGAAACCACATGTCAAAGCCACCCAGGGTCAGCCCCGCCAGACTACCCCACTTGCCATTCATAGGTGCTACATTGCGTACTTTAATCAGGTCTTTGCCAACCGGACCTTCGCGCAGTTCAGTATCATAAGATGTCAATTCATCACCAGAACGCCCGTCCTTAATCGCCGCATTCGCCGCCTCAGCCGCAGCAATCCCGGAAAGCATGGCGTTATGATTGCCTTTGATACGTGGCAGGTTCACCAGCCCGGCAGAACAGCCCAGCAAAGCACCCCCCGGAAAGACCGTTTTAGGGATCGACTGAATCCCCCCCTTGGTCACTGCGCGCGCGCCATAAGCTACACGTTTGCCACCCCTCAGCAGATCAGCCACCATCGGGTGATGTTTGAACTGCTGGAAGGCCATGTAGGGGTTAAAATATGGGTTCTTGTAGTTCAGATCGACGATATAACCCACATAAACCTGATTATTATCAAGATGATAAATGAACGACCCGCCGCCGTTTTTCCACCCCAATGGCCAGCCCATGGTGTGGGTCACTGTGCCCTCGCGGTGTTTATCTGGATCGATCTCCCAGATTTCCTTCATTCCCAGGCCAAATTTTGGAACGTCAGAATTCGCGTCCAGATCGTATTTCGCAATCGCTTCTTTTGACAGTGATCCACGCACACCTTCGGACAGGAACACATACTTGCCAAACAGCTCCATTCCCGGCTCATAAGCGTCAGATGGCGTACCGTCCGCATTTTTCCCAAATTCCCCGGCAACCACGCCTTTCAGTTCGCCCTTGTCCCCGAAAACCAGCTCGGAACAGGCCATTCCCGGAAAAATTTCAACCCCTAGTTCTTCGGCCTGCTCCGCCATCCAGCGGCATACATTACCCATAGAAACTATGTAGTTACCATGGTTATTCATCAAGGGCGGCATCAGGAAATTAGGCAAACGCAGTTTACCACCTGCACCGAGAACGTAAAAATTATCCTTTTTGACGGCAACCGATATGGGCGCGCCTTTTGCCTTCCAATCCGGGATCAACCGGTCCAGTCCAACCGTATCCAAAACCGCCCCAGACAAAATATGCGCCCCAACTTCAGAGCCTTTTTCAAGAACAACCACATCCAAATCCGCATTCAGTTGTTTCAATCGAATAGCAGCTGACAATCCCGCTGGCCCGGCTCCGACAATAACGACATCATATTCCATAGATTCTCGTGTGATATCGGACATTTATTCCCCCAGGGGTCAACAATTTCTGTACGGTATAATTCGTGCTTCATTTCGTACCGAAACACATGGGTTACCGCAAGCGCGCTGCGTGTTAAAAACCTGCCGAAATTCGTAACTTTTGCAACTCTGCTTGCAAGCGAGCGGATTCCGTGGTTTGGATTTTTAAAGACAGACACCTATAAACTACGACGGATACCATGGATAAGATACCTATGACTGGCGCGGGATACGCCGCGGTCAATGTAGAATTGAAGAACCTAAAATCAGTTGAGCGCCCGGCAATCATCAAAGCGGTCGCCGAAGCGCGTGCGCATGGCGATTTGTCAGAAAATGCCGAATACCATTCTGCCCGCGAAAAACATTCCTTCATTGAAGGCCGGATCGATGAACTGGAAACCATCGTATCTTTGTCCGAAGTGATTGATCCAACCACATTGTCGGGCACAATTAAATTCGGAGCAACGGTGACACTGGTTGACGAAGACACCGACGAAGAAAAAACCTATCAGATTGTCGGTGAACCAGAAGCCGATATTGAAGCTCTCAAACTGAACATCAAATCACCACTGGCCCGCGCCCTTATCGGCAAGGACGAAGGCGACAGCGTCGAAGTCCGCACACCTGGTGGCGAAAAATCGTATGAGATCCTGACGATCAAATACATCTAGCTAAAGTAGGATCCCCTTGGGATGGCTGAACAGGAAAAACCGAAACCCATTGATCTTGGGATTTTCTCAAGGCGTGGGGGTCGCGCGTCTATATCCTCGACCGAGGTAATTGCCGGCGCGGTTTCAGTGGTTTGGCTGGTCGGTGTCACACTTTTCTTTGTTTTCGCGTCAAACAGCAATAATCCGTCAGCACCTCAGATCGACACCAACCGGTTTTTGATGACCCTGATCGCTATTTTCATGCCAGTTGGCCTGATCTGGGTGGCGGCGATGGCTTATCGAAGTAGTCAGGTCATGAAGGAAGAATCCGAACGTCTGCAAACTGCTATTAACGCAATGCGTCACACCTATATTCAGCAACAGCAATCCGGGGTTCTAGGAATGAAACCGGCGGTTGAGCAAAAGCTGGATGAAATAGCAGCGGCTCAGCGCAAAACAGACGCGGCTTTGGCAACATTTACCTCAATCCGCCCCGGCGTTGAAGAAATCGCCGAGCAAGATAAATCAGCTCTCGCTAGTCTGGAAGTCAAACCGGCAAAAGAACAGGCATCGCTTGAATTAGGCACACCTTCCGAAAACCTGGCGCCTCCGCTTTCGGTCAAGGATTTCATCCGCGCCCTGAATTTTCCCGAAACCGCAGAAGATAAAGAGGGTTTTCGCGCTCTTCGCCGGGCCTTGCAGGATCATAATACATCGCAGCTTGTTCAGGCCGCGCAGGATGTACTGACCCTGCTTTCGCAAGACGGCATCTATATGGATGATCTGCGGCCTGACCGCTCAAAGCCCGAGGTTTGGCGTCGTTTTGCCCGGGGGGAACGTGGAAAACCAATGGCAGGTCTTGGTGGAATTCGTGATCGCTCCAGCCTTGCCCTGACAGCAGGCAGAATGCGGCAAGACCCAATATTTCGCGATTCCGTTCACCATTTTCTGCGCAAATATGACCACACATTTTCCGAGTTCGAAAAATCGGCCAATGACCAGGATATTATCGAAATGACTGATACACGCTCTGCGCGCGCATTCATGCTACTCGGCCGGGCAACGGGTACGTTTGACTAGGAAGCGCCCTAAAGACCAAAGCCGGAATACGGAAAATAACGAACCGGATCACCGGGAAAAATATGGCGCTCACCATCTTCAAGTTCAACCAAGCCGTCTGCCCAGCTTAACCCCGAAACCCGACCGGACCCCTCCGAGGCAAAGACCTCAGCCTCACCAGCACCGTTCACTCGCGCCCGCAAATATTCACGCCGACCCGGTTTTTTGCGTTTTTCAAATGCAGCGGTCAGGGTAAACCCCTGCGGCTCTAACCAATTGCCGCCCGCCAAAACCGACATGGCTGGGCGCGCAAATATCAGCGTGCAAATCAACGCCGCCACCGGATTGCCCGGCAGGCCGAACACAGGCGTTCCGTTCCACTGCGCCAAGGCCAATGGACGCCCCGGTTTAATCGCAATTCGCCATGTGAAAAGCGAACCCTCATCCCCTAACAGGGCAGACAAGTGGTCTTCGTCCCCCGCCGATGCACCCCCCGACGTCAGTATTATGTCGGTCATGGAGCTCGCCATATTCAGGCTATTCCGCAGCGCATCTCGGTCATCGTCAACATGCCCCAAGTCCACCGGCACATAACCCCACTTGTCGGCAAGCCCCAGCAACATCGGGCGATTGGCATCATAAGTCTTCGCTGGCGACGTGTCGCTTCCAGCGGGAACAATTTCGTCGCCCGTTGATAATACCCCAACCCGCAAGCGCTCAAACACTGGCACATTGGTGCAACCAACTGCAGACATCAGCGCCAGATCAGGCGCGTTCAGCAACCGGCCACGCGACAGCGTAACATCCCCGGCCAACACATCCTCACCCGCGCCCCGCGCATTTGCACCGGGTTTGATACCGCCTTCAAACGCGATGTGCCCGTCACTTAGCTGCACATCTTCCTGCATCACCACGCTGTCGACACCTTCCGGTATCAGCGCACCGGTCAGGATGCGAACTGCGTGCCCGGCTGGAACAACCCCGGCAAAGGGCGACCCGGCCGCGGCACGACCATTTACCAAAGGCAAAACCTGTGCATCGTTTCCAATAGTGCTGTGGGCAAAACCATAACCATCCACCGCAGAATTCGCACCCGGCGGATTAGAGCGCGGCGCGATGATGTCGTCTGCCAGAATACGCCCCAAAGATTGGACAACTGAAATATCGTTTTGCCCAACCGCTACGGACAGCCTTTCGCGCAGCATCGAACGGGCGTCATCCACCGGCACCCAATCAACACCGGCAGGCAAGGCAAAACAGTCATCTTTCAACTTTGGGGGCTCTATATTTAATGGGCCCGGCTTTGGTTTTTCCGTGACCAGCCCCACCTTTTGCAAAACGAAATTTGCCAACGCGTTGGTATCGTTCAGATCGAACACCGGTACATTTAACCCGGTCAGCTCAATATCACTTGCAACCGCCAAAATGCTTGCATCATCCGGCGCAATTAACGCGTTTCCGGGTTCCCCCCTATGTGCCTCTAGTTTCGGGTGTTCATCACGCTTGAAACCTTCCACCAGAACCAGATCAACCGGTTCAATCTTTGCCAGCAGTACACTCAGGTCCGGTTCGTCCAGCCCCTGAGCCTCGTGCATCAGCGCCCACCTTTTACGTGACGACAACAGCACCTCGCGCGCACCAGCCGCCCGGTGGCGAAAGCTGTCCTTGCCCGGCTGGTCAACATCAAATGAATGGTGCGCGTGTTTGATCGTGGACACAACAAATCCGCGCGCTGAAATCTCAGCCACCAGCCGCTCCATCAACCCGGTTTTCCCGGCGTTTTTCCAGCCAACGATGCCAAACACCCTCATACGACGCCCTTTGCTAACATTGCCTCAGCTTCGGCCAGGTCTTCCGCGGTATTGATATTAAAAAATGGGTCATACGCAGCGGTTTCAAACACCACTGATCCCGCCCCGTGCTGATCGCTCCACTGCACCACTTTCCGAATCCCACGGGTCAGCGCATCCTGTAGATCTTCGCGAAAATCCACCGGCCATAACCCAAAGGTCGGCTGCCGTAACACCCCCCGTTTTTCATCCGTCGTCGCCGCTAGTACCATGGGGAAACCGGCATCAAGTAACCGTTCCACCAAGTCCTGCGGAAAAAACGGAGTGTCGGCGGCAACAGTCACAACCTGCGAAGCCCCCAATCCTTCAGCCCAGTCAAGTGCCGCCAATATCCCCGCCAAAGGCCCCACAAAACCGTCAATCGTATCTGCCAGGACTGGCAACCCAAACGCGGCGAACCGAGCCGGATCACCATTGGCATTCAGTGCCAGCGGACCAGCCTGTGGACCAATCCGATCAATCACGCGAGACAACAGGCTTTGCCCGCCCAGATCGAGCAACCCCTTATCACCGCCACCCATACGCCGGGCCAGCCCACCTGCAAGAATAACCGCCGGAATACCCGTCATTCCTGTGCTCCCTTACGTCGGTGGCGTTTATCCTCAACAGGAATATCGCCGGGATCAACGTCACGTATCAGGCGGCTTTCCCCCGCCAGACAGCTAAACCGCTGCCCCCGCAACCGGCCAATCAACGTCAGACCAACCTGTCGGGCAATCTCAACGCCCCACGCGGTGAACCCGGATCGCGACACCAAAACCGGTATTCCCATCAACGCGGTCTTGATCACCATTTCAGACGTTAGCCGGCCGGTAGTATACAGAATTTTATCATCCGCCCGCGTATCTTCGCTCAACATCCAGCCTGCGACTTTATCCACCGCATTATGGCGCCCGACATCTTCCATATAGACCAGAGGGCGGTCCTGTTGGCATAAAACCGTCCCATGTATCGCACCGGATTCCAGATACAGGCTGGGCGTGCGGTTGATCTGGTGCGCCAGCGAATATAGCCACGAAACCCGCAATTCCGCATCCGGCAGGGTCAGCCCCCCTAACCCCTCCATCATGTCACCAAAAACGGTCCCCACCGCACAACCCGAGGTACGGGTTTTTTTCTTTAGTTTTTCCTCAAAATCGGTCGTTTGGCTGGTACGCACCACAACGCTTTGGATTTCCGCATCATATTGAATTCCGGTAATGTCACCCACATCTGCCAGCATCCCCTGATTGCGCAAAAAACCAAGCGCCAGATATTCCGGGTAGTCGCCAATCGTCATGGCCGTCACTATTTCCTGACTGTTCAGATAGATCGTCAGCGGGCGTTCTTCGATCACCGACATCTGCTGCACCTGTCCAAACTGATCAGTCCCCTGAACCGACCGGGTCAGCCCGGCCTTACCCGGATCGGGGGC
Organism: uncultured Marinosulfonomonas sp.; assembly: GCA_964599985.1. GTDB lineage: Bacteria > Pseudomonadota > Alphaproteobacteria > Rhodobacterales > Rhodobacteraceae > NVTR01. Next base: position 5,597 of record CAZRHV010000052.1, on the reverse strand, counting down.
AATCAAATATTGTGCAAGATCATCACGATTTGTCATTTGATCCTCTTCAAGGTGCGGGGTAACGATGCCCGACAGGCAAGTATTAGGGCCAAGCCATGACAACTGCTACACCCAAATCCGCCTTTTGGCGGGGCTTTAAAGACGGGTTGCCCTTTATTCTTGGGGTGGTGCCGTTTGGGTTGCTCTTTGGCATCGTCGCCACAGAGGCCGGCTTCGACCTGCTAAAAGTCATGAGCCTGACCGTGCTGGCATTTGCCGGCGCTGCACAATTCACTGCTCTTTCACAAATGCAAGATAGCGCTCCGGTTTTCATGGTGCTGGCCGCTTCCCTTGCGGTTAATCTGCGTATGGCAATGTATTCGGCTTCAATCGCGCCATACCTTGCGCCAGCGCCGTTTTGGCAACGCGCGGTTGCAGCCTATTTTCTTGTAGACAATGTTTATGCCATTGGGGTCAGCAAGTTTGAGCGGGAACCGGGAATGCCTATCGCACAAAAAATGTCGTTTTATATTGGCTGCGCAATCCCTGCCTGGACGTTTTGGTACCTGTCTACATTTCTGGGGGCATGGTTTGGTCAAACCGTTCCAGCGGAATTTGCACTCGATTTTGCACCAGCAATTGTTTTCATCGCCATCGTTGCACCAATGCTAAAAACCCTGGCACATCTCGGTGCAGCGCTAACATCCATTGTGGCGGCGCTGTCACTGTCATTCCTGCCATTTTCATCCGGCCTGCTGATCGCGGCTTTGCTCGCAATGTTTGTTGGGGCCGAAATTGAACGACGCATGGGCAGCCACCCAAGCAGGCCGGCCCCATGAACTATACCAACACAGAAATCTGGGCCATCATCATCCTGATGGGGATCGGTACCTACCTGATACGGTTTTCCTTTCTGGGGGCATTCGGGCGTATCACACTACCGGATTGGGCCATGCGATTGTTACGCTATACGCCAGTCGCCGTGATACCGGGGCTGGTGGCGCCCCTTGTTCTGTGGCCAGCCGGAACCGGGGGCGAACCTGACGCCGCACGCATCATGGCGGCGTTGGTTGCGCTGGCTTTGGGCGTATATTTCAAAAACGTGCTGGCCGCGATGTTTGGCGGTGCGATCACATTGTATTTAATGCTGTATCTTCTGGGCTAGCCGCGAAGCATGTAATCCGCCTGCGGCCCTACAACCACACCGGAATTATCGTCGGGGCTGTTGTCATAAATCACCTCAAAACTCGCCCCCGGCAGTTTGCCAAATTCAGCCGATAGCTTTTTCGGAAACCACGTATGTGGAATGTTCTCAAACCCCGGAATATCTGCCAGGATCGTCGTAATTGCATTTGCACATTGTGCTTTTGGCACTGCCCCATAGGATAAAATCCCCTGCATAGCCAGTCGCGCCACCTCTGGCGATACGACTATTTCCTGAACCACTGTACGATACGTCACGCGGGAATGGTAATCGATGTAGAAGTCAACAATTGGGTCTGACATGCCAAATATAACGTCATTTCGTTCCGGCAATTGTGGGTGCCGCCACGTTCCCGCCGGATCAAATATTACCCGCTGTGATGCATTTACCATCAACGCCGAATGCGCACCCGAACCGTTCTTATTATTGATAACCGTGAAAAGCGTAAGGGTCGGCGGGCCGTCATGGACATAAGCCGCGCGCGTCACTTCGGCCTGTGGTGCCCATTTTGGTTCTGCCGCGCCACATCCGGCCAGAATTGCCAAAACGGCCAGAAATCCGAAAATTCGCCAGATGCGCATCATCAAATTTTTGCCTAACCGCCAACAATTGCTAGGAATATCAGAAAACAGATGATTGCGATAGTAGACCACTTAACAGCCTTCACAAAACCGGCAAATGTTTTTTCCTGCACTTCTGTATCCATCGATCCGTGCTTATATTCAGCCATGATATTCCCTGTCTTTCGCGTTTGGTTTTTACCGGCTTAGACGATAAAATGCCCGCTGTCACGGCCCCAAAGCCGCGCGATAGAGCCGCAGGTCATTTGTTATTCAGATCCTGTGCCAGTCTGAAACCGATCCGCGTCGGTTCCTTTTCAGCCGCCTGTTTGGGCAACGCGCGCAAAGTGACGCTTAGCTGGCTGACATGCTGGATAAGCTGGGTCTTGGAACCCTTTTCATCGCTGCCATAAAAAGTCACAATATCCGGGTCGAAAAATCCAACGCCTTCAATACGCAACGCACCGTTCGAACCACTGGTAAAGCCAACCGCTATTTCGTGTTCCTCATCCAGCTGTTCTTCAAAATTCTGGATATATAGGATCAGCCGCTCATAAGCCCATTCCGCCGGGCTTTTTTGTTCCATCGCCTTTTTAGTCATTGCCTCTGGCAGCGGCTTTTGTTCAGCCGTAGCAGGGGTTTTCGGATCAGCGTGAACGGCACCACTACAGGGGTCCGGCTTTTTACCCGACTTCGCCTTGGCAGGTTTTTTCGCAGTCTTGCGTTTCTTCTTCACCATTCCTAGCCCTTTCTCTGCCAAACCCAGGCACCATCGTCCCGCAACTCCCGCACGACTTTATCCTGCCGGTACAGGTGATTGACGTGGGCCATCGCCTCAACCAATGCCAACCCGTATTCGCCATCACCAATCTTGCGCTTGAACAGCAGCGAAAAGCACTCGGCGGCGGTATGGGGTTGCTCCAGATACACCAATAACCGATCCAGCGCGCCATGGTGATTGTCAATCAACTGTCGCATCCGCACCGGCAACCCGTTAAACGGCAATTTATGCCCCGGCAGCACAAGTTGTTGATCATTTGCAAATACTTTCAATCGCTCACAGGCTTCCAGCCATTCGGCCAGCGGATCGGCGTCCGGCTCGGTTGCGTATACCCCGATATTTGGCGAAATCGTTGACAATAACTGGTCGCCGCCAATCACAAGCCTGTCATCCGTTGACCACAGCGTCGCGTGTTCCGGCGCGTGGCCATTGCCCATGCGGATATCCCAGACACGTCCGGCAATCTCAATCTGTTCACCCTCAACAATCCGGCGAAACCCAAGTGGCAGAGGCGCCACTACATCGGCAAAGTTAAAGGGACGTTCGGATGCACGTTTCGCCAGAATATTCGCGTTCATCCCGGCCCGTCGCCAATACGTCAGCGTCTCAGGCGTTGTTTTCTCTTGCACATCCAGCGTCAGCATCCGTGCAAACAACCACGCGGTGCGCGTTGTGATTAGCTCAGCCCCAAATTCGCTTTGGAACCACCCCGCCAGCCCGATATGATCCGGGTGATGATGGGTTACCAGAACCCGGCGCACTGGTTTGCCCTTTAGCGGTCCATCCAGCAACGTCTGCCAAATTGCCCGTGTTTTGCGGCTATCAAACCCGGTATCAATCAGCGTCCAGCTGTCACCATCGTCAAGCGCGTAGACATTGACATGATCCAGCACCATCGGCAGCGGCAGGCGCATCCACAGGATGCCCGCGGCAACTTCGATTGCCTCACCCGGACCGGGCGGCGTTTCAAAGGGGTGATTAAGCGGTGCGGTTCTCAGGTTCATCCGGCCGCAAGATCATCTGGCGATATGGAATACAAGGCCCTTGCACCCTGACGCACATGGATCAGCAGCGCGATATGTTCTGGCAAAAGGCGTGAAATATAGAATTCTGCCAAACGTGAACGCACCCCGTTACCGCCCTCAGCTATCGCCGATTTCAGGTGGTAATGCCCACCCAACACCCGCGCAAAAGCCCGCAAATAAGGTACAGAACCGGCAAAACGATCATTCAGATCATCCTGCGCCAGCATCCATTCAGTCGCTTCGCGCAGGGTTTCTGCCGAATTCCAAACACTGGCCGCCAGTTCAGGCAGTTCGCCTCGCGCCGCTTCCGCGTCTGCCTCTATCTCATCCAGCAACCGATACGCAGCTTCGCCGCCATCCATCAGTTTGCGGGCTACCAGATCCATCGACTGAATTCCGTTGGTGCCTTCATAGATCGCGGTCACCCGTACATCGCGGGAATATTGCGCGGCACCGGTTTCCTCAATGAAACCCATGCCACCATGCACCTGCACCCCCATATGGGCAACTTCGCAGCCAATATCAGTACCAAACGCCTTGGCAATCGGTGTCAGAAACGCCGCGCGGGCTTTCCAGTCGCCGTCGCCGGTCGCATGGCCCATATCAATCGCCACAGCGCAGGCCAGCGCAATGGCCCGTGCGCCGTAGGTTTCCGCCTTCATCGTCGCCAGCATCCGGCGTACATCCGCATGATCAATAATTGTACCGGTTCCGTTCGCAATCGGGCTGCGGCCCTGCTTACGTTCCATCGCAAATGCCAGAGCGTGTTGATAGGCCCCTTCCGCCTGCCCGACACCCTGTACGGCCACCCCGAGGCGGGCGTTGTTCATCATCGTGAACATGGTTTTCATGCCGGCATTTTCTTCGCCAATCAGCCAGCCAGTAGCCCCATCAAAATCCATGATCGCTGTGGGCGAACCATGCAGGCCCAGTTTGTGTTCAAGGCTGACCACCTTCAGTGAATTGGCGATACCGGGGTTACCGTCTGCGTCTGGAATATGCCGAGGCACCATGAACAGGCTGATCCCCTTGGTCCCCTGACCCCCATCAGGCAAACGCGCCAACACCAGATGGCAAACATTGCCGCTGAAATCGTTGTCACCCCAGCTGATAAAAATCTTTTGCCCGGATACCGCATAACTACCGTCACCATTTGGTTCTGCTTTGCTGCGCAGCGCGCCCACATCTGAACCGGCCTGTGGCTCGGTCAGGTTCATCGTGCCGCACCACTCACCCGAAATCAGCTTTGGCAGGTAGATCGCCTTGATCTCATCACTGGCATGGTTTTCCAGCGCTTCGATCTGCCCCTGCGACATCAGCGGGTTCAATTGCAACGATAAACAGGCCGACGACATCATATCATTCACCGCCGTGGCCACCGTTTGCGGCAGGCCCATGCCGCCATTTTCTTCGCTGGCAGACATCCCAATCCAGCCACCTTCGGCTATGGCGCGAAACCCCTCGGCAAAACCCGGCGAACAGCGCACCACACCATTTTCCAAAACGGCTCCCTGTTCATCACCTTTCCGTTGCAAAGGGGCCAATACGTCTTCGCATAACCGTCCGGCCTCGGTCAGAATAGCCGCCGTCACATCACCCGTCGCCTCGCTGAATAAATCCGTCTCAGCAACCTGCGACAGCCCGACAACATGGTCGAACAAAAATTGAAAATCCTTCAGCGGCGCGCGATAGGCCATATAGGTCCCCTCGAATGACGGCTTGGCATAGAGCCAGCCGGGGTTTATGAAATTCCAGCAATATTCCAACGCTACCCGAACATTCCAACGCATCAACCAGAACGCAGCGTCACGAAGCCATGAGCGATATGAAAACTGAGATTTTACGGCCCGACAGCCCCGGCATTTCCGGCGCCGCTGATCTGTTGCGCGCCGGACAACTGGTCGCGTTTCCAACCGAAACCGTCTACGGGCTTGGGGCGGACGCTCGCAATGACAGGGCAGTCGCACGAATTTTTGAGGCAAAAGACCGCCCCCAGTTCAACCCTCTGATTGTCCACGTTTCGGGTATGAACACAGCGCAGGAAATCG
>CAZRHV010000051.1:0-15434 GCA_964599985.1 uncultured Marinosulfonomonas sp. | reverse complement strand
TCCAGCAAGCCAGCACCCAGCCGATCACGCTGTATAAGCATTGGAACCTGTTTGGCAAAGCCCGTGCCGGGGCGCATTGGTTGTTGAATGGTGGCGGTCTCGGGGCGTCTAACCATTTTGAAAGCGCTGGATTTATTCGCAGTCGCGCGGGAGTAGAATACCCCGATATTCAGTTCCATTTTCTGCCAATTGCGGTGCGTTACGATGGCCGGGTGGCGGCGGATGGGCATGGGTATCAGGCCCATGTGGGACCAATGCGGGCCAAGTCGCGTGGGGCGGTGACGCTGGCCTCGGGTGATCCGCTGGACAAGCCGAAAATCCGGTTTAACTATATGTCTGAAGAGCAGGACTGGATAGATTTTCGCCACTGTGTGCGGGTCACGCGCGAAATTTTGGGGCAGGATGCGTTCAAACCCTATAGGGGCCGCGAAATTCAGCCCGGTGCAGATGTGCAAAGCGACGAAGAGATTGACGATTTTCTGAGAAAACACACGGAAAGTGCCTTTCATCCGTGCGGCACCTGTCGGATGGGGGCGGCGTCTGACCCGGCAAGCGTGGTGGACCCACAGGGGCGCGTTATTGGCGTTAACAGCCTGAGAGTGTCGGATTCATCCGTGTTTCCACGCATCACTAACGGGAACCTCAACGCGCCATCGATTATGGTTGGGGAAAAGATGGCAGATCAAATACTTGGGAAAGACCTGCTGGCGCCGGAAAACGCGCAAGGCTGGATCAATCCCAGATGGGAGATTTCCGATCGGTGATAAAGGCTTATGCAAAGCGCGTTTTGCGCGTATCCTGATCGGGAAGAATCAGAGGGCCTGCAGTCTGGCCCGTAAAAAACGATAACAATATAGGGAGAAGACGAAAATGACGAAGGAACTTGATTATCTGAGCAAACGGGTTGTGCGTGGTCTGATGGACCGGCGTGCATTCATGGGCCGCGCGGCAGCGCTGGGTGTTTCGGCGTCCATGGCCACGGGGATCATGGCCAATGCCGCATCCCATGCCGCACCTGTAAAGGGCGGCACTTTGAAGGCCGGTTATCAGGGTGGGGCATCGTCTGACACGTTGGATTCGGCACTTTGGGCGTCTGACGCACCCATTGGTTTTGGCCGCACCTGGTGTGAAGGTCTGGTGGAAGTCAGCCCGGCTGGCGAAGTGGAAATGCGACTGGCCGAAAGTGTTGAGGCCTCGGCAGATGCCAAGACCTGGAATTTCAAAATCCGTGAGGGTATTGAATTTCACAACGGCAAGACCATGACACCAGAGGATTGTCTGAAGACGTTGCAGCGCCATTCTGATGAGAACTCAAAATCCGGGGCGCTTGGTATTGTTTCTGGCATTGAAAGCATGGCAGTGGATGGTCAGAACCTGGTGGTTCAGCTGGCCGAGGCCAATGCCGATCTGCCCTATCTGATGGCCGATTATCACCTGATGATCTTCCCCGATGGCGGTATGGAAAACCCAACCGCCGGCATCGGTACAGGTGCCTATAAAGTTGTGGAAAATGACCCCGGTGTTCGCCATTCGGCGACCAAGTTTGAAAACTACTGGGATGACACACGTGGCCATGCCGGTGATGTGGAAGTGGTGATCCTGAACGATTCAACCGCCCGTCTGGCGGCATTGCAATCGGGTCAGGTACATCTGATCAACCGGGTTGAGCCAAAGGTTGTCAGTCTGGTCAAACGGGTTCCCGGTGTGGAAGTGCGTAACGTTTCGGGCCGTGGTCATTACGTGTTCATCATGCATGTGAACACGCCGCCCTTTGACAATGAGCACCTGCGGCTGGCGTTGAAACTGGCGATCAACCGTCAGGAAATGGTTGATAAAATTCTGCAGGGCTTTGGTTCTGTGGGCAATGATTTCCCGATCAATGCGTCCTATCCGCTGTTTTCCGATGATATTGAACAGCGCGTCTATGATCCGGATATGGCAGCGTTCCATTATAAGAAATCCGGCCATGACGGCCCGATTATCATCCGCACATCAGATGTGGCGTTTCCGGGTGCAGTGGATGCGACCCAGCTGTTTGAACAAAGCGCGGCTGCCGCCGGTATCCCGCTGGAAATCAAGCGTGAACCGGGGGATGGATATTGGTCAGAGGTTTGGAACAAACAACCGTTTTCGGCATCCTACTGGGGTGGACGTCCGGTGCAGGACCAGATGTATTCCACCGCCTATCTGTCAACAGCTGACTGGAATGACACCAAGTTCTTCCGCGACGATTTTGACAAGCTTATCATCCAGGCCCGAGCCGAGCTGGATGCCGTCAAGCGCAAGGAACTGTACCGCGCCGCTGCCGTTATGGTGCGCGACGATGGTGGCTTGATCCTGCCAATGTTCAACGATTTCATCGATGCAATCGGTGACAAGGTCGGCGGATACGAGGACGATTCAAACGGTGGCATGATGAACGACAAGTCGCTGATCAAGGCATGGGTTGCGTAGCACCCCATGTCGTCACTTGTAAAATTAGTGGTCCAGCGCCTTGCGCTGGGCCTGATGCTGTTATTTGCGGTATCCGCACTGATTTTCGCCGGCACCCAAATCCTGCCCGGGGATGTGGCGCAAAGTATTTTGGGCCAGTCTGCAACCCCGACGGCACTGGCGAACCTGCGAGAAGAACTGGGCCTGAATGACCCGGCGATCACGCGGTATTTCCGATGGCTGGGGGGGGTTATCACCGGTGATCTGGGAACCGCACTGTCAAATGGTGCCGATATCGGTGAACAAATTGGCAAACGGCTGGGCAATACGCTGTTTCTTGCCACCACAGCTGCGATCGTAGCTGTTCCGCTGGCAATATTTCTGGGGCTGATCGCGGTGCGCTATCGCAACCGCTGGCCCGACAAGATGATTTCGGGTATGACGCTGGCGTCGATTTCGCTGCCGGAATTTTTCATCGGCTATGTGCTGATTTATTTCTTTGCCGTCAAGTTGCGCTGGTTTCCCTCAGTGGCGACGGTCTATGACAGTATGGGCTTTCTGGAAAAACTGAACGCCATTGCGCTGCCGGTTACGGTGCTGGTTCTGGTGGTACTGGCCCATATGATGCGCATGACCCGGGCTGCGATCCTGAATGTGATGCAGTCATCCTATATCGAAACGGCTGAGCTTAAGGGGTTATCTGCCTTTAACGTGATTTTTCGCCATGCTTTTCCCAATGCAATCTCACCGATTGTGAATGTGGTGATGCTGAACCTGGCCTATCTGGTGGTCGGCGTTGTGGTGGTCGAGGTGATCTTTGTTTATCCGGGCATGGGGCAGTATCTGGTGGATCATGTGGCCAAACGTGATGTACCGGTGGTGCAGGCCTGCGGGCTGATTTTTGCGGCGGTATTTATCGGGCTTAATCTGGTGGCGGATATCGTTGCCATTGTCAGTAACCCAAGGCTGAGGCACCCGAAATGAGAATGCCACTTTCAGCCCTGATTGGTATTGTCATGACCGGTGGATTTTTCCTGATGGCGGTGTTTGCCCCCCTGATTGCGCCCTATGGTCTGGCCGAAGTTGTTGGTGATGTCTGGGAGCCGCGCTCAGCCGAGCACTGGCTGGGCACCGACAATATCGGCCGCGATCTGCTGACAAGGATGATCTATGGCGGGCGCACCACGATTTTTATTGCCACGGCAGCGACTGTTCTGTCGTTTACACTGGGGTCTATTCTGGGGCTGACGGCGGCGGTTCTGGGCGGCTGGGTGGATCAGGTAATGTCACGCGGTGTTGATCTGATCATGGCAATTCCTTCGCTGATTTTTGCGCTGGTGGTGCTGTCGGTGATGCCGGTGACCATGTTGGTTTTGATTGTGGTGATGGGCCTGCTGGATGCAACCCGGGTATTTCGATTATCCCGTGCGGTTGCGGTGGATATCAACGTCATGGATTTTGTTGAGGCGGCCAAGCTGCGCGGCGAAAAGCTGCGCTGGGTAATCTTTCGTGAAATCCTGCCCAATGCTCTGTCGCCCTTGGTGGCGGAACTGGGGTTGCGGTTTATTTTTGCGGTACTGTTCCTGTCGACATTGTCGTTTCTGGGGCTGGGTGTTCAGCCACCGGCGTCTGACTGGGGTGGCATGGTCAAGGAAAACAAGGAAGGCATCGTATTTGGCATCGGCGCCGCGCTGGTACCTGCGGCGGCGATTTCGGTACTGGCAATATCGGTTAATCTGGTGGCGGATTGGGTGCTGAACCGCACCTCTGACCTGAAAGGGGGCCGGGGTGGCTAAGGATATGGCAACGGAAAACCTGCTGGATATTCGCAACCTCAGGATTGAGGCGACGATATACCCCGATGGTGAGCCTGCGCAGAACCTGGTGATTGTGGAAGATGTGTCGCTGACCCTGGAAAAGGGCAAGGTGCTGGGGCTGATCGGGGAAAGTGGTGCCGGGAAATCCACCATTGGGCTGGCCTCCATGGGCTATGGCCGTGGCACGATCCGGCTAAGCGGGCAGGTGTTTTTGAACGGTCGCGATATTCTGGCCGGTGGGGTGCGGGATTTTCGGGCGCTGCGGGGCAAGGAAGTGACCTATGTGTCGCAATCGGCGGCGGCGTCGTTCAACCCGGCCAAGCGGTTGATGGAACAGGTTATCGAGGCCGGGCTGGAACATGGTGTTGGCACCAAGGCCGAGCTGGAAACCCGCGCGGTGCGGTTGTTTGGTGAGCTGAACCTGCCGGACCCGGAAAACATCGGCGCGCGGTTTCCGCATCAGGTGTCGGGCGGGCAGTTGCAGCGCGCTATGACAGTGATGGCGCTGGTGCCGGAACCGGACCTGATTGTCTTTGATGAGCCGACCACGGCGCTGGATGTAACGACGCAAATCGATGTGCTGGCGGCGATCAAAAAGGCCATTCGCAACACCGGGGTTGCCGCACTTTATATCACCCATGATCTGGCCGTGGTGGCGCAGGTTTCCGATGAGATTATGGTGCTGCGCGGTGGTGCGAAAATTGAACGCAATACGGCTGAAAATATCATCACCCGTCCGCAGGAAGAATATACCCAGGCGCTGGTTTCGGTGCGTTCCATTGAGCATGAGGAAAAGAAACCCACTGACAACCCGGTGCTGGTGGCGCGTAATATTTCCGCCGCTTACGGCAACAAGGTGCAGGTTCTGAGCGATGTGACGGTTGAGGTGCATCCGGGGCAAACACTGGCTGTGGTCGGTGAAAGCGGGTCGGGGAAATCTACACTGGCCCGGGTGATCACCGGGTTGTTGCCGCCGTTTCAGGGCGAGGTTCTGTTTGGCGATCAGACATTCAGCCGTGATCTGGCCGGGCGCAGTAAAGAGGATCTGCGCCAGTTACAGATGATTTATCAGATGGCTGACACCGCAATGAACCCGCGCCAGACCGTGGGCACGATTATCGGGCGACCGCTGGAGTTTTATTTCGGCGTGCGCGGGGCAGAAAAACGCAAACAGATCATCGCGCTGCTGGATGAGATTGAGATGGGGGTTGAGTTCATTGACCGCTATCCGGCGGAGCTGTCTGGCGGGCAAAAACAGCGGGTGTGTATTGCGCGTTCGCTCGCGGCCAAGCCCAAACTGATCATCTGTGATGAGGTGACCAGCGCGCTGGATCCGCTGGTGGCGGACGGGATTTTGAAGCTGTTGCTGAGGTTGCAGAAATCTGAAGATGTGGCCTATCTGTTCATCACCCATGACCTAGCCACGGTGAAGGCGATTGCAGATTCCATTGCTGTGATGTTTCAGGGTAAACTGGTGCGCTACGGGCCGAAAAGTGAGGTGCTGGCGCCGCCCTATGATGACTATACTGACCTGTTGTTAAGCTCGGTTCCTGAGATGGAAATTGGCTGGCTGGAGAAGGTTCTGGCACATCGCAAGATGGAGAGTGCCGGCAACTAACGTGTCGTTAAATTGAGGTGCCTGACGGCACCACGGTTTGAAGCCCTTCGGGCGGATGCCTCCGGCGGGAGTATTTTTGAACAGAAGAAGACCTTAGTATCTGATTTCTGCGAGCAAGGCGTGGTGGTCGCTTGGCCAAACGCCGTTTATCGGTTTGTTTCCGGCGATTTCACAGTTGGTTATGTGGCCCACACCACGCGGACCCGGCCAGCCGGTAAAGATATAGTCTATGCGGCGGTCCGGTTCGAGAACTTCAGCGACGTATGGGTTGGCGTTGTCCCACGTATAGCCGTTTGAGCCATCACCAGCGACGTTCCAGGCATCGTGAAAGACAATGTTTTCGACCGGACAGGTAGTTTGGCCGGTCATCATGCGGATTTCTTCTGACTTTGGGTCAGCGTTGAAGTCGCCACAAACGATGGCCGGGAATTTTCCGGTGTGATTTTTCTTGACGAAACCAGCGAGGTCAGTGACCTGTTGCTGGCGAATGTGGCTGTGGTGTTGTTGCCAGTTCAGGTGGGTGCAAAATGCAGGTATCGTTCCCCTTGGGCCGTCAATTTCGGCGAAGACGGCAACGCGGTTTTCTTCCAGTCCGGGTTTATCATAGAGCTTGGTTGAATCGCTGCGCGTGATCGGCCAGCGCGACAGGATGGCGTTGCCCATGACCAGCCCCTTTTGCGGCATACCGGTCGCAAAAACGTGGTGGAAACCCAGATGCTCGGCCAGCTCAGTGGCGAAGTTTGTGCTGTCATCGCGCCAGACTTCTTCGAGGCAAATGATGTCGGCATCGATTTGCAACAGGGTGGTTTTGATCGCAGGTGCGCGCTTTTCCCACGGGCCAAAGCGCCACCAGATATTCCAGTTCAGCACCTGAAGTCGGGTTTCAATCAATATATCGGGTGAATTGTCTGGCATCGGTTTGCTCCGGGTCGCGGGGTTTGTTATTGCTGCCCGAATTGTTCCCTGTCAGGCAAATTTATTCAATCAAAAATCGTCGCTGTTTGGGCGATTTTTCTGGCTATCATCGCGGGGCGAATTATGCTCTGGCTGAGGCCGCGGTTTGGTTTTGGAATAGATGTTAATATGGCACTTAAACGCAAAATTCTGTTGATCATAATTGACGGCCAGCCCTGGCGGGCGGCGCGTCGTTTGAACGGTAATCTGGAGGGCTGGGTGCAATCGGGTGCGGCTCGGGTCTGGAAGATGCGCTGTGTGTTGCCGTCAATTTCGGCGAGTTGTTATGCAAGCATCCATACCGGTGTACCGCCGCAGGTGCATGGGGTGGTTTCAAATGCGGCTATTTCACGTCTGTCACAGGCGGATATTTTTGGTCAGGTCAAAGCTGCGGGTGGTAAAACCGGGGCGGTAACCCATTCATTCTGGTCGGAATTCTTTAATCGCGCACCCTGGGACGCCGTGCGCGACATTGAATACGATGATCCCGACGGGCCGATCAGCCATGGTCGATTTCATACGATGACCGGGGCGGATGGGTATAACCACACAACACCCAGTGATGAGGATCTGTTTGCTACGTTAACAATGCTGACCGAGCGTTTCGGGATTGATTATGGGATTTACCATAGCTGCACGCTGGACAGTATGGGGCATCGGGTGGGCCATGATTGTGCGGCTATGGATCATGCCAATGCCAAAATGGATGTGGCGCTGGCACATTTTCTGCCGAGATGGCTGGAGGCCGGGTACGAAGTGGCGGTGACGGCGGATCATGGGCAAACAGAGCGCGGTCACCATGGCGGGCGCGAAGACGCGCAGCAGGATGTGGCGTTTTACTGGTTTGGTGGCGGGGATGGGCCCGGGGAAGATGTGGTACTGGATCAGCTGGCCTTGGCTCCGACATTGCTGGGGCGGATCGGGGCTGAGGTGCCGGGCAGCATGAAAGCCGCTGCGTTTTTGAGCAGGGATTAGGTGTGCCGAATTATGAAAAGCTGATTGATGCGCAGACCTGGGCATTTATCCGGGAAACTGAAAAGTGGTATCCGCCGGAGACTTATGAAAAAAACATAACGGAGCAGCGGCGCATTTACGGCGCCATGTGCCGGGCGTTTTTCAAAGGGTATCCCGAAGGGGTGGCGGCTGAGGATATTGACGCAAACGGGGTGCCGGTGCGTTGTTATCGCAAATCCGGGTCGGGGGTGACGGTTTTATACGCCCATGGTGGCAGTTATATGCTGGGTGGGTTGGACAGCCATGATGATGTTTGCGCCGAGATTTGCGATGCAACTGGATTTGACGTTGTGGCGGTGGATTATCGTTTAATGCCGGAAAATTCCCGTGCAGATGGGATTGACGATTTCCAGACCGCGCTGGATTGGGTGCGTGCGACCCGTGGTGGCAAGATTATTACCGCCGGTGATAGTGCCGGGGGCTTTATTTCGGCCAGTGTGGTGCATGCCAACCGGGAAGTTGGCGACATTATTGGGCAGGTGCTGATCTATCCTGGGCTTGGGGCGATGGAGGACGGCGGCTCAATGAATGAACATGCATTTGCGCCAATGTTGACAAGAGCTGAAATAATGTCGGTTAGGGATAATTTTTCGGATGAACCGTCTGGTGCGGTGATACATCCCGTCCCGCTGTCGGATGACGATTTTACCGGCCTGCCGGTTACCGTGGCGGTTTCTGCTGAATGTGATCCGATTGCGGATCATGCCAAACGCTATGCCTCGGCGATAAATGCAGCGGGGGGGCGGGCGTTTTGGTTTGAAGATAAGGGGCTTGTGCATGGCCATCTGCGTGCGCGCCATTCTGTTAAAAGGGCTCGGGAGAGTTTTGAGCGGGTGCTGCGGGCTATTTCGCTGATTGGGGCCGGGCAGCCGTTTGAACGTGCTGATATAGAAGGCTGAGCGCGGATTTATACCAAATTCCTACGGATGGATTTTGAAAAATCCTTTTCAAAGATCAGCTTGTCACTTTCAAAGGCCTCAACCCGAGCTGTGATATGGAAATGTGTGGCGTCGGCGTGCATTTCTGAAATTGTTTCTGTCCGAACCGACCAGTCACCACGCGCGATATGGTCGCTCCAATGGGTGCGGCCACGGGCGGATAGTGGATCGTCGGGGTGAATGTCCCACCATTCCCGCGCGATGGAACCGTTGATCAGGCCGTGATCCAAATCTTCTACTTCACCGAAATCATCGACGATCCGCAAGGTGGTGACGCCGGAGCGTTGATCAAGCGTGGTTTCGCGGATGTTGGAGGCCTCGCGGATGGTGCGGGTCTGCCAGGGGGCTGCGTTTTCCGGTGGTTCGAATTTGTCGGGGTCTTTGGAGCCTTCGTTTAGAAGCGGCAGGGTGATTTGGCCCTTGGTCAGGGTCAGTTTCGTGGCGCCGGGGGCGGGCCAGATCAGCGGCCAGTAGGCGTTCGAAATGGACAGGCGCAGACGATGACCAGAGGCGATGTTATAGGCGATCTGGTCAAGTTTCAGGGTGAATGTGACTGGGGTGTTGAGCGGCATCGGGGTCGGGTTTTCTGAGCCGTCTCGGTGGCTGAGGTTCAGGACGCCATAGGTGATCCGGCCGGTCTTGCCGTTTGGATGCACATCGTTCAGACGCACGGCAATCTGAGCTGTGGGCGCGCTACTGGCAAGCGTCAGGGTGACTGTGGGTGCGCCAACAATGGCAATGTCACAGGTTAGTATTTCGGTTTCAAAACATGTAGATAGCGCGTCATCACGGCGTTGATCACCGGGCAGTTCGGGTCCCAGCCATATCGCACAATATTCCCCCGAAGACATGCCGGTGTCGGCTGGGCTGTCTATAATTGCTTCAAAGTCAGCGCCAATGTCGCTTAGCCCTTTCGCGCTGAGATACAGCTGTTTTTCGCGCGCGTTGCGAATGTCCTGATCAATCCAGCGGCCTTGTCGCTCCAGATACATTGGTTTTGGTTCTTCGCTGTCCATCAGGAACAGCCGCATATCCGGGTCGTTTTCAACGCCGGTTTCGATGTCTTTCAGCCATTTATCCCACCAGCGCAGCGCTTCTTGTAAAAAGCCGATCCGGGGTTCGGGAACGGCGATATGGGGGTATTTGTGAATCCACGGTCCGATGATGCCTTTAACCGGTGCATCAAGGTTTTCCACCAGTGATTGAACGGCGTTCTTGTAGGCGTCGCCCCAGCCGCCGATGGCCAGCGTTGCGGCCTTAATCAGCCCATAATCTTCGCAGACCGAGCCGTGTTTCCAATAGGCGTCACGGTGTTGATGGCTGGCCCATAGCTCGGGCAGGTGTGGTTCTGCCTCCAGCCGTTCCAGCCACATTTCCCGCCATTTATCGCCCACCAGGGCTGGGTCGGGGGCGCGGGATGAATAGGATAACATGGTGCCGCCCCAGCCGAGGTTTTCGTTCAGCAAACAGCCGCCTTTATAGTGAATGTCATCGGCAAACCGATCCACGGTGGAACAAAGGGTTATGATTGCCTTCAGAGGTTTGGGGGCCAGTGCGGCCACTTGCAAAGCGTTAAACCCGCCCCAACTGATCCCCATCATTCCAACGGGACCGCTGCACCATTCTTGCGCCGCGATCCAGTTGATTACTTCTACCGCGTCTGCGAGTTCCTGCGGTGAATATTCGTCATCCATTACCCCTTGGCTGTCGCCGTTGCCGCGCATGTCGACGCGCAGGCAGGCATACCCGTGGGACGCGAAATAGGGGTGGGTCAGGTTATCGCGCGCAATTGTACCGTCGCGTTTGCGGTAGGGCAGGAATTCGAGGATTGCTGGGACTGGAACGGCTGTAACATCGTCGGGCATCCAGACCCGCGCCGACAGGCGGGTGCCGTCAGTCAGGGTTATCCCCATATCCGGGGCCTCTTTGACGGTGCGTTGACCCATTGGCATGTGTTTGCCCCCTTTTATTCTTCGAACATGCTGCAAGAATGGCGTTTGGTCACCCAAAAACTGACCGTTACCGGACCAAATCCGACCTTTTGAAACTGCACAGCGTCGGAACCGGTGATACCTATGTCGTGAGTGATCATTGTAGTACTCGAAAAATCGCGTAGATTTTGGGTAAGCTGAGTTGGAGACAGAACATGGACGCTGATATTAAGTCCCGCACCCAGAAACGTGACGCCAGCCTGCCTAAAGGGCGGCAAGTAGAAGATGTGGCGCTGGCTGAGGTGGCGATGCTGCTGGGGGACATGGATCGGCGTTCTGATATGCTCATCGAGGCACTGCATCTGCTGCAGGACGGGTTCGGCTGTTTGCATGCCCACCATTTGGCAGCTTTGGCTGAGCTGTTTCGGATGGCGCAGGTGGAAGTCTTTGAAGTTGCGAGTTTTTATCACCATTTTGATATAGTGAAAGAGGGTGAAGTAGCGCCGGCACCGCTGACCGTACGAGTCTGTGACGGGCTGTCCTGTGCGATGGCAGGCGCGGTTGATTTGATCGCCATACTGGAAGAAACAACCGACCCGGCGCGGGTGCGTATTCAGCATGTGCCTTGCATCGGGCGTTGTGACACTGCTCCGGCAGCGCAGGTTGGCAAGCGGGCGGTGGACCATGCCGATGTTGGAAAAATCATACAGGCAACGGCAGAGGCCGATCACCCGGAAATCCCACAATATGAGACATTTGATGCCTATCGTTCGGTAAGTGGATACCGGGTATTAGGGCGCATTCTGACGGGAGACATTTCGGGTGACGATGCAATTGCAGCAATGTCTGACGCAGGTTTACAGGGCCTTGGCGGCGCAGGGTTTCCGGCCGGAAAAAAATGGGGATTTGTGCGGGGATATGACGGCCCTCGGCTAATGACAGTGAACGGCGACGAAGGGGAACCGGGAACATTCAAGGATCGCTGGTGGCTGGAAAGTACACCGCACCGGATGCTGGAAGGTGCGCTGATTGCAGCCCATGTGGTCGGGTGTGAGCGGATATATATCTACATGCGCGATGAATATCCGGCCGCGCTGGAAATATTGCGCCGGGAAATTATGGCGCTGGAAAAGGCAGGGATGCTTTCAACGCCGATTGAGCTGCGCCGCGGCGCCGGGGCCTATATCTGCGGCGAGGAAAGCGCGATGCTGGAAAGCATTGAGGGCAAGCGCGGGTTGCCGCGCCATCGCCCGCCTTATATTGCCGAAGTAGGGTTGTTTGGCAGGCCCACCCTGAACCACAATATCGAAACGCTGGCTTGGGTGCCGGATATTCTGGCCAACGGGGCGCAGTGGTTTGCTGATCTTGGATATAGCGCGGATCACAATGGAATGCGCTCGTTTTCGGTGTCCGGGCGGGTGGCCGAGCCGGGGGCAAAGCTGGCCCCGGCGGGGATACCCTTGATAGAACTGATCAACGAGCATTGCGGCGGTATGGCGGAGGGCCATGGGTTCAAGGCGTTTCTACCGGGCGGTTCTTCGGGCGGGATATTTCCGGCCTCGATGGCTGATATGGCGATGGATTTTGGCAGTTTTGAACCCCATGGCGGGTTAATCGGCAGCCATGCTGTGGTGATCCTTTCAGAACAGGACTCGGTGCGGGAAGCAGTTTTGAACACCATGGAATTTTTCAAACACGAAAGCTGTGGTCAATGCACACCGTGCCGGGCCGGAACTGACAAGATGGTTCGATTACTGAAAGAAACGGCACCCGATCAGCCACTGATGGCGGAGTTGATGCAGGTTATGTCTGATGCCTCTATTTGCGGATTGGGGCAGGCGGCGGGGAATTGTGTGGCGCATCTGATCAAATACTTCCCGGAGGAGCTGTGATGACGGGTTCGGTTACATTCACGCTTGACGGACAGTCGGTTGAGGCTGCTGAGGGCGAAACCATCTGGCAGGTGGCTAAGCGCCATGACACCAAAATCCCGCATTTGTGCTTCAAGGATGACCCGGAATACCGCAGCGACGGGAATTGCCGTGCTTGCATGGTCGAAGTGGAAGGTGAGCGGGTTCTGGCAGCTTCCTGTGTGCGAATGCCGAGCGAAGGAATGGTGGTGAATACCGGTGGTAAGCGCGTCGAAACCAGTCGGCGTCTGGTGTTTGATTTGTTGGCCTCTGATATGCCCACGCGTGATCTTAGCCCAGACCCGGATGCGCATTTCTGGGGTCAGGCCGAACTGGCGGGGATGGGGGAAACGCATTTTCCATCCTCTCGGCCCGGTGGTCGTGCTGAAATTCCGGTGGACAGTATTTTCCACGATGCTTCACACCCCTCAATCGCTGTTAATCTGGATGCGTGTATTTCCTGCACATTATGCGAACGGGCGTGCCGTGATGTTCAGGTTAATGACGTGATCGGCATGGCGTCGCGGGGCGTCGGCGCTTTGCCGGTATTTGATCAGGGCGATCCCTTGGGGCTGAGCAGTTGCGTGGGCTGTGGCGAATGCGTTCAGGCCTGCCCGACCGGCGCGCTGATGGAAAAGACGTTGTTGAATAGTGACGCAACTCAGCGCGAGGTTTACGCGGATAAAGTTGTGGAATCTGTTTGCCCGTTTTGTGGCGTGGGCTGTCAGACCGAAATTTCGGTTAAAGACAATCGGATTGTCAAAGTTGATGGCCGCAAGGGGCCGGGCAACCGGGGTAAGTTGTGTATCAAGGGGCGGTTTGGGTTTGATTACGTGCAATCCCCTGCGCGCCTGAGCAAACCGCTGATCCGTCGCGAAGATGCGCCCAAACGCGGGGACATAAAGCTGACGCCGGAAAACATGATGGATGTGTTTCGCGAAGCCAGTTGGGAAGAAGCGATGGAAACGGCTGCCGACGGGTTCAATGGTATCATTGGGTCGCAAGGTAGCGGGGCGCTCTGTGGGTTTGGCTCGGCCAAGGGCTCAAACGAAGAAGCGTATTTATTTCAAAAACTTATACGCCAAGGCTTTGGTACTAATAACGTCGATCACTGTACGCGGCTGTGCCATGCCTCCAGCGTGTCTGCGCTATTGGAAGGCATTGGATCAGGCGCGGTATCAGCGCCGTTTACTGATGCGGATCAGGCGGATTGCATCATCATCATCGGTGCACGGCCCGAGCAAAATCACCCGGTTGCGGCGACCTATTTCAAGCAGGCGGCGAAGCGCGGCGCCAAGCTGATTATTATTGATCCACGCTCACAAGGTCTGTCGCGCCATGCCACGCATCCGGTAGTATTCAAGCCCGGGCGCGATGTGGCGTTGTTGAATTCAATGATCAACGTGATCATCGAAGAGGGGCTGACGGATGAGGCCTATATCGCGGCCAATGTGGATGGGTTCGAGGCGCTGCGTGAGAAGGTGAAGGACTTTACCCCGGAAGCAATGCAGGAAGTTTCGGGTGTTAATGCGGAGTATGTACGGGAGATTGCCCGGACCTATGCAAAGTCCGAGCGGTCGATCATATTCTGGGGCATGGGCATCAGCCAGCATGTGCATGGGACGGATAATTCACGGTGCCTGATTGCGCTGTCGTTGATCACCGGACAGGTTGGGCGTCCGGGAACCGGTTTGCACCCGTTGCGGGGGCAAAACAATGTACAAGGCGCGTCGGACGCCGGGCTGATCCCGATGTTTTTCCCGGATTACAAATCGGTGGAAGACGCTGATATCAGGGCGAAATATCAGGATGCCTGGGGTCGTATCCTTGATCCGGCCAAGGGATTGACAGTGGTTGAAATCATTCACGCGATCCACGACGACCAGATCAAGGGCATGTACGTCATGGGTGAAAACCCGGCGATGTCGGACCCGGATCAGAAACACGCTCGCGCCGCGCTGGCCAAACTGGAACATCTGGTGGTGCAGGATATTTTCATGACTGAAACGGCGTGGCACGCGGACGTGATTTTCCCCGCCAGCAGCCAGGCGGAAAAGACCGGCAGCTATACAAATTCCAACCGTCAAATTCAGATTGGCCGCCCGGCGATTGATCCGCCGGGGGAGGCGCGACAGGACTGGGAACTGATCGTGGAACTGGCACGGCGCGTCGGGGCGGATTGGAAATACGGCGATATTTCAGAGGTTTACGCTGAGATGGCGGATATGATGCCATCGCTGAACAATATCAGCTGGGATCGAATTGTTGAAGAAGGAGCGGTGACGTACCCGTCGCCAAGCGCCGATGCGCCAGGGCAGGCGGTTATATTTGGGAATGGTTTCCCAACTGCTTCCGGGCGGGCACGTATTGTGCCTGCGGACCTTTTGCCACCTGATGAACTGCCGGATGAAGAATATCCGCTGGTTTTGACCACAGGTCGGATGTTGGAACATTGGCATACCGGGGCGATGACGCGGACATCGGATGCGTTAAATGCACAAGAACCCGAGGCGGTTGTGTCAATGCATCCGCGTGACATTGGCGTTATGGGATTTGAGAGAGGTCAGATGGTGAGTGTAGAAACTCGGCGCGGGGCTGTCACCTTGAAATTAAGGGCAGATCGCGATGTGACACCGGGGATGTTGTTCATGCCGTTTTGTTACGGCGAAGCCCCGGCGAATGTGCTGACCAATCCGAAACTGGACCCTTTTGGCAAAATACCAGAGTTCAAATTCTCGGCCGCGCGGATCAGTGACGCGCGCGACGGGTCAGCAGGGTAGGTTCAGGCTTCTTCCTGAGTATCAACCAACCAGCCACCT
>CAZRHV010000050.1:0-15707 GCA_964599985.1 uncultured Marinosulfonomonas sp. | reverse complement strand
TATCGGCCACCTGCCAGCCTGGCTGATCGACTAGGCGACGCGGGAAAACGACAAATTCTGTCGCTAAAAGTCCCGACGCGGGCACGTTGATGCTGTTCCCTGAACACGAACAGGGAGATCAATGATGTCTGACACACCTCGCAGAAAACGCTCGGGTGGTCGCTCCGGCAATACACGGCGCGACAGTGGCAACGTGATTGAGCAGATGCCGTGGCGTATTCCGGTTAATACCGACCGACCGACCGAGCCATTGGACGAAGCCGGTGTCATGGCCATCCATGACGGCGCGATGCGTATACTGGAAGAGATCGGCATTGAGTTTCTGAACGAAGAAGCACTGGTCATCCTAAAAGAGGCAGGCTGCACCGTGAGCGGCACCAATGTGCGCATGGGTCGTGATTTTGTGATGGAAATGATCGCCAAAGCCCCGAGTGAGTTCACCATAACGCCCCGCAACCCAGCCCGGACCGTGCCAATCGGCGGCAACCATATGCTGTTTGGCAACGTGTCGTCGCCGCCGAACTATTGGGACATGGAGACTGGCAAAGTGCCGGGGACGCGCGAACAGTGCGCTAACATGTTGAAACTAACCCAGTATTTCAACTGCATCCATTTTGCCGGTGGCTATCCGGTGGAACCTGTGGATGTCCACGCCAGAGAGCGGCATCTGGATGTGGTTTTCGACAAACTGACCCTGACCGACAAGGTCAGCCACGCCTACAGTCTGGGTAAGGAACGGGTTGAAGATGTTATGGAAATGGTGCGCATCGCGGGTGGGCTGAGCCATGAAGAATTCGAAGCCACGCCGCGGATGTATACCAACATCAACTCTACTTCGCCGCTGAAGCATGATGTGCCGATGATAGACGGCTGCCTGCGGATGATCCGGCGCGGGCAGGTGGTGGTGGTGTCACCTTTCACGCTGGCGGGGGCGATGGCACCGGTGACGATGGCAGGGGCTGTGGCACAATCCATTGCTGAAGCCCTTTGCGCTGTTGCCCTGTTTCAGTATGTGCGCCCCGGTTGCCACTGTGTGATCGGCACGTTTACCTCCAACGTTGATATGAAAACCGGCGCCCCGGCGTTTGGGACGCCGGAATATATGCGTGCGACGCAAATGACTGGCCAAATGGTGCGGTTTTATGGCCTGCCAATGCGTGCATCCGGGGTTTGCACATCCAACGTGCCGGACGGGCAGGCAATGTGGGAGACGTCAAACAGCCTCTGGTCAGCCGTGCAGTCGGGGAGCAACATGGTGTACCACGCCGCCGGTTGGCTAGAGGGCGGGCTGATTGCCTCGCCCGAGAAATTCATCATGGATTGCGAAGTTATCCAGATGATTCAGCGCTATTTTGACCCGGCGATCACGGCCGTTACGCCCGATGACATCGCGCTGGACGCGATCAAAGAAGTCGGCAGCAGCGGGCATTTCTTTGGGGTTGAACACACGCAAAAACGCTATGAAACAGCGTTTTATCAGCCGTTTCTGGCGGACTGGACCAACTATGAAGGTTGGGAGTTAAAGGGTGGCGTCTGGACGGCTGAGCGCGCCCATAAGATTTTCAAGGATATTATCAACAACTTCGAAGCCCCAAAGATGGATATAGCAATCCGGGATGAACTGAGCGCATTCGTTGAGCGGCGCAAATCCGAAGGCGGTGCGCCGACGGATTTCTGATCGTTTCAATTGTTCCTAACAAACTGCGCGCATTGGCGGGTTCTTAAACACTGACCCCTAAAGTGTTCCCAAAGAGTGGGAGCCCGCAATGCACGGTTTAATCAACCGATCCATCCAAAGTTTTGTGCGTGATACCTATGGCCACCCGGCCTGGGATGGTATCGTCGCGGATACGAACCTTGGCTCAAATTGTTTTGAGGCGCTGACAGTATATGATGATCAGATCACCTTTGATGTAATCGATGCCGCCAGCAGCAAGTTAGGCAAGCCGCGTGATATTTTTCTGGAGGATCTGGGAACATATCTGTGTACCCATCAAAATCTTGAACCGGTGCGCCGTTTGCTGCGATTTGGCGGCGAAACATTCGTTGATTTCCTTTGGTCACTGGATGATCTGGTTGATCGGGCGCGTTTGGCTGTACCGGAACTGGAACTGCCCGGTATGGAATTGCTAGAACACAAATCCGGTGGGTTAACGCTGCGATGTGCGGTCGGGCGGTCTGGTTTTGGGCATGTCATGGTCGGTGTTTTGCGGGCAATGTCAGACGATTACGGGACGCTGGCGCTGCTAACACATATGGGCTGTGATGGCGGGGATGAGCTAATCTCAATCCAATTGCTGGAGGCAGAGTTTTCAAAAGGGCGCGCGTTTGAACTGTCACCAAGGGCGGTGTGATATGGCAGTGAAATTTTCAAATATTGCACTGGATGCGGCCTCCCTTGATCGGCTGATGCCAATGAACTTATTGATCCTGCCTTCGGGACATATTGGCCGGGTTGCCCCAACAATTGCCAAACTTTGCCCGGAACAGGAATTGGTGGGCAGACGGTTTTTGGAGGTGTTTGAATTTACACGCCCACGGCGGAATATTAGAAACATCGATGATTTGCGCTCAATACTGGGGGCCAGCCTGCGGCTGCGGTTTCGCTCTGGCACTCAGATCGGGCTTAAGGGAATACTGGTTGAAATTCAGGATGATGGCTGTCTTTTACTGAACCTCTCGTTTGGTTTGTCCGTGGTGGAAGCCGTGCAGGAATTTGGCCTGACAAACGGTAACTTTTCCCCGACCGATCTGGCGATCGAAATGCTATATCTGGTTGAAGCCAAAACCGCCGTGATGGAAGAATCGCGCAAACTGAACCAACGCCTGCAAAACGCGCGACTACGGGCAGAAGAACAAGCTTCAACCGATGCGCTGACCGGGCTGAAGAACCGGCGCGCTATGGATCAGGCCCTGTCGAGGTTGACAAAGGCGGGTGAAAAATTTGGTCTGATGCACCTCGATCTGGATTACTTCAAAAACGTCAACGACACCCTTGGCCACGCGGCCGGTGACCTGGTTTTGCAGGCCACTGCCAACGTGTTGCTGGATGAAACCCGGGATGGGGATACCGTGGCCCGTGTCGGCGGTGATGAATTCGTGCTGATATTTGAGGGGCTGGTTGATCAAGGGCGTCTGATGAAAATCGCCAACCGGATCGTGGAAAGACTCGAAGAACCGGTGATCTTTGACGGAAAAGAGTGCCGGATTTCCGGTAGCATCGGTTTTACCGTTTCAACATTCTATGATGCCCCTGATCTGGATCAGATGCTGTCAGATGCCGACGTTGCTTTATATGCATCAAAACATAAGGGGCGGGCCTGTTCTACAATGGTGACGCCAGAGTTGCTGGAAGATGCGGCCAGAAGCCGGGAAGTGCAGGTTCAATCTGCTTAATCGCACAATCTGAAGTGCCGTATTGATATATGTCATTCCCGGCAAGGGCTCGCTGATTTAGCGGTTTAAAAGGGGGATAGCGGCCCCGGAACTTTGTGGTGAGCGTGATTGAAAAGGCGAGAACTGAATGAAAGATTACCCTGACTTTTCTGGATCAGCGTTTTCGCTGCTTGGTGTAGAATTCTGCGCGGGTGTTGATATTGATCAAACCCTGAGCGATGTGGCCACACAGATTGGCGCACAGGGGCTAAGCGTTGCGGGTTTCGTACAAATTCGCGGGGTGGAAACCGGCGAATGTGAATGTCGGGAATTATATTTGCGCGATTTTGCCACCGGCGAGCTCCATAGTATTTCCGAAGAACGTGGACCCAATGCAAAGGGCTGTCATCTGGATTGGCAGTCACTAACCGCACTGGCGCAATCAGCCGAGCAAAACCTGTCGCATGAGACAGATGTGTTAATCATCAACCGTTTTGGCCATTCTGAAAGCCAGGGGCGTGGATTTCGAGGTGCGATTGAAAAGGCGATGATGCTTGGCTTAACCGTCATTGTGGCGGTGCGCGGCGAATATCTGAAAGAATGGAATGATTTTCATGGCGGGTTGGCAGTACCTGTGCCTTGCAAGGTCGATCAGATTGTAGGGGCGGTTTTGGCCACCTTTACGCCAGCACGCGGTATCCGCGCCCCTGCATGCAGCGGAGGATGATGCCGCGCCGGGTGTCCTGCAGATTGGAATCAGTTCCAATTGCACCAACCGCCCCACCAAGGGCAGCGCCAACGATGGCCCCGGCCAATTGGTCATCTTCGTTGTCCAAAGCGCCAATCACACCGCCCAACAAGGCGCCCCCAAGGGCGGCGTCTTGCAGATCTTCCTGGCGGTACCCCAGAGCAATGGATTTACAGGCCGAAAGATCGGCGCTGTATCCGACCGGTTTTGGACCATCCAGCAAAAGTGGCTCAGCCACCGGGCTGGTGCCACAACCCGCCAGCAGAGCGCCCAGTATTGGCATGATTTTATAGCTCACAGCGCGCAATCTCCCCCGGTTCGTTCAGTCCAAGCTTGCCCATGATGTCACGCTTTTTGAACATCCCGGCGTAATCGGTAATTTCCGCGGCCAGCAGATAGACAGCCATTGGCAATTTGTCCGGCCCCTGCGCGCCGATGCGGCAGGGTTCTGCTTGCACCGAAATTGATCCGCCGCGTTCCGCTGCCAGCGCTTTGCCGCGAAATTCCTGAAAATCCGCCAGATCAGCCGGGGCAATGCGAAACGCCAGAATGTGATGCCCCGGCTCTAGTTCCTGTTCCAGCCTGCGTTCCGCCGGGCCATTGGGAATTTGCACAAAGGCTAGGTGATAGCTTTCATCAGCAAGCCCCGGCGCCGTGCCCAGCTTGCCTGTGATCAGGATTTTCCCGCCAACAGTTTGCAAGCTGTCAGGCAGATCGATCGCAAATCGCAGGGCACCGGGATCAGTCGTAAGCGGGTCCACCTTGGCCAGGCGGGCCGCATCCATACCAAAGGGGGTACCGATACAACCCGCCACGCCAAGAACCGTGAGTGCGGCAAGTAATGTTCCAATCTTAATCATCTAAAAACCCCGGGTGATGCCAAGGGTGATGACGTTCACCTTCAGGTCAATTTTTTCTCGGTTGCCGTTAAAGTCATAGCTGCGCCCGCCCAGATCGTAGCGCATCATTTCTACACGGGTTGCCCATTTGTCGTTCAGGGCAAATTCCGCGCCGATGCCATAGGCCAGCCCCCGGTTCCAGTCTTTTCCTGTGGCCCCGGCGGGCTTGATCCCGGCGTCGGTGAGCCCATAGCCGATGGTGCCATAGTAATAGGCTGTATCCGTTGCAAACCCGCCCCTGATCTTGGGTGTTATCAATAACCCGCCGCTGATATTTGACGTTCCGTTCACAGCGTCTGTCCTGCTGCCCGTCAGGTCAAACGGCGCCAGCGATATTTCAGGGCCCCAGACCAGGCCCGAAGCGGTGACAAAATTGCGCCCTGCATAGATACCAATAAGGGCGTTTTTTTCGGAATAATTATGGTTGGCGTTACCGCCCACTGACCCGGAGGTGATTTTGGCATCCAGACTTAGGCCGGCATAATACCCTTCCCACCGATCCTGAGCCTGCGTCTCTATCGCAAAGCCTGCCACGATTGCTGCCGATAAAATTAGTACCTGGCGTTTCATTCGGTTCCTCATCTGTTATAAGTGGAAATAAGTTTATATTGTTTTATTTAATTATTGTTTTACAATGATTAATGCAAGCAAAAAGTTAATTAGAGGAAATTACTATGAAAACTACGGATACCAATGCCAAAATTATCAAGCTGGCCCTGATCGGAGAGGTCACAATAGCCGTCGCGCTGATTCTACTGCTGGCTGTAGCGGGGGGTATATTTACCATGGCGATGATGGATCAGGATTTCGCCCGCTTGATGCTAAGGGATGCGTTTTCGGGCCAATATTTACGCGATTCCACCGATGTTACCCTTGCCCTGGGCGGGGTGGGCAAAGCCCAGACACTTGGTGCAATGGTTCTGGGATTTGCCCCAAACCTGATTGGCGCGGCCATGCTGTTTTATGCGTGGCGTTTGTTTCATGGGTTTCGCCGCGATGGTGTGTTTACCCAAAAGGCAGGTGCGCGATTGCGGCTGATGGGAGGATTGCTGTTGATTCTGGTCCCTGTCAGTATGGTGTCGGAACTGGCGGTGACGGCGCTGGTGGCGATGTACAGTGAAAGTGGTCAGCGCTATATTTCGGTGTCGTTTGATGAAGGCGATATCTATGCTGTCGCCATTGGGTTAACGATCCTGGCGGTGGGGCATATTGTGGCACAAGCGGCGCAACTTGCGGATGAAAATCGCAGTTTTGTCTGAGCCGGCGGGGGAATGACATGGCAATTATCGTAACACTTGATGTGATGCTGGCCCGGCGCAAGATGCGCTCAAAAGAGCTGGCGGCCCATGTGGGCATTACCGAACAGAACGTGTCGCTGTTGAAATCCGGAAAAGTAAAAGGCGTGCGCTTTGAAACGCTGGCAAAGATATGCAAGGTACTGGACTGCCAGCCGGGAAATATATTGGAATATGAAAGCGACGATTGACAGGTGGCCCCAACCAAAAAAGCAAAAAAGCACCCCGAAAGGTGCTGATTTGCCGAACCAATTTGGAGCGGGCGAAGAGATTCGAACTCTCGACCCTAACCTTGGCAAGGTTATGCTCTACCCCTGAGCTACGCCCGCGTCCATTGGGTGTGGCGATATATACCCCCGGATTGCGACACCGCAAGGGCAAAATGGCCGCATGTAGAAAATTCTGATTTCAAGAACCAATGTCGGATTTCAATCGCAATTTCGGCAGGATTTTCGAAAATTCCGGGGTGGACTGGCCCGGTGGCGAAGCGCTGTTTGAATCGCCAAACAGCATCGCGTAGCCATGGACCAGTGACCAGATCATGGTTTCAATACCCCGTCTGTCGCCGCTTTCGCTTTCAAAAGGGCCACAGGCGTTTCGCAAAATACCGTATGAGGTGCTGCTCGATACCTCCAGTTCAGCCATTGTCACGGCATCGATCGCATCGAAGGGTTTGCCATGAGGCTGAAACATAAATTTAAACAACGCCGAATGGGTTCGGGCAAATGTAAGGTAGCCTTCGCAAATTGCGTTAAGTTGCGCTTGGGGCGAAGGTTCGGCCACGGTGCTCGCAGCCTGCATGGTTTCAGAGAACATCACATGACCCCGGGCAATGATTGCCCCCTTGAGGCTGATCAGCCCATTAAAATGATGCGCCGGGGCAGCATGGGAAACACCGGCATGGGCTGCGCATTTCCGTAAAGTCAGCGCGTCCGGTCCACCGGATTCCAATAGTTCCAGCCCGGCCAGGATAAGGGCTTCACGAAGGTTTCCGTGGTGATGGGGGCTTTTAATCGCATTCATTGATGCAGAGTAACAGGCAACTTGACAGTGTCAATTTAATAGCGGTAACTTGACACCGTCAACATAAGAAAGCCTGCAACATGACAGCGAACCGCCTGCCAATTATCGCAATAACAATCCTTAGCGTCTTAATAGCACTGCCGTCCTACCGGTTTCTCGCCCTTGGCCTGCCGATGTCATTCCCGGATATGCCCGGCCACATTGAACAACGCTGGCTCGCCTTTGTGCTGCATGTATCATTCGCGCCGATTGCCCTGATTATTGGCGCAGTTCAGTTCTTTCCAAAGATGCGGACAAAACGCCCTACGTTACACCGCTGGTTGGGGCGCATTTATGGGGTTGCGGTGCTGATAAGCGGCCTGGCTGGCCTGATAGTAGCAATGGGGGCAGAGGGCGGCCCGGTGGCGCAGGTCGGATTTGGCGCGTTGTCCCTGTTATGGCTGCTATTCACCGCCAACGCCGTTCGTCTGGCAATAGCGCGCGAAATCACCCGGCACCGCCGCTGGATGATCAGATCCTTCGCCCTGACATTTGCCGGTGTTACATTGCGGTTATACCTGATCGGGTTTTTAGTGTCAGGGTTCAGCTATACCGAAGCGTCGGTATATCTTGCGTGGTTATGTTGGGTACCAAACCTGATATTTATGGAATGGTGGATGCGC
This sequence comes from uncultured Marinosulfonomonas sp., assembly GCA_964599985.1. Lineage (GTDB taxonomy): Bacteria > Pseudomonadota > Alphaproteobacteria > Rhodobacterales > Rhodobacteraceae > NVTR01. The sequence continues at coordinate 7,705 of CAZRHV010000050.1, read as the reverse complement.
AAAAGCACCTAAAACAGCGCCAATACAATATTGCTGAACGCCATCGCCATGATCATACCAATGGTAAAATACATGCCCCACTGACGTGCGAATACAATTTGAGGTGTGCTGCCCAGCCCGTAAGCATGCAACATCCGCCCGCCCAGAAGCACTGAACCGGCAAGATGGATTGCCCAGACCGGCATCCCCTGCAATTCAGCCAGCACCAGCAAAATTATTCCAATCGGCGCATATTCGGCGCAATTCGCCTGTACCCGCATTCGCTTGACCATGTCGTCGTTCGCACCATCACCGATTGAGACTTTATGGGCGTATCGACCCAGCACCACGCGAAAGCTGAGGGCGATGAATAACAGGGCGATCAACCCGGCATATAGGGGTGAAGTCAGTTGCATTGTATTTTCCAGTTTATTCTTCCAGTTCCACCAGCAAATCCTTGGCGTCAATCTGACTGCCGGTCTTCACATGCACCGCCTTCACAACCGCATCCCGATCCGCATGTATCCCGGTTTCCATTTTCATCGCTTCAATCGTCAGCAACAGATCACCCTGTTTCACCTTAGCCCCGGCCTGCACACAGACAGCAGCAACAACACCGGGCATCGGCGCGCCGATATGGCTGGGGTTATCTGCATCAGCTTGCGGGTGGCTGACGGTTGATGCCATGATTTTGCGATCCGCTACCCGGATCACCCGCGGCTGACCGTTCAGTTCAAAGAATACCTTGGCCTCACCCTCTGCGTTGGTCTCACCAATAGCCTGACATCGGATTTCCAGCGTCTTGCCGGGGTCAATCTCGGCGGCGATTTCTTCGCCGACTTCCATGCCATAGAAAAAGTTTTTGGTGGGCAAAGTGCGTACCGGACCGTATTTGCGATGGCGACCCATGTAATCAAGGTAAACCTTAGGGTACATCAGATAGCCGTTCAGGTCTTCGTCATCGACGTTAAAGCCATCCAGCTGTTCGCAAACCTCTTTTCGGGTGGCTTCCAGATCAACCGGTTTCAGATGTTTACCGGGGCGCTCAACTGACCCTTTGTCCCCCTTCAGCACCTTATTAACGATACCCGCAGGCCAACCACCGGGGGGCTGGCCAAGATTACCGCGCAACATGTCGATCACACTGTCCGGGAAGGCGACATCTTTATCCGGGTCTTCCACATCGGCCCGCGTCAGCCCCTGCGACACCATCATCAAGGCCATGTCACCTACCACCTTTGAGGATGGCGTGACTTTAACAATATCACCAAACATCTGGTTCACATCCGCATAGGTCTGCGCCACCTCGTGCCAGCGTTCTTCCAGACCCAGACTGCGGGCCTGTGCCTTTAGGTTGGTAAACTGACCGCCGGGCATTTCGTGCAGGTAAACTTCGGATGCGGGCGCTTCGATGCCGCTTTCAAAGGCCGCGTATTGGTGGCGCACGGCCTCCCAGTAAATTGAAATCTTGCGGATAGCGCTTACGTCCAGCCCGGTATCGCGGGGCGTGTGTTTCAGGGCTTCTACAATGGACCCCATGCAGGGCTGCGACGTGCCACCCGAAAACGCGTCCATCGCTACGTCTACGGCGTCCACGCCTGCGTCGGAAGCCGCCAATACGGTCGCCGCCGACAGGCCCGAAGTATCATGGGTATGAAAATGGATCGGCAAGCCAACGTCTTCTTTCAGCGCCTTGATCAATACACGCGCCTGCGCCGGTTTCAGCAATCCGGCCATATCTTTCAGGCCCAGGACATGCGCCCCCGCCGTCTTTAGTTCCTGTCCCATACCTACATAGTATTTCAGGTCATACTTGGCGCGGTCCGGGTCGAAAATATCGCCGGTAAAACAGATCGTACCTTCGCAAACCTTGCCCGCTTCCACCACCGCATCCATCGCCACACGCATGTTTTCAACCCAGTTCAGGCTGTCAAACACCCGGAATACATCAACCCCACTGGCAGCAGCGCGCGCAACGAACGCCTGCACTACATTGTCAGGGTAATTGGTGTATCCGACGCCATTAGAAGCGCGCAGCAACATCTGGGTCATCAGGTTGGGCATGTCGCGGCGTATATCGCGCAGCCGCTGCCACGGGCATTCCTGCAGGAACCGATACGCCACATCAAATGTCGCACCACCCCAGCATTCCACACTGAAAAGTTGCGGCAGATTGGCCGCATAAGCAGGGGCCACCTTTATCAGATCGATTGAGCGCATCCGCGTCGCCAGCAAAGACTGGTGCCCGTCGCGCATCGTGGTGTCGGTGATCAGCAGTTGTTTCTGCCCGGCCATCCAGTCGGCGACAGCTTGCGGGCCCTCCCGGTCCAGGATCTGGCGCGTCCCGGTTGGCGGCGTATCAGCGCGCAATTCCGGCACTTTCGGCGTACGCGCATCAGCGTGCGGCTTGGGGCGGCCCGTCGTTTCCGGGTGGCCGTTGACAGTGATGTCGGCCAGATAGGTCAGTATCTTGGTAGCCCGGTCGCGGCGCTTCCGGAATTCAAACAGCTCGGGCGTCTCATCGATGAACTTGGTGTGGTATTCATTGTTCAGAAACATCGGGTGTTTCAGCAGGTTTTCCACAAAGGCAATATTAGTGCTGACACCACGAATTCTAAACTCACGCAGCGCCCGGTCCATCCGGGTAATCGCGCCCTCGGGGGTCTGCGACCAGGCGGTCACCTTTTCCAGCAAGCTGTCATAATATCGCGTGATCACTGCACCTGAATAGGCAGTGCCGCCATCCAGCCGGATACCCATGCCGGTCGCGCCCCGATAAGCAGTAATGCGGCCATAGTCAGGAATGAAATTGTTGGTGGGGTCTTCCGTGGTGATCCGGCATTGCAGGGCATGACCGAACAGCTTCACCTCCTCCTGCGACGGGATGCCGGTGGCGACCGCAATCGATTTACCCTCGGTTATCAGGATTTGCGCGGCGACAATATCAATACCGGTGACTTCTTCGGTGACCGTATGTTCGACCTGCACGCGCGGATTTACTTCGATGAAATAGAACTGGTCGTTATCCATATCCATCAGGAATTCGACAGTCCCGGCACATTCGTAATTCACATGGGCGCAGATTTTTTTGCCCAATGCACAAAGCATTTCGCGCTGTTCCTGTGACAGATACGGGGCAGGGGCGCGTTCAACCACCTTTTGGTTGCGCCGCTGCACCGAACAATCCCGCTCCCACAGGTGATAAATCTCACCGTGGTGATCCCCGAGAATTTGCACTTCAACATGGCGCGCGCGCTGGATCATCTTTTCCAGAAATCCTTCGTCATTACCAAAGGCTGCGTCAGCTTCGCGCCGGCCCTCGTTGATTTTCTCAACCAGCTCATCGGGGCCCATGATCGCGCGCATCCCACGCCCGCCACCACCCCAACTGGCCTTGAGCATCAGCGGATATCCGACTTCCGCCGCCTGTTTGGTGACCAGATCCATATCGTCGCCCAAAACCTCAGTCGCCGGGATCACCGGGACACCAGCCTTGATCGCAACCTGTCGCGCTTGTGCCTTATCCCCAAGGGCGCGCATTGTAGCGGCTTTTGGGCCGATGAACGCGATACCAACCGCATCGCACGCATCAACGAATTCAGGGTTTTCCGACAATAGCCCATAACCCGGATGGATCGCATCCGCGCCACACATCCGCGCCACGCGAATAATCTCGGCAATGCTAAGATAGGCCGCAACCGGCCCCATCCCTTCGCCAATCCGGTACGCCTCATCTGCTTTGAAACGGTGTAGTGATAATTTGTCTTCTTCGGCAAAAACCGCGACGGTACGTTTGCCCAATTCATTGGCCGCCCGCATGACCCGAATGGCAATCTCACCCCGGTTGGCAATCAGGATTTTCTTGAACTCAGCCATTCACACGCTCCCACAATATATGAGCCGCTTTTAAGGTGTTTCTGCGGTGCAGTAAACCGGATCAAACCACCCCCCGCCTTGCGCAATCTCCCGGGCTTTCGCTCAACTCTGCGTGAGTTTCACACAACGGTTTGCAAGCCAACCCGCGCACCCCTAAGTATTTGCGAAGCCGTACACAAAAGGACCGCGCTAAATGAAACATGAATCAGTACAGGAATATTATGGCGAAGTGCTGCAAAGCAGTGACGATTTGCAGACCAACGCCTGCTGCACACCGGCTGACATGCCTGACTATCTGAAAGCGGTCCTGTCGAAGCTGCACGACGAAGTGCTGGCGAAATATTACGGCTGCGGTCTGATCGCGCCACTTGGGTTAAAGGGCATGCGCATCCTTGATCTCGGATCAGGATCCGGGCGCGACGTTTATGCGCTGGCGGGGCTGGTTGGCGAAAACGGCCATGTGGTTGGCGTTGATATGACTGACGCGCAACTGGACGTGGCGCGGGCGCATCAGGATTACCACGCGAAAGCGTTTGGCTACGACAAGCCGAACACCGAATTCCACAAAGGTTATATCGAAAAGCTGGATGATCTGCCGCTAAAACCGGGCAGTTTTGACATCATCGTTTCCAACTGTGTGCTGAACCTTGCCACCGATAAAGCGGCTGTTTTGCGCGGCGCGCATCGGTTGTTGAAACCGGGTGGTGAAATGTATTTTTCCGACGTCTACGCTGACCGCCGGGTGCCAGAAGTGCTGCGGGAAGACGAAGTCCTGTACGGCGAATGCCTGTCCGGGGCGCTCTATTGGAATGATTTCGAAAACCTCGCCAAGGTGGCTGGTTTTTCTGACCCACGACTGGTGGAAGACCGCCCACTGACAATCGAAAACCCGGTGATTGAAAAGAAAACCGGGCGCATTGGTTTTACCTCTGCCACTTACCGTTTGTTCAAACTGAATGGTCTTGAGCCCGCCTGCGAAGATTACGGGCAGGCCGTGATCTACAAAGGCACCATGGAAAACGCGCCGGAAATGTTCCTGCTGGATAAACACCATGCCATTGAAAAGGGCCGGATTTTCCCGGTGTGCGGCAACACATGGCGGATGCTGGCCAACACCCGTTTTGGCGAACATTTCGAATTCATCGGCAACTGGGACACCCATTTCGGTCTGTTTGCCGATTGTGGTGGCACAACGCCCTTTGGCAAAGTGATGCCAGAGGGCGTGGATGATGGCGATTGCGGCTGTTGCTAATGCAACGTCAGTAACCGCTGATCGCCTGAGAAAGCGCGGCCTGATCGTCCACACCATCCTGCGCTCTCACCGCAAGATCAATCAGCCGGGCCGCGACATAGACAAGGGTGGCAGTTTCTGTTGGCGCAGCGTTGTAGCGGGTGCCATAGCGCGCCTCGAAAAAATCATCTCCCGTTTCCAGAAAATCCGCACGGGCACTCATAGACACGTCAATAACCTGAAAGCTCCAAACGTCATCGCCTGTGGCGCTGACGGGTACAGACGCTCCGCCAATTGCCACAACTACATCTGAGCGCGGTACAGATTGACCGGCCACCACAATTTCCAGTTGCGAATCCACGCCGCCCAAATGCCCCTCCGAGGTCTCATCCGCGTGACTGTCCCGCTCTGCCGAGGCGAGCAAAAACGCCTGTCTCGCCTCAACCTCGCTGCTGGCGGGAACCACCAGGGTTACATAAAATTCATGGGCGAATGCAGAGCCCGCAAACAACACCAGGGCCGCTGAGCCAAGCAGTGATTTTAACATCGGGATGTTCCTTTATAGTTGCTACCCACCAAATCTGGGAATTTTACCGGACTGACGCAAGCCGGGTTTTGCCCAAACTGTTTCAAGAATAAGAAGAGAACAATTGTCGAACATGTCTTTTCCTCCGTCACCAACAAGGCTATGTCATAACACATGAGCCAGTCTGAAGAATTCGATGCGTTTGAGCAGGCCGCCAAGCCTTCCCTGTCAGCAATGGCAATGGCGGCGCGCCCGACCGACTATCTGGACGGTCTGAACCCGGCGCAGCGCGAAGCGGTGGAAACGCTAAACGGTCCGGTGCTGATGCTGGCCGGCGCAGGGACCGGCAAGACCCGCGCCCTGACCACCCGGATTGCGCATCTGCTGAACACCGGCCACGCAAGGCCCAATGAAATACTGGCGGTAACTTTCACCAACAAGGCCGCGCGGGAAATGAAAAACCGCGTCGCTGGATTGCTGGGCGAAACTGTCGAAGGCATGCCGTGGCTGGGTACGTTTCACGCGATTTGTGTAAAACTGTTGCGCCGCCACGCCGAACTGGTCGGGCTGAAAAGCAATTTCACCATACTGGATACCGATGATCAGGTGCGGCTGCTCAAACAGTTGATCGTGGCGGCTGGCATTGACGATAAACGCTGGCCTGCGCGCCATCTGGCCAATGTGATTGACGGCTGGAAAAACCGGGCCTGGACCCCGGATAAGGTGGCGGTAGCAGAAAGTTCGGCTTTCAACGACATGGGGCTGGAATTGTACGCTGCCTATCAGACCCGCCTGAAAACATTGAATGCGGTGGATTTCGGCGACCTGCTGATGCACGTCGTGACGATATTCCAGACCCATGATGACGTGCTGGCCCAGTACCAGCGCTGGTTCAAATACATATTGGTGGACGAATATCAGGATACCAATGTCGCGCAATACCTGTGGCTTCGCCTGCTGGCGGCCAAGCACAAAAACATCTGTTGCGTCGGTGATGACGACCAGTCGATCTATGGCTGGCGCGGCGCGGAAGTCGGCAATATCCTGCGCTTCGAAAAGGATTTCCCCGGCGCGCATGTGGTGCGGCTGGAGCAGAATTATCGCTCAACGCCGCATATTTTGGCGGCTGCTTCAGGGGTTATATCAGGGAACGAAGACCGTCTGGGCAAAGAGCTTTGGACTGCGGAAGAGACCGGTGAAAAGGTTCGCCTGATCGGCCATTGGGACGGAGAGGAAGAGGCCCGCTGGATCGGCGAAGAAGTAGAAGCGATGCAGCGCGGCACCCGTGGCATGGACCCGAAATCACTTGAACATATGGCGATACTGGTACGCGCCAGCCACCAGATGCGCGCCTTCGAGGACCGGTTTTTATCCATCGGCCTGCCGTACCGTGTCATCGGTGGCCCACGGTTCTATGAACGCTTGGAAATCCGCGATGCGATGGCCTATTTCCGCGTCACCACCAGCCCGGATGATGATCTGGCCTATGAGCGGATTGTGAATACCCCCAAACGTGGGGTCGGCGGCAAGGCATTACAAACCCTGCAACAGGTAGCCCGCGAAAATGGTGTGTCGCTGCTGGAAGGTACAAGGATTGCACTGGCTGAAGGCGCCCTGTCCGGCAAAGCCAAAGGTGAACTGGCCAGGTTGGTTGACAGCTTTGATCGCTGGCGGGCCAGCGTGCAACAGGGCGGCTCTCACATTGAACTGGCCGAAATAATTCTGGAAGAATCCGGCTATACCGGGATGTGGCAAAACGACAAAACCCCCGAGGCTCCGGGGCGTTTGGAAAACCTGAAAGAACTGGTCAAGGCGCTGGAACAGTTTGATAACCTGCAAGGTTTTCTGGAACATGTGTCGCTGATTATGGACAATGAAACCGATCAGGCTGGTGAAAAGGTCTCGATCATGACGCTGCATGGCTCGAAAGGGCTGGAATACCCCGCCGTGTTCCTGCCGGGCTGGGAAGACGGGCTGTTCCCCAGCCAGCGCAGCATGGATGAAAGCGGGCTAAAGGGTCTCGAGGAAGAGCGCCGATTGGCTTACGTTGGCATCACCCGGGCCGAAGAAATCTGCACCATTTCCTTCGCCGC
>CAZRHV010000049.1:0-15712 GCA_964599985.1 uncultured Marinosulfonomonas sp. | reverse complement strand
ATACGGTGCGCGGCGAGCATCAATGCTTCGCGTTCCTCGGCGCTGACCTTTTCGCATTCGGCTTCTATTTCGGCCTGTGAAAACGTCATGGTTTCCGGGGTCAGCTCAAAGCGATCAAACTTTGAGGTCAGCTCAATCACGGCCGCATCGCCACGGGTGCGCACATCATTGATAATATCCGCCACTACGTCATCCACCTCAGGCGCGTCTTCGCGCTTTTGGCTGAGCAGTTCGGTGAAGCGGGCTTCAAAATCCGCATCAATCGTGGAAAGGAACTGGGGCATGACGTTTCTCCTGTGGCCGAGACATAGCGGGGTGGCGCGCGGGGCTCAAGCGTCGAGGCGCAGGATCATCGTGTGCTCGTCACTAAATTCACCATCATGGCAAAGGGCGCGGGGTGTTGTTCCGATGATTTCAAAGCCACGGCGTTGGTAAAACGCTAGTGAACGGGGGAAGCCAACGCTGACGGTAAGCTCAAGCTGAATGACCTGACCGCGCGCTTCCTTTTCGATGGCATCCATCAGGGCGTCCGCCACCCCACGGCCCTGCCATTCCGGGCGCACAAAGACGCTGTTGATCTTGCCGCGGTGGGTTTCTGTTACGAAATCAACGGCGTACCAACCGGCCGAGCCGATGATTTGGCTGCCTGCGAAGGCTGCGAACACAGTTGATCCCGTCAGGCGGTCGGCATGATCGGCATCACTTAAAGACTGGTGGCTGGCGAGGGTCCGACCAAACGCGCGTGGTGTAAATTGCAGGGCTGCTTGCCGAATTTCCTTCCAAATTGCCACGTCGCCGGTTGTTAACCGACGGACCTTGATGTTGTCAGTCATGGCTCGGTTTATGGTGGGATGGTGCAATATAGGGGCGGGTCACGTCTTTTAGGGTGACATCAAGTGCCTCAACATCCAGCGCTATGGCACCGTCACCAGCCAGTGTAAGCTCCAGCCAGCCCATACCGTCTTCGCCCGGTTTAAACGACAGCGTCAGCAGCGACATGATCATGTCCACATCGTGGCGATCTACGCCTTGGGTTGAGACCTTAAGAACGTCGTTGATCACCAGAACCGACTGCACCCGCTCATAATCACGTTTGCGGTTTTGATTGGCGTCCACATCTTCCCAGCGGAACCTGTTCAATAGCAACGCAAAACGCCGGCCCTTAGAGTCCCAAGTCATTTCGCTGGCTGGGAATATCGCATCCTGCGCCAGTGCCGAAATAACCTGCAAATCATCCACATCCATCGCTTTCAAATGGATTGGCGCGCCGCTCGCATCTTCAAATTTTGCGTCTTCAACCATCAGTTCTTAATCCGTTCAATGTTTGCGCCAATGCCGTTGAACTTACGAACCACATGTTCATAGCCGCGATCAAGGTGGTACACTCGACTGACTACGGTTTCACCTTCCGCTGCCAGACCCGCCAATATCAGCGAAACCGAGGCCCGCAAATCTGTGGCCATGACGGGCGCACCTTTCAGACGTTCAACGCCGGTTACGGTAGCGGTGCCACCTTGCACGCTAATCTGTGCACCCATGCGCATCAGTTCGGGGGCGTGCATGAAGCGGTTTTCGAATATGGTCTCTTCCAGCACACTGGTGCCGTCAGCGGTACAAAGCAGCGCCATCATCTGCGCTTGCAGATCGGTTGGGAAACCGGGAAAAACTTCGGTTTTTATGTCAACGGCTTTGATACGGCCGTTTTTTCGAGCAACTTTGATGCCTTTTTTAGTCTCGGTGATTGAAACGCCTGCCTGATCCAGTTTTTCGCAAAATGCGTTGACTAGTTCTATACGCCCGCCAATCAGCTCAACTTCGCCCCCCGCAATCACCGGGGCCAGCATGTAAGTGCCCAGCTCAATCCGGTCGGCGATCACCGGGTGAGTTGCGCCGTGCAACTGGTCAACGCCCTGAATGGTTATTGTACCGCTCGCTTCGCCTTCGATCTGTGCCCCCATTGCTCGCAGGCAGGTGGCCAGATCAATAATTTCAGGTTCGCGGGCGGCGTTTTTGATCACTGTCGTGCCCTTGGCCAGAGTAGCGGCCATCAGGATGTTTTCCGTGGCGCCGACAGAGGCAAAGCGCAGTTCAATCTGTGCACCCTTCAAGCCACCGGGCACTTCGGCGTGCAAGTATCCGTCTTTCAGCTCAATCTTCGCGCCCATGGCTTCCAAACCATGGATATGCAGATCCATAGGGCGCGCTCCGATGGCGCAACCACCGGGCATCGATACAACTGCATGGCCGTGGCGCGCCAGAAGCGGGCCAAGCACAAGGTTAGAGGCACGCATTTTTCGTACAATATTGTAATCGGCCACCGGGTTGTCAGCACTTTGGCTGGACATGGCGACCACACGGCCATCTTGCAGGCTGGTAACTTCAACGCCCAATGACTGCAAAAGCTGGGTCATGGTGGCGATGTCCGACAGGCGTGGCACGTTGGTTAGTGTCAGTGGCTCGTCGGCCAACAGGGTTGCTGGCATCAGTGTCAGACAGGCGTTTTTCGCCCCGGCGATTGGGATTTCACCGTGTAATTCTGCGCCGCCCTTAACAAGTATTGAATCCATTGCCTGCTCTTGCCTTATTTTTGATCCGCTGCTTTTCGCACCCGAGTTTGGGCTTTACGTCGCTGAAGGTTTGCTTTCAAGGCGGCCTTTAGTCGATCTTCCCGTTTTTCGGGTGTTTTTTTCGTCGCGGACTTTGTTGGTTTCGATTCCATAGTGCCGTGTCTATCGCAGGGTGTAACGAGGGTCCAGATTACGCTTGCTTCAACGTCGATTTGGGTCTAATCCGCCCATTCAGCGTGCTGCCGTAGCTCAGGGGTAGAGCACTCCCTTGGTAAGGGAGAGGTCGGAAGTTCGATTCTTCTCGGCAGCACCAGTTTACCTCCTTCGGCAAATTATACAATTTTGGCGCGGCTTTGGGCAGGGGCATGTCGTTTTCTTGACAGTCAAACTTTTCGGCGGACATAGTATTTAGGATCAGGAAATTATCCGGACCGATACTTATGACACGCCTACTACTTACTGGCATTCACGTAGCAACTATGGCTGAAACAAAAGCTCCCTATGGGGTTCTGACCGATGCCGCGATACTGATCGAAAATGGGTTGATTAGTTGGGTGGGTGAAGCGGCTGATGCACCAACGTCGGGCAGAGTTGAAAACCTAAGTGGCCGATTGGTCACCCCGGCACTGATTGATTGCCACACCCATCTGGTGTTTGGCGGGAACCGCGCCGCCGAGTTTGAGATGCGCCTGCAAGGCGCCAGCTACGAAGAAATTTCCCGCGCCGGGGGTGGTATCGTTTCTACTGTTAGCGCGACCCGCGCGGCGAGTTTTGAGAGCTTGGCCAGCGACGCTCTTGCGCGGCTCGACAGGTTGCTGGGCGAAGGAGTCGGGGCGGTAGAGATTAAGTCAGGCTATGGATTGAATATTGATACCGAACTGAAAATGTTGCGGGTTGCGCGATGGCTGGCTGTGCAGCGCCCGGTAACCATTGTCACCAGCTTTCTGGGGGCCCACGCGGTTCCGGCCGACTTTGACGGTACTGCGGACGAGTATATCGACGACATTTGCATCCCCACATTGCGCGCGGCCCACGTAGAGGGTCTGGTGGACGCGGTGGACGGGTTTTGTGAAGGTATCGCGTTTACGCCCGGCCAGATCGCGCGGGTGTTTGATGTGGCTAAATCCCTTGGATTGCCGGTAAAGTTGCACGCAGAGCAATTATCAAACATTGGCGGCACGCAGTTGGCGGCGAAGTACGCAGCGCTGTCGGCGGATCATATTGAATACGCCAATGTTGATGATGTTAAGGCAATGTCAAAGGCCGGAACCGTCGCCGTTTTGTTGCCGGGTGCATTTTATACGTTGCGCGAGGCCCAGGCGCCGCCGGTTCAGGCGTTGCGAGACCACGGGGTACCAATGGCGCTGGCCAGTGATTGTAATCCGGGCTCTTCGCCTCTGAATTCGACCCTGTTGACGATGAATATGGGTTGTACACTTTTTCGGATGACTCCGGAAGAAGCACTGGCGGGCGTGACCAAAAACGCTGCCCGTGCATTGGGGTTGTTAGATCGCGGTGTTGTTGCAGCGGGTATGCGGGCCGATCTGGCGGTGTGGGACGTGGAGCAACCGGCAGAACTGGCCTATCGGATTGGAAGCAATCACTTGCATAAACGTATGTTCGAAGGGAGATTTTAATGCTGGTCATGAAGCCCGGACAGGTTACGTTGCACGAATTGGAAGCCGTTTACCAAACTGGTCAGGCGGCGCGATTGGACCCGTCAACCAAGGAGAAAGTCGACGCGGCAACGCAGTTGGTGGCACAGGCGGCGGCGGGTGAGGCGGCAGTGTATGGCGTCAACACCGGCTTTGGCAAACTGGCGAACCGTAAAATTGCCGCCGAAGATACCGAGACTTTGCAACGCAACCTGATCCTTAGCCATTGCTGCGGTGTAGGTGAGGCGTTGGGTGGCGAACTGGTGCGGCTGATGATGGTATTGAAACTGTTATCCTTGGGGCGCGGAGCGTCGGGCATTCGCTGGGAAGTTATCACGCTAATCGAAGGCTTGCTGACCACGGGTGTAACCCCCGTTATCCCCGCACAGGGCTCGGTCGGGGCATCGGGTGATTTGGCACCATTAGCACATATGGCGGCGACATTGATTGGTGAAGGCGAGGCAATATTTGAAGATCAGCGCATGGCTTCAGCCAAGGCGTTGAAACTGGCTGGCCTGACGCCGGTTTCACTTGGTCCCAAAGAAGGGCTGGCGCTGATCAACGGCACTCAGTTTTCTACTGCTTGCGCATTGGGTGGGCTGTTTGAAGCGTGGCGAAATGCACAGACCTGTCTGGTCACGGCCAGCCTGTCGACGGATGCGATCATGGGCTCAACGGCTCCGCTTTTGGCGGAAATCCATGCGTTGCGTGGTCATGCGGGGCAGATAGAGGTGGCCAGCGAAATGCGCGCGCTGATGTCGGGCTCTGAAATTCGCGAAAGCCACCGCGATGGCGATACCCGTGTGCAGGACCCGTATTGCATCCGGTGCCAGCCGCAGGTTGTCGGGGCGTGCGTTGATATTCTGCGCATGGCCGGGCGCACGCTGGAAATTGAGGCTAACGCGGTGACAGATAATCCGCTGGTACTGGTGGACGCTGGGCGAATTGTGTCTGGCGGGAATTTCCACGCTGAGCCGGTGGGATTTGCCGCTGACCAGATCGCACTGGCCGTGGCGGAGATTGGCGCCATTGCACAACGTCGCGTCGCCCTGATGGTGGACCCAACGCTAAGCTATGATTTGCCGCCGTTCCTGACACCCGATCCGGGGTTGAATTCCGGCTTTATGATTGCCGAAGTCACAACAGCTGCGTTGATGAGCGAAAACAAACACTTGGCCAACCCCTGTTCCACCGACAGCACCCCCACCAGCGCCAATCAGGAGGACCACGTGAGCATGGCAGCCCATGGCGCTTATCGACTGGCGCGAATGAATCGCAATCTGAATACGATCCTTGGCGTGGAATTGCTGGCCGCCTGTCAGGGTGTCGAATTTCGCGCGCCCCTTGCCACCAGTGAGTGTCTGAGCAATGTGATTATGCGGGTACGTGCGGACATCCCGACGCTAACAGCAGATCGCTATATGGCACCTGATCTGGAACAGGCCACGGAACTGGTCGTCAGCGGGCAGATCGTGAGCACATCCAACGTGTCGATATCACTAACAGTTTCGGGAGAAAACCCATGAGCGACCCGCGCAAAAACACCCGTGACGTTTATCCGCCAACCGGTTCGGAAATAACCGCAAAATCATGGCTGACCGAAGCCCCAATGCGGATGCTGATGAACAACCTGCACCCGGATGTCGCTGAAAACCCACATGAGCTGGTGGTCTATGGTGGTATCGGGCGCGCGGCGCGTACATGGGAAGATTTTGATCAGATTGTCGCCAGCCTGAAAGAACTGAACGAGGATGAGACACTATTGGTGCAATCCGGCAAACCAGTTGGCGTATTCAAAACCCACACTGATGCGCCCCGTGTATTGATCGCCAATTCCAATCTGGTACCGCACTGGGCGAACTGGGATCACTTCAATGAGCTGGATAAAAAGGGCCTGATGATGTATGGCCAGATGACAGCCGGGTCGTGGATATATATCGGCACTCAGGGCATCGTTCAGGGTACATATGAGACCTTTGTCGAGGCCGGGCGTCGGCATTACGGTGGCGATCTGACCGGGAAATGGATACTGACGGCGGGGCTTGGCGGCATGGGTGGCGCGCAGCCACTGGCGGCGGTGATGGCCGGGGCCTGTTGTCTTGCGGTGGAATGTAATCCTGACAGTATCGATTTTCGGCTGCGCACGAAATACGTCGATGAAAAGACCGACAATCTGGATGAAGCGTTAGCGATGATTGATCGCTGGACCAAGGCTGGCGAAGCGAAATCGGTGGGGCTGCTGGCCAACGCTGCTGATATTTTTCCCGAACTGGTCAAGCGCGGTATTCGCCCGGATATGGTGACCGATCAAACCTCGGCCCATGATCCGATTAACGGATATTTGCCGCAGGGCTGGGGTATGGGAAAATGGCTGACGATGCGCGAAAGCGATCCAAAAGCAGTTGAAAAAGCCGCCCGAGCGTCAATGAAAATCCATGTAGCAGCGATGGTTGATTTTCACAAAGCCGGTATTCCGACTTTTGATTATGGCAACAACATCCGTCAAGTGGCGTTGGACGAAGGGCTGGAAAACGCTTTTGATTTCCCCGGTTTTGTTCCCGCCTATATCCGCCCGCTATTTTGCCGTGGTGTTGGTCCGTTCCGTTGGTGCGCGCTTTCGGGTGATCCCGAGGATATTTATAAAACCGATGCAAAAGTGAAAGAACTGATCCCCGACGACGAACATCTGCACAAATGGCTGGATATGGCCCGAGATCGCATTTCGTTTCAGGGCTTGCCTGCGCGTATTTGCTGGGTTGGGCTGGGGCAGCGTCATCGCCTTGGTCTGGCGTTCAATCAAATGGTCGCAAGCGGTGAACTAAGCGCGCCGGTGGTAATTGGGCGTGATCATCTGGACAGCGGTTCGGTCGCCAGCCCGAACCGTGAAACGGAAAGCATGAAGGATGGCTCGGACGCCGTGTCTGACTGGCCGCTGCTGAACGCACTGCTGAATACTGCCAGCGGGGCGACCTGGGTGTCGTTGCACCACGGTGGCGGCGTTGGTATGGGCTTTTCGCAGCATGCAGGAATGGTGATCTGCGCAGATGGCACCGATGACGCTACGCGTCGTATTTCCCGTGTGCTTTGGAATGATCCGGCGACGGGCGTTATGCGGCACGCCGATGCCGGATACGCAGATGCCATAGATTGCGCCAAAGAAAACAAACTGAACCTGCCGGGGATTCTCTGAACCAAATAATCCCGATTGGTTAACGTCAAAACCGACACCTGTGTCGCTGTTGGAGTATTTTTGATCAAATTATTGGTTTCAAGTCCGATGATTGCCTTATTCTGGTTGACCCACCCCCTCGAAGACCGGCAAGCTACGTAAAGCGGCGGAATTATCGCCAGTGATTATTGTTTTCTCAAATCAGGAGTGGATGACATGCTGGATAAGCGGAAATTTTACATAGATGGCGCATGGGTTGATCCGGTTGCCGGACAAGACTGCGACGTTATTGATCCCTCAACCGAAGAAGTTTGCGCGGTTATTTCACTAGGTGGGCAGGCCGATACGGATGCAGCCGTTGCTGCCGCCAACCGGGCGTTTGAAAGCTGGGGACAGTCCAGCAAGGCCGAGCGACTTGAAGCGCTGGAATCTTTGCTGGCGACATATCTTAAGCACGCAGGCGAAATGGGCGCGGCGATGTCGATGGAAATGGGCGCCCCAATTGATCTGTCAAATTCTTCGCAGGTTGGGGCCGGGACTGGGCACATTCAGGATACGATAACCGCTCTTAAATCTTTTGAGTTTGACCAAATGCTAGGTGATCATGCTCCGAATGATCGCATTCTTCATGAACCGGTCGGAGTAGTCGGCCTGATCACGCCCTGGAACTGGCCGATGAATCAGGTGGCGCTAAAGGTTGCCCCAGCAATTGCGACGGGCTGTACCATGGTGCTGAAACCTTCGGAAATTGCACCACTTTCGTCCTATCTGTTCGCGGAGATTGTACATGAAGCTGGTCTGCCCGCAGGCGTATTCAACATGTTGAACGGCGATGGCCCCGGTGTTGGCAGCCAGATGTCGGCACATACTGATCTGGACATGATTTCATTCACCGGATCTACACGCGCCGGGATACTGATTTCAAAATCCGGGGCGGATACGATTAAACGCATCAGTCTGGAACTGGGCGGCAAGGGCGCAAATATCATCTTTGAAGACGCCGATGATAAGGCTGGCAGTCGTGGCGCCTATCACTGTTTCAACAACACCGGACAGTCCTGCAATGCACCAACCCGGATGATGGTTCAGCGCCCCGTTTATGATAAAGTCGTTGCTGGCGCTGTGGATGCGGCTGAAAAAACCAAAGTCGATCTGGCCAGCAAAGAGGGCCGCCATATCGGCCCGGTAGTGTCCGAAGTTCAGTTCAACAAAATTCAGGACCTGATCAAAACCGGCATCGACGAAGGTGCGCGCTTGGTGGCGGGTGGTCTTGGTCGTCCGGAAGGCCACAATCGCGGTTATTTCGTGCGCCCGACGGTATTTGCCGATGTGACACCGGATATGACCATCGCGCGCGAAGAAATATTTGGGCCGGTACTGTCCGTACTGGCATTTGATACCGAGGAAGAAGCCGTGAAGATGGCCAATGACACGGTGTATGGTCTGACCAACTATGTGCAGACTTCCGACATGACCCGGGCCAAACGCATGGCGCGTCGTCTGCGCTCGGGTATGGTCGAAATCAACGGTAACTTTCGCGGCGATGGCGCGCCTTTTGGCGGTTACGGGCAATCCGGCAACGGGCGCGAAGGCGGCGTTTGGGGGCTGCACGAATTCCTGGAAGTCAAATCAGTCAGCGGTTGGGAAGACTAAACCAGCGGCCCATCACCCGGCGATGTCTTTGACCGCCTGCATTGAAACATGTGTCGACGTACTGGCGACATGGGGCAAGGAGGATACCTTTTCCCCCAACACCGCGCGGTAACTTTTCATATCCGTTGTGCGGATTTTCAGCAGGTAATCAAACGCCCCGGCGATCATGTGGCACTGTTCCACTTCGGGCAGATTTTGCACTGCGTCGTTGAACTCTGATAGCGCGCGTTCGGATGTGTCGGACAGTTTGACCTCAAGGAATGCCACCTGTTCCAGCTGCATCTTGGCCGGGTCAATTATGGCCCGAAAACCCTTGATATACCCGTCGCGTTGCAGGCGTTTCAGCCGCACCTGACAGGGGCTTTTTGACAGGCCAACCCGTTTGGCAAGCTCCGTTACCGGCAGGCGTCCTTCTTTGCTTAGCATTTCAAGGATTTGCCGATCGTATCGGTCTATTACCCCGAAATTAGACAAAAATTCAGTCATAAGTTCTAGCCTCCTTGTATAATGAAAGCAAAAAGACCTACTAGGCCAAAAAAACAGTCAATATGCCTGTGGAATATTTGCTATGCTAGTGTCAGTAATTTGGCAAGGATTTAAAACATGTCCGATTTAGCTCAGCTACGTCAAAACATCCGCGACGCCCATTTGGCAAGGGACGCAGATGTCCTGCGTGACTTGCGCCATAGCGCTAATGTACCAGAAGAAATCCGGGCCTGGACCGAAGCCAGTGCGATACAACTGGTCAACGATATCCGCGCCACTGGAAACCCCGGGATGATGGAGGTGTTCCTGGCCGAATACGGTCTGTCCACTGATGAAGGTATAGCGCTGATGTGTCTGGCCGAGGCCTTGCTGCGTGTCCCGGATGCACAAACCATGGACGATCTGATTGACGACAAAATCACCCCGTCGGCGTGGAACGAGCATTTGGGGAAATCCAGTTCATCGCTGGTCAACGCATCGACCTGGGCCTTGATGCTGACCGGGAAAGTGCTGAAAGAAGGTCAGGGCATCGCGGCTTCCCTGAAAGGCGTGATAAAGCGACTGGGTGAGCCGGTAATCCGAACCGCCGTACAGCAGGCGATGAAAGAAATGGGCCGTCAGTTTGTACTGGGGCAGAGCATAACTGAGGCTTTAAAAAGGGGGCAGGGGCAACAGGCCAAGGGGTTTACCTATTCCTACGACATGTTGGGTGAGGCGGCATTGACCGCCAAAGATGCGACGCAGAATTTCGGTGAATATGCGGCATCGATCAAAGCGCTTGGCCCACTTTGCACCACTACGAACATCGCCGAAAACCCCGGTATCTCGATCAAACTATCCGCGATTCATCCGCGTTATGAATATACGCAACGCGCCCGCGTTATGGCCGAACTTGTGCCGCGGGTCTCTGAACTGGCGGTAATGGCCAGCAAGGCAGGTATGGGCCTGAACATCGACGCCGAAGAAGCAGATCGGCTGGACCTGTCACTGGATATTATCGAAGCGGTTTTGTCCGACCCGAAACTGGCCGGTTGGGATGGGTTTGGCGTTGTGGTACAGGCCTACGGTAAACGCGCCGCGCCGGTCATTGATTGGCTATATGCGCTTGCCACCCGGCTTGATCGCCGGATCATGGTGCGGCTGGTGAAAGGTGCCTATTGGGACACCGAAATCAAACAGGCCCAGGTCGAGGGTTTGGCAGGTTTCCCGGTTTTTTCGCGTAAAGAAGCCACCGATGTATCCTACATTTGCTGTGCGCAAAAACTGCTGTCGATGTCGGATCGCATTTACCCCCAATTTGCCACCCATAATGCCCATACTGTTACGGCTATTCTGGAACTGGCTGACGCGGGGCAGAAATTTGAATTCCAGCGCCTGCACGGCATGGGTGAGGCATTGCACGATCTGGTCATGCAAAAGCACGCCACCAAATGCCGCATTTATGCGCCGGTCGGAACGCATCGTGATCTGCTGGCCTATCTGGTGCGCCGTCTGCTGGAAAACGGCGCGAACAGCTCGTTCGTAAATCAGATTGTATCAAAGGAAGTAGCGGCAGAAACCATATGCGCTGATCCTTTTGTGGAACTGGATAATGATAGGTCCACCACCAGCAAAGCGATCATTGATCCGAATAAACTGTTCGGTGATTTACGTGTGAATTCAAAAGGGTATGACTTAAGTGACCCCGATAGTGTAGTCCGATTGGACAAAGCCCGTGGCGCATACAAATCCGCCACCTGGCACGTAGAACCGCTAACGGTCGCGCCAACCAAGGGCCGCGAAACCTACCAGATTGCAAACCCGGCCAATCCTGATGATATCGTGGGAACGGCAATCCTTGCCTCTGCTGAAGATGCCGCTGCGGCCATATCAAATGCAAAACTGTGGGCGGATGATCCAAAAATACGCGCCAACGCGTTGCGTAAAGCCTCAGACCTGTTCGAAGATAGCAGCGGTGAACTGTTCGCTGTACTCTGCCGCGAAGCCGGAAAAACCCCGGATGACGCGGTCAGTGAGCTACGCGAGGCCGTGGATTTCCTGCGCTATTACGCCGGCGAGTGCGAACGCCTCACCGGGTCGCAGGCGCGCGGCATAATATCCTGCATCTCGCCATGGAACTTCCCGCTGGCAATATTCAGCGGCCAGATCGCCGCTGCTTTGGCCGCCGGAAACGCAGTGCTTGCAAAACCTGCGGAAGCCACACCAATCATCGCGTACCTGGCCACCAAACTATTACACCATGCCGGTGTACCGCACGCATCCCTGCAATTGCTGCCGGGTCACGGCGGCGTTGTCGGGGCGGCAATAACGTCCAGCGCGAAGGTGGGCGGCGTCTGCTTTACCGGCTCGACCAATACTGCCCAAAGGATCAACCGAGCCATGGCCGATACCTTACCAGCCGGCGCGCCGCTGATTGCCGAGACCGGCGGCATCAATGCGATGATCGTTGATAGCACCGCGTTGCCGGAACAGGCGGTTCAGGATGTTATCAATTCGGCGTTCAAATCTGCGGGTCAACGCTGTTCTGCCCTGCGTATCCTATATCTTCAGGAAGATGTGGCGGACGATTTTCTGAAGATGTTATTTGGCGCGATGGGCCAGCTTTGCGTCGGTGATCCTTGGGAATATGCCAGTGATCTGGGGCCGATAATTGACGCGCCGGCGCAAGCGGCCATTCTTGATCATATCAACTCTTCCAACGAAAACAGTCGGTTATTGCACCAGGTGGCAGTTCCCGAAACCGGCCATTTTGTTGGTCCTGCGGTAATTTCTGTAACTGGTATTTCGGATATTAAACGCGAAATATTTGGCCCGGTTTTACATGTGGCGACCTTTAAGGCGGATCAGCTTAGCCAAATTACTGACGACATCAATGCCTGCGGCTATGGGCTGACATTTGGTATGCACTCTCGCATTGATGACCGGATTGCGCAGGTCACGGCACGTTTGAACGTCGGAAATATATATATTAACCGCAATCAGATCGGAGCAGTTGTTGCCAGCCAACCCTTTGGTGGTGAAGGGCTTTCGGGAACCGGACCAAAGGCAGGCGGCCCCAGCTACGTGGAGCGTTTCACCGCTTCAAAAACGCTTCACCCCAGGCCGGTTGCAGGTGATCCGGCGGATATTGCGGCGGTTCAAAACTTGATTGATACCTGTAATCCGCGACGAACCCTGCTTGGCACCCGAGCAATGGATGGGCCGACTGGGGAAAGCAACCAACTAACAACATTTGGACGCGGGGTTATACTTTGCCTTGGCACCAGTATTGAAGACGCCCAAATGCAGGCTCGGATTGCAGAGCAATATGGCTGCACGCCGGTAATCATCGCGCCCGGTGCCACAGGTCAGGCCGCAATTACCGGTGTTCTGCCTTTACCTACGCTTGCTGAATTGACGGGTTTTGATGGTGTGGTCCTCTGGAGCAGTGATCAGGAACAGACAACCGCCCGTATAGCGCTGGCATCGCGAAGTGGCCCAATTTTACCCTTGTTTTCCGAGCGTCATTTCGGTGAACGATGCCAGATTGAGCGCCATATCTGCATTGATACTACTGCGGCAGGGGGGAATGCCGCGCTATTGGCAGCGGCGTCCTGAAGGGCTTTAGTCGCATCGCTGCGCCTCTGGCGGGGATATTTATGAAATGAAGAAGGATAGATTGGCCTTAGCTTAGGTCTCGATCCAGATCGTCACTGGCCCGTCATTCACCAGTGCCACAGCCATATCTGCCCCAAATTTGCCGGTTTGAACTGGAACACCCAACTTTGCTAATTCAGCTGCGAAATATTCGTATAGCCTGCATCCTTCACCGGGCGAGGCGGCGGTGGAAAATCCGGGACGATTGCCCCGTGTTGTATCGGCGGCCAGCGTAAACTGGCTAACCACCAATGCACTGCCATCCACGTCAACCAATGAACGGTTCATCCGCCCCGTATCATCCGAAAATATTCTTAGTTTTGAGATTCTTGAGGCAAGTGCATTTGCTTGCGCGGTGGTATCCCCCTGCATCGCGCAAACCAATACCAGCAGACCGGTTTCTATTTGTCCGACGACGCGACTATCAACCGTAACCGACGCACTCATTACCCGTTGCACCAATGCCCGCATCACCGAAAACCTTTCAAATCACAGCATCACTGCTGCTGCATCGCCGCAAAATATCCAATTCCAGCGGCAATTATCGCCACAACGATTACCGCAAACAGGATTTTCCAAACTGACCAGGGCCGCTCACCTTGAACCCGGCCGGTATGGCCATTTACAACGAACCGATAAGTGCGGCCACGGTATTTATAGGCGGCCAGCCAAACCGGCAAAAGGACGTGCTTGAAAGTCACATTGCTGATGTCAGTCTGAATGTCATGGATGCGTTGCCGATCGCCGCCGATGTTGAATTTTACGTCCCGCCGGATCACTTGATCCATCTGTTTGCGGGCTTCCCGAAACCCTTCGGCAATTTCAACGGTGTAACCCTCAGCCCGAAACCCAGCCAGATATTCTGGCTGGTAAGGTTCAAGCGCGGCCAAATCCCAGGGTTGCAGCGCGTCGGTAAATTTTTTTGGCAGCGATTTAGACCCAAGTACCAGAACATCATCAAACCAACGCGCCACCCGGCCGGATTTGGAGCGCCAACGAACTTTTTGCACACGTTGCCGAACCGTTTTGCCGCTGCGTCGTACGGTGCGGGTTTCATAGTAAACTGTACCCCGCTGGCCACGGTAATTGCTTTTCGTGTCGGCGTCATAGGTCCAGTAAGGCACGTATATTCCCTCCAGACGGCGGCCCTTTCGGGCATATTTCTGCAAACCGTTGGGGGCAAACCAAAGCCCGCCCAGCCAATTTGTCATAGCCTTGCGGCCGTCCCTTTCCGACAGGGAAAAAGGCAATAACCCCCGTGGCTTAATCTGCCTTTGTACACCGGTATCGGTTACAATCGGTGTTGCGCAGAATGGGCATTCGGCGGCATGGGTCGCGGTATCAAACTCAAACTGAGCCCCGCAATTGGGGCAGGTAACCACCCGGATTTCTTCAATTTCCATATCCGGTAGGCTGGCATCAAGTGCGGTGCGATAATCCAGTTCATTTATCGGGGTTACAGGAAAAAAGTCAGATCCGATCTCTTGTACGTTACCACAGAAATCGCAGACCAACTCGCCTTGATCCGGGGCAAACCGCAGATCCGCCCCGCAGGTGTTACAGGGAAACCGGTATTCCTTGGCAACCATTTTAACCGTCCCCTGTTCAACTTTCAGGGCTTGGGGGGGGCATCACGGTAAACAGCTGCGCCAGTTCCATGACATCCTCGGCTTTCAACCAGCCATCCTGACCCGGGGTCCAGACATAGGTTTCCCGTTCAAGGCTGCCATCACCGGCCATGCGCCCCAGCTTGGCCTTGGAATAGGGCCCCTTGGTCTCGCCACTTTTGGCCACATGCCAAACCTTTTCCACCGGTGGCGGTGGTGGCGCTTGCGGGGCAGGGGCCGCAGGCGCTGCCCCCCATGGGCCAAGCTGGCCGGCCATTTGTCCGGCCATGGCCATGCCCATTCCGGCGCCCAGCCCTGCACCCAAACCACCGCCGCCGCCTGGGTTGCGGGCGGCTGCCGTCATGGCTTCGGCGGTGGAATATTGGGTGAACCGGCCCAGATCACCGGCCAGCCCCATGGAGGTGCGCTTGTCCAGCGCCGCTTCCACGGCCTCGGGCAGGCTGATATTTTCGATATACAGTTCGGGCATGGTCAGCCCGTATTGTGACAGGGTTTCTGAAATCCGGGTGGCCACCAGCTTGGCCAGATCGCCGGTATTGGCGGCCATGTCCAGAACCGGAATACCGCTGGATGATATGACGCGGGAAAATTCCTGCACAATGATATTGCGGATCTGATAGCTGATCTCATCCATGGTAAACTCACCATCAGTTCCGACAATCTCGGTCAGGAACCGGGCCGCATCGGCAACCTTGGTAGTATAGGTTCCATAGGCGCGCAGGCGCACCGGGCCAAATTCAGGGTCGCGCGCTATGATCGGGTTCTTGGTGCCCCATTTCAGATTGCCAAACCGGGTGGTGTTAACGAAATAAATTTCCGATTTGAACGGGCTTTTGAAACCATGATCCCAGTTTTGCAACGTGGTCAGGATCGGCATGTTGTTGGTTTCCAACATATACAGCCCCGGCGTGAACACGT
>CAZRHV010000048.1:0-16351 GCA_964599985.1 uncultured Marinosulfonomonas sp. | reverse complement strand
GATTTTGGCTGGTTGAATAGCTATTGGGGGATCATGTTCCCCGGCGTGATGACAGCGTTTGGTACCTTTCTGATGAAGCAGTTTTTTGAAAGCGTACCAGACGATTTTCTTGAGGCTGCACGTATCGACGGGCTGAACGAATTTCAAATCTGGTGGAGCGTGGCCATGCCACTTGTCACACCAGCCATATCCGCATTAGCGATCTTCATTTTCCTTGGAAACTGGACGGCGTTTATCTGGCCGCTGATCGTCACCAACAGCCCAGATTTATATACTTTACCAGTCGGACTAACCACGTTTAGCGTTGAACAAAGCGTTGAGTGGGAGCTGATAATGACGGGTGCTGCACTGGCTACAATCCCGACGCTGATCGTGTTTTTGGTATTCCAACGTTACATCATCCGTGGTGTGGTTATGACGGGACTGAAAGGTTGAGCGACAAGACAACATTTCCAGACCCAACCTATAAAAACACGGTTTTGGCCCCACTATTTGAAGGTGCTAAGGAACATTTCACCGGTGCGGTTCGGGCTATTAACCTGGCACATTTGGTTATGCTTGCTGAGACCCGAATTCTCAGCGCACCCGATGCCGCAATGATCGCTGCCGCCTTGCACGATATTGACAAAAATATCGACATTCCGGCGCTAACTTACACTGGTGAACATGAGGACTACTTTTTCCTGGTCGAAGCTGAACTGAAAAATCGTATTGGGCCAGATCTGGCTGGGGCGCTGCATACTGCGCGCAGTCGCAACGACATGGACCACACGGTTTTCAAGATGGTTTTGACCAAACGATTGGATGGGTTATTGGAACTGGGCCACGGTTTAGCAAAGGCCCTGATTGACACAACCGAGCGCGAACAGGCAACTTTGATTGTAGCCTACACCCACGGGCAGCCGGCGCAGCCCAGCACATTCGGCCACTATTTGGCGGCCGCCACCGAAGTTTTTCTGCGTGATCTGGAGCGCCTGCACGCCACCCGTGAGCAACTGCAAAAATGCCCAATGGGGGCAGCGGCCATTACAACATCGGGTTTCCCAATTGATCGACATCGCATGGCAGAACTGCTTGGGTTCGAGGCCCCGTTGCAAAATTCCTATTCCTGCATTGCGGCTGTTGACTATGTGACGGCCCTTTATTCAGCGATCAAATTAACCTTCCTGCATCTGGGCAGATTAGTGCAGGATTTCCAATTCTGGAGCGCGTTTGAAGTTGGCCAGCTATACGTGCCCAACAGCTTTGTTCAGATTAGTTCTATTATGCCGCAAAAACGCAACCCGGTACCGATTGAACATCTGCGACTTCTATCATCACTGACCGTCGGGCGATGCGATACCATTGTTAACACCATGCATAACACACCGTTTACGGACATGAACGACAGCGAAGGCGAAATTCAGCAGGCCGGGTACAGTTCATTTGAAAGTGGCGCGCGGGTGCTTGAATTGCTCGCGGCCCTTATCCCTGCCCTCTCGATCAACGCGAAAAACGTGGCTGCCAATATTGACGCCAGCTGTATCACAGTTACCGAATTGGCCGATACGCTGGTGCGTTATGAAGGATTGTCCTTTCGTCAGGCCCATGAAATCGCAGCTATCACGTCGCGCTCTGTGATTGAAGCTGGCACACCGCTTGTAAGTGGTTACGCTGCTTTCTGCTCGGCTTTTGGCGCTGAAGTGGGCAAACAATCATCACTATCCGAAACCGACTTTGTGCAGGCGGTGACAGCCGAAAACTTTGTTGCCGTTCGGGATCGTTTTGGCGGCCCGGCCAAGGCCCCAATGCAGGCCGCGATCACAGTGTATCGCGAAACTCTGGCTAAGCTAAAAAGCCAGTCGGCAAACAACGCTGCAAATCACCAACAAGCTGCCAAAGCACTTCAACATGCTTTTGACGGTCTGAAAACGAATAAGGGAGAGGCTTAAGTGGCAACCGTTGAATTCAAAGGCCTTGTAAAAGCATTTGGCAAAACTGAGGTTCTGCACGGCATCGATCTGGCCGTACAGGACGGTGAATTCGTAGTATTCGTCGGCCCCTCTGGCTGTGGAAAATCAACCACTCTGCGTCTGTTGGCCGGGCTGGATGAAGTAACCGCCGGAGAAATTCTGATCGGTGACAAAGTCGTCAATAATCTGGAACCAAAAGAGCGTAACATCGCCATGGTGTTTCAGAATTACGCGATCTATCCGCATATGTCGGTGCGTAAGAATATCGGATTTGGGTTGCGGACATCAAAGATGTCGAAAGCCGACAAAGAGGCCCGAATTGAACAGGTTGCAACCTTGCTGAGCATGACAGATTTGCTTGATCGTCGCCCGGCACAATTATCGGGAGGGCAACGCCAACGTGTTGCAATCGGACGCGCAATGGTGCGCGATCCGTCGGTGTTTTTGTTTGATGAACCCCTGTCAAATCTGGACGCGCAGTTACGCGCTAAAATGCGGCTTGAGATCAAAAAACTACACAAAGACGTCGGCACAACAATTATTTTTGTGACCCATGATCAGGTTGAAGCCATGACATTGGCGGACAGGATTGTGATCATGAAAGAAGGTTATATTCAACAGGTTGGCACTCCTTCGCAAGTTTACGAAAATCCAAACAACATGTTCGTCGCCCAATTCATTGGCGCACCATCGATGAACATGTTGACAGGCAGACAAACTCCGGAAGGAGTTTTGTTGGACGCAGGGCCCACTATTCCGTTCAGGTTGAAAACTGAAGTTACCAAGATTACGGTAGGTATTCGGCCTAGTGAACTAAAACCCGTTGCCGATGATATGCCAGCATTGCTTGAAGGCACCGTAGACATCGTCGAACCTTTAGGGTCGGAAGCGCTGGTCTATCTAGATATCGGGGGATTTGAAATTATTGCCACTGTCCCTGGTCGCCGTCCGCCAAGTTACGGCAGTAAAATTCGCCTTGGAACGCAACCAGAAGAGATACATTTCTTTGATTCAGTAACCGGCGAAACACTAGTCTAATAATCTAAACATAGGACATTACTTATTATTGGATTGAACGGCCAAATTCTTTCACAAAACGAAGAATTCAAGTTAGTTTTCGAATTCCAGCGACCTAAATGAAATTTGAGCCAATTTAGCACCAACGTATTTAAGTAGCGTTGCACCACTTTACATATCAACGGTGCGGCAATTGATCCAAAAAAATGCAATTTTTTCAATTATACCACATAAGCCCAACAAACACTGGCGGGGTTTAACAATTTAGACAAATTTTCACACAAGAACAATAATGCCTAACCGAAAAATTTTGGACGATTGTACTGCCACAACCCATCGCCTGTGATATAGACGGTGCGACTCAAGTAGACGA
This sequence comes from uncultured Marinosulfonomonas sp., assembly GCA_964599985.1. Classification (GTDB taxonomy): domain Bacteria; phylum Pseudomonadota; class Alphaproteobacteria; order Rhodobacterales; family Rhodobacteraceae; genus NVTR01. The sequence goes on along the minus strand of CAZRHV010000048.1, from coordinate 13,009 downwards.
TTTCTGGCGGGGGCCTTTCGTTTTCTACCGAAGAATATGCGGGAATAATTTGATTTCAGCATACTTTTTCGATGAGGAAATTTCTTGAAAATATCCCCCGCTGAACCCTGGGGGGGGAATGGATAAAAAGCCCGGCGATGCCGCATCAGTTTCCGATGTTGAAGAACCGCCTTCGGGCGCAGAATTTATTCTGGGTTCTGCCAACTGGAATGAACGGCTTGCCAATGCAAGGGTAGAACGGGAAAAAGCGCTTTCAAAGCGCATAATACAGGCTAAATCGCAAAGCTCCCTGAATGCCTCCGAAGACAATTCATCGCTGGACCAAACTACCTCGGAATCTGCGGTTGGTGATCCTACATCCAACCAAGCCCCAAGTATTGAAGATATACTGACGACTGCAAATTGGAATGACCGGATCGCCAAGGCGACAGCACGTCGCGAACAGATTATTGGCGAACGCCGTCCGAACAATTCCAGCAAAGCATTGCCAGCCCCCGAAGGGCTTACGCAACCTTACAAAGATGTTGTTCGGGGCGCGTTTTCAGGGCTGGCAACGTCTTTAAAGTCCCAAAATGAAGGAACCGTTACGCCCGCCGCGCCTGTTATTGATGAAGATGAAGTAGTAGCAGAGGATAAAAAGCGACGTTTTGGTCTTGTACACTATTCGGCGATTGTCGGCGTTATACTAATCGCCGGCGTGGTTTTACCTGGCCCGTTTCGCAACCTGGCCACCAACGCTATTAACGGCGCGGTAGTAGCATTCATCGGACCGGAAATTTCATCAGCACCTCGTCTTGGACACCAGGCTGAGATAACAACGTCACTGGCATTAACGGTAGAACTACCGGCCCAAGTATTCGACGGAATCTCAGCATTTGGATCGCTTGAGAATGATCAATTTGCCAGCCAAACATCCCCATCGCTTCCTTCGCCTCTTGGAATCGAAAACAAACCAGTTTTTCCTACAGACCTTAATATTTCCTTTTCGACGAATGATTTCAGAGTGTCACCAAAGGTTTCCTTATCAGTCTCAGATATTGGAAATAGGCAAGACACGTTTCCGGCGGATGCGCAGATGAGCAACTCTCTGGAGTTTTCAGCAGTAACAAAGCCCAGCAATCTGAGCGGTTTCCCAGCTGTAAACAGCGCAGACACGATCCCAGCCCAAATACCGCGACTGATTGAAAATGCGCCCGACACGATGAGCATTTCCCCTTTGATCACGAATGTATTGGCACCAGAAGCACCACCGGTATTGGCTTTTGGAATCGCTGCGCCTATCGCTGCGTGGAAGCCACAAACCATAGCGGCAATATCTTTGAACCCCGCAATTTATGACTTGCCAGCGAGTATTCCTGAGCCATTATCCGCTTTCGTGACACCGTTGGAAATTGTCGGGCTTTCGAATACAGTTAGGCCAGAGGTAACAGAAGTTTTGCTGCCGGAAAAATTTGAAACTGGCAACAAAATGACTGCTTTGAATTTGACGCCGAAACCGCCCATAACAGACTTGCCTTTGGCAATCCAAGATCCAGTTGCACCCCCCGAGGATACCAGCGTCATTTTAGCTCTTTCTGGCAATTATTCGATCCATTTACGAGCACCTTCCAGCCTTGCAGAAGACAAACTTAATGCGTTTGCTTCTGCGCTAAGCGATACTGGATTTTCGGTCAATCCGCCCAAGCGCGTTGGATTTACTGTCAGCAATAATCATGTGCGCTATTATCATTCAAGCGACGCAGAAGCTGCCGGGATGCTTGCTGCTGCTGTTGACGGCGCAGCACGCGATTTTACCGATTATCGACCCTCACCACCGGTTGGGACAATCGAAGTTTGGCTTGCAGGAAAATCTTCGTCCCGTTCTGCCCCCCGTTCAACCAGCCGTTCAGCTACACAAGATCCGGCCATTACTAACTTGCAAAACAGGTTGCTGCAAAGCCTTCGCCGTGGAGATCATTTATAGATGCGTAAAGCTGAGCATTCATTTTACAGTTGGTCCAGACCATCTGACACCAAAAGGTTATCCGATGCCTAATTCAAAACTAACTGCCGTGATTACCGCGCTTATGTTTATAGCAGGGGCGCCAGGTGCAAACGCTGCGTACAATTTACAGCAGTTGCAGGTTATTGAGCAATTGATCCTGGCTAAGGATTGCGGGGCATTGTTGCGATACCTGCAATCCAATCCCGAGATTATGGACGGCGGCGACCCACTAGCCCAAGAACTTCGTTCCTTCTCAGAAGGTGTGAACGGTGGCATTATTGAGTGCCTTTCTGCCCAATCCGGCGCGGTCACTCAGGGGCTTGTTCCTAATTCTACTCCGATATACTAGCGGCAAAAAGCGGTCAAAGAATGCGCCACCAAACTAGTATTTCATATGTTATTGACCCGCGATTTCCAGGCGGAACATCTTCGGCCATTGCGAGTGAGCTAAAGGTAGTAAGCCAAATTGGTCGTGTTAGTGTTCATGCCATTTCATCGAAGATGTTCAGCGGTAAGTCAGTCGCACCACAAATCAGAGACGCGCTGCGTGAACTCGGGCTGACGATTATCTGGGATGCGCCGACAATAAGCGCAGATGTTGTATTGCTTCATAATCCTTCATTCCTGAAATTCCAGGATCGGTTGGAAAGCAAGATTATAACCAAACATTTGATCACTATTACCCATGAAAATTTCATGCGCCCGGGGCAAGTTGAAGCATTTGATGTGGCAAAATGTTTAACCAATATTGATCGTTCCACCCTTGCTTTGCAAAAATCAATTGCACCTATTTCACCATTCAACCGTTCCAAAGTTGAAGAATGGATGCTACTGCATCCACAATTTGATGTTTGGCAAATATTGGAAGACGACTGGTTCAATATATGTGATTTCCCGATGTTAGAACCTACTGCTACGCCAACGGATCGTCGGGGTCGCCATTCGCGCCCAGGTCTTGAAAAGTTTCCAAATGCAGCTGACATGGACCTGTGCTTTCCTTCCTATGCGCAAAGTAACGTAATATTAGGTGCCGAGTTGTTTTTGCAAGATAAACTGGTCCGTCCCCATTGGGAAATGTTGCCGTTCCAATCGCTTGACGTAGCACATTTTTTCGAAATGATTGATTTTATGGTTTATTATACAGCACCTACATGGCGTGAAAGTTTTGGCCGTGTTCTGGCAGAGGCATTAGCCGCTGGAAAAGTTGTAATATCCGACCCTGAAACCGCAAGCGCATTTCATGGTGCTGTATTATCAGCACTCCCAAATGAGGTCGACGGTATAATCAGTAATTTTATCGCGGCCCCAAAACTATATCAATATCAAGTGGCCAAAGCGCAAAAGTATCTAGAAAATTTTTCAGCTAACACGTTTAAAGAATATTTTCTTAGAGTATTAGATAAATCGCAAGGAATCCCGGCATGATAGTCATTGATGCCGGAAAGCGTAACGCAAAATCGTTTGATTCCAAGATCCTGTTTGCTTCTCAACTATCAAGCCGCGGCCATAATGTGGCAATTGATGAAAGAACAGTGCCAAAGGAAATTGGTCGCTTCCAAAAATATGAAGTTGCACCATTTTTAACAGACATCGAAAAAGCCACGGTGACTGGGTTGATCATTATTGGCGCAGAAACAATTACCGACGAAACCTTAATGGCGCTTCAGTCGTATCAGCTGGGTACAGATGTTTCAGTTTCTGCGGTTGGACGGTTCCAAGACTATCAGGCTCTAATTTCTGTATCCTCAAGAATCGCATTTGCTTTGGGTAGGGAGGCAAATGTAATTGACCTAAATGAGATACAGAAAACGCCAATACTAAATTCTTCAATTGCGCCAATGATGGGAACGGGATCAAACAGCGACACAAAACCCAACGCTCGACCAGAGCTATTTTTGTTCTTACCATCAGAGTGGCTAGATGAGCCGATGACGCTGCCTGTTTTGGGGGCATTAAATTATTTGTCTGGCTTTCACTTAAACGTAATTATGTCAGGCAAGGGCAAGGAAACAATTCGGAAATCTCAATATTCTGAGATTTCAGTATTTGGTCTCGTGGATTTGTCCCCGGCAACATTTGCGAAGGCCGCTGACATCGCTGTTTTTTATGGTGATGGAGTTCCGGGAGAACGGATGGCAAGTTTTGCCTTAGAACTATTAATATCCGGCGGAGCGGTGATCGATTGCACAAGCAATGCTGCATTCATTTCCAACGGTGCGCCTGTACTGCGCGGCCCGAAAGACCTGCAAGCGCTATCTAACTATCTGGAACAGATGGTTCTGGCAAACTTAAGTGAAATAGGCCGCCAATCTAAAACCGATGTTTGGCTGCAAGGGAACTCAGCGGAACGGCTTGAAGTTGCTTTGGGATTACCTACCTCGAACAAGGCGGCTAAAAAACCAAAAGCGAAGACCAGTACGGTATTTATCCCTACAAATGGAAATGGGCTTGGGCATGCTCAGCGTTGTTCATTGGTTGCATCTGCATTACCGAACTCGGACAATTGCTATTTTGCTGCCTTTCCGAGCTGTATAAACTTGATACGAAACAGCGGGTTTTCAAGCCTACCACTTGTCTCAAAAAGCCAGAACCATACGGACGAATATGCGAACGATCTGGTCAATTACCTTAGGCTTAGGTCCTCACTTCAGGTCGGAGAAAAACTGGTATTTGACGGCGGTTATGTGTTTGATTCAATCTATCGGATCATCATGGAAAAGTCGCTGAACGCGACATGGATAAGGCGCGGACTGTGGCGTTCAGGGCAGATCAAACAGTCAACTCTGGATCGGGAAAAGGCATTTCAGAAAGTTATTGTTCCAAATGAAGCGTTCGACGAACTGAACGCAGCTTATTCTTATGGGGAAAAGGTTTCCCACGTTGGGCCAATTGTCCAACAATCAATTTTATCCGAAAAAAGCATACTCGATACTCGAGCCCGGTTGAAAACCAATTTAGGCCAAGAGTTTGATGAACTGGTTGTAACAATGCTAGGTGGCGGGGTCGCGGCCGACCGTACTGCGCAAATACACACTTTATGTGCTTTATTGGAGCGGAGACCCAAATGTCTTCATCTTGTTTTAGTGTGGCCGAGTTCCAAGATTTCGCCCAGTCTTTTTAGGTGGAAAAACACGCGGATTGTTAAAACGCAAAATGCGCTGGCTTTGTGCCAATCAGCAGATCTCGTAGTTTCAGCGGTTGGTTATAATTCCTTCCATGAGATTTTGTATCACAAGATACCTTCTATTTTCATTCCCCAGACTGCGCCGTTCATGGACGATCAGGAAAGGCGCGCCCGGGCTGCCGCGGATCGGGAATTGGCTGTAATTGTATTGGCAACAGAATTCCTGCAGCTAGAGAGGGAAGTTCTAGCCTGTTTGGATAGTGGGAAAGCCGCTGATATACGCGACAAACTGAATGCCGTAGAATTACCAACGCTCGGGACCATTGATGCAGCAAAAATTATTGATGGAGGGATGGATAAATGAGCGAAGAGTTTTGGCTGGATGTAATTTCTCGTATTACACCTGATGAACCAATTGAATTGGATAGTTTAGTTTTTGAAACTGAACCCAATGAAGTTTCAAATCTGGATTCGAATGCCGGCGACAATAGCGTGACCCCGTCCAATTCTCTTTGGGACAGCGCCGATTCCGGGAGTTCTTATATTGGTATTAAGGTGACTGAACGGTTAGCTGATTGCAGCCTTGCGGCATTCAAATTGGCCGCAGCGGCGTTAGAGCGGGGTGTCACACCGATTATTCTGACCACCCTCCCCGACAGCGGGTTTGAGCGTTTTGGGTTTCGAGTAGAGCGGTTGGTAGGTAATAGCCCGAAAGAATATTCGGTGCACGAGCAACAGTTGGTACAGTTCTGGAATTTAGCCATTGTTATCGACGTTGCTCAGGTTGCAGCACTCAACTAGCCGCCAGATAGGATTGGTAGAATTTCAAGCCTGGTACGAGCTGAGGTAGCTCAGAATGCTCTAATCCGACGGTAACAAAACCGGCCCGGATTTTGCAAATCCTAACCCTACATCCTGACCCGCTTCAAATGGCTTGGTTACATCTCCAGAAACCGCAAATATTGTCCCGAACTCGGCTTCTACGGTGTATTCCATGTGATTTCCGACGAAAGTTGATTTCAGAATTTTTGCTGGCAAGGTGGTGCTGGTTGATTTCCCGGACAGGCTGACACGACTCGGGCGCACGGCCACCATTGCCGGTCCGGGTTTCATCCCCCGCGAGTCCAATGAAATCTTTAGGTTGCCAACCGAAATAGTAGCCTTGCCGCTTTTGACACTGACAATCTGGCAGGGGATCAGGTTTGCTTCGCCGATAAAATCCGCCACAAACAGATCAACCGGTTCTTCGTACAATTCTCGCGGGGTACCTTCCTGCGCAATTTCGGCGTTTCTCATGACGATGATGCGATCAGATACCGCTAATGCCTCTTCCTGATCGTGGGTTACGTAAACCACCGTCAGTCCAAGGTTCTGTTGGATGTCGCGGATGTCCTGCCGTACTTGCCGTCGCAGTTTGGCGTCAAGATTAGACAATGGTTCGTCGAACAGCAACACTTGGGGTTCCAAAACCAGCGCGCGGGCCACGGCCACACGTTGCTGTTGACCGCCTGACAGCTCACTTGGCAGACGGCTATCGTAGCCATTCAGACCAACCAATTCGAGCCCGGCCAAGGCCCGGGTGCGGGTTTCTTCTTTCTCAAAACCCGAATACTTTAATCCGTAAGATACGTTTTCCAGTACCGACATATGGGGAAATAGCGCGTAGGATTGGAAAACCATCGACACATCACGGTCAGTGGCGGGCAGCGTCGTTACGTCTCTGTCACCGATAAATATCTTGCCCTTAGTCGCCATTTCCAAGCCGGCTATCATACGCAAAGTTGTCGTCTTCCCACACCCGGACGGACCCAGCAAAGTCACCAGTTTTCCAGGCTCAATTTCAAGCGAAATATCGTCTACCGCGATTACAGTCTTACCGTATACCTTGGTGACATTTTGGAATGATACCGAGGCAGCTTTGGAATTTTTCAACATTTCAGCCATTTGGTCCCCTTAATGTGCAGTCACGCCAACGCCGCCGCGCCGACCCAGCTGTGTACGGCCAACCAGAAATTGCAGCAAACCAACGGCTGTTAGCATCACCACGATCAGCGTTGTTGAATAGGCAATTGCCAACCCATAGTCGTTATTTTCAACCCGCCCGATGATATAGGCCGTCGCCATATTATATTCAGCTGACACCAGAAAGATCACCGCTGAAATCGCTGTCATCGCGCGGACGAAACTGTAAACGAGCGCAGCAAGAATAGCCGGCCTTAACAGAGGTAATATGACCCGTCGGAAGGTTTGCCAACTGTTAGCCCCCAGTGTGAGCGATGCTTCATCCAGGCTCTTGTCAAGCTGTGACATGCTGGCAATCCCTGCCCGCACCCCAACCGGCATGTTGCGGAAAATAAAGCTGATAATCAGGATAACCCCGGTGCCGGTTAGCTCGATCGGCGGCACGTTGAATGCCAGAATATAGCTTACACCAATCACGGTGCCCGGAATTGCGAAGCTAAGCATTGTACCAAACTCAAACGCGTTTTTTCCCCTAAAATTTTGCCGTGTCAGAAGATAGGCCGTAACCAGCCCAAGGGCAGCCGTAAGCGGCGCTGCGGCAACCGCAATTTTCATTGTCGTCCAGAAACTACTCCAAGCCGATCCGGTCCAGCGGCGCACGCCGGATTCTTCAAAGTTTATCGAAAATGCGGTCAGATAATGTTTGATCGTAACGGTGTTATTCACACCCCAGATTTCCACAAATGACCCGGCAACAATCATCATATAAATGACGATGGTAAACCCAGCCCAAATGGCAGCGATAAAATATACAGGATAGGCGAGCCGGCGGGGCATCATTGGATGGACGCCGGAATCGCCTTTCCCCGACACCGAGGTGTAGGATTTTTTACCCAACCAGAACCGCTGTGCATAAAACGCCGCTAGGGTGAATGTCAGCAATACCATCGCCAGAACGGCCGCCCTGCCCTGATCATATTGCGCACCAACGATTGCAAAAAAGATGTCGGTGGACAGGACATCATAATTGCCACCAAGCACCAGCGGGTTGCCAAAATCGGCCATGCTTTCAATAAACCCAAGTAAAAAGGCATTGGCTAACCCAGGCCTCATTAGCGGTAAGGATACGGTACGAAACACTTCCCATTTCCCGGCACGCAAGGTTTGGGCTGCTTCCTCCATCGACGGGCTAACGCCTTCAACCACGCCGATCAGAACCAAAAAAGCAATCGGCGTAAAAGCCAGTGTCTGCGCGATCAAAAGCCCCGGTAATCCATACATCCAGCGTGTGGGCTGAACGCCAAAAAGGTCCGCAAAAAAGGTGGTGATGGTGCCGGACTGGCCGAACAATAAGATCAACGCCAGACCGATAACAAACGGCGGGGTGATGATGGGTAAAACCGTCAGCGCCCGCAATTTCGACTTATATTTAAAGCGCGACCGGGTAACGACGAGGGCAAATACCAACCCCAGTGACGTAGACAAAAAACCAACAACAATTGCCAAAAACAAGGAATTCCAAGCCACGCCACATTTAACACCCGAAGTCAGACATTTAAGTCCCCATATTCGGTCATCAAAAAACTTGGACGCAAATATTGAGATTGAATAGTTGCCTTCCTCGGTGATGAAGGCCGCGATCAGCAACCGAGCTATGGGAAAAAATACGAAGATTGTCACGATGGTCACCACCAGCGATATGGTACTGACAACAAAAACATCGCCGTTGATTACGCCTCGCGCTGCAATGCCTTGGGCGAATATGAAAAGAAAGCCGCTTGCCACCAGCATGGCACCAAACCCCATACCGAACTGGCGGTCACCAAGCGGACCAAACAGTGCTTCCAGCCAGCCAAATTGCCAGCCGCGCAGACCAATACTGAAACCCTGAATAAGGAGCCAACTAAACCCAAACGCGCCAACCGCAATCAGTATCTTGGCAAAGAGCGGGTCAGATTTTGGGCGTTTTAAAGCAAATAATACAGCAATTAGAGGTATCAAAAGGGGTAAGAGCCATAGTTTTTTACCCTGCCCCACAATAAATGCCGCCGGGGCGTAATCTGTGTCTGTTGGGTAGCCGTCGAACAGCCAATCGAACGTGAAAAACCCGTCCTCGATCCCATACCATGGGAGGATTAAAAAGCCGACCCACCCGGCAATGATCCAGAAAATCAAAGTCGGATGGGTCGTATTCTCAGAAGATACTGTTCGCACTTCGTTTTACTGAGGCAGAACCGATACTTCTTCGTCCCACTTTTGCAACAGGCGCTTTCGTTCGGCGCTGGAACCATAAAGTGCGAAATCGTAGTCAATCAGCTTGATTGAGGCGAGATCTGGTGCACTTGGCGAGGTTTCTGCACCTTTGTTAGATGGCACCTGGAATGCTTTCACTTCAAGGGCCATGGACTGAACGTCAGCTGTTAGCGCCCAGTCATAAAACGCTTGCGCGTTCTCAGGATTGCGGCCGCCTTCGATGATCGACATAGATCCAATTTCAAATCCGGTACCTTCACAAGGTGCAACAACTTTTATCGGGAAACCGGACACAGCCTGCTTCACAGCGTCGTGCATGAATACGATACCGATTGTATTCTCACCACGCGCAGCTGCCTTAATCGGGGCGGAACCAGATTTGGTGTACTGGTTGATATTGGCGTGCAGAGACTTCATGAATTCGAAACCCTCGTCTTCACCAAACAGCTGAACGATCGTGGCAAGTGTTGTATACGCTGTGCCCGACGAATTCGGGTTCGCCATCTGAACGTGGCCTTTGTATTCAGGCTTGAGCAAATCGCGCCAGCACTGCGGCTCTGGCAATCCAGCGGCTTCCAGCAGTTCGGTGTTATAACCGTAGCCCAGTGCACCAGAATAAATACCGATGGTTTTATCATTCGCAGACGTGGCCTGCGAAATCGCCCAGTCGTTCAATTCGCTACGCATCGGTGACACGTAGGCAGCTGTCAGACCTTCTTCGGCAGCTTGCAGATGCGGATCCCCGGTACCGCCCCACCAGACATCGCCTTTTGGATTGGAGGCTTCGGCCTTGATCTGCGCGAATGTTTCGCCAGAACTTTTGCGGGTCATGTTGACTTTGGTTCCGGTCTCTTCTTCGAAACCGCGAGCCATCAACTGGCACCAGTCTTCCTGAGCGCTACAGTACAGAGTAACTTTGCCTTGAGCATATGACATAGACGCAGATGCGGCCAAAGCCAGAGCAGCGCTGGACGCCATTAGTGAAATCTTTTTCATGTTTTTTCTCCCTATTATTTTGCAAGGTGATCCTATTTTGTTTCGGATAGCAAACTAAATACCAAATTTCTTGTTTTATTGGCCAATAAGGCTGCCAAAACCCGTATTATTTCACATCTTTGTGTTCTTCCCGCAGGCGGTTTTTTTGAACTTTTCCCATTGTGTTTCGTGGGAGTTCAGAAACCACCAACAATATTCGTGGTAGTTTGTATCGGGCCAGAGATTTTTCCAATGCGTTGCTGATCCGGGCCAGGTTGAGTTTTACCTCAGCCTCTGCAACCAGTATACCAATTACAGCTTCGCCCAGATCTTTGTCCGGCAAGCCGATCACTGCGCTCTCCAACACTCCGGGCTGTAGGTCGATCGCTTGCTCAATCTCTTTTGGATAAATATTATACCCGCCAGAAATGATCATATCTTTGTCGCGCCCGACAATGTGAAGGTATCCGTCCTGATCAACCCGGCCCAAATCTCCAGTAATGAAATACCCATTGTCGGTAAATTCCTCGGCGGTTTTTTCAGGCATTTGCCAATAACCCCTGAACACGTTTGGCCCACGCACTTCGATCTGACCAATCTTACCTGCTGGCAAAGGCGAAGTGGTTTTCGCATCAGTAATTTTCAGTTCCACACCCGGTAATGGGAACCCCACTGTCCCCGGACGACGTTCCCCATCTAATGGATTTGAGGTGTTCATGCTGGTTTCAGTCATCCCATATCGCTCTAGAATATTGTGGCCAGTTCGTTCTTGAAACCGGGTATGTGTTTCTGCAAGTAGCGGTGCGCTACCGGAAACGAACAATCGCATATGCCGCGTCAAAGTTTCGCTAAATCTCGTGTCTTCCAATAATCTTGTGTAGAACGTCGGCACACCCATAAGAGTTGTTGCGCGTGGTAGGGTTTTTATCATGGAATCCAAGTCGAACCGGGGCAACAGGATCATCGAGCCGCCGGCGACCAGGGTGACATTGGTGGCTACAAACAACCCATGGGTATGGAAAATTGGCAAAGCGTGGAGCAGTATATCTTTATCGGTAAACCGCCAGATATTTGCTAAAACCAACGCGTTGGATAACAGATTATTCTGCGTAAGCATCGCCCCCTTTGATTGCCCGGTTGTACCGGAAGTATATAGAAGCGCTGCCAGATCGTTTACCTCACGATCTACGGTTGTGAATTCGTCAGGCATTTGGGCTGCTATTTCAGTGAATGACCCTGATCCATCGTCACCAAGAGTTTCTAATATTGTTCCGGATTTTCTGGCAACTGGCTCCAATCCTAGTTTTTTTGTAGGACTGCAAATTAAAAGAGCTGCATCACTATCTGTTAGAAAATAATCAATTTCGTCAGGTGTATAGCCTGTGTTTAACGGAAGAAATACCAACCCAGCCTGAACACAAGCGGCATAAACAGCCAAGGCTTCGGGTGATTTATCGATCTGAACTGCAACCCGGTCTCCGGGGTTTAAGCCTAGTCGATCCAGTGAATTTGCGAACCGTCCAGTCAGTTTAAGAAAATCGTGGTAACTAGTATTATTGCCATTCTCCAAATGAAGAAACGTCGCTGCCCGGCCGATATGTTGCCCAAATAAATTTTGGTATAATAAATTGGACAAATCATAGCCCCCTTCAATGGTCGCACTTTTACATACACCTGATGGAGCAGATATTTTGCAAGGGCTTATCCATCCACAAGCCTAGATTTTCCTTACTGGCCAATCATCGACCACCGCTTGTTGGTTGATTTAGCCAATCCCCAGCAATATCGTGTACCGAAGATGTTGCCCGGTTTTTTACAGCTCAGCGTTTTCTCCAATTTGCGCAAGCTACATTTTTTGAACGGTCCTTAACCCTGGATACGAAAGACACCAAGATGGAAACATATGCTAGTTTTCACGATCTGAAAAACGCCAGCGTATTTATTACTGGCGGCGGTTCTGGAATTGGGGCTTCACTTACCAAGGGCTTCCTTGCACAAGGTGCTCGGGTTTCTTTTGTGCAACGCTCTGAATGTAATGAATTTATTGACGAATGCGCCAAAGACTATGGGCAGGCACCGCTGTTTACACAATGCGACATTACCGACATCCCTGCCTTGCAAGACGCTATGAAACGCGCCGTTGCGGCACATGGTCCAATTACGATTTTAGTCAACAATGCCGCCAACGATACCCGACATAGCCTGGCGGAATATTCGGTTGCGCAGTGGGACCAATCCCTGGACGTAAACCTGCGGCCTCATTTTTTCACCTCACAGGCGGTGGCTTTAGGAATGAAAGAGGCAGGAGGTGGGTCGATCATCAATTTTTCTTCGGTTTCCTACATGATGGGCAACAGCGGCTATCCTGCCTATGTAGCTGCAAAAGCGGCAATTACAGGGTTGACCCGTGGGTTGGCGCGCGAACTTGGTCCTGACAATATCAGGGTCAATGCCCTGATGCCTGGCTGGGTTCTGACCAAGCGTCAGTTGAAACTTTGGGCAAATGCAGATGCCCTGGCAGCTCACATGGAACGCCAATGTCTAAAGGAACATCTGGTGGCACAGGACATTGTTGATGCGACCCTGTTTCTAGCCTCAAACACCTCTCGAATGATGACCGGGCAGGCGCTGGTCATTGACGGTGGCGTGGTGGTAAGCGGGTAATTTGGCGCGCTGGGGAGGATTCGAACCCCCGACCCCTTGATTCGTAG
>CAZRHV010000047.1:13401-16724 GCA_964599985.1 uncultured Marinosulfonomonas sp. | reverse complement strand
ATGGGGCAGGGCGAATGGATGGTGGTTGAAGCCGACGAAAGCGACGGTACCTTTAACCGCCTGCCAGCCACCATTGCCATTGTCACCAACATCGACCCGGAACATATGGAACACTGGGGCACGATCGAAAACCTGCGGCAGGGATTTCTGGATTTTGTCTCAAACATCCCGTTTTACGGGCTGGCGGTGTGCTGCACCGATCACCCGGAAGTGCAGGCTTTGGTTGGCAAGCTCACTGACCGGCGCGTCGTGACCTATGGCTTCAACGCTCAGGCCGACGTGCGGGCGGAAAATCTGACCTACAATAATGGCATCGCGCATTTTGATATAGCCCTGCAAAACGACGACATGGTGATCAAAGACTGCACCCTGCCAATGCCCGGTGATCACAATGTTTCCAACGCGCTGGCCGCTGTCGCGGTTGCCCGGCATCTGGGTATGAAAGCCAGCGAAATCCGCGACGCTTTGGCCAGTTTCAAAGGCGTCAACCGCCGCTTTACCAAAGTCGGCGAAATCAACGGCGTCACCATCATTGATGACTACGCCCACCACCCGGTTGAGATTGCCGCCGTATTAAAAGCCGCGCGTCAATCCAGCGATGGCAAAGTCATCGCCGTGCATCAACCGCACCGATATTCGCGCCTTGCCTCCTTGTTCGAAGACTTCTGCGCCTGCTTCAATGATGCCGATGTGGTTGGCATATCCGATGTATTTTCGGCAGGCGAAGACCCGATACCCGGCGCCTCGCGCGATGATCTGGTGGAAGGGCTGATTGCGCATGGTCACCGAAAAGCACTGGCGATCAAATCTGAGGATGATCTTGCGAAACTTGTGCTGGATCAAACCGAACCCGGCGACATCGTCGTATGCCTTGGCGCAGGTACAATATCGGCTTGGGCGAACGAATTACCGGAACGCTTAAAGGCAAAATAAAATGGCTGAAACGCTGAAAAGACGCATCGGACTGGGGCTGTTAACCGCCTACGGCGTTGGTGTCATGGTCGGGGCAGGCATTTACGTGATTGTTGGCGCTGTGGCCGGTGCGGCAGGGGTCTGGGCGCCGCTCGCATTTTTGCTGGCAGGTTTGGTGGCGCTACCTTCTGCCCTTTCATATTCAGAATTCACAACCCGGTTGCCCCAGGCAGCGGGTGAAGCCGTATTCATCGAAGCAGGTTTCAACAGCCGCTGGCTCGCGGTGGTTGTCGGACTGGCTATTGTAACCGCCGGAACGGTTTCGGCGGCCACAGTCCTGCGCGGTGGTGTCGGATATTTGCACGATATCCTGCCAATTTCACACGTAACACTGACACTGGTTCTGGGGGTGTCACTGATATCGGTGGCAATGATCGGCGTACTGGAAAGCATGTGGCTGGTGGCAATCTTTACCGTCGCCGAAGTCCTTGGCCTGGCCGTCGTGGTCTGGGCCGGTTTCAATGCCGCCCCGGTGGAAGCCATACTTACCCCGCCGCCACCTCACTGGGCCGGTATCGCCAGTGCCATCGCGCTTTGCTTTTTTGCGTTCATCGGCTTTGAAGACATCGTGAACATGGCCGAAGAGGTCCGCAATCCCGAACGCACAATGCCCCGCGCGATCCTGTTGTCACTGGCCATTACCGCCACATTATATGCGCTGGTTTCCTACGCTGCCGTGCGATCCGTCCCGGCTGATGTGCTTAGGGCCAGCGAACAACCCCTGACACTGGTCTGGGAAACCAGTCAGGGCAGCAGCGCCAAATTCCTGTCCGCCATCGCGGTCGCCGCAGCCGTAAACGGCGTTTTGGCGCAAATTATCATGGCGTCACGGGTACTGTTCGGGCTGGGTCGGCGCAGCCCTGCTCTGGCCATATTCACCCACGCCCACCCACGTTTCGGCACCCCGATCCGGGCCACGTTACTGGTCGGATCACTGGTGGTTCTGGGCGCCATTACCTTGCCGATTGTATCACTGGCAAAACTCACCTCCGGCATATTGCTCGGGGTTTTCCTGATGGTGAACATCGCGCTGATCCTGCTGAAACGAAAATCCCCCGAGGCCCCGTTTCGTGTGGCAATCTGGGTTCCATGGCTCGGAATTCTGGTAACTCTCGCCGCGCTGGCGGCCACTTTAGGAAACGTGATATGAGCCCGTCCCTGATATCCGCCGCCATATGGGCTATACTCGCAACAATCGTCGCACTTTTGCCGATGCGCCGCCAATTTATCCCCGGTGTGATCCTGCTGTTCGCCGCCCCGGTTTTACTGATATTCATCGGCTACCAACACAGTTTCTGGATTGCCGGGCTTGGCCTGCTTGGTTTCCTGTCAATGTTCCGTAACCCGTTGATTTATTTGACCCGAAAAGCCCTGGGGCGCCCAGCACCCCTGCCCAAAGAACTGCAAGAGAAGAAACCATGAGTATTTCTTTAATCATCGGACTTTTGTGGCTGGTTCTGGCCAATGTAATTGGCATGTTCCCGTCAAAGCACAAGCATTGGCCCGCCGCCTATTTCCTGATCGCAATCGGTGTGCCGATACTGGGTTACGTCACTTATGAAAACGGCCCCATTATCGGCTTGCTGACACTGGTCGCCGGGGCATCGATCCTGCGCTGGCCGCTGATATATCTGTGGCGCTGGATAAGACGGGGTAGGGGTAATAGTGACGCCTGAATTGCAGGCTTGATCGGATCACCGTGTGCAGGCAAAGTGCCGTTATGGTTGGGATTTCAGACATTAAAGACCGCGACAGCCTGAAGGCATGGCTGGAAGAACTACCGTTTGAAGAAGATGAAAATCGGCGAATAGCGTTGAAAATTTCTAACCGTATCGCTATGCGGGCTTTGCCAGTTTTTTGGAGATGGGTATTAGTTAATCAGGAAGATTCCAAATTCGATTTTAAAGTGTTGCCGTTATTACGTAGTTGTTTGCTATCTGGTGTTGCCGGAAGTTTACCAAACCCAGAGATAAAAATTGCCCCCGACGCTATTAGGTCCTGTGCACGTGCCGCATATGCAAATCAAATTACGCAGGACAGCAAAGCAATTGGTGCGATCTATTCTATTTATTCGGCCCTTGCACTAGCGGACGCCCGCGAACGCCGAGCTTCAAAATTGCTGTCAGCCTCAATGCCGAAGACCTGATCGTCAATGATGAAGGGCTTTTCGAAGTCATCCCACGTTCAGACCTGCCTGCGCAAACACTGAATGATGTACAGGACCGCCTGCGTGATGTGATTGCCGATATCCGCCGTGCGCAGCAGCAAGAAAACAATCAATATTTACCGTTGGTTGCCGAGGCTGACCTGTTGGAAAGCGTGCTGGCACGCTACCGCGACAACGCTTTGCG
>CAZRHV010000047.1:0-13301 GCA_964599985.1 uncultured Marinosulfonomonas sp. | reverse complement strand
GGGTCGTTGCGCCGCTTTTGGGCTTCTAATATCTGAAAACACAAAGGGCAGCGCCTGACCCTGGGTGGGTGCGAAGCGCCCTCCCATGGGGAGGGTCAGGCGCGGCCCGGCGAGCCGGTCCAGTATTCAGTTCCATCTTTTTGTGCCATTGGCTAAACCTTAATAATGACCAACCAACTCCCCCCCGTGCGCGGCACCCTTACCGCTGACAAAGACCTGTCCGATCTCACATGGCTGCGGGTCGGTGGTCCGGCGGATTATTTGTTCCAACCGGCTGATCTGGATGACCTCGCGCAGTTTCTCGCCGCCCTTGACCCTAAATGGGCGGTTTTCCCCATCGGGGTTGGATCAAACCTGATCGTACGTGACGGCGGAATTCGCGCTGTGGTGATCCGTTTGGGGCGAGGTTTCAACGATATTGAAATCGACGGCAACCGGGTAACGGCGGGGGCCGCGGCGCTGGATGCCCACGTAGCACGCAAAGCCGCGAGCGCCGGGGTTAATCTGACCTTTCTGCGCACCATTCCCGGCGCCATTGGCGGTGCAGTGCGGATGAATGCCGGGTGTTACGGGTCTTATATCGCTGATCACCTGGTCTCGGTCCAAGCCGTTACGCGCGCGGGTAAAGTCGTGACCCTGACCCCGGATGATCTGAATTTTAGCTACCGTTCCAGTAACTTACCGCAAGGTTGGGTGTTGACGCAGGCGACATTCAAAGCCCCATTAGACGACCCGGAAACGCTTGAAACCCGTATGACTGAACAGATTGCCAAACGTGATGCCAGCCAGCCGACCAAAGACCGCACCGCCGGGTCAACATTTCGCAATCCGGCCGGTTTTTCCAGCACCGGGCGCGCCGATGACACCCATGAACTGAAGGCCTGGAAGGTAATCGAAGACGCCGGAATGCGTGGAGCGACGCGCGGCGGCGCGCAGATGTCACCCAAACATCCGAATTTTCTGGTGAACACCGGCGGGGCAAGCGCGAAAGATTTGGAAGAATTAGGTGAAGAAGTGCGAAAAAAGGTATTCCAAAACAGCGCTATATCGTTAGAATGGGAAATCATGAGGGTCGGCGAACCGGCCCCGGAATAAATCAATAAGGGCCAACACATAATGGCCCCGGTAAAAAGGCACCAAAGGTGGGTAAGTCGAGCAGACAACCCCCAAAAGTGGCGGTACTGATGGGCGGCCCTTCGGTTGAACGCGAAGTGTCACTGTCAAGCGGGCGCGAATGCGCAACCGCCCTGCGGGACGCGGGATTTAACGTGGTGGAACTGGACGCAGGTCCGGACCTTGCCGCACGTCTTGCTGACATCTCCCCTGATGTTGTTTTCAACGCGCTGCATGGCCGATATGGCGAAGATGGCTGCGTGCAGGGCATGCTGGAATGGCTGCAAATCCCCTACACCCACTCCGGGGTGCTGGCGTCTTCACTGGCGATGGATAAGCAGCGCACCAAAGACACCTATTTGGCCGCCGGTTTACCGTTTGTTTCCAGCGTGATAGCGCCGCGTGTGGATGTGGAAGCCAAACACATTATGGCCCCGCCTTATGTGGTGAAGCCGAACAACGAAGGCTCCTCGGTTGGCATCTACATCGTCAATAAAAACGCCAACTCCCCGCCGAAACTGTCGGCTGACATGCCCGATCAGGTGATGGTGGAAACCTATGCGCCGGGGCGCGAACTGACCGTGACGGTGATGGGCGAGCGCGCGCTGACCGTGACCGACATTATCACCGAAGGTTGGTACGACTATCACGCCAAATATGATGAAGGCGGCTCCAGCCACATCATCCCGGCTGAGTTGCCGGACGAGATTTTCAACGCCTGCATGGATTACGCCGAACGCGCCCATGTCGCCCTTGGCTGTCGCAGTTTCAGCCGCACCGATTTCAGATGGGATGAAAGCCGAGGCCTTGCGGGCCTGATCTTGCTGGAAACCAACACCCAGCCCGGCATGACCCCAACATCGCTTTCGCCAGAACAGGCCGCCCACGCCGGTTACGCCTTCCCCGAATTCTGCCGATGGATCGTAGAGGACGCATCATGCAATCGCTGAACCCGCGCCGTGATCCGGCCCCTTCGCGTCTGGCCTACCGTTTGCGCCGTATGTGGCTGCGCCCACTAATACGCAAATTCGTCATTGTTGGCATTCCGGTGGCCTTTGTCGCTTACGCTTTCGGCTGGTTCGTAACTCAGGAAAGCAATATTGAGGCAATGCGCGACAAGGTCGCCGAAATTCGCCGCTCAATCGAAGAGCGCCCGGAATTCATGGTCAAACTGATGGCCATTGATGGTGCATCCGATTCAATCGCCGACGACATTCGTGAAATTGTACCGGTGGATTTTCCGATCAGTTCATTCGATCTGGACCTGACAGGGATGCAAGACCGCATCGCAGAACTTGACGCGGTGGAACAGGTCGGTGTGCGGGTACGCTCGGGGGGTGTTTTACAGGTCCAGATTACAGAACGCACCCCGGCAGCCGTTTGGCGCTCTGGGGGCAATATCGAATTACTGGACGCCCTTGGACATCGGGTTGCGGTAATAAAATCCCGCTCCGCCCGCCCGGACTTGCCGTTGCTGGCCGGCGCCGGGGCCGAATTGTACGTGGCCGAAGCGCTGGAATTGCTGGCCGTCGCCGGTCCGGTTTCAACACGCATCCGCGGACTGGTCCGCATGGGTGAACGGCGCTGGGATCTGGTACTGGACCGTGATCAACGCATCATGTTGCCTGAAATTGAGCCATTGCAGGCACTTCTACAGGTGATGGCGTTGCAACAGGCACAGGACCTGTTGGCGCGCGATATTGTCGCCGTTGACATGCGAAACAAAAACCGACCAACGCTGCGCATGGCCCCAGAAGCCATGGAAGAATTGCAGCGTATCAAGGATTTAGGGCAGGGAGCCGGAAACTGATGACAGACCTCTATTCCACGCAAAGGGCGATGCGAAACATGCGTAATGCCGCGATGCAACGGGGCGTGATTGCCATTCTGGACATCGGCAGTTCCAAAATCGCCTGTCTCGTGTTGCGCTTTGACGGACCCGACCGGTTCAGCGCCTCGGACGGCGTCGGCTCCATGGCCGGGCAGTCGTCATTCCGGGTCATCGGTGCCGCCACCACCCGGTCGCGCGGAGTGCGTTTTGGCGAAATCCATGTGATGCAGGAAACCGAACGCGCCATTCGCACGGCTGTTCAGGCGGCGCAAAAGATGGCCGCGACCCGAGTGGATCATGTGATTGCCTGTTTTTCCGGTGCCAGCCCGCGTTCTTACGGTCTGGCGGGGGACATTGCCCTGCAGGAAGCCGTGGTCAGCGACGCTGACGTTGGTCATGTCCTTGCGTCTTGCGATGTGCCGGATTACGGCGATGGGCGCGAAGCTCTGCACGCGCAACCGGTTAACTTTTCGTTGGATCACCGCTCGGGCCTGGGCGATCCACGCGGCCAGAACGGCAACCGGCTGGCGGTGGATATGCACCTGCTGACTGTGGATGCCGGCGTTGTTGAAAACCTGCTCTATTGTATCAAACGCTGCGACCTCGAGGTCGCAGGTCTGGCGTCCAGCGCCTATGTGTCCGGGGTGTCTTCACTGGTGGAAGACGAACAGGAACTGGGTGCTGCCTGTATTGATATGGGCGGCGGCACCACCGGCCTGTCGATTTTTATCAAGAAACACATGATATATGCAGACTGCGTTCGCATGGGCGGTGACCATATCACATCTGATATTTCCAAGGGCTTACAGGTATCTCTGGCAACGGCTGAGCGGATCAAGACATTCTATGGTGGCGTTGTCGCCACCGGGATGGATGATCGTGAAATGATTGAAATCGGCGGCGACACCGGCGATTGGGAACATGACCGGCGTACTGTCAGCCGGGCAGAGCTGATCGGCATCATGCGTCCAAGGGTTGAGGAAATTCTGGAAGAGGTCCGCATCCGTCTGGACGCCGCCGGGTTCGAACATCTGCCCAGCCAGCAAATTGTGCTGACCGGTGGCACCAGCCAGATACCGGGTCTCGACAGTCTCGCCCCGAAAATCCTTGGCCAACAGGTGCGCATTGGCCGCCCGCTGCGGGTGCAGGGCTTACCGCAAGCCGCGACCGGTTCAGCCTTTGCGTCATCAGTCGGGCTTTGCCTGTTTGCAGCACACCCTCAGGATGAGTGGTGGGACTTTGAGATTCCTTCTGCGCGATATCCAGCGCGCTCACTTAAGAGAGCGGTGAAATGGTTCAAAGAGAACTGGTAACCGCAACATATCGGGATATAGGCAAAATCCCGCCGTTGGACGCAAAATAGACCCCATATTTTGTGTCATTTATGTGTTTTTGGGGTGACTGAACCCGCGACTCCCTTTAGGTATGGGCGCGAACAGGTGTTAACGGCCAGAATTCAGGCCCAGAAAAAGTAACAGGCGGACTGACATGACATTGAATCTGATGATGCCCCAACAGGACGATTTGAAACCCCGTATCACGGTGTTTGGTGTTGGTGGTGCAGGTGGTAACGCCGTCAACAATATGATCGAAAAGCAGCTTGAAGGCGTTGAATTCGTTGTTGCGAATACCGACGCACAGGCGCTGTCGCAGATCAATGCGCCGCATAAAATTCAGATGGGTGTCAAAGTCACCGAAGGTCTGGGTGCCGGTGCGCGCCCGGCCGTAGGTGCTGCCGCCGCAGAAGAAACCATCGAAGAAATTGTCGACCAGCTTGCTGGTGCGCATATGTGCTTTATCACGGCCGGAATGGGTGGGGGCACCGGGACCGGCGCGGCACCGATCATTGCACAGGCTGCGCGTGAACTTGGCGTTCTGACGGTTGGTGTTGTCACCAAGCCGTTCCAGTTCGAAGGCGCGAAACGTATGCAACAGGCCGAGGACGGCGTTGATGCACTGCAAAAGATGGTCGATACGCTGATCATCATTCCAAACCAGAACCTGTTCCGTCTGGCCAATGAAAAAACCACCTTCACCGAAGCGTTTTCGATGGCAGATGATGTGCTGTATCAGGGCGTTAAGGGCGTAACTGACCTGATGGTCCGCCCCGGCCTGATCAACCTCGATTTTGCCGATGTGCGCGCCGTGATGGACGAAATGGGCAAAGCAATGATGGGAACCGGCGAAGGCACCGGCGAAGATCGCGCCATTCAGGCCGCTGAAAAAGCCATCGCCAACCCACTGCTGGATGAAATCAGCCTCAAGGGTGCGCGCGGTGTGTTGATCAACATCACCGGTGGTTATGATCTGACCTTGTTCGAGCTGGACGAAGCCGCCAACCGCATCCGCGAAGAAGTGGACGCCGAGGCAAACATCATCGTCGGTTCCACGCTCGATGCCGACATGGAAGGCGGCATGCGGGTCAGCGTTGTTGCAACCGGCATTGACGCAAATACGAATGTGTCTGAAGTCCCGGTACCACGTCGCCGGATGGCCGAACCGCTGCCAGCCGAAGAAGCTGAAGAAGCCCCTAAAGTGGCCGCAAAGGCAACATTCGTTGCGACTTCACCAGTTGTAGAAACCGAAGAATCAGCCCCAGCCCCAGCCGGACCCGCCAGCGAGCCCGGCTTGTTTCAGGGTTTCGAATCGCGGCGCACAGACGATAGTCAGGCCGCCGCAGTTGAAGAAACCGATGATGTACCCCCACCGGCCTATCAACCAGAACCAAACGCCTTTGTGCCAGAACCCGAAGAAGCAGAATTCGTCGCCCCAAAGGCACCACTGGCCGGAACGCCAACACCGGGGGCGATGTCACGCTTGCAAGCCGCGGTTGAAAAGGTGCCAGGTCGAAAAGGTCTGGGCGCACCCGTTGTGCCAGAAATCGCAGAGCAACCAGCCGACAAGACCCGATTTGGTATCAATTCGCTGATTAACCGGATGACCGGGCAGGCTGGCGAAGCCGCGGCACCTGCGCCACGCGGCAACGCACCGGTGACCCGACAGCAACAAACAGCGGTGGCCCAGCCTCAGGAAGAACCAGAGCTGAACCCAGAACAGGAACGCATCGAAATTCCCGCGTTTCTGCGTCGCCAAGCCAACTGATACAGGAAACCTATCAATTGAAAAGGATCGGCCAGCGCCGGTCCTTTTGTTTGTTTTCAGCAAGATAGCGCCCAGATTTACCAGATTCGGCAGCATCTCGCGCACATATATTGCCAATGTTTCAGTCCGTTACAAAGTTTGAGTTGAGTGGCGCCCCCCGCTTCGCTAGGGAAAGCATGGCTACTGCTGCCCAATGTAGCAAAACCATTTGGGATGAGCTTGTGCAGACGACTATCAAATCACCAGTTACCTTTCGGGGCGTCGGATTGCATTCCGGCAAACAGATTGAGCTGACAATTCAGCCGGCTTCGGCTGAGTACGGAGTTTGGTTCCGCCGCACAGACATAGACGTAGGTGATGCACTGATCCCGGCCCATTGGGATGCAGTGACGTCGACCAATCTTAGCACCTTGATTTCAAACAGTTCCGGTGTAGAAGTCTCCACCGTTGAACATATTTTGGCCGCCCTTGCAGGTTGCGGTATTCATAATGCGCTGATCGAACTGAACGGCCCCGAAGTCCCAATTCTTGACGGCAGCGCAGCCGAATTTGTCCGCGGCATCGTTAACCGTGGTATTCGCCAGCTGGATGCCCCGGTGCGGGCAATCAGGATATTGCAGGAAGTCGTTGTTCGTGATGGTGACGCTGTTGCACGTCTGGTGCCAAGCGACGCGTTTGAAATAGAATTTCAGATCGATTTTGCTGATAAAGCCATCGGCAAACAGAAAAAATGCCTCAATATGGCCAATGGCTCGTTTGTGCGCGAACTTTCCGCCAGCCGCACGTTCTGCCGTCTTAGCGACGTAGAAACCATGCAGGCCAATGGTCTGGCACAGGGCGGGTCACTGGATAATGCCATCGTCGTTGACGGTGATGTCATCCTCAGCCCCGGCGGCTTGCGTTATGACGACGAAGCCGTACGCCACAAAATGTTGGATGCTTTGGGCGACTTGTCTTTGGCCGGTGCCGCCATATTTGGCCGCTATATAGGCGAGCGCGCAGGTCACGCGATGACCAACAAGTTACTGCGCGCCCTGTTTGCCCGGCCGGACGCCTACAGAATTGAACTTTGTGACGCAGAATCAGCCCGTCTTTTGCCGGGCGTTGGTGTTATTCACGCCGATATTCCCGCCGTCGCCTAAGCTACCCCTAAAAACCGCTTCAAAGACGTTTTGCACCGGATTTATCTGTGCTAGGACGATGTGAACGAATGTGGGTTTTTATTGCCCATCATGGAATTGGATTGGGGTAGGCGCGGCAATGGCAACAGCCAAGGCAATCAGCAGATGGATCGGCCCTTTGGCTGCTCTGACAGTTCTTGCGTCATGTGGCGGTGGGGCGCCCAGTAATGTTCCATTGGAAAATTTCACTGCCGCCGAGATTTATCAACGCGGCGAAGTTGAGCTGGAAAGGCGCCGCCCCGACGACGCAGCACACTTCTTTAGCGAGATTGAGCGCCTGTACCCTTACTCCGAATGGGCCAAGCGTGCGCTGATCATGCAGGCATTTTCCTATCACAAGGATGCCGATTACGCCAATAGTCGCGCAAGTGCGCAGCGCTATCTGGACTTTTATCCAGCCGACGAAGATGCGGCCTACGCCCAGTATTTGCTGGCCCTTAGCTATTATGACCAGATTGACGATGTTGGCCGCGATCAGGGCCTGACATTTCAGGCGCTACAGGCACTGCGCGTGGTGATAGAGCGTTATCCAAACAGCGATTACGCCCGTTCATCGGTGTTGAAATTTGATCTGGCCTTTGACCATCTGGCCGCCAAGGAAATGGAAATCGGCCGTTTTTATCAAAAACGCAGCAACTTTACCGCCGCCGCCAACCGTTTCCGCGTGGTGGTGGAACAATTCCAGACAACCACCCAAACCGCCGAAGCCCTGCACCGGTTGGTTGAAACCTATCTCGCCCTTGGACTGGAAGCCGAAGCCCAGACAGCGGGCGCAATTCTGGGCCATAACTTCCGCTCAACTGATTGGTACGAAGACAGCTTTGCCCTGCTGACCGGACGCGGCCTGCGTCCCGAAGCCGCTTCTGGAAATGGCTGGCTCGCCAAAATTTATCGGCAGGCAGTTGGCGGCCAGTAACCTGATCCGGGGGTAGGGCCTATGTTGCTCAGTCTCGACATCCACGACATGATGATCATCGACCATCTGGCGCTGGAATTTCAACCCGGTCTGAACGTGCTGACCGGCGAAACTGGTGCTGGTAAATCAATTCTGTTGGATTCCCTGGGTTTTGTTTTGGGCTGGCGTGGCCGCGCCGAACTGGTACGCGCCGGGGCTGACAGCGGTGAAGTCACCGCAGTGTTCGATATATCCGGCGATCACCCGGCGCGCCTGATTCTGAACGATGCCGGGTTTCCCGAATGCGATGAACTGATCCTGCGCCGTACCACAACACCTGAGGGCCGCAAAACCGCCCGAATAAATGATCGTCGCGCCAGCGGCGAAGTGCTGCGTTCCCTGTCGGAATGTTTAGTAGAGCTACACGGGCAGCAGGATGATAAGGGCCTTTTGGATCCAAAATCGCATCTGATATTGCTGGATGAATTCGGGGGCTTAAAACGTGATGTTGATAAACTACATGAATATTGGCGCGCCCTTGGTAAAATCCGAAATCAGCTGGCCGCCGCACAATCCGCGCTAGCGAAAGTCCGCGAAGAAGAAGAATTCCTGCGCCACTCGGTAGATGAACTAAACAGTCTCGCCCCCGAACCGGGAGAAGAGGCCAAACTGGACACGCGACGCCGCCTTATGCAAGCCTCCGAAAAGATTGGCGACGATATTGCCAAGGCCTACGGGGCTATCAATGCTGACGGTGCTGAATCCAAACTGACCGACGCCATTCGCTGGCTGGAAGGCGTCGCAGAAAAGGCCGAAGGGCGGCTCGATGCGCCACTGATGGCCCTCGGGCGCACGCTGAATGAACTCGGCGAGGCCCAGCAGGGTGTAGAAGACTGTATGCACGAACTGTCCCACGACCCGGCGGAACTGGAACTGGCCGAAGAACGCCTGTTCGCCATTCGCGCACTGGCCCGCAAACATAATGTCCAACCCGACGATCTGGCATTATATTCCACAGGACTGCGCGAAAAACTGAATGCACTGGATGGCGGCGAGGCTGATATTCAGGCGCTGGAGGGCGAAATCGCGTTTGCGCAGTCAAAATACGATGGCGCGGCGCAAAAGCTCAGCCAGAAACGCCATAATGCGGCTGTCAGTCTCGACAAAGCCATGGCCAAAGAACTGACGCCTCTGAAACTGGAACGCGCAATTTTTACGACGCAGGTGGAAACCGGCGAACCCGGTCCAAAAGGCACTGACAACGTCGCCTTCACCGTCGCCACTAACCCCGGCGCACCCTCTGGTCCGATCAATAAAATCGCATCAGGAGGTGAGCTGTCACGCTTCCTGCTGGCTCTCAAGGTCTGCCTGACCAAAGACGCGGCCGGCCTGACAATGATTTTCGATGAAATTGACCGCGGCGTGGGCGGCGCAACCGCAGATGCCGTCGGGCGTCGCTTGTCGCAGATTGCGCAGGATACTCAGGTTCTGGTGGTCACCCATTCACCGCAGGTGGCGGCACGGGGGCAGCACCACTGGCGGGTGGAAAAATCGGTTTCCAAGGGCGCGACCCTGTCGCGTGTGGTGCCGCTGGATGATGCCCGCCGTGTCGATGAAGTCGCCCGCATGCTGGCCGGTGATACGATCACAGATGAAGCACGCGCGGCAGCACTTGTTCTGCTAAAAGGCTAAAAACACGGGCAGGAGATTAAGATGACCTATAAAGAAAAACTAACATTGGTAACAAAGCTCTATCTGGTGACATTGCTTATCTTTGGCGCACAACAGGTGGTAAGCTTTCTAAGCGGCGGTGTTTCACAAGAAGCATTTGAAATTTTCGCCGACCCCGCTGATTACAATGCGCGAATGTCTGTCGCCGGCGATAGTTTACGCATAATTCTGTTGCTGGATTTGTTTTTCATCATCGGGTTTTTCACTTCCATCGGCATGACAGCGCTTACGCACTCCCATATCAATCGTATAGCGGCTTGGGTTTCAGGACTGGGCATTATCGTAGTGGCCGGGCTGGACCTGTTCGAAAATACTCAACTGTTCCTGTCCATCGACCTGTTGGACGGCGGCCAGCAAATCTCTGTTGAACGTATTCTGGCGCAGGCCCAAATCTCGGCGATAAAATGGCTGGTGTCGGCGCTGGTGCTGGTGGTGTTCAGCTTTACCCTGCCATCTGAGACCGTGCTTGAACGGTTCCTGATTTGGTCAACCCGCATTCTGATGCCGTTGGGGACCGGCCTGTTTGTTACCGGCGCATTTGATGCCCGCCTTTTGGGAGGCATGATCATTCTGGCCGCTATGTCAGGTGGCTTGACGCTGCTTGCCCTGACAACCTGGCTTCGCTCACAGCGGGCCGGGAATTAACCCTGCCGCCATTTTTGCACCCGGCGTCGCAGCAACCGGGTATCCAGTGCCGCAATACTGATACCAAGCGGGATCATCCAGAACCCCAACACCGGCAGAAAGCCAAACACACCGCCAACCATCAACAACAGACCTAAAATCAGCCGTGTGCCAACCGGGAACACCTTATTGATACAGGCCCGACCCCGGCGCATCCGTTGCTTAAAGGTCAGTTGACGGTGCGGGTGTGAAAACGGTGACATCTAGTTAAACCGCACCAGTTTGCCCGGATTCATGATATTTTTCGGGTCCAGCGCGCGTTTTATGTCGCCCATAACCGACCACGCACCCCCATGTTCCGCGCCCATATAATCCAGTTTACCAACACCAACCCCGTGTTCGCCGGTAATGGTGCCCCCCAGTTCCAGCGCCCGTGTTGTCATGCGTTTTGAAAGCTCCAGTGCTGCCTCCATTTCGTCGCTGTTATCCGGGTCCACCAGCAGGATGGCGTGGAAATTCCCGTCGCCAACATGGCCAAGGATCGGACCGTCCAGCGGCGACGCCTCAATATCCGCCTGCGTTTCCCGCACCGCCTCGGCCAGCTTGGAAATAGGCACGCAAATATCGGTCACCATCGCGCTGGCACCAGGGCGCATAGCAACACAGGCGTAATAGGCGTTGTGGCGCATAGCCCAAAGCGCGCGGCGATCCTCGGCTTGCGTCGACCACTTGAAATCACTGCCAGAGAAATCGGCGATAACTTCGCCAAACCTTTCAGCATCTTCCGCCACTGCCCGGTCTGAACCATGAAATTCCACCATCAGATGCGGTAGCAAAGGCATATCAACACCCGAATAGCTGTTAAACGCCGCCGCCGTTGCCGCGTCAACAAACTCAATCCGTGCCATCGGAATACCAAACTGGATCGTGGTGATCACCGCGTTAATCGCATCCTCAAGGGTGGGGAAGGCACACACAGCCGAGGACACAGCCTCTGGCTGACCATGCAGCCGCAGCGTGATCTCAGTCATCAACCCCAATGTCCCTTCCGAACCCACCATCAACCCGGTCAAATCATACCCGGCGGATGATTTCTGCGCCCGGCTGCCGGTGCGGATCACCGCACCACTGGCCAAAACCACCTCCGCCGCCATCACATTATCGCGCATCGTGCCGTACCTGACAGCCGTCGTACCACTGGCCCGCGTCGCCGCCATACCGCCAATACTGGCGTTTGCGCCGGGGTCCACCGGAAAAAACAACCCCGTGTCGCGCAGGTGAATATTCAGATCCTCGCGGGTAATTCCCGGCTGCACCACCACGTTCATGTCCTCAGCGTTAACCTGCAACACCTTGTTCATGCGGGTAAAATCAACCGTGACCCCGCCCCTGAAAGCCAGCGCATGACCTTCCAGCGATGTTCCCGTCCCCCAGCCGATAACCGGACAATCCTGCGCCGCACAGATGCTCACAATCCCCGCGACTTCATCGGTATTCTCCGGATAGGCCACCGCATCGGGTGGCGTCACCGGGAAATGCGTCTCAGATTGGCCATGGCTTTCAAGATCGGACTTGGATCGGGTCAGGCGATTGCCTAAAAGCAACGATAACTCGGATATTGCGTCCTGGATGCCCATCGTGGTGCCTTTTTGTATTAACCCGAACCCGAACCTAGGCCATGCGGGCGGTCTGGGCAAAGCGAAACCAGACCCGCATCGGGGAAAACCGGGGAAACATGGCCAAGCCCAAGCCATCTGCAATTGTCGGTATCAGCAGGGATGTCGTGCAAAGCTGCCGCAGCGGCTGGGGCGTTTTGTGTAAACGCGGCCCCGGACAGGTTCAGTTCTGGTTTATTGCACTGGCCATCGGCATCGCCGCCGGGTTCGCGGCCTTGCTGTTTCGCAAAGGCATATCCGCCATTCAGGGCCAGCTATACGGCACCGATGATCCGGCCAGTCTGCAAACATTCGCGCAATTCCTGCCATGGTACTGGATATTGATCATCCCAATTTGCGGCGGTCTGGTGGTGGGTCTGATCCTGCATTATTTCACCGACGACGCGCAGGTGCGTAATGTTTCAGACGTAATCGAAGGCGCCGCCCTGCACGAAGGCCGCGTAGAAAACCGCGCCGGGATAGCTTCGATTGTTGCGTCCCTGATCACGCTTTCCACCGGCGGGTCAACCGGGCGGGAAGGCCCGGTTGTGCATATGGCTGCGGTGATTTCATCCTGGGTGTCAAACCGCATTAACGCCAACGGTATAACTGGCCGAGACCTGCTGGGTTGCGCTGTCGCCGCCGCAGTATCCGCCAGTTTCAACGCCCCGATTGCCGGTACATTGTTTGCATTAGAGGTCGTGCTGCGCCACTTCGCCGTCCATGCCTTCGCCCCAATAGTGATCGCCGCCGCCGCTGGCACCATTATCAGCCGCTGGCAGTTTGGTGACGTCACCGAATTCATCCTGCCCCTGGACAATACGCTGGAATTCTACGTTGAACTCCCGGCCTTCCTGATCCTCGGCCTGATCTGCGGGCTGGTGGCAGTTGTCCTGATGCGCTCGATCTTCTGGGCGGATGATCTTGGCAATTATGTGCAAAAGAAAATTCACCTGCCACGCTATCTGCGCCCCGCACTGGCAGGGGCAATGCTTGGCGGGCTGGCAATCTGGTTCCCCCACATAATCGGGGTTGGCTATGAAACCACATCCGCCGCACTAACCGGAGAGCTACTGCTCTGGGAAGTCATCGTCTTCGCCGCCCTGAAAACCGCCGCCGTCGCCATCACCATGGCCGGGCGCATGGGCGGCGGGATATTTTCCCCATCC
>CAZRHV010000046.1:0-16828 GCA_964599985.1 uncultured Marinosulfonomonas sp. | reverse complement strand
GGGCGCTCTATATTTCCAATGTCTCAGCGGGTGGTGACGGATTGTTCTCGAAGCGTATTTTCCCAAAGGGTACGCAGCGGCGCTCCCTCGCCATCAAAACGATCTTCCTGCACCAATATCTCCGCAACCCGATCCAGCCGAAAGTGGCGAAAATCATTGCGAATTACGCACCATGCCACCAGAACGGTATTTTCGGCGTAATAGATTAACGCCAGCGGCCAAACCACCCGTTCACTTTGCTGCTGCTTTGCGTCTTCATATCGAAGCCACAGCTTTCTCTCGCTGCGTATCGCGCCACGAACCACCGTCATATCCACGTTAGCCGGCTCTACAGTGCCCCAACTTGACGCAATCAACGTGTCCCTTCGCGGGGCCACCTCGCTCAGTTTTCGCGCAGCGCGCTGAGCCGCCGCCCACAGCCCCGCGTCACCCGTGCGCGCTATCATGCTTAGCCCGACCGTGATTGCCTCGGCCTCTTCTACATCAAAGTTCACCGCCGGTAGATCATAGCCGCGCCGGATCACAAACCCGATCCCCGGCGCACCCTCAATTGGGGTGCGCATCCCTTGCAGCGTTGCAATATCGCGGTAAATTGTACGTTTGGAAACTTCCAGCATATCGGCAATCTCTGCGCCGGTCAGTGGTCCCTTTGCCGACCGCAATATCTGTATCACTTCAAACAGCCGATCCGTTCTGCGCATTTCGCCCTCCTTTTTGCACTGTCATCAAACACTGTTGCCACCCCGGTGTCAGCATAGGTTCGGTAGTCAGGTGAAAATTTCAACCGGAGCCACCACCAATTGCCGCAATACCCCCGACACATCACAGGCGTCTTGCTGGTCATCCTGTCCGCAATCGTGTTCAGCACAGCCGGTATCTTTGCCAAAGGCGTGCAGACCGATGCTTGGGGGATCATCTTCTGGCGCGGCTTGGCGGGGGCAGGTTTTACGTTCGCCTATATGGCGCTACGTGGAACACTGACCTCGGAAATCAAAGCCTTCCGCGGTGCCGCCCTGCTGGCCACCCTGCTAATGGCATCGGGAACGGCTGCCTTCATTCCTGCCTTCAAGCTGACCAGTGTCGCCAATGTCGCCCTGATTTACGGCGCCGCCCCGTTTATATCCGCTGCTCTGGCATGGGTTTTCATCAATGAACACCCCGGCAAATATATCATTGGTGCCAGCATTGCCGCCCTTATCGGCGTCGCCATCATTGTCGGGGGCTCACTGCAGGGCGGCGGGCTGGCCGGCAATATGCTCGCCCTCTGGATGACATTTATGATGGCATGTACCATAGTGCTCTACCGGCGCTGGCCCGAAACCACCGCCGCCCTTCCCGCCGCAGCTTCATCTCTGGTTCTGCTACCGGTGGCTTTAGCTTTCGGTGAACCGCTTAATGCTGCAAGCAATGAGCTGCCGATTCTGACACTTTTCGGGCTGGTTTTCGCCCTTGCATCTGTCACTTTGTTTGAAGGTGCACGCCGCCTGCCTGCCCCGGAAACAGCCCTGCTATCCGCACTGGAAATGCCGTTCGCCCCGCTCTGGGCCTGGCTGGTCCTGTCGCAGACGCCGGCCACCGCCACCCTGATCGGCGGCACTGTTATCATCGTGTCAGTGGTATCGTCGCAAATACGCGCCTAGCGTCCCTCAAACTTCGCCGGGCGCTTTTCAACGAATGCCAGCACACCCTCTTTGAAGTCCCGGGTATTGCCACATTCACCTTGCAGACGCGCCTCAAGGTTCAACTGATCCTCCAGCGAATTCTCAAATGATCCGCGCAGTGCCGTTTTGATATTACGGTAGGCAACCGTTGGTCCACTTGCTAGTTTCAAAGCCCGCGCGTTCCAGTGATCGGCGAACTCATCATCCGGCACCGCTTCCCAGATCATGCCCCATTCCACCGCCTGTTTGGCGCTAATTGCATCGGCAAACAGCGCCGCCCCCATAGCTCGCGCAAACCCGACCTGACGCGGCAACCAATAGGTTCCCCCCGCATCCGGCATCAGCCCAATGCGGGTGAAAGCCTGTAAAAAAACGGCCCCCTCTGCCGCGATTACCACATCCGCCGCCAGCGCCAGATTTGCCCCGGCCCCGGCAGCTGCTCCGTTAACGGCGGCTATTGTCGGGATTGGGCAGTCAAATATCGCTCGCAGCATCGGTTCGTATTCGTCGCGCAAGGTGCGTTCCAGATCAACCGAGCCCGCCGTGGCTCGATCCCCCAAGTCCTGCCCTGAACAAAACGCCCGGCCCTTGCCGGTGATCACCAGCGCCCGCGCCTGG
Organism: uncultured Marinosulfonomonas sp.; assembly: GCA_964599985.1. Taxonomy (GTDB): domain Bacteria; phylum Pseudomonadota; class Alphaproteobacteria; order Rhodobacterales; family Rhodobacteraceae; genus NVTR01. Next base: position 14,549 of record CAZRHV010000046.1, on the reverse strand, counting down.
GTGCCGGCTTCCTTAACCGCGTGCTGGATTTCCGCGCGCATTTGGGTGTTTAGCGCGTTCATTACTTCGGGGCGGTTCAGTGTCACAACCGCAATATCGCTGCGGTATGAAAGGCGGATGGTCTGGTACTGCATCGGGGGCTCACTAATTCAGAAAAACTCGCAACCAAGATAGGCAGTTAGCGGCGCAAGGAAAGCGAAACCTGACGTTAGCTGTTTATTAAATCATCGAGACGGGATTTTTCGTCCTCGCTCAGGCTTTCGGGCGCCTCCGCCTGCTCACGTCGGCGCAAGTAGGTTATGCCGATACCCAAAGCCCCAAGAAACATTGCAGGACCGGCAATCCACAAAATCAAGTTGGCCCCGCTCCAGGTTGGCTTTAAAAGCACATACTCGCCGTAGCGATCAACAACGAACGCCAGCGCCTGAATGTCATCGTCGCCTGCCAGCAATCGATCGCGCACCAGAATACGCAAATCCCGTGCCAGACCAGCGTTGCTTTCGTCGATGTTTTCGTTGCGGCACACCAGGCAGCGCAATCCCTTGGACAATACCCGAGCCCGGGCTTCAAGCACCGGATCATCCAGAATTTCGTCGGGCTGCACTGCCACCGCAGGATTGGCCAGCAACAGCAATATCAATAGCAACCGTTTCATTCTGCGGGCACCGCCTTGGCCACTACCTTGCGCCGCCGCGCTCCGGCTGCAACGCGATACCGCCGGTCGGTCAGGCTCAGCACAGCGCCAAGCGCCATGACAATCGCCCCGGCCCATATCCAGTTGGCAAACGGCTTTACATAGGTGCGCACCGCCCAGCCACCGCCAACTTGCCGGTCCCCGATCACCAGATAGATGTCGCGGAATACGCCGTTATCGATGTCTGCTTCGGTGGTTGGCATCTGCTGCACCGGATAGTTGCGTTTTTCCGGCGACAATTGCGCTACCACGCGACCATCCTTTGTCACCGTTATATCGGCCATGATCGACGAATAATTCGGCCCCTGTTCACGGCGCACTTCGTCCAGTGAAATCGTTAGCCCGGCGACGTCAAACCGATCCCCTACCTTGGCCACACGGATGTCTTCCACTTCCCAGGCGGTCATCGCGGCGATACCGAAAATCGTGATCCCCAGCCCGCCATGGGCCATCACCCGGCCCCAGTCGGCGCGAGGCAACCGGATCAGGCGGCTAAATTTTGACGCCAGATCCCCGCGCCCCAACTTCAACCAAAGATCAAGCGCCGATCCCACCATCAACCAAACCGCCAACACCGCACCAACCGGTCCAAGAATTGAGCTGCCAGTCTGCACGGTCCAGACAAGCGCCCCGGTGGCTATTGAAAGCGCTAATGCACCCCAAAGCGGCTTCATCGATTTCCGCAGTTTCCCCCGCTTCCAGGGCAACAACGCACCAAGTGGTAAAACAACAGCCAACGCCACCATGAACGGGGTGAATGCCGCATCAAAAAACGGTGCGCCCACGGATAGTTTGCGATCAAAGATCAGCTCGGCCACCAGCGGCCACATGGTGCCGAAAAACACCACAAACGCTGCCACCGCCAACAGGATATTGTTCAGCACCAGCGCGCTTTCACGACTGACCACTGCAAACACACCTTTGGCCTCCAGAACACCGGCGCGGGCTGCGTAAAGCGTCAGCGCACCGCCCATGAACACCGCCAGAATGATCAGAATGAAGAAACCCCGCTCCGGATCATTGGCAAACGCATGCACCGACGTCAAAACGCCCGATCGCACGATAAACGTCCCCATCAGCGAAAACCCGAATGCCAGTATCGCCAGCAACACGGTCCAGCTTTTCAGCGCCTCGCGCTTTTCAACAACAATCGCCGAATGCAGCAAGGCCGTTGCGATCAGCCAAGGCATGAACGAAGCATTTTCAACCGGGTCCCAGAACCAAAAACCGCCCCAGCCGAGTTCATAATAAGCCCACCAGGATCCCAGTGCGATACCAACTGTCAGGAACAACCAGGCCGCCAAAGTCCATGGCCGCACCCAGCGCGCCCAGGCCGCATCAACCTTGCCCTCAATCAGAGCGGCAACCGCGAAAGAAAACGACATCGAAAGCCCGACATAGCCCAAATACAAAAATGGCGGATGGAACGCCAATCCGGCGTCCTGCAACAGCGGGTTCAACCCCCGCCCGTTCAGCGGTGGAAATTCGACCCGTAAAAACGGGTTGGACGTGAACAAAATAAACGCAATGAACGCGACGCCAATCGCGCCTTGAATGCTTAGCACCCGGGCGCGTAAAGCCGCCGGCAATCCATTGCCGAAAAACGCTGCACAAGCGCCAAACAGCGCCAGGATCAACACCCATAACAGGACCGAGCCCTCATGGTTCCCCCAAACACCGGTCACTTTGTACAGCATCGGTTTGTCGGTGTGTGAGTTGTTAACCACCAAGGACAGCGAAAAATCTGAGGTGACAAAGGCGTAGGTCAGCACGCCAAATGAAAACGTGATCAGAATAAACTGCGCATAGGCCGCAGGTTCAGCGACCCCCATCCACGTTGTGTTTCGCCGTTGCGCCCCGATCATGGGCACAACCATCTGCACAATCGCCACCATAAAGGCGAGGATCAGCGCAAAATGTCCAAGTTCGTTCAACATGCCGGAACCCTAGCCAAGTAGCGCCGGTACGCAAGGGCAAGTTGATCAATTTTACGCGCACCAATTGTCACATATCCGCGTGCTAGCGCCGCCCGGCAGTCCTCCGCCCACCTTCAAATACCCGAAACCTCCCCTCAACCACGGTTTCCGGCGCATCCTTGATCACCTCCAGACATTCCCGCAAAGCCCGGTTCAACTCTTCCGCCACAATGCGGTTCTTTTCAATCGCCTCTTTCAATTTCTTCGCCATCGCCCACCTTTTTCTTTTCAAAAATTTTCGCGCCGCAGGCCCCGACTTGGCCACTCAGCACAACTTCACTTGCGCGGCAGCCGCTCGCGTATCAAAATAGCCAGTTCGCTCAATACAGCCGAGTTCTTATTCACCACATCCCGTACTGCCTGATCCTTCTGAAAATCCCGGTACAACAGGTAGAAAACCAACAGCACCCACGGCCCGTTCTCGGTTAGTAAACTAATAAATATGCTAGGCGTCATGTCCCCGCCTTCCAGTCATCCAAGGCTGGGTTTTCACCTGCACCCGTTCCAACGTCCAGGGCATCCAAAGCACTCAGATTACCAACCACTTCCCCGGCCCGCGCCACCGTCTGCGCGATTGAACGTTGAAATTCCTGGCTTTTCACCTGATAGCGCGCGCCAAAGTAGAATGACACAATCGCCCCGAGCAACCACCAAAGCGGCTCTGGAACCAGCACAATCCCCTGCATCCGGCTGGCAAACCAGATCGGATCCACCATTGCCGCGACAAACAAACCAATGGTCCCCAGCGCCATCATAGGGCGCGGCACCCGGTTCAAGCCGTCCATGAACCGATCAAACATTCCCTTGCGCGGCACCGCGAACTCGGCGGCAAACTGATGCAAGGCGTCCGAACGGTACCCCGCCTCGCGCACCGCCGCAGCTTCGGTATTTTCGCGAAACACCTCCACCGTGTCCGTTACCACATTGCGCCCATTACCAAACAACATACCAAACAGCGCCCCGATCATCCCCACGCCGACACCCTCGCTTTGTGCTGCGCCTCGCTCAAATGATACCGTTCAGAAATAAATTCCTCGGCCCGTTTTATCCAGCCCCCCTTACCGCCATCCCGACGCCGCGCATATTTACGCGAAGAACGGCGTCGATCCGCCAAAGCGTAATAATAATTACGCCGCGCGATCCCGTAAGCGTCACCCAGATGATCCGGTGCCTCATCATACGCCAACGCCGCGGCGCGCAATGTCTGCGGCCCAATCGCCCCGTCCACCGCCACCTTATGCCCCATATCTCGCAACAACCGCTGCAATATCTTCACCGCATTGCCCCCCGCATTGACATACATGTCAAACACCGAAGCCTGTAAAACATCCGGCAGCTTATCAAGCTTTGGCCGATAAAAATAATCACGAATGTAAATCTCGCGCGCCTTATCACGGGTCATCGCCCGCACATCCGCCGTGGTGACCTTTCGATCCCCGGTCAGGTCCAGTTTCAACCGGCGCAACGTGCCAATCGTTACCCCAAACTTCGTCGCCCCACCGGGATCATCCGGGTCATTCACAAAGCCACCCTCACGGGCCACAATATCTTGGGCGATCGCCTTAATACGTTCCATGCAGCAAAGTCCAAATACGTGAAAATTCGCGTATCACTTTGCTAATACCGGGTTAATTTAGACTAACCTCACCGAACGGTGCTGCCCAAACTCCGCCAAATCTATCTTCTTCTTTTTATAAATACCTCCGCCGGAGGCGTCGCCAACCCGGCAGGGTTGGTCAACAAAAGACCTGACGCCATAGGCGGCCCAATCCGGCTGCTTAACTCGCAGGCTCCACATAAATCCCCTGCTCTTTCAGGGCATCTATAACTTCTTTGGGCATATAGGTCTCATCATGCTTGGCCAATATTTCAGACGCTACAAACGTGCCATCCACCAACCGCCCGGTCGCCACCATGCCCTGGCCTTCGGTAAACAGGTCCGGCAACACACCGGTATAGACCACTGGGATCGTCGCCCCGCCATCGGTTACCGAAAAGCTGACCTGCGTCCCAACTCCGCGCACAATTGAGTCGGTCTCTACCAGCCCCCCAATGCGGAAAACTTCCTTTGGACCCGGCGGGACCTCGGCCACCTGCGAAGGTGAACGAAAGAAATTGATCCCGTCGCGCATCGCATAACCAATCATTGCCGTTGAAAGCGCCAGCGCCACAACAGCCACCAGTATAACCTGTATACGGCGGGTTTTCTTCAACCCCTTCATGCCAGCCATTACAAATCCCTCACGGATATACCGGGGCCATCATAAGCCCCATGGTTTCATCAAGCCCCAGCATCAGGTTGGCGTTCTGTATCGCCTGCCCGCTGGACCCCTTGGTCAGATTATCAAGCGCTGCGATTACAATCGCCCGACCATCCAGCCGATCCGCAACCACGCCGATATGCACAAAGTTAGAGCCCCGAACGTGTTTCGTCGAGGGGTGTGTGCCAATCGGTAGCACTTCCAGGAACGGCTCATCCCGGTACGCCTTATCCAAAGCCGCATGAATCGCCCCGGCGTCACCGCGCACATACACCGTCGCCAGTATGCCACGATTCGCCGGAATCAGATGCGGGGTGAACTGTACGTGTACCTCGCGCCCGGCAAGCCTTGAAAATTCCTGATCAAATTCCGGCAAATGCCGATGCGCCCCGCCAACGGCGTAGGCATGGAACCCCTCGGACAGTTCAGCAAACAGCAGATTTTCACGTAGTGCCCGTCCGGCCCCCGACACCCCGGCCTTCAGATCAATGATGATCTGGTCCAGATCAATCACCCCGGCCGCGATCAGCGGGTTAAGCGCATACTGCCCGGTTGCCGCATTACACCCGGTCCCGGCCACCAACCGTGCTTCTTTGATCTCGTTGCGATAAAATTCCGTCAGCCCATAAACGGCCTCGGCTTGCAATTCCGGCGCATCATGCGTTCCACCATAGGTCGCCGCATAGACCTCAGCATCCCGCAACCGGAAATCAGCAGACAGATCAACGATTTTCATATTTTTCGGCAACTCCTTGATCACCGTCTGCGACGTCGCATGGGGCAACGCGCAAAAACACAAATCCACCCCGGTAAAATCAATCTCGGCAATCTTCACCAGCCTGGGCAATTGCAGATGCCGTAAATGCGGAAACACATCCGCCATCTCCCTCCCCGCCTTGCGGTCCCCCGACAGCGCGACAATTTGCATTTCGGGATGGGTGGCAATCAGCCGGACAAGCTCAGCGCCGGTATACCCAGAGGCTCCAAGGATGGCGATTTTATGTGTCATCGGTCAACTTTCAGAGGAATTGTGCAATATATGCGTACCATTTGTACCAATTGCACGAAAAATAGGACAAGACGCATCGGCGTCACGCGGAAATAAACTCTACCCGTCGTCGCAAAAACTGTGTCGCCCTGTCAGTCACTTTTCTCGGGTCCCCTGTGGTCAGAAACATCGAGCTTTCGCCCGGTCCCAACATGTTTGGATGGCGCTCCAGATAGTCCGAAAGGCTCTCGGCCACAAGGCTCGCCTGCGAAAACACCTTTGCGCCCTCCCCCAAAGCCTCGCTAAACACCTGTTCCATAAGCGGATAATGGGTGCATCCCAAAACGGCGGCATCCGGTGCCGGCATCTTGCGCAACAGAGCATCCACATGGCTGCGCACCAATGCCTCAGCCAGGATCATGTCGCCCTCCTCAATAGCATCCACCACTCCGCCACATGCCTGAGCTTCGACGTCTACCCCTATGGCACGAAACGCTAATTCCCGCTGAAACGCCCGGCTGGCCACTGTGGCAGGGGTGGCAAACAGCGCCACATGCTGAACGCCGACTTCCCGTGGTGGTGAATTGTCACCCCAGTCGCGCTCACTTAGCGCCTCGATCAGCGGCACAAATACACCAAGCACCCGTTTTTCCTTTGGAATCCAGCTTTCCTGCATACGGCGCAGCGCCGCCGCAGACGCGGTATTACAAGCCAGTATCACCAGATCGCATCCTGCCGCCCACAACCGTTCGACCCCGGCCTTAGTCAGCTCATACACGTCATCCGCATCGCGAACCCCATAAGGCGTATTGGCATTGTCGCCAAAATACACAAACGGCACATCCGGCAACCGCGCTGATGCCGCCTCCCATACGGTCAGCCCGCCCAGCCCTGAATCAAATATCCCAACAGCCATAATAAGCCTCATGTCACTCGCTCTGGGCAGCAATACCCATGTAAGGCGCTAAGGAACAGCGCGAAGTTCCACACCCCGAAACGCTGCCAACAATTCGGCGTGCCGCTTATCCGCCACCGCCCGGCTTGCGACCTGTACCGGCCCAAATCCACGCACCGACAACGGCAATTCCGCCAACGCCACCGCGCCTGCCATCCGTTCCGCAGACAACCCGGCCAAAACCTCTTTCATATCAGCCTCATAGCTGCGAATAGCTGCCCGCTCCGCCCGGCGTTCAGCCGAATATCCAAACAGATCCAGCGGCGTACCCCGCAACCGCTTAAACCGAGCCAGCAGCGGAAACATCCGTTCCATCCCACGCCCGTATTGTTTTTTAATGGGCCGCCCATCTGCGCCAACGCGAGACAATATCGGCGGCGCCATGTGATAGCTCAGCTTCAGATCGCCATCAAACTCAGCCCGTGCCTTAGCTTCTGTCCCGATCAGCAAGCGCGCTACTTCATATTCATCCTTATAGGCCAGTACTTTGTGATAGCCTTTCGCCACCGCCTCTTTCAGCGACGCATCATCGAACCTCGCCACCAGCTTGCGATAGCGCTTTGCCAGCCTGCGCGACTGATACGCCACCAGATGATCGGCAAAGAAATCAATCTTTTGTTCCAGTGATCTGGGCTTCTCAACCACTTCGCCTTCCAGCAGCTTCGCCGCCACCGCCGGTTCAACAACTGCCCATCTGCCCAGCTCAAACGCGCGCCTGTTTCTCTCAACAGTGGTCGCATTCAGCTCAATCGCACGCAAAATTGCATCCTGACTAAGCGGCACCAAACCTCGCTGCCATCCGGCCCCCAGCACCATCATATTGGAATATATCGAATCCCCCATCAGCACCCGCGCCAGTTCACTTGCGTCAAACATCGCCAAACGATCTTTCAGGCGCGCCTGCATCGACAGTTCCAACTGCTCAATCGGCAGTTTGAATTCGGTATCGCGGGTGAAATCACCGGTGATAATCTCATGGGAATTCACCACAGCCCCACCAGTCCCGGCGCGCATCAACCCGAGCGTTTTCGCCCCGGCACTGGTCACCAGATCACCGCCAATCAGCGCATCACATTCCCCAACAGCGACCCGGATCGCGTTAATATCCTCGGGCTTATTGGCCAGACGGCAATGGATATGCACCGCACCGCCCTTTTGCGCGAGACCGGCCATTTCCATCATACCAGCCCCTTTGCCATCCAAATGGGCCGCCATTGCCAGAATGGCGCCAATGGTTACGACGCCGGTGCCGCCAACACCGGTAATCACCACGTTATGAGTGCCGTTTATCACCGGCAGAACCGGATCGGGAAGTTCACCAACATCCACCTCAGCCGTTGCCGCCTTGCGGATTTTCGCGCCTTCAATCGTCACAAATGACGGGCAAAACCCGTTCACACAGGAAAAATCTTTGTTGCAGCTCGACTGATCAATCGCCCGCTTGCGCCCCATCTCGGTCTCTACCGGCACGATGGAAACGCAGTTCGACTGTACTCCGCAATCACCGCAACCTTCACAAACATCGGTGTTGATAAACACCCGTTTATCCGGGTCCGGGAACAGCCCGCGTTTACGCCGGCGCCGTTTTTCGGCTGCACAGGTTTGAACATAAAGTATCACCGACACACCTTTGATTTCGCGCATTCTTTCCTGAACACTTAACAGTCCATCCCGGGTATGTTTTTCCACATCTTTCGGGAAATCCGCAAACTCAATATCTTCCTTGTCATCATATACCACCACCAGATGGTTCACCCCCATGGCCTGCACTTCATGGGCAATGCGCGCGGCGTCCAGCCCGCCTTCATTTGCTTGCCCGCCGGTCATCGCCACTGCGTCGTTGAACAGGATTTTATAGGTCATGGTGGTCCCGGCAGCCACCGCCGCCCGGATCGCCTGAATGCCGGAATGGTTATAGGTGCCGTCGCCAATATTCTGGAACACATGGCCGGTCCTGGAAAACGGTGCCTCACCAATCCAGTTCGCCCCTTCGCCGCCCATCTGCGTAAAGCCAACGGTGCTGCGATCCATCCACTGCACCATGTAATGACAGCCAATCCCTGCATAAGCACGAGAGCCTTCAGGTACTTTGGTGGAACTATTATGCGGACAGCCGGAGCAAAAATAGGGTAGCCGCGCCGCCAGCTCAGGTGCGTTGTCAGCTTTCTGAGCCTCGGCAATGGCTTGCAAGCCTGACTTGATGTATTCAGTGCCGCAGCCTTCTTCTTGTAAAATGCCGCCAATCGCCTTGGCAATATGGATCGGGTCCAGCGCAAACCGGGTTGGAAACAGCTCAACCCCGTCCTTCATCCAGCCATAAACCCGGCGACCACGCCGGTCATCAAAGATAGCCTCTTTGACCTGAACTTCCAGCAGCTTGCGCTTTTCCTCAACGACAACGATCAGGTCCAGCTGATCCGCCCACTCGTTGAAACTACGCATGTCCAGCGGAAACACCTGCGCCACTTTATAGGTGGTGATCCCCAGACGTGCGGCTTGGGCCTTATCAACACCCAACAATGACATCGCATGTTCCAGGTCCAGCCAGTTCTTGCCGGCGGCCACAAATCCGATTTTCGCACCCTTTTTCGGCCAGCCTATTTTGTCGATTCTGTTAGCGCGTGCAAAGGCTTCCGCCGCGAACCTCTTGTAATCTATCATCCGCGCTTCCTGCGCAACCGGCGTATCCACCAACCGGATACTCAGCCCACCTTCGGGCATCTTGAATTTCGGCGCTTTCAGCTTCATCCGGTGCGGATCGCCATCCACAACGGACGTGACTTCAATCGTGTCCTTCATCACCTTCAGCCCGGTCCAGACCCCAGCGAAACGTGACAGTGCGTAGGCATAAATTCCGTAATCCAGAATTTCCTGCACCCCGGCTGGCGACAGAACCGGCATGTAGGCGTCCACCATCGCCCAGTCTGACTGGTGCAACGTGGTTGAACTTTCGCCGGTGTGGTCATCGCCCATGGCCATCAGCACACCACCGTTTGGCGATGTCCCGGCCATATTAGCGTGGCGCATCACATCACCCGAGCGGTCCACCCCCGGCCCCTTGCCGTACCAAAGCCCGAACACCCCGTCGAATTTGCCTTCCCCACGCAGTTCCGCCTGCTGCGAACCCCAAAGCGCCGTAGCTGCCAAATCTTCATTTAACCCGGCCTGAAACACTACATCCGCCGCTTCCAGATCCTTGGAGGCACGCGACATCTGCATATCCACCGCCCCCACGGGCGATCCGCGATACCCGGTCACCAACCCCGCCGTATTCAGCCCGGCGGCCCGGTCACGTTCTTTTTGCATCAGCATCAGCCGCACCAGCGCCTGGGTGCCGTTCATCAAAACCGGTGACTTTTCCAGATCGAACTTGTCGTGAAGCGAAATATCGTTCTGGCCCATGGTATCTCCATTGTTTTTGGCTTGCAGTCAGTATAGGTCAAATTTGCTGACCTACAAAATAAATTCCACATCACGACAGTGTTTGGTTTACGTTGATTGTATCGGTAACTCTGTTGCCAAAACACGGCCTCTTTTGCAATGGAATGGCGAATATGGACTGGGATAAATTACGAATATTTCACGCGGTGGCTGACGCAGGTAGTCTGACCCATGCGGGCGATACCCTGCACCTGTCACAATCCGCCGTTTCACGGCAAATTCGAGCGCTGGAAGAAAGCCTGAACAGCATCCTTTTCCATCGCCACGCGCGCGGACTGATTCTTACCGAACAGGGCGAATTGCTGTTTGAGGCCACCCGCGCCATGTCAAAACGCCTCGAGAGTGCGGCGGCACGAATACGTGACAGCGAGGAAGAAGTGTTTGGCCTGCTGCGCATTACCACGACAATTGCGTTTGGCAGCCTCTGGCTCGCGCCGCGTCTGCACAAGCTATATGAAAAATATCCCGATCTGAAAATTGATCTGATGCTGGAAGAGCATGTCCTGGACCTGCCGATGCGCCAGGCCGATGTCGCTATCCGCATGAAAGAACCGAGCCAGGCCGATCTGATCAGGCGTCGTCTGATGGGGGTTCATATGCGGCTTTATGCAACGCAGGACTATCTCGAAATTAACGGCGCTCCAAAAACAATAGCTGAACTATCCGAACACAGGGTGATTTGTCAGAACACCAGTTCAACCCAAGTGGCGGCCGGTGCAAAACTGGTTCAGGAATTGCTGACAACCGACATTCCAAAATTGCTTACGGTGAACAACTATTTTGGCGTCTTACAGGCTGTGCAAAGCGATCTGGGGATTGGTGTTCTGCCGGATTACGTGACCGAGATTTCCGAAAATCTGGTGCGGGTTTTGCCTGATGTTGAGTCCGTAGAAGTGCCGGTCTTCCTCGCCTATCCGGAAGAACTGCGTCATTCCAAACGCATCGCCGCTTTTCGGGATTTCGTTATGGAAGAAATAAAAGCTTTGCGAAAAATGCAAAAAGATCAGGATGTTACCTAGAAAATAGGTTCGATATGCACCAAACACATAGCCGAATTGCAGTATTTCTTCACCTTTGTTCTTGAACCAGCAGGCCCTTATCCCTAGATTTGATGTGACGCTGATGGTTGAGGAAACTCTCATCAGTTTCACCTCCCTGTTGGACTTGGCCGGGCTTTGCCCGGCCACTTTTTTTTGGCAAACTCAAATACATTCCAATATATGAATGTAAATCGCTGTTATCAGTGAATATTCCGATCCCGCCGCGCAACCAGAAATGCTTGATCAGCCGTATTCCCGGTCAATTCGATCGCCCGGTCGTAAGCCTTTAATGCCCCTGAAACGTCCCCGCCAAAACGAATCAAATACTCGGCTCGAGCCGCATGAAACGGCTGATAGCTGTCCAAATCGTCGCTGAGGCGTACAAATTCTTCCAACGCACGCGGAATATCGCCAGTCTCTGCCAAAGCCACCGCGCGGTTCAAATATACCACCGGTGTCGGTTCGAAATTCAGCAGGCTATCGTATAGCAAAAATATCTGCTTCCAGTCGGTTCCTTCTGCGCGAACTGTAGCCACATGCAGTGCCGATATTGCCGCCTTGATCTGGTAGGGTCCGACCTGGCCAAGCGCCATCGCCTGCTCCAACACTGCGGCCCCTTCTTCAATCAATTCAGGTTCCCAAAACCTGCGATCCTGCTCCTCCAACGCCACCGACGCCCCGTCGGCAGATATCCGTGCGCCACGGCGTGCATGGGTGGTCAGCATCAACGACAAAAGCCCCATGGTCTCTGGCTCATTCGGGCGTAGCTGATCCATAAGGCGTGCCAGATATATCGCCTCTTCGCACAAAGACACCCTGACGGCGGCTTCCCCGGAACTGGCCACATATCCTTCGTTGAAAACCAGATAAATCACCGTCAGAACTGAGGCCAGACGTTCATCCCACAGTTCCGGACCCGGCACCGCAAAAGGAATTCCCGACAGGGTAATCTTTTTTCGAGCCCGGCTAAGCCGCTGGCCCATGGTGGTTTCTTTGTCGAGAAATGCGCGGGCAATTTCTGTTGTCGTTAAACCACCAACTGTGCGCAATGTCAGGGCCACACGGCTTTTTGCATCCAGCGCCGGATGGCAGCAGGTAAAGATTAACTCCAACCGCTTGTCAGGAATATCCGGGGGGGAGGCATTGGAATCCATTTCAACCTCTTGGGCCATTTGCTCAAGCTGGGGTCGCCACTGACCAAAGTGCTTTTGGCGGCGAAACTGATCTATGGCTCGCCGACGCGCCACCTGAAGCAACCAGCCAAGCCGGGACTTGGGAATGCCATTCCTGGCCCAGTCTGTAAGGGCCTTTTCGGTTGCGTCCTGCAAACATTCCTCGGCCAATTCGAAATTTCCAATCGCGGCCACAAGGGCCGCAATCAGACGACCCCGATCCTGTCGCAGGGTATATTCAATTGCATCATGGACAGGATCGGCGGTCGGTTTCATGGGTCAGTCAAATGTCATGACCGGACGCAGTTCCACTGTGCCATGTTCCGTCGTCGGGATCATTTTGGCATACTTGATCGCATCGTCCAAAGTTTCACATTCGAACATGTAAAACCCCCCAAGATGTTCCTTGGTTTCGGCAAATGGGCCATCCGTCAATTCAGTTTTGCCATTTCGGACACGGATTGACGTTGCGGTTTCCACAGGTAGCAACGCTTCACCCGCAACAAGCACCCCGTCCTTGGTATAGGTGTCAGTAATTGACTGCCACACATCCATATAGGGGCCAAATTCCGGGGTACCCGGCTGCGGGCCAGCGTCAGGGGTCGAATAGATCAAAGCAAGATATTTCATCGTATTTTCCTTTCAAGGTTAGGTTAGTGTCGCGCCAATGGCGCAGGTTTGGCAAGCGTCAGCCTGCAAGTATCTGACCACTCAGGGCCGTAATTGGGATTATCATTGCGACTTTACTGCCCATTGATCCGGCAATTCGCGCTACGGTTGCTGGCTTGTCGATATGCAACCCAAACGGATGGATCAGCCGTGATACCAACAAAACACCGCCACTAAGATGCAGCCAGGTTGCAGATGCGCCCCCGGCTTCCGCCAGACCAATAAGGATCAACGCCAGTGGTACGTTTTCAGCATAATTGCCGAAGCGGCGTATCTTCACCAGCATGTCGGCACTTTCTCCGTCGCCAAGAGAAATCCCCTGTTTGCCCCGATGAATGCTCACCATTGTGGAAAGCACAATGCCGACAACCCCAAGGGCGACGGCATAAATTGCGGTAATTTCAAAATTCATTTTCATTGTCCCTTTTTGGTTTGATACCCATAGGACGATTGGCCGGGCCGAATTTCGACATGCCTTGCAAATTATTTTGAAAAACGTCTAATTTTATCTGGCCCCTTCAATTTCCCACCCAAGGAAGCCCAATATGCCCCTGCTCCCCAGCCTGCCTGAAACCAGCCATCTGTCTGACCTGTTCACCCAGCACCCTGCCCATGCTGGTCCTCTCATGGTCTACATCGACAGTATCCTGCGGAACAAAAGTGATCTGAGTCCCGGCACCCGCGAACTGATTGCCGCCTATGTGTCTGGCCTGAACAAATGTACGTTTTGTTGCAGCTCACATGATCTATATGCTCAGGCATTTGGTATCGCCGAAGGCACCGTGCAGGCGTTGCTCGAAAACATCGACACGGCTCCGGTTGATGAAAACCTGCGCCCGGTCTTTCGCTATGTGCAAAAGCTCACCACCTTGCCGCCGCGCTTGACCCCGGCCGACGCACAGGCGGTGTTTGACGCTGGCTGGTCCGAGGCCGCGTTAACGGACGCCATCCACATCTGCGGTGCCTTCAACCTGATGAACCGCATTGTAGAAGGAACTGGCGTCAATTTTGACTACACCGGCTCTGGCCACAGTTTTGACGTGGAAACCTCGCCAAACTCGTACCTCGACTACGCCAAACGACTTGGGGTTTGAAAATTCCCGACATTCATGTATCAAGATGTATAAATAGAAAAGCGATCAGGGGAATTTCAAATGGGCTTTATCCGCAATGTTCTGGCACTCATCGGCGTCGTCGCCGTCGGTCTTATGATCTGGAAAGGGCCAGAGCTTTATAAATACAAAACCGCCTTTGATGGTTTTGATGACAAAGCCTTTGAAACCTACAAAGCCATGGGCGACCGGCTGATCGAAACCGGTAATTCTGCTGCCGCGACGGTCTGGAGCGTAAAAG
>CAZRHV010000045.1:0-17088 GCA_964599985.1 uncultured Marinosulfonomonas sp. | reverse complement strand
GAACAGAGTGGAATGCTGCTAAGTTATTGAAAAGATTGGCTCCGGCGGTAGGGATCGAACCTACGACAAATTGATTAACAGTCAACTGCTCTACCACTGAGCTACGCCGGAATACCGATGGCGGATATAGCAAGCGAGGATGCGTCCGTCCAGAGGGATTTAGCACAAAAATGTAACGCCTATTGTTGACCGTGGGACAGGTGAAATTTAGCATTTACACCCAGGAGCCCTGTGGTTTTGACCCTTGAAGACTGAACAAGATCAATGAGATGGGCGAAGAAGTTGCGTTCTGCTGCAGACATTAACGCTGGTGCAATGTCGGTGTAGATGGATTTGGTAAGGGTTTGAATGTCTGTGTGGCCAGTTTTTAGGGCACTTAGAATGTGGGATTCGCGCTGTTTTCGGTGCCCGATTAACCAGTTGGCGCGCGTGCTTGGATCGGTGACCGGTGCGCCGTGGCCGGGGTGGAAAATACGGGCGTTCAAATCCGCGAGCCGGGTCGTCGAAGACATGAAATCCGTCAGATCGCCATCAGGTGGGGAAACCAGGGAGGAGGCCCAACCCATAATGTGGTCACCTGTAAAAACCATATCATCCCATTGAAATGACATATGATTGCCCATATGCCCCGGTGTCCAGTGCGCGGTGATTTCCCAATCTTTACCCGATACGGATTGGCCGTCTTGCAGTTTTTCGTCGGGGGCAAAGCCCACGTCAACGCCTTCGCCGCCCGCTGATAGCCCGGTTTTTGCTAGTTGGTTCATTATTTGGCTGCGACCCGCATTGGCATCACCAAAGGCCAACACAGGGGCACCGGTTTCCTGTGAAAGAATGGCTGCAAGGGGGGAATGGTCCAGATGGGCGTGGGTGACGAATATATGGCTGATGATCTCGCCGGGTTGCAGGGCGTTTAGAATATTTTGCATGTGACGCGGGTTGGCGGGGCCTGGGTCAATAACGGCGACGGCACCAGTACCCACAATATATGTATTGGTCCCCCAGTGCGTCATCGGGGACGGGTTATCGGCCAGCACACGGCGCAGGCCTTCTTGCAGCAGTTCATTTGTTTTTGGGCGCGGTATGTTCATATTTGCTTTCTAATCCCTGCGGACTGGCGCTACCAATGGAATATGAATTTTGATTGGCTCAAAAGATATTTACCCCGCGGGCTGTATGGCCGCGCGGCGCTGATACTGTTGTTGCCGATAGTGACCCTGCAACTGGTGGTCTCGGTGGTGTTTATTCAACGCTATTTTGAAGACGTTACGCGCCAGATGACCCGTAGTTTGGCGCTGGATATCAGGCTGCTTCAGGAAGAAATTGATACGTCAGCTTCATTTTTAGAGGCAACAGTGCGGATGGCGCGGCTGTCGGGGCCGTTGCGTGTGGAGGTGACAATACCATCCTATGATCTGAACACTCAGGACCAACGTCTGTTTTATGATCTGTCGGGTCGCACGGTGATCCGGACCCTACATGCGCAGATCAAGGCTATATCCGGGGTTAACCTGTTGGAAGATTCGCGCCGTGTAACGCTTTGGCTGGAAACAAATCATGGGCCGGTGAAAATTACTCTTGGTCGCAACCGGGTGTCGGCGTCGAACCCTCATCAATTTCTGGTGCTGGTAATATTTGTCAGCGGATTGATGACGCTTGTGGCGTTTATGTATCTGCGCAATCAACTGCGCCCGATCAAACGGCTGGCCCGCGCGGCTGAGGCCTTTGGCAAAGGGCGCGTTGTGGATTATCGCCCGGCGGGGGCAATTGAAGTGCGCGCGGCAGGGCGGGCTTTTTTGGACATGCGGGGACGGATTGAGCGCCATATTGAGCAGCGAACTTTGATGTTATCCGGCGTTAGCCATGATTTACGCACGCCGTTGACACGGCTGAAGCTGGGACTTTCGATGGTTGAAGGGGACACTGAAGTTGAAGACATGGAGCGCGACATCGCCGATATGGAACGACTGCTGGACGCTTTTCTTGTGTTTGCCCGTGGGGACGCGCTGGATGACTTGGAAGAAGTAGATCCAGTGGCATTGCTGCAAAATATCGTAGATGACGCAAAACGTGCTGGCGGTGCAATTGAATTGGGTGTCGTGAACGGTGAAGGAAATGCGATGTTGCGCCCGATGGCAATAAGGCGCGCGATTGATAATCTGGTGGGGAATGCCCTGCGATATGGGAATAATGCAGTTGTTCATCTGGCGATGACAGAAAAATCGCTGAAAATCTGGGTCGAAGATGATGGCCCCGGTATTCCGGCGGACCAGCGCGAGGCGGCTCTGCGCCCGTTTGCGCGCCTTGATGCGGCGCGAAATCAGGATCAGGGCAGCGGTGTAGGGCTGGGGCTTTCCATCGCCAACGATATTGCGCAGCGCCATGGTGGCATATTGCGGCTGGGCGAAAGCGAAAACCTAGGCGGGTTGCGGGTCGATCTGATTTTACCCCGCTAGGGCTGTTTATTATTGAACGGCGTCCCATATCAACTGTGCGTACAGGAGAATGCCCATGACATTTCGCCCGATCAGATCGACGTCCCTAGCGACACCTACTTTGGAGGGCGCAGGCGTACATCTGTACCGCGCATTCGGGTTTGGTGACACGTCCGAAAGTGACCCCTTCCTTTTGTTTGACGATTTTCGCAATGATGACCCTGCAAGGTTTGAGGCCGGGTTTCCCTGGCATCCACATCGCGGTATTGAAACCATCACCTATGTGCTGGAAGGCGAAGTTGAACACGGCGATTCGCTTGGGAATAAAGGCGTGCTGGGGCCAGGGTCAGTGCAGTGGATGACAGCCGGGTCTGGGATTATGCACCAGGAAATGCCCCGTGGAAATGCAGCCGGCAAGATGCACGGGTTTCAACTGTGGGCGAACCTGCCTGCGGCGCACAAGATGACCGCGCCGCGCTATCAGGATATTCAGGGCAGCGATATTCCAGAGATTATTGAGGATGACGGGACGAAAGTACGGGTGATTATTGGCAATTTTTGGGGTCAGAGCGGGCCGGTTGACGGGATCGCGGCCGAGCCGATGTATCTGGATATCTCGGTGCCACCGAACGTGAAGAAGGTTCTGCCAGTGGATACGCATTCTCAGGCGTTTGCCTATGTATTTTCCGGGGCGGGCAAATTTCGCGATGCCTCGGACCCCGTCGGGGTGCGGGTCGAAAAAGAAGTGAACGGGCACGAGCTGAACATCCGCGATATGTCTGGCAACCGTACCTTGGTGCGGTTTGATACCGGCGATGAAGTCTGCGTGCAGGCCGGCCCCGAAGGTATGCGGTTTTTGCTGGTATCCGGGCGGCCCATTCAGGAACCGGTGGCCTGGCATGGGCCAATTGTGATGAATACCCGCGATGAATTACGTCAGGCCGTAAAGGATTTGCAAAACGGCACGTTTATCAAAGCGCAGGTTTAGTGGTGTTTGGTAGGCCCGGCAGGACTCGAACCTGCGACAAAAGCGTTATGAGCGCTCTGCTCTAACCAACTGAGCTACAGGCCCGCCTGAAGCCTTCATTATCAGACAGGTTGCGCTGGTCAAGGCGTTGGCGCCCGTGGACTCTGAACGCAGGTTGGTCTATCGCAGCGCCAAAGCAATCTGGGGGCTGAAATGACCAGCGGTAAAAACGGGCTGACCTATGCGCAGGCGGGGGTCGACATTGATGCCGGGAACACTCTGGTTGAACGGATAATACCCGCAGCCAAGCGCACCTCGCGCGCTGGTGTTATGGCGGGACTGGGTGGGTTTGGCGCGCTGTTTGATCTGAAAGCCGCCGGGTATGATGATCCGATTTTGGTGGCGGCTACTGATGGTGTTGGCACCAAACTGCGGATTGCAATTGACACCGGCATTGTGGACACGATCGGCATTGATCTGGTGGCGATGTGTGTCAACGATCTGGTCTGTCAGGGCGCAGAGCCTTTGTTTTTCCTGGATTATTTTGCCACCGGTAAGCTGGATGTCGATGTGGCCGCGCGGATTATTGAAGGCATCGCCGAAGGTTGTAAACTGGCCAACTGCGCGCTTGTGGGGGGTGAAACGGCGGAAATGCCGGGGATGTATCACGGGGACGATTTTGATCTGGCCGGGTTTTCAGTTGGGGCGATGGAGCGGGGTATGACCCTGCCTGACGGTGTAGTCGAGGGCGACGTATTGTTGGGGCTGGCCAGTGATGGCTTGCATTCCAACGGGTATTCACTGGTGCGCAAAATTGTTGAAGTTTCCGGCCTAAGCTGGGAGGCAGATTGTCCGTTTGGCCAAGGTTCACTGGGTGAAGCGTTGCTGACACCTACACGGCTGTATGTGACACAGGTGCTTAACGCAATTCGCGCAGGCGGTGTACATGGGCTTGCCCATGTCACTGGCGGCGGGCTGACCGAGAATTTGCCACGGGTTTTCCCGGGGGGGCTGGGTTGTGACGTCGATCTGACCGGCTGGGAATTGCCGCCGGTTTTTCGCTGGCTGGTGGATTCGGCTGGCATGGCTGAGGCTGAGTTGTTGAAAACCTTCAACGCCGGGATTGGTATGGTGCTGGTCGTTGCGGCGGATCGCGCAGATGATTTGGCAGAATTGTTGCAGGCCGCCGGAGAGAAAGTGCATGTTCTGGGTAAGGTCACGACAGGAGAGGGCGTTCGCTACTCAGGTTCGCTGATTTGAAAACCCGCGTTGCCATCCTGATTTCGGGCGGTGGCTCAAACATGATGGCGTTGGTTGCAAGCATGGATGCAAACCATCCCGGCAAGCCGGCGCTGGTACTGTCCAATGTCGCAGATGCCGGCGGACTGGCTAAAGCGCAGTCGCGAGGGATCAATACTGCCGTTGTTGAACACCGCGCTTATGGCAAAGACCGCACGGCGTTTGAGGCGGCTTTGCATGATCGTCTGGTTTCCGCAAATATCGACATTATCTGTTTGGCGGGCTTTATGCGCATTCTGTCACCGAATTTTGTTAGTAATTGGACCGGAAGAATGTTAAACATTCACCCATCATTATTACCAAAATACAAAGGGTTACACACCCATTCCCGTGCAATTTCCGCCGGGGACAAGCAGGCTGGATGTTCGGTGCATGAACTGACAGCCGAGCTGGATGGCGGGCCGGTATTGGGGCAAACTGCAGTTGATATTTTACCTGAAGATACTGCGGATGATCTGGCTGCCAAAGTACTAACACAGGAACATATTTTGTATCCAATGGTGCTGCGTCAGTTCATTGTCGCGCACCAGCAAGCCAATTCCCTATAGTGCTTTCAATAATGGCCGGGTTTCTCTACTAGGTCACTCACCACTCAATTCGCTTTAGAAAAGACAACATGATTACAATTACGACGACAAAGGCTCTGGCCGAGTTTTGCGAGCGAGCCCGCGCGCATCCTTATGTAACTCTGGACACTGAATTCCTGCGCGAACGCACCTATTATTCAAAACTGTGTCTTGTGCAGATGGCTGTTCCCGGCGAGGCTGAAGAAGACGCGGTTCTGCTTGATCCACTGGTGGACGGTCTGTCGTTGGAACCGCTGTATGAATTGTTTCGTGATACATCCATTGTTAAGGTTTTTCACGCGGCCCGCCAGGATCTGGAAATTTTCTTTATCGAAGGCGGCGTTATCCCGACCCCATTATTTGATACCCAAGTGGCCGCAATGGTGTGCGGATTTGGTGAACAGGCTGGATATGAAGCCCTGGTGCGCAAAATCGCCAATCAAGAGCTGGACAAAAGTTCGCGGTTTACAGATTGGTCCCGTCGTCCACTAACCGACGCGCAAAAGACCTATGCCCTTGGTGACGTCACCCATTTGCGGGTGATCTATGAGTTTCTGGCGGATAAGCTGGAAAAGACCGGGCGTCAAAGTTGGGTCGAGGAAGAATTGAAAATTCTGACCACACCCGAAACCTACGTCGTCCAGCCGCACGAGGCTTGGAAGCGGATCAAGACCCGCACTAATTCCGGCAAGTTTTTGGCCGTCGTACGCGAACTGGCGCAATTTCGTGAAAATTATGCACAATCCAACAACGTGCCACGGACCCGGGTTTATAAGGATGAGGCGCTGTTGGAACTGGCGTCAACCAAACCACAGGATATGAAAGATCTTGGGCGGTCGCGTCTGTTGCAGCGTGAAGCGCGACGCGGCGTGATTTCTGAAGGCATTTTGGCGTCGGTTAAGGCCGGTATGGCCTGCGCGCCCGAGGATTACCCAATGGTTGCCAACCGGCGTGAACAGTTGCAGGTCAATCCAGCACTGGCAGATTTGCTGCGGGTGCTGTTGAAGGCAAAATCAGAGAATACAGGTGTTGCACCAAAACTGATTGCAACTGCTGTCGAACTGGATCAGATCGCGGCGGGTGTACGTGAAGTTCGTGCGTTAAGTGGCTGGCGTAAAAAGGTTTATGGCGCCGACGCCTTACGGTTATGTGATGGTGAAGTTGCGCTGGCAGTGCGCGGTAATGTTGTGGATGTGGTCGAACTTTAACATCGGGCCGTGCGGCTGTTTCTGGCGGCATTTACACGGACGCGACGCGCATTAAGTATTTGGGTTTCATATAGGTGAACGCCCGCCACGATGTCACGTCATTGCACCGGTCCAACTTGAACAATCAGTGCCAAAGCGTGGGCGCGAAATTCGAACATCAATTCGCCGGGTAAATCCGCATTCTCGTCCCCCTTTCACCGTCTTTGCCGAGGTCAACGAATTCCAACGGGCGATAAATGTCACGCCGGTCTGGACCTTTTGGGCGTCGGTGCTTAGGTGAAGCCCAGAATTTGGAGAGCAAATATGGCCAGTGCCGCCTTTGAAGAAATTGCCGAAACCTTTGATTTTCTCGACGATTGGGAAGATCGCTATCGGCATGTCATCGATTTGGGCAAGGCGATGGAGCCGTTGGAAGAGGCATTTCAGGTGCCGGCTACCAAGGTTGATGGCTGTGCCAGTCAGGTCTGGATTTTACCGCAGATTGACGGGCAGGGCGGGTCAGCTTTGTTTTCATTTCGAGGTGACAGTGACGCGATGATTGTGCGGGGCATCATTGCGATATTGCATGCGCTTTATTCCGGGCAAACGGTAGCCGAAGTTCTTGAAGTTGACGCGGCTGGCGAAATGGCACGGCTGGGTCTGAACGATCATTTATCAGCGCAGCGCTCCAATGGATTGCGCGCAATGGTAGAACGCATTCGCAAATTGGCAGCCGAGGCAAGCGTCGCCTAATCCTTGGCGGCCCAGAATTTCAGGGTACTTTCGAGATCGCCATAACCGGTGGTGCGGTGTTCATATTCCAACCCTAACCTTTGGGCACACTCCTGGGCTTTTAGGGCCAGCACCGGGTCGTTGATCTGGGCCTGATAGACCAGTTTTTTGTAGTTACCAAAATACACGTCGCGCAGCTCTGGGTGGCGATCCAGCCCAAGGGGTTTCCACACGAATGCGTCGAACTGACGGACCAGAAAATCGGTTAGATAGAACGCATCTATTTCGTCTTCGGCTCGGGAAATGAACCCGTCATTTCCTTCAAAAAACGAATAACAATGGGGGCCTTCGATCATTTCTATCCCCAGTTTATTGCACAAATCCAACAATCGACCGCCGGTTCCACAATCCGCGTAGGCGATGAATATCTGATCATAGTCGGGCCGATGTTTTTCAACTGCGGCCTCTACCGCATCGCATATTTTTTCCGGATGGATATGCAGGATTGCTGGTAGGCAGGTGAGCTCGATATGGTTCCAGCTGTTGGTATCAATCACGGCCAGAATTTCGCGTGCTAAAGCACCACAGGCAATGACCAAAATCCGGCCAGATTTACCCGTAGGGGCAAGACCGTTTTGCGTCAGGGCGCTGTCAACAAGTTCTGTCATGGGTCTTTGTTGCGTCCGACGATATAACGCCCGACCACCAGCGCGATCAGCAACGCTGGCATGACGGCGACGCCGCCTATCGTGGAAATATCCAGTGAGGCAGCCACAAGTTTGCCTAACCAGACGGTCAGCCCGGCGGCGGCGATTACGCTGGCGATCAGAAAGGCGAATTTGTTAAAAGGCATTTTGCTCTCCCATTCCACATATGTGGGGGTTGATTTGCCCGTATGTAAGCCCGCTGTTAACCCGTTGCCATCTGGTTGTGTTTACGGGCCATGAATTCCTTGGCGGTTTCCACGGCGACGGCGGCGTCGCGACAGTAAGCATCTGCGCCAATGGCTTTGCTGAATTCTTCATTCAGGGGCGCGCCACCAACCAGCACTATATAGTCGTCGCGGATCTCCATTTCGATCATCGTATCTATAACGACCTTCATATAAGGCATTGTGGTGGTCAATAGCGCCGACATACCCAGAATATCGGGTTTTTCAGTTTCCATCGCGCCCAGATAGCTTTCAACCGCGTTATTGATGCCCAGATCGATCACTTCAAACCCGGCACCTTCCATCATCATCGACACCAGGTTTTTACCGATGTCGTGGATGTCGCCTTTAACTGTACCAACAACCATTTTGCCCACGGGGGGCGCACCGGTTTCGGCAAGCAGCGGTTTCAGGATTTTCATACCGCCCTTCATTGCGTTCGCGGCCAGCAACACCTCTGGCACAAACAGGATACCGTCGCGAAAATCTATGCCTACAATTGTCATCCCAGCCACCAGTGCTTTGGTCAGCACATCATAAGGTATCCAGCCCCGCCCAAGCAGGATGTTAACGGCTTCCTCGATCTCTTCTTTCAGCCCGTCATAAAGATCGTCGTGCATCTGTAGCGTCAGCTCTTCGTCGTCGAGCTCGCTCAGGATGATGTCATCTTCGTCAGCCATTTTGGGGCCTCCCGGCAGGGGGTTTGTTGATTGCTTGTATAATTGATGCTTCGAATTGGGGGGAGCAACTTGGTAAATTGCGACACGGATGGTTCTGCAACCGACCTTTGGGTCATGGTAAGTGGCGCAGAAATCATGATTATTCTGGACAAAGGGGCTATTGCACCCGACGTCGGCGACCTTTTCTTTCCCGTTGTTTTGGGGCGTTTCCGTCGGTCCCGTCCGAGTTTGACGAAAACCCGCCCATTTTTTCTGCGATTTGGTCCAATGTCGGGCGTTCGCCTTTTGGCCGGGTTTCCAGGGCTTCGCGCATTTTTTCGAGGTGTTCGGATGTTGTGCCACAGCAGCCGCCAATAATGCGCGCACCAGCGTCACGGGCCAGAACAGCGTATTCTGCCATCAGTTCGGGGGTGCCGTCATAGTGGATGTGACCTTCAACGAATTTTGGAATGCCAGCGTTGCCTTTGGCGATGATCGGGCGCTCAGCACCTTGGGCGGTAAAGCCAAGGACTGTGCGCAGCAGATCGGACGCGCCGACACCGCAATTTGCGCCGTAACCGATTGGTTTATGATCCAGTTTATCAACGATTTTTGCCATATCGGCGGATGTGACCCCCATCATGGTGCGCCCCGAGGTGTCAAAGCTCATCGTGCCGCACCATGGCATTCCGGCCAGCAAAGCGCCCTGCGCAGCGGCGCGGTATTCGTCGGCGGCAGAAATGGTTTCAACCCAAAGAACGTCAACACCACCCTCTTTTAACCCTTCTGCCTGTTCGTGGAACATTTCCACCGCGTTTTCATATGTCAGGGTTCCCATTGGCACCATGATTTCGCCGGTTGGACCAACCGAGCCTGCGACGATGATGTTGCGATCTGATTTGTCAGCGACTTCCCGGCCTATTTCGGCGGCGATGCGGTTTAGCTCAACCACCCGTTTTTGGGCATTATGCAGTTTCAGACGTGAAGCGTTTCCACCAAAGGTGTTGGTCAGAAAAATGTCGCTGCCCGCGTCGACTGCGCCCTGATATAGTGCTGTTATCCGGTCGGGATGCTCATCGTTCCACAGCTCTGGGGCGTCGCCTGATTGCAGGCCCATATTAAACAGCGTGGTTCCTGTGGCGCCGTCGGCCAGCAACCATTCACGTTCGTTCAGAAGTTTGGTTAGCGCGTCGCCCATGGGTATGGTCTTTCCAAGTCAAACAGGGGTCAGCAGTTGATGCGGCCCCTTTGGGGCTTCATTTGCCATGGATTGCGCGGGGCGGCAATTTCAAATTTGTCATAAACTTCATGAATTTGGGCGCGGTGGCAGCTTTTGAAGTGTTGTTGACCCGCAAAAATACTGCAAGCAAACCCAGCCCAAGTGAAATTGTTGAAGGCGCACAGGCGTAAAGCGGTTGCCATTCGGGGGCGAAGCTTTCTTTAAAGCGGCGCAAACCGTCGGTATTATTTGTGCGCAGCAGGTGGCGACGGATAGAAGAAACGGCGGGTGTGTCGTTGCCGCCCGGGTGTGGGATTGCGGCCAGAGAAAAGCGTGGGCACTGGATGGCAGCCGCGCTCTGGATGGCGTGGGTAACCAGCAGGTGCATCGTGCCTTCCGGTGTGCCGGTCCGTTGGCGCATCAGGTCAAGCGACCATTCATTGCGGGTTTCGTGCAGGGTTATGAAGCCAAGCAGTTCGTCGCCATTGTAGGCCAGAAACACCCGCTGACAGGACACATAATCGGGATCAAACCGCCCCATAGAAAACCCGCGCTCGCCGCCATGGTTTTTTGACCACGCCGCTGAAACCTGTGCCATTTCGGTAAGTGGTAATTTGCGCGCACCCTCAATAACCCGCACGCCGGCATTACTGGATTTACGCAGGTATCGGCGTAGCTGGCGATGTTTTGAACCTTCGGTTGAAAATTGTGTTGGATTTATCAGGGCTTCCAGGGCAACCGGCAGGGACTTCCAGCCCAGTTCGCGGGTGGCTTGGGCGGTTTCTTCGGAGCATTTGTATATAAGTGGCGCCCGCAGGAGTTGGCGGGCCTGAGCCTGAAGCGAATTTATAATGGGACCGGTTGGTGCCGAGCTACTGAGCGGGTCGGCGATCATCATAAGGCTTTGCCCGACGGTTGCCGCAATCAGCTGTGGTTGTTCATTCTGTGAGAGCAGTCGGAATTCGCCCTGTCGGATCAGGTTCAGTTCTGAGCGGGTAGCGGACCATAACGTGGTTTCAAGTTTGGGTGTAAGAAATGGCCTTGGGGATGGCGGCGACAGAACCGAGCAAGGGGCCTTGGCCCGTTTCAAGGGGCCATTCAGTAAGACCAATAGCCCAAGCAAGGCGGGAATAACGTAATACACAATGCGAAATGCGAGGGCTGACGCCAGTAACGTGTCTACGGGCACCAAGGGCAGGAGCGTAAGCAGTGTCAGCTCAAACGGACCGACCCCGCCGGGGGTAGCACCAATCAGGCCTGCCCCAAGAGAGATCAAGAAGACTGCGAAAAACAGTACGGGGTTGAGGGTGAGGTCGGGGGGAAACAATACATATAGAGCCAGACCAGTAAATAGGCTGTCAGCGAAGGCAAAGAACAGAATTGTCAGGAATGCCCGCAGTGGCGGAAGCTGACCAAACAATCTGGGTTGCAAGATCAGGACACCTGCAATGAGCGTGCCAAGTAATAAAACGACCAATGAAACTTGGCGAAGGTAGTATTCGCCTAGACCCGCGATCAACACCGTGGACGCGGTCACAATGGCCCAGCCTAACAGAAACGAAACCGAGACAGCCATTGAAACCCCAAGGGCACGACCCAGTGACAGGTCAGGCAACAACCGCCATCTGATTAGGGCGCTGCTAAGCACACCAAACCCGGCGAATTGGGCAACGGCGATGGCTGCGCGGCCGGAATATCGCGCCTGAGCCGGGGAAATGCCGGTGCCAAGTAGCCCGTGCAACACCTGATCATAGCGACCAATCGCCCAGAAACTGGCGATTGTTGCCGCGCTAGCAAGCCCCCATTGGTGCGGGGATACCTGATGAATAGTTTCCCAGACCCTGGTCGGATCAATATGGGGAATTTTTTCGCGAAACAGCCAGATCCCCAATACGACCGCCAATAGGGGTAATATTTGGCGACCAAACATTGTGCCGATATTGATATTGGCCGTTCGCGCAACACTGCGCGTTTGTTTCTTTGACATTCCACCCTCCTACAGTCCCGAAAACGGGCGTAGCAGGTGGGGCCTTCCATTGGCTTAACGGATAAAATTGGAATCAAAAAACGCGCGGGCTTTCCCGCTCGTTTCAAACAGTCCGAAGTATTAGCTGGCTTAAACTTCGTCCATCAATTGTGCTTTGGCTTCGGTCATCAACTCGCTCATTTTAGCGCGAATCGTTGCTTCCGGTGCTTTGTCACCCAGATCACCGGAAACTTTCCGATAAACGTCTTCGTGTCCGGCTTCTTCGAAATCGGACTTGATGACTGCTTTGGCATAATCAGCCGCGGCCGCTTCATCCATACCCATAAGGTCTGCGGCCCAAAGTCCTAGCAATTTGTTGCGCCGCGCATCTGCTTTGAACTGCATATCTGCGTCATGGGCGAATTTACTTTCAAAGGCGTTTTTGCGTTCGTCAAAGGTGCTCATATCTGTCCTCTTGGTGCTGTTATCCGACTACACTGATATGGCCTTTGTCGGGCTTGGCTGCAAGGGGTTCGCGGCTTCTTGCGGCGTGTTAAATCATCCCCTATACGGGCGCCAACCTGATGGGGTGCCCAAGACAGCATCCAAGTGCGAGTGGGGACCATATGGCGCGGCGCAAGAAAATCTACGAAGGCAAAGCTAAAATCCTGTATGAAGGCCCGGAACCGGGCACTTTTGTTCAGTATTTCAAAGATGATGCGACGGCCTTTAATGCCGAAAAGATGGAAGTTATTGATGGCAAGGGTGTACTTAACAACCGCCTGAGTGAATTTTTCATGACTGGTCTGGCGAATATTGGAATTCCAACGCATTTTCTGAAACGCCTGAATATGCGTGAGCAGCTTATCCGTTCAGTCGAGATAATCCCGCTTGAAGTCATCGTGCGTAATATTGCCGCCGGGTCCATGGCCAAGCGTTTGGGAATGGAAGAAGGCACGGCGTTGCCGCGTCCGATTGTTGAATTTTCCTATAAAGACGACAAACTGGGCGACCCGCTGGTCCCGGAGGAATACATTATTGCTCTGGGTTGGGCCTCTCAGCAGGAATTGGACGATATTGTAGCGCTGGCGCTGCGGGTCAATGATTTCATGAGCGGTGTAATGTATGGCGTCGGAATCCAGCTGGTCGATTTCAAAATCGAATTTGGCCGGGTCTGGGAGGGTGATTTTATGCGCCTGATCCTGGCGGATGAGATCAGCCCCGACAGTTGCCGGTTGTGGGACATGAAGTCTGGTCGCAAGCTGGATAAGGACGTGTTTCGCCATGATTTGGGTGATCTGGCGGATGCTTACACCGAAGTCGCGCGCCGTCTTGGGGTGATGCCGACAAACGCGACACATGCGGTCAAACCAACACTGATCAACTAACGAATTGCCCCGATATTTGCGGGGATTGGAATTATTGGGGATATGCAGATGAAGGCACGGGTACACGTTATGCTAAAGAACGGTGTTCTTGATCCGCAAGGTGCTGCGGTTCGCCATGCGCTTGGCACGCTTGGGTTTGACGGCGTTAACAGCGTACGTCAGGGCAAGGTGATTGAGCTTGATCTGAATGAAAACGATCGGGCTAAGGCCGAAGCGGCGGTGAACGGGATGTGTGAAAAACTGCTCGCGAACACAGTTATCGAAAGCTACAGCGTGGAAATTATCTGATGCGTGCCGGTGTGATCGTTTTCCCCGGCTCAAACTGCGACCGGGATCTGGCTGTCGCATTCAAACAGGCAGGCGCCGATGTTTCGATGATCTGGCATAAGGAAAGCCAGTTGCCGGAGGGCTTGGATATTATTGGCATACCGGGCGGGTTTTCTTTTGGTGATTACCTGCGATGTGGTGCGATTGCAGCCCAATCACCGATTAGTCGGGCAATTGCGGATCACGCAAACAAAGGTGGCTATGTCGTTGGAATATGTAACGGATTTCAGGTTCTGACTGAAACCGGTCTGCTGCCCGGCGCGTTGATGCGTAATGCGGGGATCAAGTTCGTTTGCAAAACTGTCGGGCTGAAGGTTGAGACAACGGATAGTGCCTACACATCTGGTTACGAAAAAGGTCAGGTGGTGAATTATCCGGTGGCCCACCACGATGGCAACTATACAGCCGACGCTGACCTTGTGGCGCGCTTGAATGGCGAAGATCGGGTGGCGTTTCGCTATACTGATAACCCAAATGGTGCCAGCGACGATATTGCCGGTGTTCTGAGCGAAAACCGCCGGGTACTTGGGCTGATGCCGCACCCGGAGCGGGCTGTGGATGGCGCCCTTGGAGGCACCGATGGCGCGACATTGTTTGCGGCGCTCAGTTCGGTGATGGAAAACGCCTGAATGGCGTACTTGAGCCCAGACCAGTAGGGGCGTAGTCTGGCGACATGGCGGATGCTACTAACAAACGTGGAAGAAATGTACGGCCGGCCATGTCATGGCGCGGCCGCATTGGCGTTTTGTTTGTAACTGTTGTCGGCGTCATTGTTGTTTTATCTACCAATCAGTGGCTGACAGAACGGTTTACTGAATCCACCCGCAACCGGGCTGAGGTTCGCCAGACTTTATATGCTGGGAATTTGTTATCCGAGTTGCAGCGAAATTCTGTGGTGCCTCTGTTACTGTCGCGTGAACCCAGTCTGATCAGTGCGTTGGAAAACTTAGATTTTTCGCAATCAACCCAAAAGCTGATTTTTTATGTGGAAGAGATAGGCTCTGCTGCGCTGATGCTGCTGGACCAAGGTGGCCGGGTTGTGGCGGCGACTGACCGAAATGTAATTGGCTCCAACCACCGGACCGACCCATTTTTTATTGATGCAGTACGATCAAATGATACTGTTTTTACTACCTTTCGCAACGAAGCCGGCGCATTTGTATTCAATTACAGCCGCAGTATTGAAATAGACGGAAATCTTGCCGGTGTGATTGTGGTAGAGGCCGATCTACGCAAGTTTGAACAGGCCTGGGCCGGTATTTCGGACGCGGTTCTGGTGACGGATAGCGAAGGGCAGATTATTCTTGCAACAGAGCCGCGCTGGCGTGGATTGTCGGAAGAAGAAGCGTTGCAGGTGTCTTCTGCACCCTCTGCCATTAGCCGCGCAATCAAGGCGACAACGGATTGGTCTATCCTGCCAGTCGATGCCTACGTCTTGGGCGAAGCGGTGATGCGGATGGAAAACCGGGTGCCGTTTCAGGGTTGGAAAATGGCGATATTTACACCTTACGCGTCGGTTCGCGAGCGGGTGAACGGGGTTTTAGCGTTAGAGATCATGGGTTTTGCGATCCTTCTTGCGGTGGCGTTTTATTTCGCGAGCCTGCGGGCGCGGGCGCGTTCCGCAGTTTTCCAACAGGAATCAGCGGAACTTCGCCAGTTGAACGATGCCTTGCAGCGGGAAATTGCTGAGCGTGAAAAGGCGCAGCACCATCTGGATATGGCCGAACAGACGCTCGCGCAGTCGTCGAAACTGGCCGCATTGGGTGAGATGTCGGCAGCCGTGAGCCATGAGCTAAATCAACCGCTGGCGGCAATGAAAACCTACCTCGCAGGGGCTAAGTTATTGCTAAAACGAAAACGTCCGGCTGAAGCGCTTTCGTCCTTCCAGCGGGTGGACGATTTGATTGACAGAATGGGTTCAATAACCCGGCAGTTGAAAAGCTACGCGCGAAAGGGTGGCGAAGCGTTTGAGCCCATAGATTTAAGGGATGCATTTTCATCTGCGCTCTCGATGATGGAGCCGCAACTGAACCGCAAAGAGATCAAGATCACCCGCTCAATCTCGCAGGATCCTGTATTGGTGATGGCGGATCGGGTGCGTTTGGAACAGGTTATTATCAACCTGCTTCGCAATGCATTGGATGCGATAAAATCGTCGATTGATCCAAGTGTCGAGATTATGATTTCAGCGGGAGAAACAGCAACACTATCGGTGCGTGACAATGGCCATGGAATAGAGGACATTGATAGCCTGTTTGAGCCGTTTTACACCACCAAAGCCCCCGGTGAAGGTGTCGGATTGGGTCTTGCCATTTCGTCGGGAATTGTAAACGACTTCGGCGGGCGGTTGACGGCAAGAAATGCAACCGTTGGTGGGGCGGTTTTTGAAATGAAACTGCCAATAATAGCGGATCAGGCCGAAGCGGCGGAATAGGGAAAAATGGTGCAATGATGAAAATCGCGATTGTTGACGACGAAAAAGACATGCGCCAATCAATCAGCCAGTGGTTGTCCCTGTCGGGTTTTGAAACCGAAACCTACGAGGGTGCTGAAGATGCCCTGAAAGCTATTGGCCCGGATTTCCCCGGTGTCGTTGTCTCCGACATCAAGATGCCCGGTATTGACGGGATGCAGTTCCTGAAAAAACTAATGGGCGTGGACAGCGCTCTGCCGGTGATCATGATCACAGGCCATGGTGATGTACCAATGGCAGTGGAAGCGATGCGTCTTGGCGCGTTTGATTTTCTTGAAAAGCCATTTAACCCGGACAAGATGACCGATCTGGCCAAGCGGGCCACCAATGCGCGCCGTCTGACGCTGGACAGCCGTGCGTTGCGCAAGGAACTGTCGGACGGCACTACTATTATGAAAAAACTGATCGGCACCTCGCCAGTGATGGAGCGATTGCGCGAAGACATCCTGGACCTGGGGCAGGCCGACGGCCATGTTCTGATTGATGGTGAAACCGGGACTGGCAAAACACTGGTGGCCCATGCGTTGCACGCGGTTGGGGCGAAGGCCGGTAAGAAATTCGTTCTGGTGTCCTGTACTGCCTATGACGAAGAAACCCTTGGCAAGATGATATTCGGTCCAGCCGAGGCGGGCGTTGATCTGCCGCTAATTGAAGAAGCCCGTGGCGGCACGCTGGTAATGGAAGATATTGACGCCCTTTCCCAGCAATTGCAGGCCCGGTTGCTGACCTGGATTAACGATCAGGGGACGCCCGCAGAAACCCGCATCGTGGCGATTTCCAACCTGCAAGAGCAGGGTAAAACCTGCGAAGACATGCTGCGCCCTGATTTGTTTTATCGTTTGGCAGCCATGAAAATCACGGTGCCACCGCTTCGAAGCCGAGGTGAGGATATTTTAACGCTGTTCACACGGTTCACTGAACAATTCGCCGAAGAATATGGCT
>CAZRHV010000044.1:0-17115 GCA_964599985.1 uncultured Marinosulfonomonas sp. | reverse complement strand
CCAATGCGTTTGGCTCTTCGGACCCGGCACTTAGCACCCCGCGGGGGCGATGATATTTGAACGACCGGCCCATCAGGCGCACACCGTTGGCCAACAGGGCCGACGCCAGAGTATCGCCCTGAAAGCCACTATATTGCTGACCATCAAAACTAAACCGGATCGGTTTATCGCGATCAATCAGACCTTTGCCATCGATCCTCATTTACCCGCCCCTTTATGATCAGAGGCCAGTTCGGTTCCCAGTATTTCATGGGTCAGCGTGTTGCGGGTCACAACGATCCATGCCGAACACCCGCCCGCGTGGTACCACAAATCACGGGTCTCACCCGCAGGGTTATCGCGCAGATGCAGGTAGCTGTCCCACGCCGCTTCGCCGGCATCGGGCGCCGGGCGATCCAGCATCACAGCCGCGCCCTGATAGTCAAATTCCCGTAAATCCCGTTCCCCGCAATGGGGGCATTTTATACGCATTTCTGATCCCCCTAATGCAGGTTATGTTGACTGCCGGTGCCTTCTTCGTCCATGATTCCGACCCCGGTTCGCAATCGGTCCAACCGGAAATTTTTTGCCGTTTCATGGGGTTGGCCGGTGGCGATCAGGTGTGAATACGCGAAACCAGATGCTGGCACCGCCTTGAACCCGCCATAACACCAGCCGCAATTGACAAAGAGCCCCTTGGTGTCAGTTTTGTCGATATAGGGTGAGCCATCGGGCGTCATATCCATGATCCCGCCCCAACTGCGCAGAACCCTTGCTTTGCCGATCATCGGCATCAGAGTCATCGCGGCTTCCATCACATGCTCTTTCATTGGCAGGTTGCCGCGCTGCGCGTAGCTTGCGTAGAAATCCAGATCGCCGCCAAACACCAGCCCGCCCTTATCCGATTGGCTGATATAAAAATGCCCCATGCCAAAACTGATGACATTGTCAATCACCGGCTTTAGCCCTTCGGTCACAAATGCCTGTAAAACATGGCTTTCCACTGGCAGACGCATTCCAGCCATTGCCGCCACCTGCCCCGAACGCCCCGCCACCACAATCGCCACCTTTTTCGCGCGGATAGCACCGCGGCTGGTCTGCACACCGGTGACCTGCCCGTCCTTGATATCAATGCCGGTGACTTCGCAATTCTGGATCAGGTCAACACCGCGCTGGTCCGCGCCTCGCGCATATCCCCAGGCCACCGCATCATGGCGCGCAGTGCCACCGCGCGGATGGTATAGCCCGCCGTAAATCGGAAACCGGCCATTGTCGAAATCAAGGTATGGCAGATGTTTGCGCACGCCTTCACGGTCCAGCAATATCGCATCATCGCCCTGATTGATCATCGCATTGCCACGTCGCGCGAACGCATCGCGCTGGCCGTCGGAATGGAACAGATTGATCAGCCCGCGCTGGCTGTGCATGACGTTGAAATTCAAGTCCTGCGAAAGCCCTTCCCAGAGTTTCATAGAGTGGCTGTAAAATTCTGAATTGCCGGGCAGGAAATAGTTGGCGCGCACGATGGTGGTATTGCGCCCGACATTGCCCCCGCCCAGGTAGCCCTTTTCCAGCACTGCAATATTGGTCAGCCCGTGGTTTTTCGCCAGATAGTAGGCCGTGGATAACCCATGACCACCACCGCCAATGATCAGGATGTCATATTCAGCCTTGGGTTCCGGATTGCGCCAGACCGGTTTCCAGCCTTTGTTGCCGCTCAGTCCTTGTGTGAATACCTTGAACCCTGAATAGCGCATAATTTCCCCAAAACCAGTTGCGGCCTATGGGGAAGTTTTCAATGGTCGGGATAGGAAGTTCAAGGCCCATCCCGACATCAACGGTCGCTTTTCAACTAAGGTTGAAAGTATCAGGCAAAGGTTGCAGTCTGAAAAGACTATAACCCTTTGGCGCGATAGCTGGCCGCAACACGATCAATCGCCACAAGATAGGCCGCCACCCGCAAGTCATTGACGTCGTCACGGCCGTGCCAGACTTCACGCATTGATTGGTAAGCAGAGCGCATGGTGTCATCGAGACCAGAGCGCACAAGCTCCAGCTCCCCGGCTCCGCGCAGGTATTTGGCTTTAAAATCGGGTGACAGGTTCCATGAATCACCCATATTTGCGGACAGAGTTTCCAGTTCATTCACAACTAACTGGTGGCGACCCTCTTCCTGACGACGCTGCATCCGGCCAAAGCGAATATGGCTGAGATTCTTGACCCATTCAAAATAAGATACCGTCACACCGCCACCGTTGGCATACATGTCAGGAATAATAACAATGTTTTTGTCACGCAGGATTTCGTCCGCCCCGGCCGTGATCGGGCCATTTGCGGCTTCGATGATCAGCGGCGCCTTGATATTGGCGGCATTCGACAGGTTTATCACCCCTTCAAGGGCCGCAGGGATCAGGATGTCGCACTCATTTTCAAGCACTTTCGCGCCGTCGGTGACATGGGTGGCATCTGCATATCCGGTAATACCACCGTGATTGGCGATCCAGTGATGCACGGCTTCTACATCCAGACCATCTTCGTCCACCAATGCGCCATCGCGTTCGATAATGCCGGTAATTTTGCAACCATCTTCGCCGGACAAAAAACTGGCCGCATGGTATCCCACATTGCCAAGGCCCTGAACAATGACACGTTTACCATCCAGTGATCCGCCAAGGCCGGTTTTCGCCAGATCTTCTGGATGGCGAAAAAATTCCTGCAAAGCATATTGTACACCACGCCCTGTGGCCTCTACCCGGCCAGCAATACCGCCGGCATGGGGCGGTTTGCCGGTGACACAGGCACGCGCGTTTATGTCGGTCGTATTCATCCGCGCATACTGGTCAGCGATCCAAGCCATTTCCCGCTCACCGGTTCCCATATCGGGGGCGGGGACGTTCTGGCTGGGGTGAATCAGGTCACGTTTGATCAGTTCATAGGCGAAACGCCGGGTGATCAGCTCCAGCTCATGTTCGTCGTAAAGACTGGGGTCGACACACAGGCCACCTTTTGAACCGCCAAACGGTGCTTCAACCAGCGCACATTTATACGTCATCAGTGCTGCGAGCGCTTCAACTTCATCCTGATTTACCCCCAGCGAGAACCGAATTCCGCCTTTTACCGGCTCCATATGTTCGGAATGAACCGCCCGATACCCGGTGAATGTTTGTATTTGCCCACGCAGTCGAACACCAAAGCGCACGGTGTAAGTCGCGTTACAGACACGAATTTTTTCCTCAAGCCCGGGTGGGAGATCCATCAACCCGACGGCGCGGTTGAACATCAGGTCTACAGATTGACGAAAACTCGGCTCTTTGGCTGGCGCCATTAGGCAATTCCTTTGAAAAGGCGAATCAGAATTCGCAGAATTATTTGTTCAGAATATCCAATAACTATCTTTCTTAAAGAAAAGAGAAAAAAATTTACTGGGTTTTGGGGGCGAGATTGTTGCTTAATTTTGGACAATAACCCCTTTGCGGACCGACAATATACGCAAAAACCCGCTTATTGGAAGATGCGAGCGGAAATCCGCCAATACGGGGGCCCGCACAGTTGTGCTTATTGGTTGCCCCATTCTCGCCACACTAACAAGAGATCAAGGTCTTCAGATTTTGAGCCAAGCTGCCGTGGCGCTATCGTGTGTCCCAGGCTTTATCCATAGGTGCTGCATGATTGATGTATTAAAGACGACTAAAATTGCCGGGAAAATTCTGGGGCTCCCTGCTCAAAAACCAAACAAACCTTTTTCCCGCTTTAAGCGTGATGAAGATGGTTCCATTATTATATTCTCAATTTTCCTTTTGATCATGATGCTGATGATCTCGGGTATGGCGGTTGATCTGATGCGTTCAGAAACCCACCGCGCGCGCCTGCAGAGCACGTTGGACCGGGCCGTTCTGGCCGGTGCCAGCCTTGATCAGGAACTGGACGCCGAGGCAGTTGTGCTAGACTATTTTAATAAGGCTGGTCTTGGTTCTTATATTACATCCGACGATATCAACGTTGTTGAAACGCCAACATCCAGAACCGTTACTGCGTCGGCGCAGATGACTGTCGATACCTATTTCATGAACATGCTTGGAATCGATACGCTGGCCGCTCTGGCCAATGGTCAGGCTGATGAAAGTGTCTCGGATATTGAAATATCGTTGATCGTAGATGTTTCTGGTTCCATGGGCAGCACATCATCCAGCGGCAACACAAAAATGCAGGATCTCCAAGATGCTGCGAAAGAATTCGTATATCTGATGCAGTGTGACCCGGACGCTGAACAGCCTTTTGACGGCGACTGTATTGTTGAACCAGACACCGTTTCCATCAACCTAATTCCTTACAACCAGCAGGTTCTATTGGGTGAAAACCTGATGCAGAAGTTCAATACAACTGAAGAGCACACTATTTCCAGCTGTCTTGATTTAACAACCTCTTCGTTTAATTCCTTGCCGGTAGAACTTGACCCACAGGTTGTGGATCCATTGGCGTTACCAGATCCGACCCCAAATCTGTTGCGGACATCTTCTGTCGACATTTATGGCGGCTGGTGGGGACCAAATAATAATAACTGGAATAACAATACTGGCAGCATCTGGGCCGATAACGACTATCGCGAATGCCGCCCAGATTCTGATCGCGCAGTAATCGCGTTCGAAAACGACTATGAAGATCTGGAAGATGCAATTGACGATTTATATGCTAGTGGCAATACTTCGATTGATCTTGGGATGAAATGGGGCGCAGCACTTCTTGACCCAGCTTTTGGCCCAGCCGTTGCAAGTCTTGTATCTGACGGTGTTGTTACCAACGCATTCAGCGATCGCCCCTTTAGCTATACCCGCCAAAGAACCCAAAAGGTTGTCGTGCTGATGACTGACGGAAAGAATACGACACAATACAAGGTTATATCTTCTTTGCGTGATGGAAATTCCCCATTTTGGTATGACGAAGATAGCGGGTACATTTCCGTCTATCAGTCTTCGAACGACCGCTATCGCCGGTACAATAGGTGGCGGAGTGATAAAGGTTGGAACAACAATCCTAAGGGCGGTTCAGACGCCGTTCGCCTGACATACACTGAATTCTGGGAAATGGTAGACCTGCGGTTCTTCTTTGATACGCGTTGGGTTTTTAGCGGACCCTACCCTGTGGAGGCTGTCGGCAATACTGCTAAAAATACCAACCTGGACAACATTTGCGACGCCGCGAAAAACGCAGGTATTGAGATTTTCACACTTGGTTTTGAAACCAGTGAAGCCTCATCCGCAGTACTGTCTAGTTGTGCCAGCTCTGAGACACATCACTTTGACGTGGACGGCACTGATATATCAGTTGCGTTCAATTCAATCGCCCGGAAAATTCACGAGTTGAGGTTGACAAACTAATGTTGAATCCACGCAAAATCATGTGCGCTGCCTTTGGCAGATTGCGCCGCGAGGAAGGTAACGCAACCATTGAGTTTGCAATACTCTTCCCTGCTCTAATGACGCTGTTCCTTATGGTTGTCGAAACCGGCGTTTTGATGATCCGGGGGGTGATGCTTGACCGTGCGGTTGACATTTCAATGCGCGAACTGCGCCTTGGAACACTTACACCGATGACCCACGATGGTCTGAAAGATTCGATCTGCGGCAACTCTGTCATAATTCAGAACTGCGACGATGTTATCCTGATCGAATTGCGCCCGATCTCTACCGATACCTGGACGCCGCTTGAAGGCGCGACCACATGTGTTGATCGCTCAGAAGAAGTGCAACCAATTCTTGATTTTGTCCCTGGTGTGCAAAACGAGATGATGCTGGTTCGCGTTTGCGCAGTGTTTGATCCATTTTTCCCATCCGGCCAGTTAGCCGCACAAATAAAGATGGATGATCAAGGTGGTTATGCGCTTGTTGCGATGTCCGCCTATGTGAATGAGCCGTAAGGAACAGTTATGAAAAAGTTTGTTATCAATATTATCCGGTCCTTTAAATCCGACCAGAAGGGCAGCCTTTCGGTAGAAGCAGTTTTTGCTTTCCCAATGCTATTCTGGGCGGCCACAGCGACATTCACTTTTTTTGATGCCTATAAGGTTCAGAACACCTCTTACCGGGCCAACTATACAATCAGCGATATGATTTCGCGGAAAACGGATAATTTGGACCAAGCCTATGTTGACGGGTTGCACAAAGTATTCCGTTACATGACCCACACCGGGCCGGAAAGTTCCTGGATCCGGATTAGCCGCGTTTCCTGTTATTCAAGCTGCACGGATGAAGCTAACCGAGATATCAGATTTGACTGGTCTGCGTCCGCCAACGGCGCGCGTGAACTGGACGCAAGTGACTTGCTTTTCTACAAAGATCAAATTCCGTTGATGGCCAAAGGAAGCCAGTTGATCCTGGTGGAAACCTCGCGTGAATATAAGCCGCCCTTTTCCAACGCATTGGTCAGCTTTCCCGAACGTGATTTGGTCAGCCATGTTGTCACGCGGCCACGTTTTGCAGGCAATCTTTGCTTCGAAAACGACTGTGCCATTCCTGGCGGTATCGACGAAGATGATGGCACTGGCGGCATTTAATCCCCGTCACCAAGCCGCAAGGCTATCATTTCTGACATAAACTTGGCTTCACCGGCACCGGTGACGCCGCCCACCCCGATTTTGCGCCCTACCCGCCACCAAAGCCCCGGAGCCCATGCGCGCGGGCCTTTTTCGCGGGTGCGGATCAGGAAACCGTTTGAGGGCTTGAACGCGAAGGTGCCGCGATCAATGCCCTTGATGTCGGAAATTTTGCAAATTTCCAGCCCCGAACTTTCGTAAATTCCATGGTCGGTCATGATGATACTATGGAGCGTTGCCCGGCGCAGCTTGTCGGCCAGAACGAGGGTCGCAATTCCCAGCCCAAGCATGAAAATCTGCCAGAACATCGACGCGGGCGGCGTAGCCAGCGCCAGATAAACCAGCATCCCACCAAGGCTAAGGATGATCACAAATGAAATCACCCGCCTCGCAGGTGACGGCTGAACCTGGGCAATCGCACTGTTCATCAGACTTTCCTGATCCATCCTGTCTTGCTCCGTAAATCTGTAAATTTATGCTCCGACGGAGCGGCGTACCATATTCCAGTAAATCCGCTCAACCCGATCACGGCTCAAACGCCCACCCTCCTGATACCAAGTGTTCACCCCTGTCAACATTGCGATGATTGCCATAGTGGCCAGGCGACCGTCTGGTACCTTGAATTCACCTGTTCTCTGCCCGGCTTCCAGTATTGCCTCCAGATGATCCTCATAGCGGTGGCGCAGATTTTCAATCACCTTGTAGTTTTCCGGTTTCAGATTGCGCAATTCCATATAGGCAATGAAAACCGATTCAGGCCGGTCCAGATGATAACGCAGGTGAAATTTACAAAACGCTTCCAGTTGCTCACTGGATAATTTCTGCTTCGGTTCAGCATCAAGTGCAGCCAGCAGGTTTTCCAGATGTTCGCGCATCAGATCAAACAGCAATGTCTGCTTGTCCGGTGTGTAAAGATACAATGCCCCGGCCTGAACGCCTACATCGGCTGCAATCTGGCGCATGGAAACGGCCGCGTAACCGTGACGTGCAAAAAGCTGCTCGGCTGATTTGCGAACTTTTGGGCCGGTGATTTCAGCGTGGGAGCCAGTTTTACGTGCCATTCCCGTTACATATCTGAACGTGTGTTCAATTCATAGCGATTGCTTGCACCTGCCTGCAAACAATCGCTAAGAAAGCGAGACCGGTTATCGAGGAAACCATGCCGCGTGTATTGATCAACATTTGTATTGCCTTTGGCCTGCTGGCCGCCTGCGCTGAGTTCCCGGATCTGGACGATGTCATATCCGCAGAAAGCCGGGCTGCGGATTTCCCGACGCTTATCCCGATTGACCCGCTGCTCGCATCGGCGCAAAGCGATTCTGAGCGAGCGGATGCCATTGCCAATAGCCTGATCGCCCGTACGGCGAACCTTCGCAACCGTGCCCGTGCGATGCGTGGCCCGGTGATTGAGCCACGAATTCGCTCGAAGATGGTTCGGGCGATGCGGCGAAACAGCCAATAAGGCCCGCGCATATGTTGCCCATGATCACGGAACTGGGTAGGAACCTTAAACTGGCTCTAATTCGGAGAAACCCAAGATGAACAAACCCTTGCGCCTTGGAATTGCAGGCTTGGGCACTGTGGGGACCGGTGTGGTCAAGATTGTGCAGCGCCAAGCCGGCATGTTGGTGGCGCGAACCGGGCGTGAAGTGGTGATTTCAGCCGTTTGCGCGCGCGTGCGCGACAAAGATCGCGGGGTCCGTCTGGGCGAATACGCCTGGGAAGATGACCCGGTAGCATTGGCGCGCCGCAGCGATGTGGATGTGTTTGTGGAACTTATGGGTGGTTCCAAAGGCCCTGCAAAAACCGCCACCGAGGCAGCAATTGCGGCGGGTAAAGATGTTGTAACGGCAAATAAAGCTTTGCTGGCGCTGCATGGCCATGAATTGGCGCTGGCGGCTGAAAAA
Source organism: uncultured Marinosulfonomonas sp. (assembly GCA_964599985.1). Classification (GTDB taxonomy): domain Bacteria; phylum Pseudomonadota; class Alphaproteobacteria; order Rhodobacterales; family Rhodobacteraceae; genus NVTR01. The sequence goes on along the minus strand of CAZRHV010000044.1, from coordinate 8,640 downwards.
AATGGTCTGGTGATCCGGTTTGAAGCGGCAGTTGCCGGTGGCATCCCGGTGGTAAAGGCGCTGTCTGAGGGGTTAGCAGGTAATCAGGTCACGCGGATCATGGGGGTGATGAACGGCACCTGCAACTTTATCCTGACCAAGATGGAAAGCGAACATGTCGGCTATAACGCGATGTTCGATGAGGCCAATAAGCTGGGCTACCTGGAGGCCGATCCGAATCTGGACGTTGGCGGTATCGATGCCGGGCATAAGCTGGCACTTTTGTCAGCAATTGCCTTTGGCACCCAGGTTGATTTTGATGGCGTCACCTTAGAAGGCATCGAAAAGATTACGATTGAGGATATTGAACAGGCCGCCGACATGGGCTTTCGGATTAAGCTGCTTGGGGTGGCGCAGTTGTCTGGGCGCGGTTTGGAGCAGCGGATGACACCCTGTCTGGTGCCTGCAACCAGCCCGCTTGGGCAATTGGAAAATGCAACAAATATGGTGGTGCTGGAAGGGGACGCAGTCGGCCAGATCGCGCTGCGTGGTGCCGGTGCCGGCGAAGGCCCGACTGCAAGTGCTGTCATGGGCGATGTAATTGATATAGCGCGCGGCTATCGCGGGTCAGTATTTGGCCAGCCTGCGGCCAGCCTGAGCAAATCCAAACCGGCGGCGTCATCGCAACCTGCCCCGTATTATTTGCGCATGGAATTAAAGGACAAACCCGGCGCACTGGCGAAAATCGCAACTGTGCTCGGAGAGGCTGGCATATCCATTGATCGGATGCGTCAGTACCGCCACACGGACCCGAGTGCGCCGGTATTGATCGTGACCCATAAAACAAGCCGCCCTGCGTTGAATGAAGCAATTGCGGCGATGTCTGGAACCGGGGTGCTGGCGGGCGAGCCAGTGGCGCTGCGGATTGAGGAAGTTTAATATTGGATAATTAAACGGAGCGCCCTGATGGGCGCATTTCTTTTAGCCCTTCGGGCGGTTTGCGCTGCGCGCGGCAGGTATTTATGAAAAGAAGAAGACCAAAATTATGGCGGTTGTGACAGTCAAGCCGCTTGTACGTCTGGCCCGCGACGGGGTAGTCAGGGCACAAGAGTAATAACAGGACTTAAATGATGACCAAAACCATAGACTTTAATGATCGCCTGCTTTCGCTTGGGCTGGCACGGGTTTCTGAAGCCGCTGCCATGGCTTCGGCCAAACTGGTGGGGCGCGGCGACGAAAAGGCGGCCGATCAGGCGGCGGTGAACGCAATGCGTGACCAGTTGAACATGCTCGATATAAAGGGTGTTGTCGTCATTGGTGAGGGTGAGCGCGATGAAGCGCCGATGCTGTTCATTGGCGAAGAGGTTGGCAATGGCAATGGGCCGGACGTGGATATTGCTTTAGACCCGTTGGAAGGCACTACCCTGACAGCCAAGGATATGCCAAATGCACTGACGGTGATTGCGATGGCGCCGCGCGGCACAATGTTGCACGCGCCGGATGTTTATATGGACAAGTTGGCGATTGGCCCGGGATACGCAAAGGATCTGGTGTCGCTGGAAATGGAACCTGCCAAGCGGGTACGCGCACTGTCAAAAGTGCGCGGATGTAAAGACGAAGACATAACGGTTTGCATTCTGGAACGCCCTCGCCACGAAGACCTGATCGAAGAAGTACGCGCGACCGGGGCGGCTATCCGGCTGATCACTGACGGCGATGTCGCCGGGGTAATCCATTGCGCCGAGGCAGAGAAAACCGGCATTGATATGTATATGGGTTCCGGTGGCGCGCCTGAAGGTGTACTGGCGGCGGCGGCGCTGAAATGTATGGGCGGTCAGATGTGGGGCCGGTTGATGTTCAGGAATGACGACGAACGGGGCCGTGCCAGCAAGGCCGGGATCACCGATTTCGACCGGATCTATTCAAAGGATGATCTGGTGACGCAGGACGTTATTTTCGCCGCAACCGGGGTGACTGATGGTTCCATTGTCAGGGGCATAAAGCGTGAACCGGGGTATCTGGAAACCGAGACCATTTTGATGCGTTCCAAAACCGGTTCCGTGCGGCATATGACTTACCGCAACCCAACTGGCTAGGGATGGCCGGGCGCGCCTTCCTTGGTGTTGAAAGTTCGCTTACTGGCCGGCGCTGGCTTGGTCCGGGGAGTGAAATTGACCGGCTGGCGGAAGCGATGGAGCAGGCGACCGGCTTGCATGGTGCGGTTTGTCACACGCTGGTGCGTCAGGGGGTGGCCGCAGAGGATGCGGTTTCATACCTGACCCCAGCCCTGCGGGATTTGCTGCCGGATCCGCTGAGCCTGAAAGATATGGATAAGGCGGCGGCGCGGTTTGTAACAGCTTTCAACAAACGCCAGAAAATCGCGATATTTGCGGATTATGATGTGGATGGTGGGGCGTCGGGCGCACTGATTATGACCTGGCTGGCCGCCATGGGGCATTCGGCGACGCTCTATGTGCCGGACCGGCTGACCGAGGGCTATGGGCCAAATGAAGTGGCTATGGCGTCGTTGGCCAAGGATCACGACCTGATCATCACGGTTGACTGCGGGGCGCTGTCTTTTGAACCTATTGCCGCCGCCAGAGGCGCGGATGTGATTGTGCTGGATCACCATCTTGGTGGCGAGACCTTGCCCCCGGCGCTGGCTGTGGTGAACCCGAACCGCCAGGACGAAAACGGTGATCTGGGTCATCTGTGCGCGGCGGGCGTGGTGTTTTTGTTTCTCGTGGAAGTGAACCGGCGCCTGCGTGAAAGCAGTGTAGCAGGGCCGGAACTATTGGGGTTTCTTGATCTGGTGGCGCTGGCAACGGTGGCCGATGTCGCGCCGTTGATCGGAGTGAACCGCGCTTTTGTTCGGCAAGGGTTAAAAATTATGGCCACCCGGCAGCGCCCCGGATTGGTGGCTTTGGCGGATGTGGCCAAGCTGGACACTGCGCCAAGTTCTTATCATTTAGGATTTGTTCTGGGGCCGCGGATAAATGCGGGCGGGCGTATTGGCCGGGCTGATCTTGGGGCGCGGCTGTTATCCAGCGATGATCCACATGAGGCCGGTTCAATCGCCGAGAAACTGGACCAGTTGAACACGGAGCGACGCGAGATCGAAAACGCGGTGCGTGATGCGGCGTTAGAGCAGGCCGAAGCACGGGGATTTGACGCGCCACTGGTTTGGGCGGCTGGCGAGGGCTGGCATCCGGGTGTCGTTGGCATTGTGGCGTCACGGCTGAAAGAGCTGACCAACCGGCCCGCCGTCGTGATTGGGCTGGACGGGGATGAGGGCAAAGGGTCCGGGCGTTCTGTGACAGGTATTGATCTCGGGGCTGCTATCCAGCGTCTGGCCTCGGATGGCCTGCTGTTGAAAGGCGGCGGACATAAGATGGCGGCTGGGTTGAGCGTGGCGCGGGATCAACTGGAACCGGCGATGGAACGGCTAAGTGAGTTGCTGGCAAAACAGGGCGCTGGCAATCTTGGCCCCCGAGATCTGCGCCTTGACGGTGTGTTGATGGCCAGTGCCGCCAGTGTTGAGCTAATTCAAAAAATCGAAGAAGCCGGCCCGTTCGGAGCAGGCGCCCCTGCCCCGCGTTTTGTCTTTCCGGACCAGCAAATCCGGTTTTTCAAACGGGTTGGTGCCAGCCATCTGAAAGTCAGTTTTGGTGACGCCACTGGCGGCCCAATTGACGCGATAGCTTTTGGCGCATACGACGGCCCTCTTGGTCCGGCAATCGAAGGAAACGGCGGCAAACGCTTCCATCTGGCCGGGCGGCTGGAGATCAACACTTGGGCCGGGCGCAGCAAGGCCCAGCTACGCTTGGAAGACGCAGCCCCGGCGGGTGAATAATAGGGCAAAATACCCCAAGATTTCCCTTGCCCTTTATCTGCGCTTTGCCTAAATAACGGCGCACGTCACCTAGTGGCCCGTTCGTCTATCGGTTAGGACATCTGGTTTTCAACCAGGAAAGAGGGGTTCAACTCCCCTACGGGCTACCACTTCTTCAATACTTCCGATACTGAAGCCAGGTCAGTTTGACCTGCATCGGCGCAGCACCCCAAAATATTGCAATCTGGAAAATTAACGAAATGACAACCGCTCTGAATCCCGCCCATACCGAACGCCATACATTCGCCTGTACCTTAGCGCGTCAGGTCGGGTTGGAGGCACTGCGGTTTTGGGAGGAACGCGGCCCCGAAAACCTTGGCACCACGTCCAAAGGTTTGCAGGATTTCGTGACTGAAGCCGATCAGAACGCAGAAGACACAATACGGCGCGCTTTGGAAGAGCGTTTTCCGGATGACGGGTTTGTTGGCGAAGAAGGTGGGCGCAAATCCGGCATCAGTGGCACCTGGATCGTTGACCCGATTGATGGCACCGCAAACTATCTGCGGGGCTTGCGGCACTGGGGGGTCTCAATAGGGTATGTTGAAGACGACAGGCCAGTTGTTGGGGTGATCCACGACAGCGCGACAGATCGGATATATGCCGCACAAATTGGGGGCGGGGCGACCCGTGATGGCCAGCCAATCCACGTTTCGCCGACCCGTGATCCACATCTGGCGACAGGTATACTGGGCACCTCGCGGCGCCTGTCATTTGACGTATATCTGGATAAACTGCGCGCACTTTATGATGCCGGGATAGAATATCGCCGCATCGGGTCAGCCGCTATTGGTATGGTGCGGGTCGCCGAAGGGGTCGCGGATTTCTATTATGAAGCGCACCTGAATTGCTGGGATGCCGCGGCCGCCCTGTTGATTGTTCAGGAAGCCGGCGGTGAAGCGCTTGCGCCGCCTATGGAAACATTCGTCCCCGACGGGGGCGAGGTTTTCTGTGCAACGCCAGCCCTGTCAAAGCAGCTTAAAGGCCTGTTGCTGAACGACTGATACTTACGACACTTACGACAGTTTAACCGCCCTGCCTTCAGCCACCGACATCAACGCCGCCTCGGCGATGATCAACGAACGTAACCCGTCCTGCCCACTAGGCGTCGGCGGGGTATCATCGGTCAACATCGAGATAAACGTTGTGATTTCAGCCGCGTAGGCCGCAATATAGCGGGTCATGAAAAAATCGTATAACGGCGGTCTAGTGTAACCATCTTTTGTCGCAACCTCGATACTGACCTCGCGCTGGTTCTCTGCGGCGACCATACCCAGTGAGCCATGCACTTCTATCCGCTGATCATAGCCATAGGTCGCGCGCCGCGAATTAGAAATCGCGCACTGCTTGCCGCTGGCGGTGGTCAGGATCAAGTTGGCACTGTCATAGTCACCCAGTTCACCGATTTCCGGGTCCACCAGAACCGAGGCACTGGCAATCACCGTGTCAATCTCTTCACCTAGCAAAAACCGCGCCATGTCAAAATCATGAATGGTCATGTCTTTAAATATCCCACCCGAGACCTTGATATACTCGGCAGGCGGTGCGCCCGGATCGCGTGAAATGATATTAACCATCTCAACCTTGCCAATCCGGCCCGCTTCAACAGTTTCTTTGAGGGCGATGAAATGTGGATCAAAGCGGCGGTTAAAGCCGACCATCAGCTTTGCACCGGTTTCCTCGACCACTTTCAGACAGGCCCTTACTCGCTCAATGCTAAGATCAATCGGTTTTTCGCAGAATATCGCCTTACCGGCACGCGCGAATTTTTCGATCAGATCAGCGTGGGTGTTGGTTGGGGTGCAGATCAGGACCGCGTCAATGTCATCGCTGTTGGCAATAGTATCGATGTCACGGAACTCACCTCCGTAGGTGGCAATCACCGCATTGGCCGCTTCTTCCGATATTTCCGCCACGGCGACCAGTTTGGCCAGCGGGTTAGACGTTACAGCCTTGGCGTGGACCTGACCGATACGGCCAGCCCCGAGCAGTGCAAAACGGATAGTCATGTTAGAACCCCTTTGGATCAGAGCGTTACCCGCGCGTCGCTGCGCGCAGATTGAGCAATTGCGTGGATGGTTTTTTCGAATTCAAGTGCGTCGGTAAAGTCGGGATAAACTTGTTCATTGTCCCTGATCGCGCGCAGCAATGTCGCGGCCTCAATCACCTTCAGATCGTTAAACCCCAACTGATGCCCCGGCGCCGGGCAGAAAGCGCCATATGGTTCATGCTCGGGACCGGTCAGGATGGTTTTAAACCCCTGTTGCGCCGGGTCGCCCACGTTTTGATACAGCCGCAACTCATTCATCCGTTCCTGATCAAAACAGATCATGCCCTTCGTGCCGTGGGCTTCCCATGTCAGGCGATTTTTGCGACCCCATGCCGAGCGTGATGTTGACAACGAGCCATGCGCCCCATTGGCAAATCGTACCAAGGCCGTGGCGGAGTCTTCGTTCTCCACTTCACCCCGCCCGGTTCCACCCGACAAAGGCCGTGTCTTATGAACCGTCTGCATATCCGCCACAAGGCTGTGAATTGGCCCGGCGATACCGCAAGCCATCGAAACCAGATGGCAGCCCAGATCCCCGAGCGCGCCCAACCCTGCCTCAGATACTTTAGCCCGCCAGGTCCAGGGCAGGCCCGGGTCGGCTTGGTAATCTTCGTCCACCCAACCGCGGAAATGAATGATCTCACCTATTACACCCTCGCGGATTAAGCGCTGAGCATGGATGAAAGCCGGGTTCTTGATGTAGTTATAGCCAACAATGGTTTTCACGTCTGCGCTCGCAGCGGCTTTGGCCATCTCAGCCGCCTGCCCCAGTGTCAGCGCCATCGGCTTTTCACAGTAAACATGTTTCCCGGCAGCAATCGCCGCCAGCGCCATTTCATGGTGTAAATTGTTTGGTGTAGTGATCGACACCACATCCACGCGCGGGTCATTTACCAGTGATTTCCAATCATGCGTCGCGCGGGCAAAGCCAAATTGCGCGGCCATTTTAACCGCATCATCCATTGGAGTGCTACACAGGGTTTCCAACCTCGGCTTGGGAACGTCACCAAACACCGCCCGAACAGAACCATATGCCAGCGCATGGGCCTTGCCCATGAACCCCGCTCCGATAAGGCCGATCCCCAGTTCCTGCATTTTTTACTACCGCTCCGAACAAAAATAGAATATATATTCCAAGTGCTGGAATGCGCTTCGATCTGCATGGCTGTCAAGTTAAAAGAAAGTTTCCGGATGACCGAAAGGCAAGCCCCTGCTTCTCTCGACGAATTTCAGACCCGGCTGGTGGAAATTACCGATGGCCTGCCCAAGCGCTTGCGTCAGTGTGCCGATTATGTAGCCCAAAACACCGACCGGATAGCGGTTTCTACTGTGGCCGATCTTTCATCTTCGGCGGGTGTTCAGCCCTCGGCCTTCATGCGGTTTTGTCAGTTGATGGGCTTTTCCGGCTATTCACAAATGCAGCGGATGTTTCGGGAAAATTATACGCAGCGCTGGCCTGATTACGCGACCCGGCTGGAAAACCTGCGCGCGGGCGGGGATGAAACACCGTCCGCCCTGCTGGCGGAATTCGTTGATGCGGGTCGGACATCATTGGAAAATCTGGCCAGCTCGATTGACCCTGAAACGCTGGAAAAAGCTGTTCAAATGCTGGCAGATGCGCCGATGATCCATATCATTGGCCTTAGCCGCGCCTATCCGGTGGCCGCCTATCTGGCCTACGCACTGGAAAAAATGGCAGTCCCCGCGATGTTACACGGCAAGGTCGGCAATCTGGATCAGCGTCACGCAATACTGCCCGTTGATGTTCTGTTTGCGATCTCCTTCGCGCCCTACACAGAGGAAACGCTGGACCTCGTCACTTTTGCCAATGCGCAGAACAATCAGGTGGTCGCCATCACCGACGCTCTGAACAGCCCATTGCACCAACTGGGGGCTACAACTTTGATGGTGTCCGAGGCTGATGTCGGTGCATTTCGAGCCCTGTCAGCGCCGCTGTCTTTGGCGATCACCTTGGCGGTCGCGGTGGGAACACGAAGGGAAACTAGAAAATAATTATCGCACCTTTACCATATGGAATAAATTTTCCATATTGACTCGGGATATTCTACCCGCCATGCGCTTGGAAAATAATGGGGCCCAAACATGCTTGATGTCATAACAATTGGCCGCGCGTCAGTGGATCTTTACGGTGTGCAAGTTGGTGGTCGGCTGGAAGACATGGGATCATTCAACAAATACATCGGTGGCCCCCCCACCAATATGGCAGCAGGTACAGCGCGGCTTGGGTTAAAATCGGCACTGATCACCCGGGTAGGCAACGAACATATGGGGCGCTTCATCCGTGAACAGTTGCAGCGCGAAGGGGTGGATGTACGCGGTGTCATAACTGACCCGGATCGTCTGACCGCACTGGTTTTGCTGGGCATCCGGGATCGCGAACAGTTTCCGTTGATCTTTTACCGCGAAGACTGCGCCGATATGGCGCTAAACGAAGATGACATAGACCCTGAACTGATTGCCGACAGTCGTTGTGTGACGGTGACAGGAACCTTGTTGGCCCACCCGAACACCGAAGCTGCTGCCCTGAAGGCCCTGAGACTGGCCCGCGAAAATGGCGCGCGCACGGCGCTTGATATTGATTACCGCCCGACACTTTGGGGACTTTCCGGGCATGACGATGGCGAAAACCGCTTTATGGCCTCTGACCGGGTGACGGAAAAGTTGCTTTCAACCCTGCATCTGTTTGATCTGATCGTCGGGA
>CAZRHV010000043.1:0-17117 GCA_964599985.1 uncultured Marinosulfonomonas sp. | reverse complement strand
GTCGCCGGGGCAACATCGTTGTATCGCGCCGCGCCATTCTGGAAGAAAGCCGCGCTGAACAGCGTGCCGAAGTTATCGGCAATCTGACTGAAGGTCAGGCCGTTGACGGTGTGGTCAAGAACATCACTGAATACGGTGCGTTCGTCGATCTGGGCGGTGTTGACGGGCTGTTGCACGTTACTGACATGGCTTGGCGCAGGGTGAATCACCCGTCGGAAATTTTGGCAATCGGTGAAACGATCAAGGTGCAGGTCATCAAGATCAACAAAGAAACCCACCGTATCAGCCTGGGTATGAAGCAGCTTCAGGATGATCCTTGGGATGCGGTTGAAGCCAAGTTCTCACTGGAGAGCACCCATACAGGCCGCGTAACCAACATCACCGATTACGGCGCGTTTGTTGAACTGGAGCCGGGCGTTGAAGGTCTGGTCCACGTTTCTGAAATGTCTTGGACTAAGAAAAACGTGCATCCGGGCAAGATCGTTTCGACCTCGCAAGAAGTCGAAGTGATGATCTTGGAAATCGACAGCACCAAGCGTCGGGTATCATTGGGTCTGAAGCAGACAATGCGTAACCCATGGGAAGTATTCGCTGAAACCCATCCTGCCGGGACTGAAGTTGAAGGTGAAGTTAAGAACATCACTGAATTCGGTCTGTTCATTGGTCTGGATAACGACATTGACGGCATGGTTCACCTGTCTGATTTGTCTTGGGATGAACGCGGTGAAGATGCGATCCAGAACTACCGCAAAGGTGACATGGTCCAGGCCGCTGTTACCGAAGTGGATATGGAAAAGGAACGTATTTCCCTGTCGATCAAGGCCCTTGGGGATGACAGCTTTGCGGACGCCGTTGACGGTGTTAAGCGCGGTTCAATCATCACTGTGACCGTGACCGCAATTGAAACTGGCGGTATCGAAGTCGAATACGAGGGTGCAAAATCCTTTGTACGTCGCTCTGATTTGTCCCGTGACCGGGCTGAACAGCGCCCAGATCGCTTTGGTGTTGGTGACAAGGTTGATGTGCGCGTGACCAATGTTGACGCTAAGACCCGCCGTTTGGGTCTGTCGATCAAGGCGCGTGAGATCGCCGAAGAGAAGGAAGCAGTTGAGCAGTATGGCTCATCCGATTCCGGTGCTTCACTGGGCGATATTCTGGGCGCGGCGCTGAAGGGCGACGAGTAAGTTCCAGACCAATTGATTAGTTAACCCCGTTGCCTGATTGGCAGCGGGGTTTTCTTTTACCGCCTGAAAATATTTTTGTGCGGTAAAACTGATTTCCCTCTCTTACCACACAAAGTAATTATTGCGCGGTAAGAGGAAGAAATGCCAGAAACTAATAACCATTCGGCTGTTGGCCACTCTGCCTATCTTGATCTGCTGCGGCTGCATCGCGATGCGGCTGTGTCAGATATTAAAGGTCAGGTGACGGCGAAAACGATAAACGGGCATGAGTATCTGTATGACCGATATCGGCTGGGTGCGCGAAATGTCTGGCATTATCTGGGCGAAGACACGCCGGAATTGCGTACACGGGTTAAACGGCATTCAGAAATCAAAATGGCAAGCAAAGAGCGCAGCAAGGAAATGTCGCGCCGTGTTAAAGTTCTGCGAAGTGAGGGATACGCAACATTGGATGCAACCACTGGCAGCCTGTTAGCTGCCTTCGCAAAATCCGGTGTTTTTCGGCTGGGCGGCACATTAGTGGGAACGGTCGCTTTTCAGATGTATGAAGCCGAACTGGGTGTCGTTCTGGGATTTGATCGTATGGCCCGCACCGATGATATTGACATCGCAAGTTTCGAGCGCCTGTCATTTGCGTTGCAGGATCAGGTAGATGGGCCATTGCAGGACGTTTTCAAAGGCTTGAAATTTGAGCCATTCCCAAGCCTGGAAAAAGGTCGCGTCTGGCGCTGGAAACAGGCCAGCCGTGAAACATTGGTTGAATTCCTGACACCAAGTTTTGGAGAGGAGGGCATCCGAAAATTACCAGCCCTTGGGGTAAGTGCCCGGGCACTACATCACTTGAACTACCTGATTGCAGAACCGATCCCGGCAGTGGCCCTATATCGCGGTGGAATTCTAGTTCAGATTCCACGACCTGAACGATATGCGATCCATAAATTGATTGAGGCTGACAGGCGTTTAGCTGGGGTAGACAGCCTGAAAGCTATAAAAGATCGTTTACAGGCGGAATTTCTAATCGAAGTATTAAATGAGCAGCGTCCCGATGAACTAGCCGACGCCTATGATGTTGCACTTAATAGCGGACCAAAATGGCGCGCGCGATTGGAAGCAAGTTTAAAAAGCCTGCCGCAAAGCCGTGAGATATTAGATGGATTGATCAAGTCAGCATCTCAATAATGCTGAGTGAGAAAGTTGAGATTGACCTGCGAATCAACTGTTTCGCTGCAAGTGCGAAATAAGGCGAGTTCGGCATGTTTTTGGGCGACACAGGGTTGAATGGTTGCAAAATTACAAGAAAACAGCGCATTAGCAGTGTGTTTTTCCAATCTTTTAGGCGGTTATTATTTGTGCAACCGTGATTTCCCCCTATAGTCGAGATCGCATTGGCGCTGCTGCCACTTAGCGACTTAAAAATTTTAACGGGGGGATGGAACAGATGATCCGATCGGAACTGGTCCAGAAAATTGCAGACGAAAATCCTCATTTGTATCAGCGCGATGTTGAGCGCATTGTTAATACAATTTTTGAAGAGATAATTGAGGCGATGGCCCGAGGGGATCGGGTGGAGCTGCGCGGGTTTGGCGCTTTCTCAGTTAAGAAGCGCGATGCCCGTGTTGGGCGCAATCCACGCACTGGTGATAGTGTGAATGTTGACGAAAAGCATGTGCCGTTTTTTAAGACCGGCAAATTGCTTCGGGATCGACTGAACGGGAAATAGGACCCGATTGTAATGCGTTATCTTCGATATGCCTTTTTGGCGGTCCTCGCGATCTGTCTGGTGACAGTCGCGATGGCAAACCGAGCGCCGGTTCAACTGCGTCTTCTAACCGATGACATGGCCAATCTGCTTGGGGTTCAGAGTGCGATCACCTTGCCGATGTTCATAGTGATATTTGGTGGGATTGTTGCCGGTGTCCTGATCGGGTTTGTCTGGGAATGGCTGCGCGAACACAAGCAACGCGCCGAGGCCGGCGTAAACCGGCGCGATAACGCGCGCTTGGAACGCGAAGTAAATCGGCTGAGGAAAAAAGACGAAGGCGTTGTGGATGACGTTCTGGCCTTGCTTGAGAGTGACGGCCAGACACGCTAAGCCTTTTTCTATGACTGAAGACATTCGCGTAAAAATTTGCGGCCTGAAGGAGCTGAGACACGTCAGTTCGGCTGTATCTGCTGGTGCAGGATATCTGGGATTCAACTTTTTCGCCAAATCACCAAGGAGCCTGTCGGTGGCGCAGGCAGCATTATTGGCGCAAGCTGTGCCGCCAGGCGTGGCCAAGGTTGCGCTCTCGGTGAATGCGGATGACAATTTTCTGGATGAAATCGTCGAAGGCATGGCGCTGGACATGTTGCAACTTCATGGGTCCGAAAGCCCGGAACGGGTGGCCGAAGTGCAGGCGCGCTATGGCTTACCAGTGATGAAGGTTCTGGGAATTGCTACCGAAGAAGACTTGCCAGCCCTGTTGGAATTTGGCCGGGTCGCGGATTTGATATTGGTGGATGCAAAGCCGCCAAAGGGTGCCAAATTGCCGGGTGGCAATGGGGTGGCGTTTGACTGGCGTTTGATCTCGGGGCGGCGCTGGCCGGTGCCTTGGATGCTGGCAGGTGGTTTGAATACCGAAAACGTGGCCGAAGCAATTCGCCTGACCGGGGCGCGTCAGGTGGATGTATCTTCCGGCGTGGAAAGCGCGCCGGGGGTGAAGGATGAACGCATGATTGCCGATTTTATCCGGTCAGTGCAGGGAGAAAATCGATGAACGAACAACGTAACAGTTTCAAGAACGGACCAGACGAAAATGGCCGGTTTGGCGGCTTTGGCGGTCGGTTTGTGTCCGAAACCCTGATGCCACTAATCCTGGAACTTGAGGCGGAATACGAAAAGGCCAAGGTTGATCCTGATTTCTGGGCCGAGATGGATGACCTGTGGGAACATTACGTGGGGCGACCTTCGCCGCTATATCATGCCGAGCGCCTGACGCAGCATCTGGGCGGGGCGAAGATTTATCTGAAACGTGATGAGCTGAACCATACCGGGGCCCATAAGATCAACAACGTGCTGGGGCAGATATTGCTGGCGCGTCGCATGGGGCGCACCCGGATCATTGCGGAAACCGGGGCCGGACAACACGGGGTGGCGACGGCGACGGTCTGCGCCAAATTCGGGCTGAAGTGCATCGTTTACATGGGCGCACATGATGTTGAACGCCAGTCGCCGAACGTGTTTCGGATGCGCCTGTTGGGGGCTGAGGTGATTTCAGTGACTTCGGGTCGCGGCACGCTGAAGGACGCGATGAACGACGCCATGCGCGACTGGGTGACCAATGTGGATGATACGTTTTATTGTATCGGCACGGTGGCAGGGCCGCACCCGTACCCGGCAATGGTTCGGGATTTTCAAAGCATTATTGGCAAAGAAGCCAAGGAACAGATGCAGCGTGCCGAGGGGCGTTTGCCCGATACGCTCATCGCGGCGATTGGCGGTGGCTCAAACGCCATGGGGCTGTTCTTTCCGTTTCTGGACGACGAAAATGTCCACATCATTGGTGTTGAAGCAGGCGGCAAAGGTGTGAACGATAAGTTTGAGCATTGCGCCAGTCTGACCGGTGGGCGCCCCGGCGTTTTGCATGGTAACCGGACCTATCTGTTACAGGATGATGACGGGCAGATACTGGAAGGGTTTTCAATATCGGCTGGGCTGGACTACCCTGGTATCGGACCAGAGCATTCCTGGCTGCACGATATTGGCCGTGCCGAATATGTGGCGATTACCGACAAAGAAGCGCTGGGCGCGTTTGAGCTGTGTTGCGCTCTGGAGGGCATCATCCCGGCGCTGGAGCCATCCCACGCGCTGGCCCATGTGATGAAGATCGCACCTGATCTGCCGAAGGATCATATCATCTGCATGAACATGTGTGGTCGCGGCGATAAGGATATTTTCACCGTCGCCAAGCATCTGGGTGTCGAGATCGATACCGGCAGTTAACGCAACCCGTCGGCAATCGTGCGGAACATGGTCAGGTTCATGTGGGTGATGTCGCGCTCGGTTCCGGTGAAGGAACGATCAGCGCTGTTTAAGGCAATCACCACGCCCTTGGGCCGGTTCACGTAGATGTATTGGCCGTAAATACCAAGCGCGAAAAACTCGCCTTCCTGTGGTTCAGGCGGCAACCACCACTGATAACCATAGCCAAGGTTGGTATCATTACCCTGCGCGGCTGGAGGCGCGGATTGCGTGGTGGATTCCCGAACCCAACTGGCTGGAACAATTTGCTGGCCATTCAACATCCCATCCTGTGCCATCATCAACCCGATGCGGGCGTAATCGCGGGTGCGCATGTTTAAACCACCCAGCACAAACGCCACGCCGTAGCCATCGGTCAGGTAAATGGGATCAGCCTCTAGCCCCATGGGTTGTAATACTTTTTCGGAAACGTACTGCTTGGCCGACATGCCGGATGCAGCGCGTAGCACCATCCCCAGAACGTGGGTGTCGATGGAAGTATACTGCATACCAGAACCGGCTTCGCGAGCAGTTTCGCTCAGCCCTTTGGCAAAACCATCCATAGATTTTCCCAGCGCCAAAACCCGGCCCATTCGGTTAATGTCAGAGTTGAAATCAAGGTAATCTTCATTAAACTTAACCCCGCTGGCCATATTCAGAACATTACGGATCGTGGCGGTTTCGTAGGCGGTGCCGGTCAGACTGGGGACGTAATCAGTGACCGGGGCATCGAGATCAGCGATCAGGCCGTCCTGCACTGCAATACCAAAACTAGTCGAAAGAACGCTTTTTGCCATCGACCAGGATATCCGCAGATCAGTGTCTTTGGTGCCAAGGAAGTAGTCTTCATAGGCAATTTCACCGTTTTTCAGAACCACCATCGCGGTGTGCTGGCGTTCTTCACGCCAATCCGGGATCGTGATAACCTGGCCTTCAAAACTAAAGCTGTCAGGCAGGGGTTGTAGGGCTTGGGGCAGTGGTGTGACGATGTTGCTGGTGACTGGGAGAGGTTCACTAAAAAACATGCCCTGCATGTGAGAGAAATTACTGACGATCAGCTCTTCTGAAAAAAGCGAATTGACCCGCAGCAGGCGCTGTATTTTTTCGCGGTTCCAGATGCCGATGATAGTGGCGACAATAACGAATACTATCAACGCCTTAACTATAAATTTCAACATACTCATATCCAACTTAAGTGGCTACTGCATTTGCTTCCAGCGCCTCAATTGGTGCAATTTCTAGGGCGCGGATGTGGGTAGCGTTCAGGTTGACCTGTGGCGGGCAGCCTTCTTCATAAGCCTGCATAAAACGGCTGGCACACAGGCACCAGTTGTCGCCGGGTTTCAAGCCGTTAAAACCAAACTCGGGGCGTGGCGTGGACAGGTCATTGCCGAAATATTTTGAATAGGCCAAGAACTCGGCCGTCATCACCACGCAGACGGTGTGGCTACCGCTATCCTGATCGCAGGTGTCACAGGCTCCGTTGCGGAAATATCCGGTGAGCGGCTCAAGCGAGCAAGGGGTCAGCGGTAGGCCATGCACGTTAACGGATGCGTTTTTCTTGGGTTCCATGATCTATCCTAACCGCGACTAGCGAAACCGGTCCACCAGCTTTTGCATGGCACTGCGTGTGTCTTGCGATTCAGCCGTGGGCCTGGCTTCTGGTTCGGTCGGTTTTTGGGGTTTCGCGGGCTTTGAGGGTCGCGCAGGTTTCATGCGCAGCCCTATCGCGTTCAGAAACTTACCACTGTCCCCTGCAGCCAGATCAACTGCGCCATCGCTAACACCACGCAGCAGATCGTCTAGCCAGTCCTGATCTGCTTTGGCGAAGTCATG
This sequence comes from uncultured Marinosulfonomonas sp., assembly GCA_964599985.1. GTDB lineage: Bacteria > Pseudomonadota > Alphaproteobacteria > Rhodobacterales > Rhodobacteraceae > NVTR01. The sequence goes on along the minus strand of CAZRHV010000043.1, from coordinate 10,097 downwards.
CAGCACATATCCAGGCACCTTATCCTTGTGCCCCGGATGCCCGACGCCAATTCGCACACGAGAATAGTGCGGACCGATATGCTGGTGCAGGCTGCGCAGCCCATTATGGCCAGCGTGCCCGCCGCCATCCTTCACCCGGCATTTCCCAGGGGCCAGATCGATTTCATCCTGAAACACGGTGATGTCTGTGCTGTTGATTTTATAGAACCGCATTGCTTCGCCGACGGATTGCCCCGACAAGTTCATGAAGGTTTCGGGTTTCAGCAGAATGATCTTTTCACTGCCCAACATCCCCTCGCTAATCCGCCCCTGAAATTTTGGCCGCCACGGGGTAAAGCTGTGGTCAGCTGCAATTTCATCCAGCGCCATAAAGCCGACATTATGCCGGTTTCGGGCGTATTTGGCACCGGGATTTCCGAGGCCGACGAATAGCTGCATTTGTTATGACCCGGTTGGTTGAAAGATTGGTGGTTTGCCAACCATACCGGATCAGAGGCACCAGATGAAAGGGATGATCTGTCGGGTCGTTTCTGACTGAAAATGCCGCCTTTGGGCGATAGGGCGGGCTCGAATCAATCAATAACAGATCCCAGAACCAAATCTGTTTCTCTTTTACGAAACAACAGTGCGCAAAGGAATGTGGTCTTGATCAACTTTCTTGAATTTCCAAATGGATTACATCTGTTGACGCGCTGGCAATCCGGCGATGAGCAGGCTACCGAACAATTGCGCACAGTATTTGATGATGCGATTGCCGGGGAATATGACGCCGATTTTGCCAAACCAGCACAAACTGGTTCGGTACATGTGTCTGGCTCGGTCCATATGATCACGTTAAGCATCTTGCATGATCTTTATGGTGTTGATTCTGCCGCGTATTACAAAACCGATCCGGAACGTTATGCGCGCACCAATCTGATCACCAGCCGCCTGTTGGGCATCCAAAAATTCTATACGGTCTGGGCGCTTTACGCTTTTTCCTGCGAGGCCATCGGCCAGACGATGATGTATCCTGACAAGTTTCCGCCCGGTTCTGATCCAGATAAGACATTGATCAACAAAGATAATTGGCGATCACTTGAAATCCCGGACTTTACCACCGGCATTCCCAAGATTATCAATGATATGTTGCGTGTGACCGAACGGCTGACCGGGATGGAGCCGCTGTTGCAAATCTCGGCACCCTATTCTCTGGCCGCTGATATCTACGGCCAGGAACCGCTGCTGGCGGATGTTGTGCATGATCCTGATTTCGTCAATGAACTGCTGGACCATCTGGCAGATACTGTTTTGGCTCCCTGGATAGAACATTTCCTAAGCGAATTTCCGAACGGCTGGATTGAGCTTTCCGATGCGTCCGGCTCGCCGTTTTTCATCGGTCCGGATAATTGCAAGACCATGGCCATCCGGTCGATGAAACGCATGACCGAGGGCAAACCCTGGGCTGATCGTCTGTTTGATTGCAATTATCGCGGTGATTATGTGACTCAGGCCAAGAAACGCGACCGCAGTTCGCGTCGCCGGGGTGGCGTCGGGGCGCCCACCAGTGGCGTCGGTCTGGAAGAATTGACAGATCTGAAGCACGGCGTCTGCCCAAAGTTTATAATCCGGCTGGAAGCAGACAAAGTCGCGTTGCCATTTTATGAGGAACAGGCAATTGCGCGGAGAGTACCGCTAACCACTGGCATTGGCTCCAGCCAGGTGGATCGCAACAGCCTGCCAGATTTGGAAATGGCCAAAGTGGAGATCAAGCAAACGGCCAGCGAATTTGTGGCTGCAATCAAAAATGTGTGCCGATCAATAGAGCTGCCAGACGATAACTATGTTCTCGAACCTTGGCCAAGCCATATTTACTTTGAGGATATCAGCTCGCAATCACAGTTTGATCTGATTGAAATTATCATCCAGACGGCGCGTGATGAGGGCGCGTTTGACGTCTGAGCTGGGCGGCCAATAGTATAAAACGGGGTTTTACACTCCGTGCGCCAATAAAAAACGCGAGGCCCCGAAGGCCCCGCGTTGAATGATTTCACATCGGTCAGCGGTTGGCGCTACTCGTCGCCACCTTCGGCGTCGTCACCTTCGCCTTCTGCACCTTCTTCGCCTTCGACTGCTTCGCCGTCTTCACCTTCGGCAATTTCATCTTCTTCAGCCAGCAGCACGGTTGGTGCCGAGATGTTGGCAATAACAAAGTCACGGTCAATTGTTGGCCGCGCACCGCTTGGAAGATCAACTTCGGAAATGTGGGCAACGTCGCCGATTTCCATCGCTGCCAAATCAATGACGATCTCTTCGGGGATGTCGCCGGCAATAACCGACAGTTCCACTTCGTTGCGCACCACGGTCAAAACACCGCCAGCTTTCAGGCCGGGACATTCTTCTTCGTTGATGAAAGTCACCGATATGAAAATCGCCAGACGCGTGTCGCGCTTCAGGCGCATCAGGTCCAGGTGCGTTGGCAGGTCACGGACAACATCACGTTGCACGTTCCGGCAAATCACCCGCACATCGTCATGGCCTGCAACCTTGAGATTGAACAGCGTCGACAAAAAGCGGCCAGCCTTGAGCCGCTTGAGCAATGCGTTAAAGGGGATTTGAATTGGAAGCGGGTCAATGCCGCCGCCATATACGATGCCTGGTACGTTCCCTGCTCTGCGAGCTTGGCGGGCGGCCCCCTTGCCTGTCCCCGTACGTATGTCGGCGCTAAGATCTGGGATCTTTCCGGCCATGGTTATTCTCCTAGTGTTATGCGGGATCCTCCAAGGGTGTAAGCCCGCGTGAAGACGCGCGTATAGACCATGCATTTGGCTTTGGGAAGGGTTGTGACAGCTATTTTCCTTGTAGCATGAATTGGGGTGTGGCAAGGCGAATTGATGAGCATTTTAGGCGCCTTGAAAATATCGCGTCGCCCGGCGGCGGCGTTTGCAATTGTCGGACTGTTCTGGGGTTGTTTTGCCGCCCTTGTGCCGGTGCTAAAGGCGCAGATTGGCGCCAGCGATGGCTTGTTCGGGATGATGTTGCTGGGGACCGGGATCGGGTTGACCAGTTCTATCTGGCTGGCGCCAAGAATAGAACGCTTACTGGGGGCGTCAGCGCTGATGGTGGCGTCAATTCTGTTTGCTGTGACGATGATATTGCCGTCGATTGCAACTGGTCCGCTGATGTTTGGTCTGTTTCTGGTGTTGCTGGGGGCGACTTCTGGTCTGACGGATGTTGTGATGAACGCACGGGTCAGCATCCTGGAGGTCGCCAGTGGGCGCTCACTAATGAACGCAAATCACGGGGTGTTTTCGGCGTCTTATGCGGTGGCGGCGCTACTGACGGGACTTGCGCGCGAGGCAGGCTGGACCCCGGAGGCGGTGTTTTCAGTGGCGGCATTGGTGGCTGTTGCCTTGGCACTGACAACAAAGCAGGAATTGCCAGCAGAGAAAGCCGAGCAAAACGTAGGCAAGAGCGCTTTATTGTGGCCGGTGTTGTTGTGTGGAGGTGTGACGCTGATAGCGTTCATGTCCGAGGCGACTGTGGAAAGCTGGTCGGCGCTGCATATCGAACGCACATTGTCGGGTGGTGCCGCACAGGGTGCGATGGGTCCGGCGGCCCTTGGACTGACAATGGCAATCGGGCGCTTCAGCGGACAGGTTATCATCGAAAAAACCAGCGAATATTCGGTAATCCGCTGGGCCACACTATTGTCAGTTATCGGGGTGTTGATTGCCGCCACCGCGTCGACCCCGCTGATCGCCTATCTTGGCTTTGGCATCATGGGGCTGGGAATTTCGGTGATCGGCCCGATGGCGCTGGCCCTGGTTGGGCGGCTGGTTCGCAGGGACGTGCGCACCGAAGCAATTTCAAAAGTCGCAGTAATCGGGTTCGCCGGATTTTTTGTGGCCCCGGTTCTGATGGGCTTTATTTCCGAGGGCTTTGGCCTGCGCATCGCCTTTGCAAGTGTTGCGCTGTTGCTTGCGCTGGTAATCCCACTGATCATTATGATCAGACGATTGCCAATGCCCTAAGCCCAGTCGCCTTCAAAGCCTTTCGGAATCAGCAGGATATCACGATCAACGGTGTTGATATCCTTATGTCCACACAGCGCCATCGACATATCCAGTTCTTTATGGATCACTTCCAGCGCGCGGGTCACACCGGCTTCACCCATAGCCCCCAGCCCATAAACATAAGCCCTGCCGATCATTGTACCCGTCGCGCCCAACGCGCAGGCTTTCAGAACGTCCTGGCCGGTTCTGATACCGCTATCCAGGTGGATTTCAATCTGGTCCCCGACAGCCTCGACAATGCTTGAAAGCGCACGAATTGATGAAATAGCGCCGTCAAGCTGCCGCCCGCCGTGGTTCGACACGACTATTGCGTCGGCCCCGACACCTGCCGCCTTTTTCGCATCTTCGGCGTCGATCACACCCTTCAGAATAACTTTGCCATCCCACATGGAAATCAGTTTTTCGATCTTTTTCCAGTCCAGCGTCAGATCGAATGCTTCGTCCGACCACGACGTCAGCGAAGAAGGATCGCTGACACCTTTGGCGTGGCCAATGACGTTGCCAAATGTCCGGCGTTTGGTGCCCAGCATCCCAAGGCCCCAGGTGACCTTGGTCATCATGTTGGCGATGGATTTAGCGGTTAGTTTCGGCGGCGCGGACAGGCCGTTTTTCAGATCCTTGTGGCGTTGAGCCAGCATTTGCAGATCAACGGTGATTACCAGCGCCGAACAATTGGCTGCCTTGGCACGGGCAATCAGATTTTCCATGAATGCGTCGTCGCGTAATGTATAAACCTGCATCCAGAATGGCTTGGTTGTATTGGCCGCCAGATCTTCGATCGAACAAATCGACATCGTGGACAAAGTAAAGGGAACGCCGAATTTTTCAGCAGCACGGGCGGCTTTGATTTCACCATCAGCACTTTGCATGCCGCTTAACCCAACCGGGGCCAGCGCGACCGGCATCGACACATCCTGCCCAATCATTTTGGTCGCAGTCGTGCGGCCCGCCATATCAACCGCAATGCGCTGGCGCAGGTGCAGTGCCTGAAAATCAGTAATATTTTCGCGGAAGGTCTGTTCGGTCCAGCTACCGCTTTCGCAGTAGTCATAAAACATCTTTGGAACCCGGCGCTTGTAGATGCGTTTCAAGTCTTCGATGCAGGTGATGACGGGCATGTCTTATCCCTTGTTTTGGCTAAGATTTCTTACCAATCCGTGTGCCAAAATACAATAAGCCAAATTTCCCCCGTTTGCCTTGTCATTCGTCAGGCCCGATGCGCCCCATCGGCCAAGGTCTTGATGAACGCCAGTACTTCGGCAGGGCTTTTGCCGCCCGCAATCTGGCTGACAATGGCCGAGCCGACAACCGCACCGTCGGCCACGCCTGCGATGTTTTCAGCCGTTTCAGGGGTTTTGATGCCAAAGCCAACGACCACCGGCAGGTCGGTTCCGGCCTTGATCCGGGCAACTTCCGGTGCGACATCGTCAGCCTGCGCTTCCGCCGCGCCGGTGATGCCTGTGATTGAGACGTAATAAACGAAACCGGACGTGTTTTGCAGCACTTTGGGCAGACGCTTGGCGTCAGTGGTCGGGGTGGCAAGGCGAATGAAATTCAAACCCGCCGCCTGTGCTGGAACGCAAAGCTCGGCGTCTTCTTCGGGGGGCAGATCAACGATGATCAGCCCGTCAATCCCGGCGGCCTTGGCGGCTTTTAGAAAACTATCAACACCGCGCGAATGGATCGGGTTGTAATAGCCCATCAAAACAATCGGGGTGGTGTTGTCGGTCTTGCGAAACTCGGTCGCCAGATCAAGCGTCTTTTGCAGTGTCATCCCCGCCGCCAGCGCGCGCTGCCCCGCTAACTGGATCGTCGGCCCGTCTGCCATCGGGTCGGTAAACGGCAGGCCCAGTTCGATAATGTCCACACCCGCTGCGGGCAGGCCCATCACAATTTCTAATGACGTGTCATAATTGGGATCACCCGCCATAATATAGCTGACAAACGCCTTGCGCCCTTCGGATTTCAACTGGACGAATTTCTGGTCGATCCGGGTCATGTTAGTCCTTTCGAATATCAACGGCTGGTTTGGCGTGAAATTGCGGCGAAAGCAATGCCTGCCTTGACGTTCCCGGGTGGCTTGCCCTAGATGCGGCGAGATTTTCAGGAGATGGCCGATATGGGTTTTAAAACCGGAATTGTGGGCTTGCCGAACGTGGGCAAGTCGACACTGTTTAACGCGCTGACCAAAACCGCTGCAGCGCAGGCTGCGAATTTTCCATTCTGCACGATTGAACCTAACGTTGGCGCAGTGGCGGTGCCGGATGCGCGTATTGATAGGCTGGCCGAGATCGCTAATTCGAAAAAAATCATTCCGACCCAAATGACATTTGTTGATATTGCCGGGCTGGTCAAAGGTGCGTCAAAGGGCGAAGGGCTGGGCAATAAATTCCTGGCCACGATCCGGGAATGCGACGCCATCGCCCATGTGGTGCGCTGTTTTGAAGACGATGATGTGACCCATGTTGACGGGCGCGTTGATCCGGTGGCGGATGCTCAGGTTATTGAAACCGAACTGATGCTGGCCGACATGGAATCGGTTGAAAAGCGCCTGAAAGGGTTGGAACGTAAAGTGCGCGGTGGCGACAAGGAAGCGGCGCAGCAGGAACGCCTGCTAAAGGCGGCACTGAACGCGTTGGAAGACGGCCAGATGGCCCGCACGGTGGACGTGGATGACGAGGATCTGAAAGCCTGGAACATGCTGCAACTGCTGACCACCAAACCAATCCTGTATGTGTGCAATGTCGGTGAGGCGGAGGCGGCAAACGGCAACGTGCATTCCGAGGCCGTGGCGAAACTTGCCGCTGAACAGGGGGCCGCGACCGTCGTGATTTCGGCCCAGATCGAAGAAGAAATCAGCCAGCTCGACGCCGATGAAGCGATGATGTTTCTCGAAGAAATGGGCCTGCACGAAGCCGGATTAGACCGCCTGATCCGCGCCGGATACGAATTGCTGAACCTGCAAACTTATTTCACCGTCGGCCCACAGGAAGCCCGCGCCTGGACGATACATGCTGGTACTCTGGCCCCGGCGGCAGCAGGGGTTATCCACGGAGATTTTGAACGCGGATTTATCCGGGCTGAAACCATTGCTTACGATGATTTTGTCGGCCTTGGCGGTGAATTGCCTGCAAAAGAAGCGGGTAAAATGCGGGCTGAAGGTAAAACATATGTGGTGCAGGACGGCGACGTGATGCACTTTTTGCACAACGGTTAAGGGCTGAAAATTAACCAATTTCCCAACAGTTTATATGTGTTCATTGCCCCGTTTCAAACACTTCGCCACCAGATTTCTGTCAATTTTTAACAATACGCCTTTTCAAATTGGATATTAAGAAAGGCGTAACCATGGAATTCATCACTGATCTTGTAAGCTTGAAAACAATTTTAACTTTTGGCGCGGGCGCATTCGTGTCCGGAGTAGCCCTGTTTTACCTTGTAATGCAGCGCACCCGTAAGCACCGCGCACAAGAAAACGGCGCTAAATAGCTTTCACAGTCAATCTAAATTGGGCGACGCCGATACTCTTTATCGGCTCGCCTGTTTTTAAGTGACTTAAATCAACCCATTGCCGCCGTTGGCGGTGTGGCATCGTCGGGCAGGGGGCTGACATACCCGTCTCTGCCCACCCTTTGGGCTAGGTCTGATTTTGCCCGCTCCCGTAATTCAGCGTCCAGAAAGACGTCGGCACCTGTGGCAGCCATCGCTGCCGCCGCGTGGATCATACCCTTGATCGCAGGTCCACTTTTGCCCTGAGCCACCATCTGCCAGGAATGAAACGGTGTGCCTATGGCATAGTTTGCACCCCACATTTGTACCGTTGGTATCACCCAGCTTACGTCAGAGACATCGGTTGAACCTGACAACAGAACTTCCGGCGCGTCGGCAGGCGCGAAAAAATCCGCGAGAACCTTTTGGTCTTTTGGGGCAATTCCTATCATTCTATAGGCTGCGGAAATATCTTCTTGCGTCATGGTCGCCTGAAACCTCGCTGCATAGAGCTGATCGGCTTGGCTAAACTGCGGTGGACCAAGTAGTTCCAGGTTTCGCTGCATCACCTCGCCAAGGGGCGGGTTGTAAATCGTGTTGGAAACAGCGGCCAGGATCTGATCGCTTACACAGGTTTCCGTCATCAGAGCAGCCCCTTCGGCCACCTTTCGTACCCGCGCCAACAGTTTCAGCATCTCAGGTGCGGTTTCCGAACGGACCACGTAACGCACAACCGCCTTGGCCTGAACGACATTTGGGGAAATCCCACCACCGTCGATAATTGCGTAATGGATACGGGCGGATGAGGGCATGTGTTCGCGCATGTAATTTATCCCGACATTCATCAGCTCCACTGCGTCCAATGCGCTGCGGCCAAGATGCGGCGAAGCAGAAGCGTGGGATGCCTGACCCTCAAACGTGAAATCTACCCGGCAATTGGCAAGTGAACTGCCACGGATCACACCAGGGATCGAATGGGGGTGCCAGGTGATTGCAATATCGACATCATCAAACACGCCAGCCTTGACCATGAATGTTTTGGCCGCACCGCCTTCTTCGGCAGGGCATCCGTAATAGCGAACCCGCCCGGGTGTGCCGGTTTCTTTCAACCAGTCACGCAGTGCCACCGCTGCCAGCATAGCCGCAGAACCGAGCATGTTATGCCCACAACCATGGCCGTTTGCACCATCAATCAATGGCATCTGTTCTGCGACATCCGCCTGCTGGCTAAGCCCCGCCAACGCGTCAAACTCTCCTAATAGGGCAATAACCGGCCCACCTTTACCGGCTTCGCCGATCACAGCCGTCGGAATATCGGCAGCATTCTCAGTTACCTTAAAACCCTGATGTTTTAGCTCTGCAATGTGGGCGGCGACCGATTGTTTTTCCGCATAGCAGGTTTCGGGCGTGGCCCAGACAGTGTCGGACAGGACATGGAATCTTGCTTGCGATTGTTCGACATATTTCCACAGGGGATGCTGGTTCATGGGGCGGGGCCTTTCGCTGAACTGAATACGGATTGCTAGATGATTGGTAAGACGATTACGTATTGCAGCGCCAGCGCCGAGTTGCCCGGCATCCACTGGCGGTCAGGTATAAATGCGGAAAAAGCAAAAGCAAAAACCGTGCCATAGACCGCGTCAGTCCCGTCAGAATTCAGCACGTTCACATTGCACAGGTCGCGCTCCTTTGAAATGTTCCGGTTGTCATGCAGGGAATTTCGCCCGGCCACCCAGCTAAACTCCAACCCCGCCTTGGACAGGTCTTCGGCGTCGCGCAGACGGGCAAGCGGCCAGGCCCTGTCGCCAACCACCACAACATATTGCATCGGATTGATGCCCTTTGGCAGCGGCCATTTTGAAAACCAGTGAGAGGCCCGCCTGCTATCCATCCCGGCAAACGGTGTGGTGCCGTAAGGCCGGGCACGCGCACTATTAGGAATCAAAACCTGACCCTGTGGTTCTCGCGCTCGAAATGCCGCAAACGCCTCCAGCCGCGAAAGGATCATTTCCACCTTGTCGCCTGTGCGGCTACCGATAGTGGCGGTGCCAGTAAACTGTTGCCACCAAAATCCCCTTTAGGAAATTCGGTTCTCCAGACCGAAATGGATTGCGTCGGTGCGATATTTACGAATGTAAATGTCAGGGAAAGGATAATGGCAGGCAATCTAAACATGCCGTCAGCTTAGCCGTGTTTACCACACCTCTAAGTCAACTTGCCGTCACCAGAATTGAATCGCAAAGATCAGCAATAATGACTTGTCCCGCCGATGCGCTGTCGCTAAACGGGTCGGCGGAGACGTGGCCGAGTGGTCGAAGGCGCTCCCCTGCTAAGGGAGTAACGGGGAAACTCGTTCGAGGGTTCGAATCCCTTCGTCTCCGCCACACTGCATATCTATGTGGTTGAAGGTATTATGAAAAATAGATTTCATCTGATGGCGCTCCAACACTTGACGCTTGGGCTTAACCGCTTGGCAACTAATCCTACATCCGACTCGGCGGTGCTGTCAGACGGATGCGAACCAGTCTCTGTACGGCCAATATGACTGTCCCT
>CAZRHV010000042.1:0-18341 GCA_964599985.1 uncultured Marinosulfonomonas sp. | reverse complement strand
TGGGCTATGCAAAAGAAAGCTTTGTGCTGATAATTGCTGCGTTGATTGCATATGTGATTGTGACCATTGGAATATTAGTGACGTTTAGGCGTGATCCACTTCCCCTGAGTTTACGCCCGTCAACAATGATATTTCTTGCGCCGGTGAGCCTTTTCGCTTTGGGCTTTGGAGCCTTGGATATGGAACTGGCATTTACGCTGTTTTATTGGGCCAGCAACCTTACCGGATTTGTGTTGTTGTTTTTCGTTCCCTGGATGCTGCGTGGTGGTTATACGCCGGTTTGGGCGGCGTTCACTTTTCCATTGGGGGCATTTATCAATGTTCAGGTTTTGGCAGTTTCTAAAGGCGAAGGGATTTGGGCGGTCTTTGGAGTATATGCCGGGCTGGCGATTGGTACGCCAGTTATACTTTATCTATCTTACCGCTCCATAATGGAGTGGGTTACCGGTGATCTGGCGGATAAGTCCCACGCTGCCGTTGCTTAAAACGCATGAAATTTGGTTAGGATCGCGCGGGGATCAACTAAAAATGATGTGCTTATTTACCTGCGTTGGTGATAAGGATGGGCCAGAGTTACACAGTTCTAATTGAGCAGGTTACAAGTGAGAAATTATTGGTTTTCGGATTTAGTGTTGCGGCTAATTGTTGTGATTGGGATTAGCGTTGCACTGCCCGCAAGCGGCGAAAACCTCGCGTTTGATAACAGCTGGAAGGAACAGGGCTTCCTACGTCTTTGGTCAAATAAATTTGAGAAAATGGGATCTCAACTGCAAGTGACATCTGACGGCACGGTCTCACTGCTGTATCGACCTGTCCCGCAGGTTGCCTGGGGATCGTCGAGCGCTAGCTGGCAATGGTCAGTAAGCGAATCGGTTGTGGCCACAGACCTGACGGTGAAAGGCGGTGACGATCGCAATCTGGCGCTGTATTTTGTGTTTGTTGATCCTGCTTCAGCGGAAAAGCTGGCGTCGCAGCCAGCGCGGCGATTGTTGCAGAATAAGAATGTGCGCTCGCTGGTCTATGTCTGGGGTGGCGATTATGCGCCGGGAACGGTGTTATTTAGCCCATATGGTCCAAACACGCTTAAAACGATTATCTCTCGCCCTGCTGGGACAGGTGAGTATTCTGAGAGCGTTAATTTGGCCGCAGATTTTGTCAGGGCATTCGGAGAGCAACCGGGGGTGTTGGTGGGAGTAGGGATCACGGCGGACAGCGACGATACGAATGGAAAAATCAGCGCAATTGTTCGTGACCTGAAAGTTTTCTAGGTGGCCTGAGCTGCGCTTGGCAGTGGCTTTTCCCTGATCAATGAAAGTACAGCGGCGGAAAACGCGCCCACGGTTACGCCGACCCACCGGACGGCAGTGTAGGTGCCAAATGGGCCGCAGAACTTGCCCCCAACCGGACGCCAAGAAAGCTGCACAGTTGGCGGGAAAAGAACACAATACCGTAGAGTTTACCCATATATCTCAGCCCATAGATGTGGGCTATTAAACCAGAGATGAGAACTGATCAGCATAGTGAAGCAGCCGACAAACTAAACGGGCGTGAATAGGCTGGTCCGGGTTGCTGAAATTGCGGGGCTCCGTTACGCCGATTTACGGTCACTCAATAGACAGGTAACGTTAATTCAGGATGTGTGAGTTGCAGCATCAGCTTTTCTTATGAGTCATCTACGATTATCTGGGTGTGATGGCAAAAGCGGTTCAGGATATTTACGCCGAGTACGTGGCGGATGGGTCGATCACGGCGGATCTGGCGCAAGAGGCGGTTCTGCCCTTGCTGGAAAACCTGCGGCAATATCTTAACAACACAGCATCAAATGGCGGGTTACTTTCCATATTCGCCAACAAACCCGAAGTTCCAAAAGGGTTGTACCTTTGGGGTGGTGTAGGTCGTGGCAAGTCAATGTTGATGGATCTGTTTGTCGACACGGTTGATGCCCCCAAACGCCGGGTGCATTTTCATGCGTTTATGCAGGAAATCCACGCCGGATTGCACGAGGCGCGTAAAACCGGTGTTGATGATGCGCTGAAACCAGTCGCTGCAGCTGTAGCGGCAGAGGTGCGGTTACTGGCGTTCGACGAAATGCAGATCAACGACATAACGGACGCAATGATAGTTGGGCGGTTGTTTGAACAACTGTTTCAGGCAGGCGTGGTGATCGTCACTACATCGAACCGCGCGCCGGATGGGCTATACAAGGACGGGCTGAACCGGCAGTTGTTTCTGCCATTCATCGAAACGCTGGAAACCCGGATGGTGGTGCATGAGCTTGTCTCCGGATCAGATTACCGTCAGGATCTGCTGTCTGGGAACCCGGTCTATTTCAGCCCGGCGGATGGTACCGCCCGCATGGAAATTGATCGGATTTGGGATGGGTTCAGCAAGGGCATTAGTGAAGAGTTGATCCTGCATGTACAGGGGCGAGAAGTTTTACTGCCGCGCTATCACAATGGTGTTGCTCGGGCGGCGTTTTGGGACCTGTGCGGCAAGCCATTAGGTGCGGCGGATTATCTGGCACTGGCCGACGTGGTTCGGGTTCTGATTTTGGAAGATGTACCGCTTTTGGGGCGGACAAATTACAATGAGGCCAAGCGGTTTGTGACGCTGATTGATGCGCTTTATGAGGCGCGTGTTCAACTGGTGATGAGCGCGGCTGACGGGCCGGAACGGTTATATCTGGAAGGTTCCGGCTCGTTTGAATTTGAACGCACTGCATCGCGTCTGCGCGAAATGCAGAGCGACGGGTGGGCGGTGAAAAGTCCGAATTAGGACCTTTCACTAAAAAATTCTGAAAGTTTTGCTTAGGCCGCAACGGGGAGCTTTGGTGCTTCCAGCCTGCTAAGGAAACCTGCCGAGCCAATTTGGATAAAATAAGCGAACATGATCGGCAGAATGAATGTGGCGCCGAATGTATCCACGCTGAAGACAGCAAGGATCAGGGCCAGTGTTATGTAACGGGTGACGATGTGCCAGAACACTGCTTTGCCAGTTGGTGAGCGGTCGGTAAGCATGATCGCCGCACCAAAAGTCACAGCGTAAAACGCTAATGTGGCCACCGCGGCGCGGATCAGGTCAGTTGCAGAGACCTGAAACAGCAGTTGCGATGTGGACAGCGAGAAAAGATAGAACACGATGCCAAGCATTGTGACCTGTGAGATCAGTTTCTGGTGCTTGCCCGAGAAGCTAACAACACCGGGCAGGAATTTGAGCGCGACGCGGCTAAGCAGGAACGGTATTACGATCAGGATCATAAACGGTGCGAAAGGCATTATTTCCTTGCCGGATGCGACGCCCTGAACATGGCTTAGGTCAACGTGGGGGAACCAGCCGTCAGCCAAGGCATGAAACTGACCAAATATAAGGGTGACTGGCAACAGCAGTGCCAGATTAAGCATGAAGATGATGAAGCCCAGTTTCACATTGGCTCCGCTTTGCTTGATCCACATCATCACCATGCCTCCGCCGGGCAGCAGTGCGAGCAGGAACAGGGCGGCGGCGATGCCCAGGTCTTGGCTGGCGTAACCGATTAACAGGGCGGCCGAGGTGAGCAGCAGGTAGTTGATCCAGAGGTTCTTGCGGATACTGGGCAGGTTTTCTTTGACAAGACTAATGTCAGAGAGCTGGAATTTGAACAAGCTTGGCGTGACGAGGAAGACCCCGGCCCCCAGGCAAACGGCGGATGAAAACTGAAAGCCGCCGGTCATGTAGCCGACGCTCAGGCCCAGGACGATGGCGATTGTGATCAGGGCGACTTGTTTCATGGGATGTTCCGCCTAAATTGCTTGCAACAATAGATTCACGAAACGCTTATATATCAATTATTGAATGTGTATCAATGGGTGGCGCGAGATTATCCGTTTTCGCGCAGCACTGCCCCTGCCAGGTAAAGTGATCCGCAGATCAGGATGCGGGCGTTTGGGTTGGTGGCATTGATGGATTGCACGGCGGAAATGACACTTGTTGAGGTTTCGGCGTTGAAACCGGATTGTATGGCAGCGGCGCAGGTTTCTTCGGCGCTTAGGGTGGCCTGTTCGCCAGGGATAGAGACAGCTTGGAGCGTGTCAGCAACTGAACGCAGCGGCTTCATGTAGCCCGTCACATCCTTGGTGTTCAGCATACCGCAGATCAGGTGGGTTGGGCGGGTTGGCAGGCGGGTCAGGGCTTCGGCCAATGCGATGCCGGCTGCGGGGTTATGACCGCCATCCAGCCAAAGTTCGGCGTTTCCGGCGGCATCAATTAATGGTCCGGTGGTTAGGCGTTGCAGGCGGGCGGGCCATGTGACGTTGGTCATTGCGGCCTCGGCCGACGCTTCGCCATATCCAAGCGCGCGCAGGGCGGCAATTGCAGCACCTGCGTTTTGGATTTGGTGCGCGCCAATCAGGTTGGGCAGCGGCAGGTCAAGCAGCCCGACTTCATCCTGATAAATCAGGCGGCCGCGTTCTTCGGATACGTGCCAGTGTTGGCCATGGACCATAAGAGGGGCGCTTAGGCGGAAGGCTTTTGCCTCGATGACGTCCAATGCTTCGTCGTTTTGCGGGCCGACGATGCAAGGAACTCCGCGTTTCAATATACCTGCTTTTTCGCCAGCGATTTCGGGCAAGGTGTCGCCGAGGTATTGTTGATGGTCGATGGAAACCGGGGTGACGATTGTTAGTGCGGGTTTATTGATGACGTTGGTGGCATCGAACTGGCCGCCGAGGCCGACCTCTAGCAACGTATAATCGGCATCGGTTTGAGAGAACGCCAGCAGGGCCGCAACAGTAGTGATTTCAAAATAGGTGATGTTGGTTTGGCCATTGGCGCGGACGCATTCATCGAGCACTTTTGTAAGGTGTGCTTCGGTGATCAGTTCACCGGCCAGTCGGATGCGTTCATGGAAACGCGCCAGATGTGGCGAGGTATAGGCGTGAACGGATTTACCAGCACCCTCCAGCCCGGCGCGGATCATGGCCTGGGTTGAACCTTTGCCATTAGTACCAGCGATGTGGATTACCGGCGGTAGCTTGCGTTCGGGGTGATCAAGGACAGCGAGCAGGTGCTGCATCCGGTCCAGTGTCAGGTCTATGATTTTCGGGTGCAGCGACATCATCCTCTCTAAGATGACGTCCGAGCTGGTATTCGTCACTTTTCGACATCCGCTTTGGGTTTTGTCTTTGTCTTAGCTGGTGCAGGCAGGTCACCTTTTACAGCTGGGCTGAGGCCCAGCAGCATCCGCGTAACGGTGATCAGTTCTTCGCGCAGGTTCTTGCGATGTGTCACGCGGTCGAGCATTCCGTGATCCAGCAAGTATTCGGCGCGCTGGAAGCCATCGGGGAGCTTTTCACCAATGGTCTGCGCAATTACCCGCGGTCCAGCAAAGCATATCAGCGCGTTTGGTTCGGCGATATGTATGTCACCAAGCATCGCGTAGGAAGCCGTTACCCCACCCGTCGTAGGGTGGGTCAGGACTACTATATACGGGAGCCCTGCTTCTTTCAGCATTTGCACGGCGACAGTAGTACGCGGCATTTGCATCAGCGACAGGATGCCTTCCTGCATCCGCGCTCCACCAGCGGCGGAAAACAAGATCAGCGGGCGTTTGGTTTTCACGGCATGTTCGGCAGCGGTGATGATGGCGTTGCCAACATACATCCCCATGGAACCGCCCATGAAAGTAAAGTCCTGCGCGACGGCGACGATCGGGGTTCGACCCATCTCGCCCTCGGCAACTAATATGGCTTCTTTTTCGCCGGTAGTCTTTTGCGCAGTTTTCAGGCGTTCAGGGTACTTTTTCTGATCGCGAAAGCTAAGCGGATCTGCAATCGGCAGGGGAATTTCTATTTCGGTAAATATCCCGCCATCAAATAAGGCCCCAAACCTGTCACGTGGTTTCAGCGCCATATGGTGGTCGCAATCATTGCAGACGTTCAGGCATTCGGCCAATTCGCGGTGAAACAACATTGATCCGCATTCCGGGCATTTTGTCCACAGATTGTCCGGAACTTCGCGCCGCGAAAACAGCGAATTTATAGTTGGACGGACGTAATTGGAAATCCAGTTCATGCGCGTTCTCGGGCCTGTTTGTTTGCTGGATCAGAAATAGGCCCGCTTTGGGGGAATTGCAATCAGCGCAGGAATAAACGGCGCAGGAAAATCCAGGCAATTAGCATAGCAACGGTATCGCCTGCGATTAGTACAGGCAACAGGTTGCCATCTGCGCCGTAGGGTGTAACGAAAAGAGCAACGCCTGTTAATTCCCCTTGAAGCGATAACAGGGCAATTGCCCAAAGGTTATTCGCAAAGTGAAAACCCCAGGCTGCACCAATGTTACCGGTGATTCGGGTAAAATCGGCTGCAATCAGGCCAAACAGGCCAACCGCTCCGATGACCAGCCAGGTATTGTCGCCCGTTGAAGATGAATCATAATGGAGAACGGCGAATCCACAGACGGGTAGCAACATCCAGATCAATGGGGAACGGAAACGTGCAGCCAGTTCCTGTTGCAGATACCCGCGAAACACCAGTTCTTCAGCCAGGGTTTGGATCAGCAGGCCGAACAAAGTGAAAGGAAGAAGCATTAGCCACTTGGAAAAGTCCAGATTTGGCAACGGGTCAAACCAAAAAGACCACACGATTAGTAGCCCTGAAAAAACGGCCATAACGACAGCGACCGAAATTGCGAAATTGTGGATTACAACAGAGCGATCCCCAAACAAAGACTGGATTGGGCGTTTATGTAGAAGACGTACCGCGAGTATGGGGCCAACAATGCCGCCGATGAAGCTGGCAAACAGAAGAAATATGCCGGTTGTTGTATTGCCCTGGCCGAGCGTCGGTAGCAATTGTGGGTCAAGGATCTGCTGTGCAACACCGAGCACCAGAAACGCAACCGCAATGTAAATAGTGACCACCAGCAACGCGCCAAGGAACAGCCTCCACATCTGGGGGTGTGCCCGAGCAGGATCGACATATGTGTCAAACTTCTGGGTAAACATTGGGTCCTGACAGAAAATGCGTACTACCAATTAGAGAGAGAAGAATTGCTTTGCGCAATCGGATTGGATGTCTTGTTAATCCGCCATAGCCGCATTATTCCCAATTGCGAACCTTAAACATAAAGGCCCCCAAAATGCTGAAGAATAAATCCGACAAGTCACACCTGCCAAGCCGCCATGTGACCGTGGGGCCTGAACGCGCACCGCATCGTTCTTATTATTACGCTATGGGATTGTCCGAGGATGAGATTGCGCTGCCACTGGTTGGCGTTGCGACCTGTTGGAATGAAGCAGCACCATGCAACATATCTTTGAACCGCCAAGCGCAGGCAGTGAAGCTGGGGGTCAAGGCGGGGGCCGGGACTCCGCGCGAGTTTACCACCATTACTGTGACCGACGGAATTGCCATGGGTCATGAAGGAATGCGGTCATCGCTGGCAAGCCGTGAAGCAATTGCGGATACGGTTGAACTGACCATGCGGGGGCATTGTTATGATGCGCTGGTCGGGCTGGCAGGGTGCGATAAATCGCTGCCGGGGATGATGATGGCGATGATCCGGCTGAATGTACCGTCGGTTTTTGTTTATGGTGGTTCAATCCTGCCGGGGCGGCTGCATGGGAAAGACGTGACCGTGCAGGATGTATTTGAGGGCGTGGGCAAGCTTCAGGCCGGTACCATGTCTGAGGAAGAATTGACCGAACTGGAAAAGGTGGCCTGCCCTTCGGCGGGAGCATGTGGGGGTCAGTTTACGGCGAACACCATGGCTTGTGTTTCAGAAGCAATTGGGCTGGCCCTGCCGAATTCGTCTGGGGCGCCAGCGCCCTATGAAAGCCGCGATCAGTATGGTGAGGCCAGCGGTGAAGCGGTGATGCGACTGTTGGAAATGAACATTCGGGCGCGCGATATTGTGACCCGCAAGTCGCTGGAAAATGCAGCACGTATTGTGGCCTGTACGGGGGGCTCAACAAACGCCGGTCTGCACTTGCCTGCGATGGCCCATGAAGCCGGGATTGATTTTGATCTGGATGATGTTTGCGATATTTTCCGGGAAACACCGTATTTTGTTGATCTGAAGCCGGGCGGTCAGTACGTGGCGAAGGATTTGTACGAAGCAGGCGGTGTTCCGGTTGTGTTGAAGGAACTGCGCAAAGCAGGGCTGATCCATGAGGATTGCATGACGGTGACAGGTCACAGCATTGGCGAGGAAATTGACCGGGTTAGCCTGGAAGCAGATGGTCGCGTAGTTTACCCGGTATCAACGCCTTTGTCAGAAACCGGTGGCGTTGTCGGGCTAAAGGGCAATCTGGCACCGGAAAGTGCGATTGTGAAAATTGCAGGAATGTCTGAGGATGAAATCGTGTTTACTGGTCCGGCGCGGGTGTTTGAGTGTGAAGAAGACGCCTTCGAGGCGGTTAAGGCGCGGACCTACAAGGCCGGTGAAGTATTGGTGATCCGCAACGAAGGCCCCGCAGGTGGGCCGGGGATGCGTGAAATGCTGGCGACCACCGCTGCGCTTTCCGGGCAAGGTATGGGTAAAAAGGTGGCGTTGATTACTGACGGGCGTTTCTCTGGGGCAACTCGGGGGTTTTGTGTCGGGCATGTGGGGCCAGAGGCAGCCCATTGCGGACCAATTGCATTACTTAAAGATGGCGACATGATTACCATTGATGCGATCAAGGGTGAGTTGTCGGTTGCAGTGAGCGACAAAGAAATGGCCGCAAGGAAAGTCGATTGGACCGGTCCTAAGGAAACTTTATATGCCAGTGGCGCACTCTGGAAATATGCACAGCTTGTAGGGCCGACCAAACAAGGGGCCGTTACCCATCCCGGAGCAAAAGCTGAGCGTCACATATATATGGACCTCTGACATCAATTTCAGCGTTATATACGCCCCGTTAGCATTCTTGCTAATATTGGCGGCCTGTGAGGGCGGGCAGGATCCGGTGTTTGCGCAAATTGCGCCGAAAAGGGTTCAGGTTGCCAATAGTAGCATCACGATAGCCGGCCCGTTCGGATACTGCGTTGACAGGTCCGCTTCTCAGGATACTCGACGAGGCGTATTTGTTCTGCTTGGAAGCTGCGCTTCAATTGCGAACGATGCCAACGCAGGAGCGCCACGCATTCCGGGAGTTTTGACTGCATCGGTATCAGGCGAAAGTAGTTCGGACATAGAGGGTTCTGTGGCCGGGCTGGAGGCATTCTTTTTGTCTGATATCGGCCGAGCGGCGCTGGCACGCAATCGAAGGGCATCTTCGGTGACGGTTTTGTCCACTCGTCAAAGCCGGAAACTGTTTATTGTACATGTGCGCGATACCAGCCCGAACCGGGCGGATGGTCTGGCCCAGGATTACTGGCGGGCATTATTTGATGTTCGGGGCCGAATTGTAACGCTGTCTGTGATTGCCTTCAAAGACAAACCGATGTCTGATGGCGCAGCTTTAGCAACACTAAAGGCTTTTGCAGCAAATGTTCAGCGAGAGAACCGACCATTGCCAGAGTTAAGAAGTAACGACAATGCGCTGTGATGTTTGCGTATACTAAACTATTAGGCTCCGTAGAGGGCTAGTAACGACGTTGGAAAGGCAGGGGCTGAGTTGGTCAGTCAGGTAAGTAAATTGATCGAAGTGTTGTTCCACAAGCGCGTATTGCGCAGATGGGGGAAGGCGCAGGCACGGGCGCATACCGAAGATTGGAATACACTTCGTAAAACCCGCACCAGAGCGCGTGAAATCCGCCGCCGCTTAAATAAAGTCCTGCATGTTGCCGACGAACGGCTGACTTTGCCGTTAATTGGGTCCAACGCGATTGAAAAGCCATTACATTCTGACTGGGCATATCGCCCGCAGTTATGGCGTGGGCCGCTAAATCCGGCTGGAATGGCAGCGATTGGTTCGAAAACCAGTATCGGTGATGAAGTAAAGCTATTCCACGACTGTAAGGTTTCCGAATTAACTGTGCGCCAAATCCGAAACTCGCGCGATGAAGATCTGGCACCATTTGGTTTGCGCATGGATGTGTTCGGGTTTGACGGTAGTTTTTTGTCTCTGGTAATCGACCTGCCTAATGCGTCAGTAGAGGGTTTAAAACGCCGCCACCTAATTCAGATGAGGCTGGTTGTGGAAATGGAGCAACCACTGGAAATATTCGCCCGTTTCAATTTCAAGCATGGACCAAATAGTGAGCAATTGGTTCGTGAACTACAGATCAAGGATGGGGAAGCAATTGTTGATTTTGATCTGGCATATTCGGAGCTGAACGAAAAGCGGATTGAGCGGGCATGGGTCGACTTGATTTTCGAAAGCCCGCTAATGAACCAGATTGTTTTGCGTGATGTAACATTTTCCCGTCGCCCGCGGGCTGAAATTTAGAGGCTAAGAGAACAGATGTCGGATTACACTATTACCAAGACGCGATTTTTTGCCGGCGTTTGGGAAGGCGTGGTTACAGGTGGTAGCAATCTGGATTCTATGCCTGAAATTGAAGTGAGTCATCTTGGTCAGTCAATAGCTCAGGAACTAACCGCAAACCCCGATAAGAAGAGAGTTTGGGATATGCGAATACCTGTTGATCCGTCATTGTTGTCCGATGGTGTGCAGGTGTTTTTGATTAGCAATAAGGAAACCGGTGAAAATCTGGGTTCCTTTACCATTATTACGGGCGAGCCACTTGAAGACGATATTCGCGCAGAGACCGAGCTGTTGCGTGCCGAGCTGGACATGCTGAAGCGGGCGTTTCGGCGACATTGCTTGGAAACGTCTGCGACCAAAATCTAACGGAAAATTTGCCAGCGAAGCGAAAAGTTTAGTTGATTGTCGATATGGGAGAAAGAAATGTCAGCCTATTCACATATGTTGGCGCCGCTGGACCTGGGGTTTACGACGCTTAAGAACAGGGTGCTGATGGGATCAATGCACACTGGGCTGGAAGAGACCAAAGACTGGAACCGTGTTGCCGAATTCTATGCAGAGCGTGCCCGTGGTGATGTTGGTCTGATTGTAACGGGTGGAATGGCCCCCAACATTGAAGGTGGCGTATTTCCAGGCGCGGCTGGGCTGTTTAACAATGAAGATGTCACTAACCACCAGACCGTTACAGGTCGGGTGCATGAGGCAGGCGGCAAGATTGCGATGCAGATACTGCATGCCGGTCGATATTCTTATGGGCCAAAATGCGTTGCTCCCTCGGCCATCAAGTCTCCAATCTCACCGTTCCAACCTGAAGAGCTGGATGAAGCTGGAATTGAGAAACAGATCGCTGACATTGTCACAGCAGCCGCGCGCGCGCGCGAGGCCGGATACGATGGTGTAGAGGTTATGGGCTCGGAAGGGTATTTCCTGAATCAGTTTTTGGTGACCCATACCAACAAGCGAACCGACAGGTGGGGCGGGTCTTATGAAAACCGGATGCGGTTGCCGATTGAAGTAGTGCGCAGGGTACGAGGAGCGGTAGGTGAAGATTTCATACTGATTTACCGCTTGTCGATGATCGATCTGGTGTCGGAAGGGTCAACCTGGGAAGAAGTCGTACAACTGGCTAAGGCAATTGAGGCCGCAGGGGCGACGATTATCAATACCGGCATTGGCTGGCATGAGGCACGCATCCCGACAATAGCAACATCCGTTCCGCGCCGGGCTTTTAGCTGGGTAACAAAAAAACTTATGGGGCAGGTGTCGATCCCGATAATCACTTCAAACCGGATCAATTCACCGGAGGTTGCCGAGGCCGTTCTGGCCGAAGGTTGTGCGGATATGGTTTCAATGGCGCGCCCGTTTCTGGCAGATCCACACTTTGTTAAGAAAGCAGCAGCCGGGCGCGGGAAAGAAATAACGCCTTGCATCGCCTGTAATCAGGCCTGTCTTGATCACACCTTTAGCGGTAAGATTTCGACCTGTCTGGTTAACCCCCGCGCCTGTTTTGAGACAGAGCTGGTTTTTACGCCTGCTGCTAAGAAAAAGACAGTGGCAGTTGTAGGCGCGGGTCCTGCGGGGCTTTCGGCGGCTTTGGTCGCCGATGAGCGAGGCCATAATGTTACTTTGTTTGATAAGCTTGATGAAATTGGCGGCCAGCTGAACATGGCCAAAGTGATCCCCGGTAAAGAAGAGTTTATTGGGCTGGTCGAATGGTACAAAGTTATGGTCGAACGCTCGAGTATTGATCTGCGGCTGGGGGCGGAAGTGACAGCGGACGATGTCGTCGGGTTTGATGAGATTATCGTGGCTACAGGTGTGCATCCTCGTGATCCTGAAATACCGGGACAAGATGCGCCAAATGTACTGTCCTATATAGATGTGTTGCGTCACGGCGCGCCGGTTGGGGAAACTGTAGTGATTATTGGTGCCGGCGGCATTGGCTTTGATGTGGCTGAATTTCTGGCTGAGGCAGGTGAAAGCCCGACATTGGATATAGAAGCCTGGAAAGCTGAATGGGGAATATCCGACCCAGAGGTAGATCGCGGCGGATTAACGCCGAGTGGGGCGCAGCCGGAAGCCCCGGCACGTCAAATAACCATGTTACAACGCAAATCAGAAAAGCTTGGACGCAGGCTGGGCAAAACAACAGGCTGGATTCATAGGGCAACGTTGGCGAAAAAGGGCGTTAAAATGTTGGGTGGGGTGAATTATCAGCGGATTGATTCGGGCGACTTGTACTTTTGTATAGGTGGCACTGAAAATGAATTAGACAAAATTGTGGCGGATAACATCGTTCTTTGTGCCGGTCAGGTATCTGAGCGGACCCTTGCCGATGAGTTATATGAACGGGGGGTGAATATCCAAGTAATCGGCGGTTCAGAAAAGGCGTCTGAGTTGGATGCGAAACAAGCTGTTGACCAAGGAGCAAGAGTGGCTAGTGAGTTGTAAACACTGAATAAATTTTATCTCAGCCTAAATATTAACAATATTCTAATATTTGAAATTCCGAATTGTGAACAGTCTGGAAATAATTCCTAGTATTGTCCGCGTCACACCGCAATATCGCCTGAATTGGCCGCGATAACTTGTCACCGAGGGGCCAAGACTAAGGTAACGCGTAAAATGGACCGACTAACTGAAATGGAAGCCTTTGCCACCGTTGTGGATCAAGGCGGTTTCACGGACGCGGCCAAGAAGATGGGGATTTCTAAATCCGCTGTCTCGAAGCATGTATCCTCGTTGGAGGCGAGGTTAGGTGCAAGGCTGCTAAACAGGACGACCCGACGGGTCAGCCCTACTGAAATAGGACTAGCGTACTATGACCGTGCGCGGCGTGTATTAAATGACGCCGGTGAAGCTGACGCTCTTGTCACTTCAATGCAATCTGCTCCTTCTGGATTGCTGCGTATCTCGGTTGCGACGGATTTTGGTGTAAACCACCTGTCGCCGGTGCTCGGAGATTTCCTTTTGGAATTCGAAGACATCACCGTCAATATGGTCCTCAACAACCGCTATGTTGAACTTATCTCTGAAGGGTTCGACCTGGCGATCAGGATTGGTGAACTTGAGGATAGCACGCTGCGTGCCCGCAAGTTGACCGAGACGACCAGACGTATGATTGCGTCGCCAGAGTATTTCAAAAAATACGGACGGCCGGCAAAGATCGACGATCTGAACGAACATAAACTGCTACACTATTCCAATCAGGCCAATAGCGCTGTCTGGAAATTGACTGCCCCCTCGGGTGAAAAACGTCAGGTACGCACTGCCGGCTGGCTGACGGTCAATGATGGACAATCGCTGCTGAATGCTGCCATTTCAGGCCTTGGAATAGCTTATTTACCCTCGTTCCTTTATGCGGATGCATTACAACAAGGTCTGGTTGAAGAAGCCATTCCTGATCTGCCCGTCGAGACGCAAGGTATCTATGCTGTTTATCCTCCGGGCCGATTTACGCAACCTAAAGTACGTGCGTTTATCGATTTCCTTGTTCACGCTTTTGCTGACAAGGGCCCAGATAACTGGTGAGTTTTACTAGAGTAACGAGTTTTGACAATTTAGCGGGTCGAGGTGAGTATCACTTCGACTCGTCTGTTTTGGGTGCGACCGGTTTCGGTAAGGTTGGATGCACGGGGTACAAGATATCCAACACCCGCCGCTTCCAACTGGCCCCCAGATACATCAAAAACCGTCACTAGCCGATTAAGGACTGATGTTGCGCGTCTTTTTGACAGAGCCAAATTTCCAGCCAGCGATCCTTCGGCATCAGTATGGCCAACTAGGGCAACAGATTTATCCGGGTTGGAATTCAAATATGCGGCCAATTCAGCCAGTGAGCCAAAACTGTCTTCACCTAATTTTGAAGAACCAGTTTGAAACCTAAGATCCTCCAGCGGCGCACGACCAACAGTTTCAAGTAGCGTCGCGAGCTCCCCTTCGGGGAATGGTGCAACCGACTGGTCGGGGTCAGTTGATTTGGTTGAGGCAACAATAACTGCGGGTTGAATTTCGGGATCACCGACGCGGGTCATTTGTACAAAACCAGACTGTCCAGTTCGACTAACGATCAAACTAATATATTCTGTCGTGTCGGAATCGCTGGTTTGACGGGCGGACAAATACCGAAAGTCTCCCAGATCAACGTGCATTTCTGGTTCTGGTAGCAGATTGATTTCATATCTGAAATCAAACCCACCACATTGATCCGTTTCACAGTCGAGAAGGATTTCAAACCCGTTTTCCAACAATTGATTGCGAAGTGGTGCCATGATTTGCAGTGTGGACATGTTTGCCGAACTGACTTTCCATGCCTCAGAGATTATGGAACCTTCGACCGACAACATAGGAACTGAACCGTTCGCAAACACGTCTACAGGTACTGAAGTGCCGCCATGGGGGTCAGATATTTTCACGGTTTGCACAGCCCCGGCAGGGAATTCTAACACCAGCGCGTTTGCCCCAATTGGCACCAACCCTGCAAATGTGGCGATTATGGCGGTACGAATATTCATCTGGCTTGGGTGTGATAATCTTCATTCGGGCGCATGTCGATTGCCGACGCGACCCGATTGGTCATATTGAAAAACCCGGTGACGTTTGCGATGTCGAAAATATCGCGTTCACTGAATCCGGCGCTTCGCAGGGTTGCCCTGTCGGCTTCTTCGATTTCTGCGCTGGATTTAGTTAGCTTTGTCGCAAAATCAAGCATCGCCAGTTGGCGCGCATCCAGATTTGCGGCACGGTAATTCATCACCATGGCTTCACCTAAAGCGGGATCACCTGAAAGTGCCCGCACAGCGGCCCCATGGGCGACCTGACAATACCAGCAGCGGTTTATCGAAGACACAACAACGGCTATCATTTCGCGTTCCAGCTTGGACAACCCGCTGTCGGCGAGCATGACTTCGTTATACATCGCTGTGAAGGAATTGAGTTTATCGATGTCAAAGGCATAAGCTTGCAACACATTTGGAACCAGGCCTAGTTTTTCCTGGCAGACATCAAAATAGGTCTGTGTAGCTTCAGGCAATGGATCTACCATAGGCAGATCAAGCGCGGTGGCCTGGTTGGATTTTGTCGTCACGTACTGCCTCGGTTCGTCTATTGTTTTTATTTGATCCGGTAGTGGTAGTTACCCACTGCCGTTAGTCCCAGTTTGCAGTATAGCGCATTAGCAGGGAGATTTGCATCTGTTACTGCAATAGAAATGTAAGCAGCCCCCTGATTTTGTGCCCAGTGCGCGGCGGCCCGCATGATGTTGATTGCAACGCCATTACGACGTAGCGTCGGCGTGACTTCAACTGCATGAATCATTGTGATTTCGCGGTGAATCGCAACAAATGCAGCGCCCGCAGCGCGGTCTTTAATGCGGGCAAGGATCGCAGTTTTCGGCAATTTAGCACGCTCCATCACCGCTATTCTTGCTGGGTTGATGCCACCCTCTGCCCATAGTTCTTTGGCGATTGCCAGCGGTGGCCAGATTGCGAATGCGCTCATTGGTGGGACAGGGCCTGCTGTGAGTACGCCAACCGGGCAGGCATAGAGTGTCACCGGATCGGTGACCCGATAGCCGTGTTCAGCTAATTGTTGATCTAGCACCTCTTCGCCATTGCGGATCATAAATAGCGGCTGTTGGCCGATGGAATCCATCGCCACCTCAGCCGTTTCGATGTTCTGAGGGTTGATATGTGTGGCTGTTGTCGCCGACACCCGTTTTCCGCCACCCTGACCATCGCGGATTACCCAGTTATCAACTGTTTGCTGTGCTGCCGCTGGCCATGTGTGCTCAATCGCCTCTAGAACCTCGAGCGCCGATGGCAAGTTCATTGTTGATCCTCCGGGAACAGCGTTTTCAGTCGGGCCATTGCTGCGTCAACCCGTTCGCCTTCGCCGCCGCGGATCACGATGCTTGCGCCATATACGCCTTCGTGCTGGTAAGGGTATGAGCCAATAGATAAGTCAGGGAAATTGGCGGCGAGTTCTGCCAATGGCCCGGCGATATCGCCTTCGCCCCGGTCGATGCGAACGGATTTGCTTTGCAGGGGTACGCCGCCTGTCAGAGTTGGCAGCACCGAAGCGACCATCGCCCGAAAGACCGACGGAACACCCGCCATTACATGCACATTATTTAGAGAGAATCCGGGCGCACCCGAAACTGGGTTTTCTATCAGGGTCGCTCCGTCTGGAATGCGCGCCATGCGTAGGCGGGCGGCGTTTATCTGGGTACCCATTTCTTTGTAGCGAGCCTCAAGGATTGCGCGGGCATCTGCGCGTATTTCAATGCCAACCCTAAAGGTGGCGGCTATTGCATCCGCGGTGATGTCGTCATGGGTTGGGCCGATACCACCGGAAGTGAATACAGTGTCATAGGAACGGCGCATAGCATTTAGGGCATCCACAATCATCTGCTTGTTGTCCGAAACCACACGAACTTCCAACAGATCGATGCCCCTGGCAGTTAGTTCTCCCGCTAGAAAATGAGTATTGGTGTCCTGGGTGCGTCCCGACAGGATTTCATCGCCGATCACCAGTATGGCGGCTGTAGGGTTAGGCATTCGGTTGATCCTTGCAGAGGCTTCATGCCGGGTATAGGTCGCCTGACATGCAGTTTCCAACCCCCCTTATCCCTGGCACGTTGATTCGGCGTTACAAGCGTTTTTTAGCGGATGTAAAATTGGAAGGTGGGCGCGAAGTGGTGGCCCATTGTCCGAATACAGGGGCGATGACGGGGCTGGATGGTGCCGGTGCTCGGGTCTGGTTGGAACCGAATGATGATCCCAAGAAAAAGCTTAATTACGGCTGGCGATTGCTGGAACTGCCCAATGGCCATTGGGCGGGGATAGATACGATGGTGCCGAACCGGGTGGTGCGGGAGGCACTGGAACAGAACCAGATAGTTGAGCTGGCAGCTTATAATGGTATTCGTGCCGAGGTACCTTATGGTCAGGCATCGCGGATTGACTTTTTACTGAGCGAGCCGGGGCTGGCAGATGCGTATGTTGAAGTAAAAAATGTGCATTTAAGCAGGGAAGCCGGATGGGCTGAATTTCCTGACGCGGCCACAGTACGTGGAGCAAAGCATCTGGCTGAACTAGCTGAAATGGCAGGGCAAGGGCATCGGGCGGTAATGTTCTATCTGGTGCAACGCACCGATTGTACGCAATTCCGGCTGGCGGATGATGTGGACCAGAATTACGCAGAGGCTTTCGAACACGCGCGAAATGCCGGTGTTGAAGTGTTCTGCTATGATACGGTGATTGACGTCAATGGCGTGGTGTTGGGTAAGCCAATGAAAGTTGTAATCTAGCACCCTCTGGCCCTCAGCCCATACGTCACCTATGTAGTGGCATAAGGTTAAACTGGAGCTTTCCATGGACGAACCCAACCGTGGTCGACTGACAAAAGATGGCATCCGAATTTACGAGCCTCACGCTTTTGGCGGGATGCAGGCGGCTGGTCTTTTGGCGGCTGAAATTCTTGATGAAATAGCGGAATTTGTCGTGCCGGGTGTTACCACCGGACGTCTGGATGAGATCATTCAGAACAAGATCGAAACGGCGGGGGCGGTTTCGGCGACCATTGGCTATAAGGGTTATCAACACGCAAGTTGCATCAGCATTAACCATGTTGTTTGCCATGGCATTCCCGGGCCAAAGGTTCTGAAAGACGGCGATATTCTGAACATTGATGTGACGGTAATTGTTGACGGCTGGTATGGCGATACAAGCCGGATGTATGTGGCAGGCAAACTATCGCGTAAATCCGAACGCCTAATTCAGGTGACCCACGACGCGCTGATGCTGGGAGTTGAAGCAGTGAAGCCAGGCAATACTTTTGGCGATATTGGCGCGGCTATTCAGCAATATGTTGAAAGCCACCGGATGTCGGTTGTGCGCGATTTTTGCGGGCATGGGCTGGGTCGGGTGTTTCACGCGCCGCCAAATGTGCTGC
>CAZRHV010000041.1:3984-19387 GCA_964599985.1 uncultured Marinosulfonomonas sp. | reverse complement strand
TTGCCAGCTCTGCCTGAATACTGGTCGACTTGCCCTGCAAAAACAGCTCTGCATCTGTGACCAGCGCTGTGTATTCTTCTTCGCTGATCTTGCCCACGCACGGGGCAGCGCATCGTTTGATCTGGTACAGCAAACAAGGCCGGGTCCGGCTGTCAAAAACCGCGTCCGTACAATTGCGCAGCAAAAACACCCTTTGAAGCTGGTTAAGCGTTCGGTTGACGGCACCGGCACTGGCGAAAGGGCCGTAGTAGCTGCCCGCTTCTTTCTTGGCACCCCGGTGCTTTTTTATCTGCGAGAACTTGTGCGTTCGTGACACCAATATATTTGAAAAGCTTTTATCGTCGCGCAACAAGACGTTGTATTTAGGCTTAAGCTGCTTGATCAGGTTCTGTTCCAGCAACAACGCTTCGGTTTCGGTTCGCGTCGTCAGGAACATCATTGATCTGGTCTGCAATATCATCCGGGAGATGCGTTCGGAATGACCGGTCGGGTTCGCATAGTTCGACACCCGCTTTTTCAGATTGCGGGCTTTGCCGACATACAATACCGCGCCAATGTCGTTCAACATCCTGTAAACGCCGGGCGAATTGTCCAGTTTGTTCAGATACCCCTGAATACAATCATGACCGGTGAGTGCGGTTGGCATATTTTCGCTCTTCAGTTTATCTGACCGTTTAGAGAATGGCGATTCCTAGCAGGGCTGCAACCTACGATCCACATAAGCAAGAGAAAACATGTCCACCAAACCTGTGGATAAACCTGGTGGTAAGTTTCCTTCAATCAGGTTTTTTCGTTAGTTTTGGCCCATTTCGTTGAAATGCCTAAAATTTAGGCACCATTCTAAGGCATTGTTTTTATTGATATAAATAAATATTTTTATTCAAATCACTGATAACATTAACAAATTCGTAACAGATTCGTGAGCGATTGAGCGTCGGTGCACAAGTCAAGTGAGAACCATGGAAAAACCTGCGTCATTTTACTCGGTTCCGAGAACATCCGCCGTTTTCCAGCCAAGATGCTGACCACCATCAACACTTAGCAATTGGCCGGTCACAGCGCTCGCATCAAGCAGGTAACGTAACGCAGCGTTGATATCGTCAGGGTTAGCGCCACGTTGCAATACCGTGGCCGCGCGCTGACGCGCAAAGTGGCTATCAGACTGACGTGCGCCGATCACCGTTGGCCCCGGCGCAATGGCATTCACCCTGATTTTGGGGGCCAGCGCCTGTGCAGCGGTCTGTGTCAAAGCCCAAAGACCCATCTTCGCAATTGTGTAGGTCATAAATTCCGGGGTCAACTTAAGCACACGCTGATCCACCATATTCACAACCATAGCCTGAGCGAGCATTTCTCCATTGCCGTCCAAACTTGGGCCCGGCGCCGCAGCAGCGAAAGCCTGTGTCAAAATGAACGGGGCGCGCAGGTTCGATCCAATGTGACGATCCCAGCTTTCACCGGTAGCAGTTTCCAGCGTGTCATATTCGAAAATCGAGGCATTATTAACCAACACACTAAGCGGGCCACCAAGAGCATCCGACGCCCGACCAACCAGTGCGTGTGCCTGATCTTCGTCAAGCAGGTCCGCCTGCAAACTATGTGCCTTTTGGCCCAATGCCTGAATTTCACGCACAACTTCATCGGCTTCATCACCGGAGGTGGCGAAATGAACGGCCACATCATACCCGCGCTCTGCCAGACACAGCGCCATTGCCCGGCCCAACCTTTTGCCTGCACCGGTTACCAGTGCCCGTTTTACCTTCATCTGTGCGCCCCCCGGTTCGGCCCGGTCATACTAACACCGAAACTATATACGCAATGTATAGACCGGTTAATACCACACCCCATATCCGGGTCAGGTTTTGACGGAAGAATACGAAAGGGACCAACAGCAAAGTGGCCCCGGCCATCACCCAAATATCGTATCTGAGTATCTGCTGCGAAACAGGGATTTCGCCAAAGAATGCAGCAACGCCGATTATACCCAACAGGTTTGCCATATTGGAGCCAATGACATTGCCAAGCGCCACGTCAGCCTGTCTGCGAAATGCCGCGGAAACTGTCGTTGCCAATTCGGGAAGTGACGTTCCAATTGCGACAAGTGTCAGGCCAATTACAGTTTCGCTGATACTGTATTCCCGCGCGATTTCTGTGGCGCTATCCACCAGAATATCAGCCCCCAAAGGCAGGCCGATCATGCCAAGCACCAGATAGGTAATAATTTTCCACCACGGGGCCTCTGCGTCGACATTTTCCACCTCTTCATGGTCGGTGCGACGTTGCCGGCGCGCGGAATAGATCGCGTGTGCCATAAACAACAAATAGAGCCCCAACAGGGCGCTGCCATGGATCCAGGTGATTGGCGCAAGGAACGCAAATACAACAAATAGCGCCGTTCCAAACAACATTTGCAGGTAACTGCTGCGGGTTTCACATGATGACGTGCCAAGCCCCACCAAGAGGGCCGGTACTCCGAGAACCAACAAAACATTAGCGATGTTAGAGCCAACCACATTACCAATAGCGATGCCCGGCGCACCTTCCCTAATGGCACTGATTGAAATCAGCAGTTCAGGCGCAGATGTACCTATGGCAACGATTGTCAGGCTTACAATCAGCGCCGGCACCCCGAGACGCAGGCTGACATTCACAGCACCGCGTACCAGCACATCACCCGCCAGAACCAGAATTACCAGCCCAAGAAGCGCACTAAGCATGTCCATGCGCTAGCTTTTCCCTTCGGAACAGTCGCAGGCCTTTTTGGAAAACTTGTATCGACCACATTTAGGACATTTGGCTGCCTCCAGGCGTTTTTGACCCGGAAACTTCAATTTCCCAAACATCGCCATGATCAGCATACCGATCAGAAACAGGGATACAGCTTTGACCATAAATTACAGCCCATACCGGGCAAATTGCGCCTGTTCATCCAACCCGTAAATTGCATCGTCGACGATCTGGGTGCCAAAACGGGCCAGGAAGGGCCGTTTTTGATTGTAGAGTACCAATCGTACCTTGTCTCCAAAGCGTTCCTTCATTTTTGGAACCAGATGACCAAGCCCGTCCGCCAACCCAAGATCAACACCGTTCTGACCGACCCAGAATTCACCGGTGAAAAGTGATTTGTCGTCTGCGAGCTTACTGCCACGACGCGATTTAACCTGATTGATGAAGGTTTCGTGCATTTGGTTCAACAGGGCGCTAAGCCGTTTAACATCCGCGGGTTTCTCGGGCTGAAACGGGTCAAGCATACTTTTGGATTTACCGGCGGTGTGGACCCGGCGTTCAACACCATGGCGCCCCATCAGTTCATGGAAACCAAAGTTAGACGATACAACACCAATTGAGCCAACGATCGAGCTTTGATCAATCCAGATTTCATCCGCTGCGGTCGCAAGCCAATAACCCCCTGATGCTGCCACATCTTCGACAAAGGCAAAAACCGGGATGTTTTTGTCATCCGCCAACCGGCGTATGCGGGCGGCAATTAGCGATGATTGCACAGGTGATCCACCCGGCGAGTTTATCGACAAAGCAACAGCGGTTGGTTTGCCCCTTTTAAACGCCCGCTCAATCATTGTTGCCAGGCCAATATCATTCAACGACGCGCCACGACCCCCGGCGGCAATCACACCGTTCAGGCGAATAACTGCGACCACAGGGGGGGACTTAACAAATGGGATCCATCTTTTCATGGGAGTGATGTAGAGTGCTGCGCCCGGATGAACAAGATTGCCCGACAACAAACACGGGCTACGAGCAGAAATTCCCTGAGCAACACCCGTGAACGTCACAAAAATGACCAATTCCGGGCCGCAATAAAGACACAGTCGAAAATCATGGTCTGAGCAACTCTTTTTATCTGCTCGATGAGAGGTGCCATGATTGCCCGCTGCCTGAAACCGGCTGCAAAACTATCTGTGTTTGCAGCTACCGCCCTAGTAATTTCGCTTGCAACTGCGCAAGCGCAACCCTGTTCGCGCGCCGGATTGCCCGCAAGTGCTGCGCAAGTTGTCCCGACAAATAACCTGAACCAATCGTTATTTAATCAGGCTGTTCTTTCGGAAGTCAATTTCGCGCGCTGCAAAGCTGGTTTGAGCCCAGTTCAGTTGGCCGCCGGATTGATGGATGTCGCGGATAAGCACGCAAACTGGATGGCCCGCAAAGGTACACTAAGTCACCGCTCCACTGTTCGTGGCCAAACATCTGTTCAGGAACGGGTTCTTGCATCCGGTTTGAATGTGCGGCGCGGTTCTGAAAACATCGGCAATCTTCCTCGCTACCAATTTGGTGGCTCCAGAAAAATATTTGTCAAAAACAGCGCCCGCTGTGAGTTCACGACAACTTCGGGTCGCCAAATCTCTCCGCACAGCTATGCGACACTTGCATCTGAAATCGTTGGAATGTGGATGGACTCTTCTGGACACCGCAAAAATGTGCTGGACAGAAACGCTACAGCCATAGGTAGTGCGCTTGGGTATGATGCCAGCGCCTCATTTTGCGGGCAATATTTTCTAAGCCAAAATTTCGCTGGATAAATTCCCAATTTTGGTGTTGGCTGAGCAATCTTTATAAGGTTTCGCTGTTGCCAATTCATTTCTGGGGGAATTGTCGTGCGTTTTGATCATGTTATAGGTGCTTGGGGCATCCGAATCTCAGTTACGGCCGCATTAGCCGTCACCATAATTGGTGGGCCAACTGTTGTTGTCGCACTTGTGCCTGTACTGCCCCCTGTTGTTGTTACCGATCCAGGTCCACAACCCAGATACGGCCCGGGAATTCCATATATTTCTGGCCGTTTAGGCGGCGCACAACAGTCACCGACTGATGCGCCCACAGGAAATGTGGTTCCGGACGATTTCTGCCTGCCAGGAAAGTTTGAGGATTGTGGCGACCATCTGCGTGACCAACCTGACAACGCGACCACCACAAACGACGGCCCGGTTTTTATTGACCTGGGAAATTCAGCCTTTACCGGTGCACGGCAAAGTGGGTGGATTAGCGGCCAGTCCCGCCAAACTGATGACAATGCTGCGTCCGAACAAACTAGCGCATTGGCTTTTTCCATAGGTGGTGATCGGCAATTTGGTGAACGTTTTCTTCTGGGCGCTATGATCGTTAGAACCGATACGACCCTGGATTTTAATCTGACCGGCATCGAAGACCAATCCAGTGGTTTTCTTGCGGGGCCTTACTTTGCTTTCCAGCTTTCCGAAGATTGGGTACTTGATGGCCGGTTCCTGTTAGGCACAAGCGACCACACAATTAACACCGCCGGCGTTCAAACTGGTAGTTTTCAAGGAGATGAAACCTTTGGTGCACTGCGTATTTCTGGAACCTTCAACACCAGCAACTGGCGGCTACATCCGTCGATGGAGCTGGCTAACCTGACAACAAGTGAGGACGCCTATACTGATGCTCTACGTGGGGCAATCGCTGCCAGTGATACATCAGAAACGTTCGTAACGGCAGCCGTTCTTGCTTACTATAACGGGCTGGGCGCACTGACCCCATATGTTGGCTTGGAAGCGACGCAATCTGTTGGCGGGGGGGGGGACTTTTTTGGGACTTTCCGGGCAGGTATGGCGACAACTTTTGGCAATGGTGCGATATTGAATATCGACTATGCCTACGGAGCAATCGGGCTTTCAAATGTGGATGACCAGCTTATTTCACTTCGCGTCGAAATCCCATTCTAACGACCAACTGCTAGCTTTGGCATCTCTGTTTCAAGCTCATTTTGTACTTTTGGTAGCTCTATTAACCTGACTTGCCCTTCCACTTCTATGGCGACATCTGCACCATGTGGCAGTGCCTCCCATCCGGAAACACCAACTACAAGTGTCTTATTATTTTCGCGCGCGACAATCGCAATATGGCTTAGCCAACCCCCAACCTCTGCGATAACTCCGCCCGATTTTAGTACATATGGCAACCAATTAGGATGGACAAAACTACAGGCCAGTATGTCGCCAACTTTAAAACCTATCAGTTTTTCGCCGCTTTCCGCCTGCTCGCGCGAAGTTTGATACACCCGACCAACAGAACGCTTATCACCAGATACACGTTTGCCCAAAAGGCTATCCCCCTTTGCCGCTCCGCTCACCGAGACGCCAGCAATCGCCGCTTCCAGCTGCGCCATTGTAAGGGTGGATGGCAGCGCCTTTTGCTTTAACAACTGGTCCCGCTGCTGTCGCCTTGCCTTAGCAACAGAACTGAGCGACGTATTAAACCGGCTTACCTTTCCCAGTTCCTCTAACGTGAGGTAGTGGATCAACCCTTCATACCCAAGGCCCTGGTCAAGCGCTTCCAACCCACGACGGATTTCTGCCAGAAAACGCAGGGCCTGATGTTTCGCGGCGTCTTTTAACGATTGATAGCTCTGGGCGGTTTCAATTACTGATCGGACAGTTTCCGTCTGGTTTTCATCCAGCTTTGGTCGTTCATTCTTGCCAACCCCAACATCCGCGGCGGCCAGCAATCCTTCGAGCTGTTGGGTATTTTCCCAATATCGCAAGTCTGACAATTCATAGTCGTGCGGCGCGCGGTGACCGAAATATTCCAATAATTTCTCACGCCGCAGATCATTATCATTGGCGTCGACAAAACGAAGCAGGCTTGCTGGGCTGACACCGCCGCTTGCCATAATCAACGCGGCCGCATCCAGCTTTTCACGATCACAAAGCTCAACAGCGCGCTGCACATAATAACCAGCCGCGATATTCACAACTTCAACTTCCACATGAATGTCGGAAATAAACTCCTCAAAAAGTTCTGTCACAATGCCGGGTAGTAGTTCGGTTTCAATCACAGAAAAGTCTGTGGCGTTTAACTGTGCCAATCGCCGATCTAATTTCGGCAAAAAATCGTGTTCATAGCTGTCAGCAACTTCATCTGGATTGCTGTCAAAATGTTTGCGCATCTTACGGGGGACGTTGAGCGCTGTTCTAGATTTTCGTGCAACGTCAGAATACAAACGACCAAACACAGTCGTCAGGTGACTTTCGTTGCCCGGATTGTAGCGCACTCCAAGCCGTGCGCAGGCTAGCCCTACACTACCATCTGGTGACCAGAGGGCTTGCATATAGG
The DNA here is from genome assembly GCA_964599985.1 of uncultured Marinosulfonomonas sp. Classification (GTDB taxonomy): domain Bacteria; phylum Pseudomonadota; class Alphaproteobacteria; order Rhodobacterales; family Rhodobacteraceae; genus NVTR01. The sequence goes on along the minus strand of CAZRHV010000041.1, from coordinate 12,298 downwards.
ATAGCGAAAGCGGTGTCGGCCTTGGCAAAACTTCGGACATTTCATCCTGAACCAGCAAAGGTTGATCCGAGGCGCGTGAACCTGCAATTTCAATTAACCGCGACCACTCAGACAGGATCATGTCATTCGTCTCGGCCTTCAATGTTGTAATGTTTCGGCTTTGCACAATTGCAAACTTGCCCGCACAATAGGTCCATTCGATATCTTGGGGGCCGTCGAAGAACTGTTCAATTTTTCTACCCATTTCCAGCAGCGGCGTAAAATCCATCGGCGCAGCCCCATCAAGCAAAGCCATGGTTGAACGCCCAAACCGACACGTTGTCGGCACCACACGCCCAGAGACCAGATCCTCTGCTATTCCTTTGGCGAACTCCACCATCGCAATCCCCGGCTGCTGTGGATCAGCTGTAAAAAGCACACCGGCAAATTCAGGCTGCACCATTCGCTGGATCAAAATATTACCCCGACCGCCATCCGCGTAGGCACGGGTGTGTAGCGCATTGAAGGAAGCGGAAACATCTTCAATCGCCTGAACAAGGCCGGATGCCGTTACATCAAGCCTGCTTTCAAAGACACCGGCAAAGCTCAGGTTATCGCCGTCTTCTGCGGTGGCAGAGCTTCGTACAGCGACAGCGTTTGAGCCGAAGAACCTGTTGATACGATTGGCTATTTTCGCTCGCTGTTGGTCTGACGCTTTCGCAAATTTGTCCAGAAATCTATCGCCCAGAACAACGCCACCCGGAACCGGAAAGCCCGCCCTGGACAGTTGCGACAATCGCAGGGCCTTATTCCCGGCATTGCCCAGCAGCCCGGTATATTTCAACGGAATAATACCGTCGTAAAATCGGGTCACAAAAATTTGCTGGGTGAACGCCGCAACTTTGTTGGTAATTCGACCAATCACACCGGTCACATAGGCGCGCTGGATGAACAGAAGGCCAAGGGCAATAACCAGATAGATCGCGCCGGCAGCGCTTAGTTGCAAAATCAACAAACCGAGCACCGGAAAGCCAATCACCCACGACAGGACCGCGCGACGCGGTGTGGTTCCTATGGCCAGTTGTAGATAAATACAGCCCAATGTCGTAGCGAGTGCAGGCAGCACATATAGCGGGTCAGCCACGCCTAAATCTTTCAGCCATGCAAAACCAGCCTGGCCAGTGCCCGCACGTTGCACCGCTGAAAGACCCAGCATAGTGATGGGGAGGAACAGCAAGGTCAGCATATTGCGCCCCGGACTAAGCCCATGTTTGGCGTAATGCACCTTTAGCGCCTCGGGTTTGCCGGAAGGGTCATCTTTATACCGCTCTTTCAGCGCCGCCAGTTCTGGCGCGATACGGGCCGTGGTTATCTGATCGCGTTCTGCCTTGATTGCAATTGGCAGGATCAGCAATCGTGTCGCCAACGCCAACGCGAAAACTGCAAACAAAAAATGGGTTTTGTCGCCCAGCCAATTTAATCCCGTGGCTAAACCGGAAATGGCACGTTGCCAGCTGCCTTGATTTTGTTCAGCCAACCAAAGGGCCACATGGGGTTTGGTGTCTTTTGGTACGAAATATTCCCATGGCAAGGTATAGCGCCCACGAAAATCAAGCCCGGCCTGGGCCAGTTCATACCCCAGTACCTGCGAAATAAAACAACCCCGCCGATCATAACAAGCCGCAACGATCGGCTTGTCGGGCAATGCCGCAATAAGTTTGGAAATCTCGGCAGTTGGCGTGGCCCGCATCGGTAAATTGATTGCGCCGGGCAAATGACCCCGGGCGAAATCGCCGGGGTAACGCACGTCGATGAATTGCACGTCTTGCTCAGCGACCAACGCGGATACGTCCGGCGTATCAAGCAACAGATCCTTGTTCGCATAATCCGGTATCGCGCGAAGATCGCTTAGGGTTCTGACGGTTTCATCGGTAAAGGGCCGCCCCTCAACGATCCACTTTTCGATGCCACCGACGATAAATCGGCAATCAATTCCAAGGGCTGCCAACTTTTCGCAGGTCTCTGAACTTCGATTGCCGTTATGGCAAAGCAAGACAACTTCGCGCCCCTTGAACCGCGGATCAGTAAGGTCAACGTCCGGGAACCGGATATGCACGGCACCGGGAATAGTCCCCATCTGGTTCTCTGCGGTTTCGCGGACATCGATAAACAGCACGTCACCGGTGGCCAACGCTGTCGCTGCTTCCTGAGTGGAAATTCCGAGACGATCGCTCGACTGGGCCGCAAACGACGTTTCGCGAAGGTTGGCATCGACGATAACGGCAGGGCGATTTAGCGTAGCCTGCAATCTTGTCAACCGGTCCTGCTTTGCATTCTGGTATTGGAAGATATTTAGCCCGGCCAAAACCAATGCCACGAAAAACAGCGAAAAACCAACTTTCAACAACCGCTTGCGGGCGCGAATATCGTTTTTTTTAGCCGCCGCTGCACGACGGCCTACCAATACCGCCCCGCCGCCAAGAAACGCAGCCCCAAAGGCAAACAACTGGGAAATAGAGGCCGCCGAACCGATGATCAGTTCAGGTGATGGAATTGCGGCGGCTGTGGTCGCGCTTAGGATGTAGACAAAGCACCCGAACAGTATTCGCCCTACCGGATTGGTCCCAGTATTCATCACTATTCCCCTCTGCAAGCCCACGAGCAGATTGGAATTTAACTGCTCAAAATTGCCCTAAAGGGTGGAAAATGGATAAGATTTTAGCAACTCACTAGAAATGGGGAGGGAAAGGTGGCGCATCTGAATTCTACCGATTGGATAGTGCGCATTGTGGCAGGTAAGCCACCGTATTGCTTTCGATTACTCGACAACAATTGTGTAAGTATAGCCTGATCCGTCACCGGGATTTTGATCGCCCGGATCAGCCAACAGTGAAAATAAACTGAGCAAATTTTCATGATCTGTCCCCCGATTATGTGATGTACAAATGTTTGCACATCCCGAGATGACGGGGATACAATTCAACGTAAAGGCAGCGTGAGCAAAGACAGGGCGTCTTGCGCGTTCAAATCAACCCATATTGTCGCGCCTTATTGCGTAAAAATGGCAAACCATTGCCCATAACTTCGGCTTCATCGCGCGCCACCGGACGCCAGACAGACAGGCCAAAAGCAATCTCTGGCGGCATATTCAAGAAACTTTCCATCGCCAGACCACCCTTGAACCCAATCGCAGCCAAAGCCACAAATATCTCATCCCAATCACAGGTTCCGGCACCGGGCGTGCCGCGATCACTTTCGGACAGATGGATGTAGCGCAGGTGTTCGCGAGCATCCAAAATACCGTTGGCCGCAGGCCGCACGCGAAGTGGAGGCCCTGTGTGATCGTCTTGGCGGTTTACCTGCCGGGTTATTCATAAACTCGCTAACGGTATTTGAGGGTGCGCTAAATTATTTTGTAACCCTGCCCGCAAAGGCGTTCGATGAATGCGCAATCGGCTGTTATGATTACGACCCGTTCGGCGCGTTTTTACAGTTTCCTGTGCATATGGTGCGGCAGAATTCAGACAAGCTGATAGCCAAAGCGTTTGAATTGTTTGACGCCAAAATAACCTCACCTGAACTTCTAAAAGTTGAGCCGGACCTGATCCCGCCTCGCACAATCTATAAGGGTAGGTTTGCAGAACTGGGCTAGGGATTGGCGTATTTCTCTGACAGGCAGCCGTTTTCATCAACCGAACAACAACCGTCAGAATGCTTCATTCCGCCTGCACTTACTTTTATTCAGAATTCAGTGTCGCAAATGCCTGCTCCCCTACGTAAAGGGCTGAGCGTAGTTGCAATCTGGTACTGTCGTCTGTTTGACCGCTCAAAATGTTAACGGTCTCAAACAAATATCGAGCGTCTTGCCCGAACAGATAGATGCGGCCATTTCGATCGTTGACAAAAAGGTGGTACCGAATATTTTCCTTCGTAAAGACGTTGTGTAGGCCACGGCTAGGATCAAACCACCCGTATTTGCTTCCATCGATTTTGGTTTTTAGCCCAAAATTGACGCGGCTTTCGTTTTCGAAGGGAATGCAGTCAATCCTCAAACTGCCCGAGAACGTAGGGTTGTTGTACACGTAAATTCCATCGTCGTAGAAATCTGGATCGTGCTGGCGCTCCGTTAGTCTCCTGGCCGGTAACGGTTCAGCATGCGCTGTCATTGACGGTCAATTCGCAAGAACAACGGCAGGTTTAGATGCCTGCGTATTTTATGGGAAGTGAATAATCTCAATAGTGCGTTTTGCCAATTCTTCCATCCGCGCAAATCTTACCAGCGCATGAACAGTGAATTATTGTTTAAACAGGAAAATTAAAATAACCGCGGCGCCCGGACCATTGGCAACTGGCCGTTGGACTGAGGTCTGAATTTTTCTCCGACCCTCGGCCCTAATCATTCTTGGACCGAACCCACACACTGCATTCTGGAAAACACACCCTGTCAAGGCGGCTCAACGCAGTCGCCTGCATCTTTTCAGTTTTGCCAACACTTGCGGAGAATTCAAATGTCCATGCCTTCAGTTCCACAAAAACTCCGCGCCCAATCTGTCCCAATCGCGCAGTTTGATGTCAAAGCCGTTATGTACGCCTTTTTGTTTCTGGCAGCCGTTGGTCTGATAGTTCAGGTCTTCCTGTTTGATACCACTATGGCCGCGTTTGTAGTCATTTCTTCTATGGTTGGCGGCTATATGGCGCTGAATATCGGGGCCAATGATGTGGCGAACAATGTTGGTCCAGCGGTCGGCTCGGGTGCCCTATCAATGGCAGGGGCAATCGCAATTGCAATCGTATTTGAATCAGCGGGCGCACTGCTTGCAGGTGGCGAAGTCGTCTCGACAATATCCAAAGGAATTGTAGACGCATCTGCATTTGCGGACAAACATGTGTTCGCGCTTGCCATGCTGTCTGCTTTGGGTGCTGGCGCACTGTGGCTTAACTTTGCAACCTGGGTTGGCGCCCCCGTGTCCACGACCCATTCGATAGTCGGTGGCGTTTTGGGCGGTGCTGTTGCTGCCGGCAGCTTTTCAGTGGTCGATTGGACAGTAATGTCAAAGATTGCAGCCAGCTGGGTAGTCTCGCCGGTATTGGGGGGCTTCATTGCTGCGTTATTTCTGGCCGCCATTGATACTGCTATTTTTTCCAAACGGGACATGGTGTCGGCGGGACGGCGCTGGATACCAATATTTCTGGGCGTCATGGTGTCGGTGTTTTCGGTTTACCTGGTGATCAAGGGTCTGAAGAAAGTCTGGAAACCTGATCTCGCGATGATTGCCACTATGGGGATTGGCATTTTTGTTGTTGCTAGCGCAGTTCTGCGCCCATTGATCGCGCGTGCGGTTCAAGGGTTAGAAAACCGTCGCGCGGCGGTAAATTCGTTGTTCAACATCCCGTTGATATTCGCGGCCGCGATGCTGTCATTTGCCCATGGCGCCAATGACGTTGCCAACGCTGTGGGGCCTTTGTCAGCCATCGTCAGTATTGCCAGCGAAGGAGCCATCGGCACAGAGGTCGGTATTCCGCTGTGGGTGATGCTGATCGGGGCCATCGGAATATCAATCGGATTGGGATTGTTCGGAGCCAAGCTGATCCGCACCGTGGGAAAACGGTTGACGCGCCTTGACCAAACCCGGGCATTTTGTATCTGCCTTTCAGCCGCAATCACGGTGATCGGAGCCTCGGCTTTGGGGTTGCCGGTCAGCTCCACCCATATTGCCATCGGGTCAGTCTTTGGCATCGGAATTTACCGCGAGGCAAAATTCAAATCCAGCTCTCCCAATTGCCGTCCGCGCAAGCTGTTTAGACGACGGGAGCTGATAACAATCGGTAGTGCCTGGTTGATAACAGTTCCCTCGGCGGCGTTGATCTCTGCAATCCTGTTCAAGCTAATGTCTTTTGGGCTGGCCTAGGCACACAATATCGTCCCCGCGTTTCACCAGAAAAGACGGTCTAAAAGCCAATAAATACAACCTTATCAGCCAAAGGTCTGAACACTTGCTGGACCCATGGCCGGGTCGCGAACGCGCCAACTATGACAGTTTTCAAACGATGAGCCGGAATTGCGGCGAAAAAAAGAAAAAGGAATACGCCGTGCAAGACTTTGATTTCACCAATCCGATCTGGGAACTTATTGCCAGGTTCGCGATAAATACCGTCGCTATATCCATATTGATTTTCGGGATGTATTACCGGCGCTACCGCGACAAGGTGCTGGCAACGACCGCGTCAATGTTTAATATTTTCGCGTTTTCCGTGCTTACCATTCTGTCCAGCGTCGAGTTCTCTATCGCCGCCGGATTTGGGCTGTTTGCAATTTTGGCGCTGTTCAGCCTTCGGTCCGAACAGATTGAAAAAATTGAAATTGCCTACTTCTTCGGGGCCATTGCCACTGCCGTGATTTGCTCGGTGCAAGGGACCGGGCTGCCGTTTGTAATGGTTATTGTTGCCTTCGTCCTAATCGGGGCCTGGATACTGGATCATCCGAAAATTCTTCAATCTGCAAGCAGCACGAAAATCACGTTGGACCAGATCGATGGCTATGCGCTGTCGGACGCGGAAAAAATGCGCAGCGATCTTTCACAAAGGCTCGGTGTTGATGTGATGAACTTCCAGATTATTGAACTGAATTATGTAAATGATCTGGCCCGCCTGCAAATTTTTTACCGAGGGTAGGAGAACAGAGATGACACACCGTGACCCAAGCCTGAATCTTGACTGGCTGACCCAGAATTTTGATCCAATCTCGCTGGAAGAGCTAAATAGCAAGGCCGAAATGCTGTCGCGGATCGATAACAAATATGTTGTGAAGGCTGACGAGTTGCACCGGGCCCTGCCCGAGCTGGCTGAAGGATTTGATGTGTTGGACATCAAACAACAGCGCGCCTTTACCTATGATACGCGGTATTTCGATGATGCACAGCGCAGTGCCTATTACGAACATCACCAGGGCCTGCGCAAAGGCTTCAAGGTGCGCATTCGCCGTTATGTCGAGGCCAGGCTTTGCTTTTTGGAAGTTAAGGTAAAGGGCAAGCGGGGCATGACCGAAAAGTATCGAATACCCTACGATGAGGATGACATTTCGAACCTGTCGGACGATGCGCGCGGTTTTGCCCGGGAAACCTATACCAACCAATATGGAAAACCGTTCCGCTATGATCTGAACAGGGTGCTGGATATTCGCTACAAACGGATCACGCTTGTGGCCAAAAGTGGCGGCGAGCGGATGACCATAGACACCGAGTTGAAATTTCTGTCCGCGGCAAAATCCCATTTTGTCGGTGATAGTGTTTTCATTATTGAAACCAAATCGAAACTGGGGCGCGGTTATGGCGACAAATGTCTGCGCAGTGCCAAAGTCCGGTTGACAAAGCGGTGTTCGAAATACTGCATCGGCATGGCAACCCTTGGCGAAGTCACGCGCTATAACCGGTTTTTGCCAGCAATGAAAAAGCTTGGCGTTTCAGGGCAAAAAGCGCCGTCCAGGTGGGGTTTGGCTGCAACGCCCGCGAATCTGGCAGCGCCGTCACCTGACTTAGGTCGGAACTGCGCGCGCGCCTTGGCCCAAAACAACGCTGCACCTATATCGGTGCCGCTTATGGCCAATTTGACCGAGAATATGAAAGCTGGCTAACCTCAAACAAGAAAACCAACGAACCGCGCAATTCACTTAACCACAGCTTTTGCCCTTGGCATGGTTACGTTTTCAGGCACTGCTCGGGCGGCGCTTTTCAGGCCAAATCTCTAGCAAGACTCGGTCACATTTCCAATTTTCGAAGGCGAATATCAACTGGCCAAAAGTGGACCGGGGCGGCAGCCACAATTCCCGTGGCAGCGATGGCGATTGCAACCGTTCTGGTTTGGGAGGGCGACACCTGCGTTTCCCCGGCGGCTCTGGTTGTGATGATCCAGGTGACGTCGCCGTACACCCCGAATGCACACAATAAACTGACGACCACTCAGAGTTGCGCGGCGCGCTGGCGGGCAATTCTTCCAGAACATTCAATCGCCCGACGAACGTCTGATGAATTTGGCTTTGTTTGCTGTTAAGCTGCAAATCTGCCGCCATTCATCGAACCGTGATCGAAAGTACAAAGACACGTGAAAACCTCTCAAAACATCGTATTTCCCGTCCTTTTTGGCGTAGTATTTATATATGGCGTGACTGTCCCCTATCATTTTCGGATTGGCGGGCCGGTTCTTAGCGTCTTTGCCCCCAATCTGGCAACTGCTGAGAGCGGTTCCGGCAAAAATGGTAATGGCGGCGGGGGTGGAAATAGCGGTTCCGGCAGCGGTAACAGTGGCTCGGGCAGTGGCAATAGTGGCTCGGGCAGCGGTA
>CAZRHV010000041.1:0-3884 GCA_964599985.1 uncultured Marinosulfonomonas sp. | reverse complement strand
TCCGGCAGCGGTAACAGTGGCTCGGGCAGTGGCAATAGTGGCTCGGGCAGCGGTAACAGTGGTTCCGGCAGTGGCAACAGCGGCTCGGGCGGCGGCCATAGCGGCTCGGGCAGTGGCAACAGCGGCTCGGGCAATAGTAGCAGTGGCTCAGGCAGTGGCAACAGTGGCTCGGGCGGCGGCAATAGCGGTTCCGGCAGCGGCAATAGCGGTTCCGGCAGTGGCAATAGTGGCTCCGGCAGTGGCAATAATGGCTCGGGCAGTGGTAACAGTGGTTCCGGCAGTGGCAATAGCGGCTCGGACAGCAGTCCCACAACTTTTTCTGCAATCACAAGCATTGAATTGTCAGCTTCAGGTGTTGAAATCCGTTACGCTGATGGATCAAGGGATGTGATAAAAGATCAAAAATACACACACTGGAATGCAAACGGGAAGGCCGTGGTTGCACGGCGTGCGACCGGCGCCGATATAGCGAGATTGCGGGCCCGCGCCAATGGCGTCTCAATCGCAAGTGTGCGCAGACCAACCGGGGCTGGGGCCACACGTATCAAAACAACCAGCACAACCAATGGCCGTTTGGCTGTAACCTATTCCAACGGTTGGTCCGAGGAAATCACCAATAGAACCTATGAACTGAAAGACCAGTACGGGCGTACGGTAGTCAGGCGACCCGCAACAAAATCAGATACCCGACGGCTCGGGCAGGTTCCGGGAAACTGAAACGGCTCGACTAAAAAATGCGCCCTGCTTTATTCATCTCGCCAGGCTTCATGTGCAATCAGGGCTGCTTCGACACGGTTGCGCGCGTGTAGTTTGCCTAAAACAGTCGTCATATAATGTTTTACAGTTTTCTCTTGCAGGCCAAGGGCTTGGGCGACTTCACGATTGCTCATTCCCTTTGCAACATGGCGCAGGATATCTTCTTCACGCTTTGTCAGATCGTCGATCGGGCTTTTTTCAACACGCTTGGGGCCTTGCATGATTTTCAGCACTCGCGCCGCAAGTCCGGGCGAAACATGGGCTTCGCCCTTGGCAATTCCCATCAGAATTCGCCTTAGTTCTGCGGCAGATACGCCCTTGAGGACATACCCGATCGCGCCGGCCGCCAGGGCGGATGTGACGTCGCTGTCATCCTCTGACACGGTCAACATAGCGATGTATTTTGCCGAACCGGCTTCGGAAATTCTTTTTGCTGCTGTAATTCCGTTGCCAGGCATCGACAGGTCCAAAAGTGCTACATCGGGGTTGTGTTTTTTGGCCAGCAAAACCGCGTCATCGGCGGTTTCACCAACGCCAACCACTTCAATCTGGTCAGTTTCTTCGATGCTCTGCACCAGGCCGTCACGAAAAATCGGATGGTCGTCGGCCAATATCAAACGTATCGTCATGTCGTGTTCTCCACATTTGAAAGCGTCAGGCTCATGATTGTGCCGTCGCCCGGCGCGCTGGTGATGGTAAGATTGCCGCCAATACTGTGGGCGCGATCCGTAAGACCCAGCAAACCCTGGCCGCCATCGCTTCGAAGTTTCAGTGCAGTTTCGGGATCAAAGCCGGAGCCCAGATCTTTTACCCAAACTGACAAAGTTTGAAGATCGGTATCAATTCCCACAGTCGCTTCTTTTACCTCTGCATGGCGTGCCACATTTGACAGGGTTTCCTGCAAAAAGCGGTATACGCATATTTTCTGTGAGTAGTCTAAGGCGAACACGTCTTGTCCCCTAAAAGACAATACAATCTTCATGTCAGTTTGATGTTCGTGATCATCGACCGCACGCCTGACCAGGGTTTTTAAATCCAGTGCGTCCAAATCAGGCAAAGCAAGGCCGCGGGAAATCGCCCGAATTTCGCTAAGAGCTTTTTCCAAAGATTTACGCACTTCTATCGCATCTGGGTTTTTCGCGTCAGTGTCTGGTAAGGCTCCGTCCAGCCTTAATGCAGCCAGCGCCAGATATTGTGCCGGGCCATCATGCAGATCAAATCCAATGCGTCGTATAGTTCGCTCGGTCTGGGCAGTGGCGCGTGACGACGCAGATACTGCACGGCGACGCAAAGCCAGATTTTGTTGGGACACAACCTGGGTTTCCTGCAACTGGGTTTCCAGCTGTTCGCGCTGGTCACGGATAGTCCGGCCACCGGTCTGGACAATACCAAACAGCAAAAGCCCGCTCGCCAGGAACGTGGACCCCACAACAATCCAGCTTTTGCGGCGGGCATCAGCGACTTCCATATCAAGGATATCAGCCCGCTCGTAAAATTCTGCAACGGCAATAACCTGACCTGTCCAAACTTCCCGTATCGGGCTGTAGACCTCTAGCAGTGGAATTCCCAAAGCCGCCTCTGCCTGATCCTCAAGGTCGGTCAGATCCTCGTAAGAGGCGGCAATGCGCCCGGTCCATGCCTGTTTCAAGTCATCTGAAGGCTTAAAAACCTGACCGATCAACCCGGAATCCGACGCATGGACAATCAACCCTCCCGGTTTCCAGATTTTGTATGAAACCACCCGCTCACCAAGTGATGTTCCTTCAAATATCTCGGTCAACGCCCGTGCCGCTGGCCCGGAAAGTTCATCATTTTGCGCCAGTTCCTGACTAAGCGGTGAAACGAAACTTTCCATGAATAACGCTGCAGATGTCGCTGAATTTTGCACCACAGCCTGTTCAATTCGGGAAGAAACCCAAAATCCGACAATCAGCATTGCCGCAGTCATCACGACTGCCCCTGCTATTAGGAATTGACCGGGAAGGGTTAGCCGGCTCCAGTGTATTTCACGCGTTCTCAAGTTCATTCCGCAAGGAATACCATGGTTCTGCACAAGAACTATAGACTTTGGTCCGTAACCATTGCCCCTTTTGTCCAGCATTTGATCGATGCGGGCGCACCGCTTGACCACATCAATAACCTGGGATGGACGGCTCTGGTCGAAGCGGTTGTTCTGGGCGATGGCGGGCCAGACCATATTGCAGGCCTTCACGGGCAAATTGCGAACGACTGTTATTGGGACATTGCAACCATTGACAGCCCGCATGTCTTTTTTGCAGTTTGAAGAATGAAACCAGATCACAGCATTTCTGAACGGCTTGCAAAACGGCTGAAAGATACCCGCAAAAGCAAAGGCCTAAGTCTTGATGCGACGGCTAAATTGTCGGGTGTATCGCGTTCCATGCTGTCGCAGATTGAACGCGGCGAATCGAGCCCCACGGTGGCCACATTGTGGAACTTGACCCGCGCGCTTCAGGTGGATTTTGCCGGCCTGTTGGACGACGGCCATGCCGATGGCTTGATCCGGGAAATCATGCGTGCGAACCGAACGCCAACGATTGACAGCCAGGGCGAAGGGTGCCGCATCAGTATTCTTAGCCCGCCAGATCAGGCCGGGCGTCTTGAAGTTTACAAAATTCAGCTGTCGACGGATGGCATGTTGGTCAGTGAACCACACCGACTTGGCTGCGAAGAACATTTGACGGTCCTTACCGGAGCCTTGACGGTAACCGCCGGGGGGGAAGTGGCAGAGCTGCAGGAAGGCGACACCATTCGTTATGCTGCGGATTGTCACCACGCTATTCGGGCCACGGGAGCTGCGGCACTGGCGCTGTTAATTGTCCACAACTCTTAGAATTTCCATTATATTGGATATTATTCTTATATATTGACTATAACCATAAAACTGGAATACTGGCCCAAAACAGGGGTCAGACCATGGCGAAACCGTTTCTTGATCACATTTCCGAAAATTTGAATCAGATTGAAGATGCCGGGCTTTATAAGCGCGAACGTCACATTCTGTCTGCGCAATCAGGTCGGATAGATGTTGAACTTGGCGGTCGGCGGCACAATCGCGTGGTGAATCTGTGCGCCAACAACTACCTTGGCCTTGCCGATGATCCCCG
>CAZRHV010000040.1:0-19414 GCA_964599985.1 uncultured Marinosulfonomonas sp. | reverse complement strand
CCCATACCGACAACTTTATTGTTGTCCCGGCCACCACGACCGCCGCGCTCACGTTGCGGTTTTGGTTTTTTCGCAGCGGGCTCTTCGGGTTTTACTGCGGGTGCAACTGCAACCGGTTCAGCCTTAGCCACCGGTTCAGTCTTAGCAACTGGCGCTTCCTTGACTGTTTTACTACTGGTTCGGGTACGTTTCGGTTTATCTGCCCGCTTTGCCTCAGGCGCTGCCTCTGGCTTGCCACCGCTTAAAGGGTTCTCAAGGCGTGGAATTTCTTTGCCTGAAAGGTGTTCCACCGCCGCCAGATTTTTCTCATCGCGACCTTCGCAGATCATAATCGCCTTGCCATCACGCCCGGCACGCCCGGTGCGGCCAATGCGGTGGATATAATCCTCGGCATGGCCGGGGACGTCATAGTTGAAGACATGGGAAACGCTTGGAACGTCCAGCCCACGGGCCGCCACATCGGAAGCGACTAAAATTCGCAAGCTGCCCTCACGAAATCCGTCAAGCGTCTTTGTTCGCTGCGACTGATCCAGATCACCGTGAATAGGAGAGGCATCAAAGCCGTGTTTTTTCAAAGACTTAGAAACAATATCCACGTCCGTCTTGCGATTGCAAAAGATGATCGCATTGGTCAGCGTATCGCCTTCCGCCGCAATCAGCGCCCGCAACAGGTTGCGTTTTTCAGATGCAGCCCGCTCCCGGCGCGATGTCTTTAGCATCACCACGCCCTGGCTGATATTTTCCCCAACAGTGGCCTGACGCGCAACTTCAATGCGGGCCGGGTTGGACAGGAACGTATTGGTAATTCGCTCAATTTCCGGCGCCATAGTGGCCGAGAAAAACAGCGTCTGGCGGGTAAAAGGTGTCTTGCTAAAGATTTCTTCAATATCCGGGATGAACCCCATATCGAGCATCCGGTCAGCTTCATCCACAACCATGATCTGCACACCGGTCAGCAGCAGTTTACCGCGGCTAAAATGGTCCAGCAAACGCCCCGGCGTGGCGATCAGAACGTCAACACCGCGGTCAATCAACTTGTCCTGTTCATTGAATGATACCCCGCCAATCAACAGCGCCTTGGTCAGCTTTACATATTTGGAATAGGTGTCAAAGTTTTCCGCCACCTGCGCTGCCAGTTCCCGTGTCGGGCATAGGACCAGTGAACGCGGCATCCGCGCGCGGGCGCGCCCACGGGCCAGCATGGTGATCATCGGCAGGGTGAAGCAGGCAGTTTTGCCGGTGCCGGTCTGCGCGATCCCCAACACGTCGCGCCCCTCTAATGCCGGTGGAATGCCAAGGGCTTGAATTGGGGTAGGGGTTTCGTAGCCGGCGTCGTCGACGGCTTTCAGCACCTTGGGTGCCAGTTTCAGGTCAGAGAATTTTGTCATTAAGGTCCGTATCTTACGGACACGTCATGGCCCGCTGCGTCTGATGAAGCTGGGCCCGTCTGGCCTATTTTGCTTCAGAATGGGGTGTGGCTATAGAATATATAGGGCGGGGTCAACGCGACTTCAATTTCTGCGGCCAATAGCTGCCGTTTTATAGGAATTGTTTCGATTTTGGGATCAATATCGCCATATTTACCGAGTTTTACCTGGGATTGGGTGGTGAACCGGGACAATCAAACCATCATTTCCTTTGTCGCCGACAGTTTCAGCTCCGGGAAATCCCGCTCCACCCGGTCAATATCCCATTGCAGGCGCGTCAGGTAAACCAGATCACCATCGTTATCATGGCTCATGTGGCCCTTGTTCTGGCTGGCGAAACTGTCCACCGCATCCTTTGGCCCGGTGATCCAGCGCGCACTGGTGAATTGGCTTTGTTCAAACCGCACCGGCAGGGAATATTCGATCTCTATCCGGCTGGCCAACACTTCAAACTGCAACGCCCCAACAACCCCAACTATAAACCCGGAACCAATCATTGGTTTGAACACCTTGGCAGCACCTTCTTCCGCAAACTGCATCAGCGCCTTTTCCAGATGCTTGGATTTCATCGGATCACCGGCACGCACGGTTTGCAGTAGTTCGGGCGCAAATGAAGGGATACCGGTAACACGCAGATTCTCACCCTCGGTCAGCGTATCACCGATGCGCAACTGGCCGTGGTTCGGGATACCGATAATGTCACCCGCCCAGGCTTCTTCAGCCAGTTCCCGGTCACTTGCTAAGAACAAAACCGGGCTGGATATTGTCATCTGTTTCTTGCTGCGCACATGGGTCAGCTTCATACCGCGTTTGAAATGCCCCGAGGCCAAACGCACAAACGCCACCCGGTCGCGGTGTTTTGGGTCCATATTGGCCTGCACCTTAAAAACAAAGCCTGCTACCTTGGTTTCTTCAGGCAAAATCTGGCGTGGTTCCGCCGTTTGTGGCTGCGGCACCGGGCCATAATCGGCGATGCCGTTCATCAGTTCCTGCACCCCGAATGAATTGATCGCCGAACCAAACCAGATCGGGGTCATTGTGCCATCCAGCAATGCCCGGCGGTCCAGCGCGGGCAGCAGTTCGCGTGCCATTTCGACCTCTTCGCGCAGCTTTTCCAGCAGATCGGCGGGAACATGTTCGGCCAGTTTCGGGTCATCCAGACCCTCAATCGCCACACTTTCCGCCACCTTGTTTCGGTCCGCCCGGTCCATGATTTCCAGCCGGTCGCGCAGCAGATCGTAACAGCCGATAAAATCGCGGCCCACACCAATCGGCCAGCTTGCGGGCGCCACATCAATCGCCAGATTTTCCTGAATTTCGTCGATGATTTCAAACACGTCCCGGCTCTCGCGGTCCATCTTGTTGCAAAATGTCAGGATCGGCAGATCACGCAGACGGCAAACCTCGAACAATTTTTGGGTCTGGCTTTCAATGCCCTTGGCGCCATCGATTACCATCACCGCCGCATCGACAGCTGTCAAGGTACGGTAGGTATCTTCCGAAAAGTCCGAGTGACCCGGTGTGTCCACCAGATTAAAACGGTATTCACCATAGTCAAACGACATCGCCGACGCCGACACCGAAATTCCGCGTTCCTGCTCCATCTTCATATAGTCGGACCGTGTGCGCCGGCTTTCGCCCTTGGCCCGTACCTGCCCAGCCATCTGGATCGCGCCGCCATAAAGCAAAAACTTTTCAGTCAGCGTGGTTTTACCCGCATCAGGGTGGCTGATAATCGCAAACGTGCGACGCCGGGCGATTTCCGGCGGCAGGTTGGGGGTATTGTCGCTTCGATCTAACATGGCGCGGGATATAGGGCAGGGTACTGCCCGGCGCAATTGGCTTGATGAATTGATCAGGTTTTAATCAGATATTCAGGGCTATGTGCGCCAAGTGACGCAATGAAACCCATTGCCCCGCCATATCGTTTTAACCGGCAGCCCTGGCTGGTAGTATTGCTATTAGTGCTGACTGGGTGTGGAACCGACACCGGCGACGTTGATCCACCAGCGGCCAATTATGCAGCTTATGAAACCCAGTTCGTAAATTTGCGCAATACCTGGGGTAGCTCTGGCTACACCGACCCGACAACTTTACCGGCCGGGGGGTCGGCCAGCTATACTGGCGTGATGCGGCTAAGCGTTGAAACCAGCGCAGGCGCGCTCAAGATGGACGGGGCCATGACCCTGACCAGCACTTTTTCCACCAATAGCCTTAGCGGAAATGTGCGCAGCTTTGCGGACCAGAACAATGTGGCAATGAATGGCAGCCTGGCGATCACCGGCGGTGTGCTCGACCGGGCGGCGAATACCGGTGTGGAATACACCTACAGCGCCAATATTGGCGGCACTCTTAGCGGCGGCGGGGACAGTTTTGCCATTTTGGGCGATTTATCGGGTGATTTTCTCGGGCCAAGCTATTTGGCGACGACCGGCGTCGTCGCCGGAACAGCGACCAGCGCGTTTGGAGCGGGTTATATGTTTGGCGAATTTATTGCCGCGCAATAGAAGAACGTCGTTATTTGGCAGGTAAACTAGGCAATATTTCGCCAGTACCGGCGACCAAAAGCCAGTGCCAATAATTCGCCGCCACTCGGCCCCATTATCGTCATTTATTGCACTAATCCTTGGTACCGGGGCCGATTGGTTCCAATCATTACCACTCGGAATAGCTAGCCCCTTCAGGCGAAAGAGAAAAAAAGCAATATGCAAACTCCCAGAAAAATCATGGCCATCGCCGGACTTGCCGTTTTTGGCCTGTCGGCCTGTCAAAAATCACCTTGTGAAGACCTGTCAGCGACAGGTGGTCAGTCAGCGGCTGCAAATCAGATGTTGACCTGTGTCGATTCATTGCGACCAACCACTGTTGCGCAGATGCCAACCAGTGGATCTGCTACATATAATGGCTTTGTCTCCGGGCAGTTTGCTCCAACAGCAGCAACAACCGACAACCTAATCGGAGACGCTGTATTAACCGCAGATTTCAGTGGGCTGGGATCAGTATCCGGCACGTTGAGTAATTTCAATTCTACCCTGCAGGGCAATATGGCGGGAACACTTAGCCTGACAAGCGGCGTAATTGCCGGAAACCTTGTTAGCGTGGGCGTTAATGGCACTTTGACCGGCAGCGCAAATGCAGTGACATTTGCCACCAGCGGCGCAGGTACATTTTTGGGCGACAACGCGGGTGGATTTCTGGCTGGCACAACAGGTACCGCGACCACCGGGGCCTTTAGCGACCCATCTGCCAGCTTGACGGTTTTCGCACACCAATAGCATTTAACGACGTTGCCAGCGGACAAATCTTGTATCATTCTTGACCTGATAGAATTGAATTCAGGTGGGATGATATGGATCTTGGAATTGCTGGAAAAAGCGCAATCATTTGTGCGTCGTCAAAAGGCTTGGGGCTCGGCTGTGCCCGCGCACTGGCCGCTGAAGGCGTGAACATCACATTGAACGCCCGCGGGGCTGACGCACTGGAAGCAGCGGCAGCAGAAATTCGTGCGGATTTCGGCGTCGCGGTGATGACTGTGGCCGCGGATATTTCCACCGATGACGGACGAAACGCCGTGTTGGATACCGCTGGTGATACTGACATTTTGGTAAACAACGCAGGCGGCCCGCCGCCGGGGATGTGGTCTGACTGGTCGCGGGACGATTTTATCAATGCACTGGACGCCAACATGCTGGCCCCGATTGCAATGATCCAGGGTGTTGTACCGGGGATGATGTCACGCGGCTGGGGCCGGGTGGTGAACATCACCAGCCAATCCGTCAAATCCCCCATAGCAATCCTTGGCCTGTCCAATTCGGCGCGCGCCGGGCTGACTGGCTTTGTCGCTGGCACCTCGCGCCAGGTCGCCTCGGAGGGCGTGACCATCAACAATCTGCTTCCGGGCATCCATGCCACCGACCGCGCCGTTTCGCTGGACACAGGCGTGGTAAAAGCCCAAGGGATCACAATGGACGAGGCGCGCGCGCAACGTCAGGCCACCATCCCCGTACGTCGATATGGCACAGCTGCAGAATTCGGAGCAACCTGCGCATTTCTGTGCTCACAACATGCCGGATTTATTGTCGGACAAAACATATTGCTTGATGGTGGGGCAGTGAATGCAACGCTTTAGGTTGCTTGCGACAGGGGCTTTGGCCTGCTATCTCGCATAAACCCGATGGTTTTAATCGGGTAATGCAAGGATGAGCAGGCAATGAATGCCCAAACCCCAAGGCTGGAAGTTCAAAACATAAGCCGGCGGTTCGATGATCGCTCGGTTGTGGACGGGCTTTCCCTGCAGGTCATGCCGGGACAGGTTACCTGTTTGCTAGGCCCCTCCGGCTGCGGTAAATCCACGACTTTGCGGATTATAGCGGGTGTCGAGCGTCAGGATGAAGGCGCAGTTCTGGTGGACGGTCAGGTTATATCTGACACTTCAGTGGATACCCCACCTGAAAAACGTCCAATTGGGCTAATGTTCCAGGATTTCGCCCTGTTTCCACACCTCTCGGTCGCTCAGAATGTCGCGTTCGGCCTGAAAGGGCGGGCAAAATCAAACCACGACAGGGTTGTAGAACTGCTGGAACGGGTAAACATGTCAGAGCTGATTGACACCTTCCCGCACCAATTGTCCGGCGGTGAGCAGCAGCGTGTTGCGCTGGCGCGGGCAATTGCGCCCAAACCCCAGATCATGCTGATGGATGAGCCGTTTTCCGGTCTGGACGAACGTTTAAAAGACGACATCCGCGATACAACGCTGGAAATTCTGAAAGATGAAGGCACCGCCGTTCTATTGGTAACCCACGAGCCCGCTGAAGCCATGCGTATGGCGGATGAGATCGCACTGATGCGCGATGGACGGATTGTTCAACGCGGGGCGCCTTACAACATTTTTAACGCGCCAGTGGATAAAGAAGCTGCCGCATTCTTCAGTGACATCAATGTGATAGAAGGTGAAGTTAAAGGGGCCTTGGTGAAAACAGCCTTTGGCGAGTTCTTGGCGCCGGGGTACCCAGATGGCAGCCGCATTGAAATCATAATCCGCCCGCAGCATTTACGGATCGACTTTGATCGCTCTGGCACCGGCCCCAACCCGACACCGCAAGACGGCGTGCCAGCGCGCGGTGTTGTCCTGCGGTCCCGGTTCATGGGGCGCGAAAGTCTGGTTGAATTTAAAATGGATTATGACGGCTCGATGCTAAAAGCGACCGTGCCGTCGGTTTTTCTGCCCAAGCCCGGAACGGCGTTGTGGCTGATGATCCGGCGCGAGCGTTGTTTTGTGTTTCCTGTCAACAACTAACACGGCGTTATTCATCCAAAAATGGATCACAGACACTTCAAGCGCTAAAATCATCGACCGTTTGGTCGGCTAATGATTTTATCCGATCCACCCTGATTTCTTTTAACGCACCAGTAGACTGCAACTTGATCGTACAGGTCCAGATACGTCCCCAGTAATCCAGTATTTGTGGCGCAACCATAAATTCAGATAGTGAGCCGTCCAGCTCGCTGTAAATCAGCTTCAGAAGTTTCTTGTTCCTGATCGCAGCGCGGAGTGTTGGTATATGGTGAATTCCGGCTGACGTGTCAGCGAATGGGTATACCGCCAGTCCCCAGCCGGTGTTTTCGGAAATCTGGCCTTCGGGCAGAGCCTGGTCGATTTTGGCCGCGAGCGCGCGCGCAGCATTTTGCAATTCGGGGTCATCTGCTTCCGTCATAACCGCCAGCCCAAGGTGCAATGTCTCAAGCTCGGCCATAGTCAGGTTCAAGGGTGGCAGGGTAACAGGCGCGGTCATTTGATACCCCGAGCCACGTTCGCCACGAACCGGCACCCCTGAGCGCATCAGCGTATCCATATCGCGGTAAAGGGTGCGCTGCGAAACCCCCAAGTGAGCCGCGAGATCCTGAGCCCTGTGCAAAGCACCGTTACGCAGTACCCCAATCAATTCGATCAGGCGGTGTTTGCGGCCCAAACCAGCTGTATGGCGAATTGATTCGTTCATTCACATAGTTTAACAACTGACAAAATCCTGTCAGTAATAAACATCACCCCGTCCCACCAGCTTGATCCGTGTGCAGAAACGCAATAAATCGTGTTAGGCGGCGTTTGGTCCTTTCAGAAACCGCCAAGAGCCCATAGATACACTGAGTGAATTCGAAGGGCAGGTTGCTGCCCACCAAAGATAAGGGAGAGTCCCCATGCTCAATAATATCGGCCTTCCCGGCCTTCTTTTGATCGCAGTCGTTGTACTGGTCCTGTTTGGGCGCGGTAAAATTTCGTCCCTGATGGGCGAGGTTGGCAAGGGCATAACGTCGTTCAAGAAGGGCGTGGATGACGGCAAAAAAGAAATTGAAGAGACCGCAGACGTCGCCCGCGATATCACACCTGAAACGGACAAGGATGAGGTCTGAAGACCTGTCCGAACTGGGCTGAAAACATATGTTTGATATCGGCTGGACTGAGCTGCTCGTTATTGGTGTCGTCGCATTGATTGTGGTTGGCCCCAAAGACTTGCCGGGCATGTTTCGCACATTGGGTCGTTTCACCGCGAAAGCCAAAAAAATGGCCCGTGAATTTACCAAAGCAATGGAAGATGCCGCGGATGAAAGTGGTGTTGGCGACTTGGCGAAGGACCTGAAAGGGATGACTTCGGCCAAGAACCTTGGTTTGGATACGCTAAAAGACGCCGCCACGAATTTTGAAAACTGGGACCCCACCAAGGCGGGCTCAAAGTCGAAAAAAGGCCCCGCAACCCAAGCAATGACCGAAGAACGTGCCGAAGCCGCGCGAAAAATTCACGAAGCGACGGCTAAGAAGGCAACTGAGCGGTTAGCGGCGCAAGAGGCAGCTACAACAAAGGCTGCCAAACCTAAACCTAAGCCAAAAACGGCCAAGCCGAAACCAGCCAGGAAACCAGCGGCCAAAGTACCTGCTGCTAAGGCAACACCAAAAGCGACGGCCAAACCTGCATCGCCTAAAACGGCCGCAAAAAAACCGACACCTAAGAAACCCACACCTAAGAAAGCGCCGGCAAAGAAGCCCGCGAAAGGGGCCGCTAAATGAGCGGCACCGAAGAAGTTGAAGAAAGCTCTGCACCGCTAATTGAGCATCTGGCCGAGCTGCGTAACCGTCTGATGCGATCTGCCGGGGCGTTCATTGTCGGGATGATAATTAGCTTTACGGTCTGGAACCCGATCTTTGATTTCCTGACCGAACCCCTGTGCAAAGCAATGGCAGAGCGTGGTCAGGAAAGCTGCGGTTTAATTCTGATCAAACTACAGGAAGGCTTTTTTGTAGCGATTTCAATTTCACTGTTCGGCGGATTGGTTCTGTCGTTCCCGTTTATCAGCTACCAGCTTTGGCGGTTTGTGGCGCCGGGCCTGTACAAAAACGAAAAGAACGCGTTTTTGCCGTTTATGCTGGCGTCACCGATCATGTTCCTGTTGGGCGCTAGTTTCGCGTTTTACGTGGTAATGCCATTGGCATTCGATTTTTTCCTGGGGTTTCAACAGCCCGGTAGTGGTGCAGAAGAAAATGCAAGCAGCGTCTCAGCGGCTGTGGATTTTCAGGGTTCCGTTCAGGAATACCTGCGCCTGTCGATCAAATTTATCGTAGCGTTCGGTTTGTGTTTTCAATTGCCGGTGCTGCTTACCCTGATGGGCAAGGCCGGGCTGGTCAGTGCCGATGGCCTGCGCAATGTCCGCAAATACGCGGTTGTCGGAATTTTGCTGCTGGCGGCGATTGTAACGCCTCCCGATGTCATCACTCAGATCATTTTGTTTGTGGTGGTCTACGGGCTCTATGAAATTTCTATCTGGCTGGTCCGGCGTGTCGAAAAGACCCGCAACGATAAACTGCGCGAAGAAGGTCTGCTGGATGAGGACGAAATGGAATGAACGATAAGGCGCTGAACGCTATTGCGGCGGCGCTGGAACGGATGTCGCCAGCTTCGCTGGACGCACCTGATTTTTCCAAGGCCGAGGCGTTTGTCTGGCATGTTGAGCCGGATCGATTGCTACCGGTCAGCGATGTAAACCGCATCGATATTGATTTGCTGGTCGGGATTGACCGTGCGCGCGCAACTTTGGTGGAAAACACATTGCAGTTTGCCCGTGGGTTGCCCGCCAATAATGCGCTGCTTTGGGGCGCGCGCGGGATGGGAAAATCGTCTCTGGTGAAGGCGGTTCATGCCCACGTCATCGAAATGGGTGTGGCGCTAAAAATAGTTGAGGTTCACCGTGAAGACCTGCCCAGTATCGGGCGTTTGCTGAATATTTTGCGCGGCTCCCATGAGCGGTTCCTGCTTTATTGTGATGACCTGTCGTTTTCCCATGATGATGAACATTACAAATCACTTAAGGCAGTTCTGGATGGCGGGATCGAAGGGCGCCCGGATAATGTGGTGTTTTATGCCACCTCTAACCGCCGCCATCTGATGCCCCGCGATATGATCGAAAATGAGCGTTCCACCGCAATTAGCCCGTCCGAGGCGGTAGAAGAAAAGGTCTCCCTGTCGGATCGCTTTGGGCTCTGGCTTGGGTTCCATCCGTGCAGTCAGGATGAATATTTACAGATGATACACGGCTATTGTGATGCCTACGGGATTAAAGTGGACACGGATGAACTACACGCCGATGCCATTGAATGGCAGGCCACGCGGGGTGCGCGTTCGGGTCGGGTGGCCTGGCAGTTTATCACCGATCTGGCGGGTCGGCGCGGTGTCACGCTTTAGGTTAGTTCAGGAACGGCATCGGATCGACGCTGTCTAATCCCTCACGCACTTCAAAATGCAAGAAGCTCGGATCACCGGCGCGCACGACGGCGATCTGTTGCCCGCGCTTGACGCTATCACCTTTTTTGATCGTCAGACTATCTACTCCGGCATAAACCGTCAGCAGATTATTGGCATGTTTCAGCACAACAATCGGCACCTGATCGGTGTTGCGGGTAATTGCGGCAACCGTGCCATCTGCGGCTGAAACCACTGCCGTTCCAGCATCCGCTGCAATATCAATCCCGTCATTCGTGCCTTTGGAGTAGGCGCGGATGATTTTTCCGGTGACCGGCATTGCCAGTTTAGCGACACCTGAAGCCGCAGTTCGATCATCCCCAAGATTAGGAGAGCTGGGCGTGGCCGCTGTCGTTTGTCCGGTTCCGTCAGGCAACGCCGTTGCGGCGCTTGGTGGCTCTGGCGTTGGTGAACCTTCACCGGGAGTTGTGACCGGGGACTGGTTGGCGGGTGGGTCTGCTGCGATCGGGATCAGCAGGAACTGACCAGAGCGCACACTCAGGTCCGGACCAAGACCGTTCCATTCTGATAGGGCACGCACAGATACATTGTAGAGCCGCGCTATGGAAAACGCGGTTTCGCCCGGCTCAACCTTGTGACGGATTGGTTCGGTTCCGGTTGGTGTCGTATCCGGGGCTGTTGTCTGCGCTGGTGCGGTATCGGCGCGGTCTATGGCATTTCCAGCCAGCGATGTGATGTCTATGCCGGACTGGTCCGCCCCAGTGGCCAAAGATGGTTCAGCGACACGACGGGGCAGTGCAATAACTTCGTTGCGACGCAGTTTCACGTCCGGAGGGATACCATTAAAGCGTGCCAGCTCATCCGCCGGGATGCCAACACGTCCGGCAACATCACCAATCTGGTCACCATCGCGCGCAATTGCCACCTGATAATTCGGATAGGAAATAACACCCCGGTCATCCGCTTGCGGTCGCGCAGCGGTTGCCTGACGCGCGGCATCCGTGGTGTTGAAGCCGTCGCCAAGGCTTCGCAGATCAAAATCAAACGATTGTTCACAGCCCGCCAACAGGATCAGCGCGCCCCCAAACAGGTAGTTTGGAATTCTTGTCCGACTAATATTTGCCATTGTCTGCTATCCTCAATTCATCAGCCCATGTTTTTCCGGGCGCTTATTGGTCGCGTTTTTGCGCGGCTTTATTCTTGCCCCAGCCCTTCCAGCAGGGGAACGAAACGCACCGGGCAAAGCTCTTCGTAATCATAGCCTGCTTCGTTACGTGTGACCTTTATCAGGCTCTGGACTGTATCCGACTGCCCAACCGGTACCACCATGATACCGCCAATTTTAAGCTGCGCCAATAGCGGACCCGGCGGGTCTTCGGCGGCGGCGGTAATGATGATGCGATCAAAGGGCGCCTGTTCGGTTAATCCATGGCTGCCGTCAGCGGTAAACGCCGTGATATTGTTCAGCTTTAGCGCCTCAAAAACAGCTTTTGCCTCTTTCACCAGTCGGCTGTGCCGGTCAACGGTATAAACCCGGCGTGCCAGATGGCTTAGAATTGCTGCCTGATAGCCGGAACCTGTGCCTACTTCCAAAACCTTGTCACGGGGTTGCACATCCAATGCCTGGGTCATCAGCCCAACCACTGACGGTTGGCTGATTGTCTGACCGCACGCAATTGGTAGTGGCATATCTTCATAGGCGCGTTCAAAAAACAGGCCCCGCACAAAAGGGCCGCGGTCAACCTTTTCCATGACTTCCAGCACACGCTTGTCCATCACACCTTTTGAACGCAGCGCAAAAAGAAACTGCATCTGGCGCTCGGCGTCGTTCATTTTGAAAAGGCTGGTGTCAGACAAACAATCATTCCAGACGTTCTTTTGAGGTTTCTATCACATCATGGGCCGTCAGGTCACAACGCATTGGCGTGATCGAGATGTAACCGTCTAAGCAGGCGGTAACATCTGTGTCTGGCCCGGTTGGTAAATGCTGTGGCCCGCCCTTGATCCAAAGAAATCTTCGCCCGGACGGCGATTTATGTGCTTCGACCCCAAAAAAGGTTTCACGCCGATAACCCTGTGACACAACCCGCTGCCCTTTGACGCCGCTGGCCGGAAAGGGTGGAAAATTGACGTTGTAAAACAGCCGGTAATCGCCGTTGTCCCAGATCGCTTTGTCGAGCAGGCTACGTACCAATGCCACACCGGTTGCCAAAGCCGCTTCGAACGGGTCATCAAGGGTGTTGTTTTCTGGGCCAAAGAACTGCGACATCGCAATTGCGGGCAGGCCTTGCAGGGCGGCTTCCATCGCAGCACCAATGGTGCCGGAATAGAGCGTATTCTCTGCGGCGTTGTTACCACGGTTTACACCGGACAGAACCAGATCCGGTCGTTCTGGCATAACATCATACAGCGCTGCCAAGACACAATCCGCCGGGGAACCTTCGGCCGCATAACGCCGCTCGCCCAGTTTGGCGATCATCATCGGATGGGTGTAGCTGATGCAATGGCCAACGCCGGATTGTTCAAACGCAGGAGCAACTGTCCAGACTTCGCCATCCGGGCCAGCGATTTCGGCGGCGATTGCCTGCAACACCACCAGCCCCGGCGCGTTGATACCATCATCATTGGTCACAAGAATACGCATGTCTGCCCGCCTGTTATTTTTGTCTTGAATAATGCGGATAGGGCGGGGCGGCAAGCCATCAGCTTGGGGTTAGATTATCCCGTCTAATAGGCGTGCAGCTTCGGTGTGTATGTCAGCCAGTTTGGCGCGGTCTTCGCCCGGAAAAAACCGTGCACGGGTTGCCGTGGCCATTGGGGCAGGGCTTAGGATGTGGACCTTTGGCCCGGTCTTTATTGTTTCTGCGGCCCAGGATTTGGCCAGCGCTATCTGCGCCGCCTTGCTTGTTCCGTAGGTGCCAAAAAACTTTTCACCTGCGCGCGGGTCATCCAGGAACAGGGCCTGACCGCTGTTCGATAGGTTCAATAGCGGCTCTACCATAGTGATAAGACGGGCCGTTGCGTTGACATTGGTCTTCAGCGATTTTTCGAGATCTTTTTCGTCCAGATGCGCCGCCGGTGACAAGGGGGCTGCATAGATTGCGGTATGTACCCAAATGTCCAGTTTACCCCATCTGTCAAAGATAGATCGGCAAAGCTGTGCCATTGCGTCGGCGTTGGTGATGTCCATCGGGGCAAGCGTCGCCTGACCGCCTGCCTTTTTGATCAGATCATCAAGCTCTTCCAGCGCGCCGGTGGTTTTAGCCACCGCAACAATGTGGTGATCACTGGCGAGCGCCAACGCGATAGCCGCGCCAAGACCCCGGGATGCGCCGGTGATAAGGGCAATATTCTGGTTGCTCATTCGGCCGCCGTTTTTAGTTCAAAGCCGTTCTCGATCATATCAGCCGGGACAATCGGATACTGGCCGGAAAAACAGGCGTCGCAATATTGCGGGGTTTCAGGGTCACGGCCTTTGGCTTCACCAACGGCGCGATATAACCCATCCAGTGAAATGAACTTCAGGCTGTCCACCCCCAGATGCTCGCACATTTCATCTTCGGTCATGGAAGACGCCAGCAGTTTTTCACGTTCCGGCGTGTCGACACCATAAAAACAAGGCCAGGCCGTCGGTGGTGAAGCGATGCGAAAATGAACCGAAGTCGCCCCGGCTTCCAGGATCATTTCCTTGATTTTTGTCGTGGTAGTACCGCGCACAATACTGTCATCTACCAAAACCACGCGCTTGCCTTTGATCAGGGCGCGGTTGACGTTGAGTTTCAGACGCACACCAAGTGAGCGGATTTGCTCGGTCGGTTCGATAAACGTGCGTCCCATGTATTGGTTGCGGATGATGCCCATGGCGTAGGGGATGCCGCTTTCCTGTGAATATCCGATTGCTGCCGGGGTGCCACTGTCGGGGACCGGGCAAACCAGATCGGCCTCTACCGGGGCTTCGCGGGCCAGTTCAACACCGATTTGACGCCGGGTGGTATAGACGGACTGGCCGCCAAGGATACTGTCGGGGCGGGAAAAATATACATGCTCAAAGATGCAAAACCGCGAACCGATCCGATCAAACGGATGCGAGCTCTCGACGCCTCGTTCGGTAATTACAACCATCTCACCGGGTTCAATTTCACGAATGAATTCAGCGCCGATTATATCAAGCGCACAGGTTTCCGAGCTAAGGACCCAGCCATCCCCCAATTTCCCCAGCACCAATGGGCGCACCCCAAGCCGGTCACGCACCCCAATCAGTTTGGTGCGGGTCATGGCGACAATCGAAAACGCGCCTTCGACCCGGCGCAGCGCATCTTTCATCCGCTCAGGGATGTTTTGTTGCAATGAGCGCGCCATCAGATGAATTATACATTCACTATCGCTTGAGCTTTGAAAAATTGAGCCGTGGTTGATCAGTTCCTTGCGCAGGGCGGTGGCGTTAGTGATGTTCCCGTTATGGGCAATCGCCGCGCCACCCATGGAAAACTCGCCAAAAAACGGCTGAACGTCGCGGATTTGGGTATGCCCCTTGGAACCGGTGGTGGAATAGCGCACATGCCCGATTGAAATAGGGCCGGGCAGGGTGTCCATCAGGCTGGCTTTGGTGAAGTTATCGCGCACATAGCCGAAACGCCGCGCCGAACTGAAACCAACGCCAAATTCATGGGCGACGATGCCGCCGGCTTCCTGACCGCGATGTTGCAGCGCGTGCAGGCCAAGGGCGACAAAGTTGGCGGCTTCAGCAACGCCAATCACCCCAAACACGCCGCATTCTTCTTTTAGTTTGTCGTCGTCAAATGGGTGGCTATGGGGCGTTTCACGCATGACAGCAGATGGCTCCGAATCCCAGTGGCTTGGATTAGGTCCGTCTTAGCGGGTTGTTCAGGTAGTGTCATTACGAAGCGACGAATTAGATTTCGGTCTTGTGTGATCGGCCGTTAATTCGACAGGTGCCACACCCCGCCAACACCATCACCTGCGATGTCACCGATTTCGCTGTCACCACCGAAAAGATAAAGCGGCTTGCCCTTGAAAGCGATTTGCATTGTACCATCGGTGCGCGGGATCAGCGTGTAGTTTTTACCCAGTTTTGAACCGGCATCCAGAATTGCTGGCGGCCAGTTGGCGGCGCAGTCACCGTAACAATTGGAAACGCCGTCTGTATCGCCATCAAAAGTATACAGCGCCATGTGGGATTGGTTCATTGTGTAAACCACGCCCTGAAATTCGCGGGTGTGAACCAGATCGTTGCCGTGAGAACTGGCCATCAGGCTTGTGGCGGTGAGCGTGGTAGCAATGATTGCTGTTGCGGTGAGTTTCAAAATATTCATGTCTGTGTCCTGTAATTTCTGGGCGTCCATCCAGTTGATACAGCATTGACGCTGCAAGAATACCTCGCTCGCAAAGATATGAACGAAGTTGAATGTGACAACAAAAAACCCGGCTCCTGTTCAGGGGCCGGGTTATTCGAAGAAATTGATATTCTGAGCGGTAAGGGCTGAGCAGTTAACTCTACTCGATGGTTGCCCCACATGATCCAACAAGTTGCTCATAGCGGGCAACGATCCAACCCGGTGCATCCTCGGGGATGCTGTCGTTCAGGCTGTCCTGGGCACGGGCGAAAATTTTAGCTGAGCGGCTGTCGTCTACCATTGCAACTGGTTCGTTAAGAACCACGCGGTCATAGACCACCAGCGCAATCGCCACTAAAATCAAGCCGCGAAAGACGCCGAACAAAAAGCCAAGCCCCTGATCCAGCCCACCAAGGGCAGAGCGTTGAATGGCAGATGAAAATAACGGGGTGAAGATCGACACGACCACCAGCGCAAGCGCAAAGACGGCGGCGAAGGCGGCAATGATGCTTAGTTCACAGCTTTCGCCCAGAAAATCTTTCAGGATCGGGATTTCGCGGATAAGGGGTTCAGCCCTTGGCGCGAAGATGAATGCTAAGAATGCTGCGGCTACCCAGCCAGCTATGGACAACGCTTCGCGAACAAATCCCCGCGAATATGACAAAATGGCCGAAACCACGATGACCATAGCCACCACGCCATCGACTATTGTAAAACCTTCCATCTTCGTCTCCTGCTCGCGCGTGTTATCCCGCGCCGAATATTTCGCCTACAAAGCTCGTCAGGTCTGGCATTTGCCTTACACCGGAACCATCATCCGAGCTTATTTTACTTCGTGTCGGTGCAATCGCTTTAGAAAACCCTAACTTTCGGGCTTCTTTAAGGCGGTTTTCGGTCTGCCCAACAGGTCTTAACGCCCCTGATAGGCTAATTTCGCCAAAAACCACAGTGTCGCTAGGGATCGCTACATCTTCTCTGGCGGAAAGTAGCGCTGCCGCAACAGCCAGATCGGCTGCGGGTTCGGTAACTTTCAGACCACCGGCGACATTCAGATAGACATCGAGCCCGGAAAACGGGATGCTGCAGCGGCTTTCCAGCACCGCCAGGATCATCGCCAATCGTCCGCCATCCCAGCCGACAACGGTGCGCCGTGGCTGGCTGTGCGGGGTCGGGGCGACCAGTGCCTGAAATTCCACAAGAACGGGCCGCGTACCTTCGATGCCGGCAAATACGACCGATCCGGGGGCGGGTTCGTCGCGTTCGGACAGGAACAGGGCAGAAGGATTAAGAACTTCGGCTAAGCCTTTGCCAGTCATTTCAAAAACGCCGATTTCGTCCGCCGGTCCAAAGCGGTTTTTGACTGCCCGCAAAATGCGGAACTGATGGCCGCGCTCGCCTTCGAAATAAAGCACCGTATCGACCATATGTTCGATCACCCGTGGCCCGGCAATCTGGCCGTCTTTGGTGACATGCCCGACCAGCACAACGGCCATGCCCTTGCGTTTGGCAAAGTTTGTCAGCTCATGCGCGGCGGACCGGACCTGAGAAACAGAACCCGGCGCGCTGGTGATATTGTCAGCCCACATGGTCTGAATGGAATCAATGATGGCAATATCGGGCTTTTCGGCCTCAAGCATTGTCAGGATATTGCGCAGGTTGGTTTCCGCGGCCAGTTTCACCGGGGCTTTTGTCAGATCCAGCCTTTGGGCGCGCATACGCACCTGAGCGGTAGATTCTTCGCCCGACACATAGATCGCCTTCAGCCCGTTGCTCGCAAAGCTGGCGGCGGCCTGTAGCAGCAGCGTTGATTTCCCGATGCCGGGATCACCACCCACCAGAATAGCCGAGGCAGGCACCAGCCCGCCACCCAGCACCCTGTCAAGTTCAGCGATACCGGACGCGGTACGCGGCGGCGGTGGTTCGTTTGTGGTCAGATCACTTAGTGTTACCGTGGCCCCGCGTTTTGCGCCCAGTGTCTGTTTCGCCGGTCCGCTGGACAGGGGCGTGTCTTCAACAATGGTATTCCAGTCACCACAGCCATCACAGCGCCCCGACCATTTGTTGTGGGTCGCGCCGCAGGCGGTGCAGGTGAATATCAGATCTTTAGCCATGGGGTTCTTTAGCCAAGTGTGTCGCGGTCGCCAACCGGGTTTATCGCTTGGCTGTGCGAAATGAGATAACGAGCGAGGCCAAAATACAGGCGGTGAAAAGATATAGTCCCCACGCAGTTTCCACTTTGCCCACCCCAATGCCCTTAATGACCACGATATAGAGCGCAATCAGGAACACATCCGCCATCGCCAGTTTTCCCAGAATATTAAGTGCGGGCAACACCTTGCGCCGCATCATCCCAAAATGAATGAGCGCCAATCCCAAAGTTTTCAAATAGGGGGCAAAGATCGCAAAGAAGGTGACAAGCAGTGCGAGGTACACATCGGTTTTCCAAAGCGTTTGCAGGCCTGAGATCACAGATATTTCGTTCAATCCAAATAACGGCAACAACCCGGCGCGCAGCAAAGGCGCGAACCAGGCGATTGGAAACAGGATCAAAAGCGAAAGATTTACTAGGCGCAGGGTCATCCAGCCCAAATATACCGGCCGTCGCTACATTCCAAGGGGCGGTGGATCAGTACTGCATGCTCCGACGCTCTCGCCCATAACGCCTCAATGCCTGGCGACCCCAGAATGTTCCCCATGCAAGTGCCAGAGCAATTGCGAGCGCCCAGTTTGCGTCGATCTGTGTGGGGCCACTGGCTATGAACAAGGACAGGGCATACGCAAAATTGAACAAAAGCGAAAATGCTGCAACCGCCATCGTCAGGCGAAACGCGGCTTTGCTGGATTCCAAAATGGCGAGGCGCCACTTTTTAAAGGCTGCAAAGAACAACTGGCCTGGCGGAACAAGTAACGCCAAGGTCAGGATAGTAGCCAATAAGGGCAATAATAGTGAACGCACTTGAAAGCCTCCCTTAGATGAAAGCCCCCCACACGAGCACAATACTCGCCTTTTTGGGGTATTGTGTCAAAAGCGGGTGGCACATTTTCGCCTGTTGGAGGGGCGTTAGTGCATATATTGTGTTGAGTGTATGGTAGGGCGCGATATGAAGTAATATCAGTCGGTTAGCGAACCGCTTCTATCGGCCCTTCGGCCCGTCCGTGGATGAATTGATCGAGGTAAGGGTCGCCGCTGGCATCCATATCCGCCACCGGGCCGGTCCATTGGATCACCCCGTCATGCAGCATCGCAACATTGTCTGCAATAGCGCGCACCGACGACATATCATGGGTGATTGTCATTGCTGTCGCGCCCATTTCGGTAACAATTTCGCGGATCAGCTCGTTGATCACGCCCGCCATAATCGGGTCCAGCCCGGTGGTGGGTTCGTCAAAAAAGATAATCTCTGGCTCTGCCGCAATGGCGCGGGCCAGGCCAACGCGTTTTTGCATCCCCCCTGACAGTTCTGCCGGGAAATGGTCAGCCACATCCGGTTTCAGCCCGACCCGGCGCAGTTTCTCGATTGCGATTTCCCGGGCTTCGTCTTTCGGGCGTTTCAATGATCCGCGCAACAGGCGAAAGGCGACATTTTGCCAGACCGTCAGACTGTCAAACAGAGCGCCGCCCTGAAACAACATGCCAAAGCGCGCAAGGAATGCGTCACGTTCTGCATCCGCCACATCTTCGCCTTGCAACAAAATCGTGCCGGATGTTGGTTTGATCAAACCCAACACGCATTTGAGCAGCACCGATTTGCCAGTGCCGGAACCACCGATAATCACCATGCTTTCGCCCTTGGGAATTGTCAGATTTACACCTGCCAACACAGCCTTGGGGCCAAATGATTTATGGACGTTCTGAAGCTCTATCATGCCGAAAACAATATTGAGG
>CAZRHV010000039.1:6078-19896 GCA_964599985.1 uncultured Marinosulfonomonas sp. | reverse complement strand
TGATCCGTCAGGCCCGCGCCAAGGCCCGCCGCGCCGCCGCCAGACCCCCGGCCCCGAAATCCGCCAACCCGATCACGCGCGAAGTGCTGGAGGCGCTGCTGAACACCTGTGACCATTCCCTGCGCGGCATCCGCGATCGGGCCATCCTGATGCTCGGCTGGGCCTCGGGTGGGCGGCGCAGGAGTGAGATCACCGGGCTGATGCGGGCGGATGTGTCGTTGAAGGATTTTGCCGAGCAAGGTTTGGTGTGGATTTCTATGCTGGAGACCAAGACCACAGTAAAGGGTACCACGCCGAAACTTGTTCTAAAGGGCCGCGCGGCCGAGGCCGTGGCGTTCTGGATTGAAACCGCGCTGATCACCGACGGGCCGTTGTTTCGCCCGATCACCATCAACGACGATCCGCTGGACCGGGGCCTGTCCCCCGATGCGATCTATCAGATCATCCAGAAACGGCTGGAAATGGCGGGGTATCCCAAGGGGTTTGCAACACCGCACGGATTACGCAGCGGTTTTCTGACCCAGGCAGCGCTGGACGGCGCGCCAATCCAAGCCGCCATGCGCCTGTCCCTGCACCGGTCCATGGCGCAGGCGCAGAAGTATTACGATGATGTGGAAATTACCGATAATCCGGCCAGCGATCTATTGGGGTAGTCTGGCCATCATCGCTGGCAACGGCAGGGCGCGGATGTCGCCTTGCATTGGCACCTCTTTGTCCCCGGCATACACCAGAAACCGCGCGTCAGCCCCGACAACTTCGCTTGCCGTATGAAACCCCCTTGAAACCTTTGGCGATGTTGTCCGCTTGACTTCCACAGCCCAAACTTCGCCCCCCGGCAATGTCAGCACAAGGTCCAGTTCTGCGCCGCCACTGTCTCGGTAAAAATGCGCGCCGGTGCCGCGTGGTGCGACGCTTAGCAGGTTTTCAACCACAAATCCTTCCCAGCTGCCGCCCACCACCGGATGCGCCAGAAGGTCTTCAATTGTGCCAATATTCAACAGGCTATGCAGCAAACCGCTGTCACGCACGTAAACCTTTGGCGATTTTACCAGCCGCTTTCCGACATTCGCGTGCCAGGGTTCCAGCCGGCGCACCAGCATCAGGTCAACCATCAGGTCCAGATAGCGTCCGATGGATTGCCCGGACACGCCCAGGCCCGCCGCCAGTTGCGCGGCGTTCAGCAGCCCGCCCTGATTGTGCGCCAGCATGGTCCAGAACCGGCGCAGGGTTTCAGCCGGGATACGGGGCCCGAGTTGCGGAATGTCGCGTTCCAGATAGGTACGGATGAAATCCTGACGCCAGCGCAGGCTGATGTCGTTATCTAAAGCCTGATACGCCTCCGGAAACCCGCCGCGCAGCCACAGTTGGTTCAGCCCGCCCTGCCCCACTTCGATCAGGTTAAGGCCGGTAAGTTCCTGATATGAAACCCTCCCGGCCAGCGATTCCGCTGATTGATGCAACAGCGCGTTGCTGACAGATCCCAGCACCAGGAACTGCCCGGTGCGATGCCCGGCGCGGCGCCGTGTGTCGATCTGGCTGCGCAGGGTGGCGAACAGGCCCGGCATCAGTTGCACCTCGTCAATCACCACCAGCCGTCCGGCTTGTTCGCGCAGGTACAGCTCGGGTTCACTTAGGATCTGGCGGTCCTGCGGGCTTTCCAGATCGAGATGCACCGAACTGCGGCTGGCAGCGATTTCCAGCGCCAGGGTGGTCTTGCCCACCTGACGCGGCCCCAAAAGCACCACCGCAGGCTGGGTTTCCAGTGCTGTATTGATTCGGGTTTGGGCAAGGCGGTCATACATAACCTTGCATATCTTCCAAGCGATAGTAGAATTGCAAGGATATAAAATCAGATTATTTCTGCAACCAATCACCGGCTGAAGTTTTATAAGTCTCTAACACGGGACAATTCACGTATAATGCGCCTAAGAACCGAAAACCCGGCCCTCGCAAGGCCCTATTCCATTGGAAAAATCGCACATACCTGCCCCAAAAGGCAAGGAAATCAAAAAAACCTTAGTGTCTATGATGTATCCGCCCACTAGATGCGGTAAAAATTTCCTTGCCCGAATCTGTTGACCCGGCCATGTTGTTACGGAATAAACAGAAAAAAACGCGAATAACCGTAATAAACGGATACGCACCGGGCAGAGATAGTAAAATGGCGACCAACAAGACACGTATAGACCAACTGGTCGGCGAGCACGCATTGATGCTGTCCGAACGCCTGCAAGCGCACCGGGCACAATTGTTCCCGCCAGATGCCAATAAAGTGCTGCGCAAATTCACCTCGGGTGAAGTGGCCGAACTGTTGGGCGTTAAGGACGCCTATCTGCGCAAGCTGCATCTGGACGGCAAGGGCCCCTCACCCGAGATACGCGCCGGCGGGCGTCGGTATTATTCACCCCAGGACATTCAGGCATTGCGCGAATTGCTGGAACTGGGCGCCAAGAACCCCGGCACCTACCTGCCCGGCCGCCGTAGCGGCGATCATTTGCAGGTGATCACGGTGATCAATTTCAAAGGTGGGTCGGGTAAAACCACCACCGCCGCGCATCTGGCGCAGAAAATGGCGCTGGATGGTTACCGGGTTCTGGGGATTGATCTGGACCCGCAGGCGAGCCTTTCCGCCCTGCACGGGTTCCAGCCGGAATTTGATCTGCTGGATGGCGGCACGCTGTATGATGCGATCCGTTACGATGATCCGGTTCCGCTTAAGGATGTGATTCAAAAGACTTATTTCACCAATCTCGACCTGATCCCGGGCAATCTGGATCTTATGGAATTTGAGCACGACACCCCCCGCGCGCTGGCGCAACGGGATGGAAACCTGTTTTTTACCAGAGTGGGCGACGCATTGGCGGCGGTAGAACAGGACTATGATGTGGTGGTAATAGATTGCCCGCCCCAGTTGGGGTTTTTGACGATGTCGGCCCTGTCGGCGGCGACTTCGGTGCTGGTAACGGTACATCCACAAATGCTGGATGTAATGTCGATGTGCCAGTTTTTATTGATGACCTCGAATCTTTTGGGCGTCGTGGCTGAAGCCGGAGGTGACATGTCCTACGACTGGATGCGCTATCTGATCACCCGCTATGAGCCCGGCGACGGGCCGCAAAACCAGATGGTCAGCTTCATGCGCTCAATGTTTGGCGAAAACGTGCTGAACCATACGGTGCTGAAATCCACCGCGATTTCCGACGCGGGCCTGACGAAACAGACACTATACGAGGTGGAAAAGGGCCAGTTCACCCGCACCACCTATGAACGCGCGATGGAAAGCCTGAACGCGGTGAACGGCGAAATTGAAGATCTGGTGCAAGCAGCATGGGGGCGTGACGATGGCGCGTAAGAATATACTCAAAGGATTGATGGAGCCGCCAAAAGACGGCGACACCCGCCCTGCCCGCGTCGATGCAGCCCGCCCGCGTTATACCACGGGTGCCATTGGTGCAGTCAGCCAGTCCATTGCCCAGCTTAAGGCGCGTTCAATCGTCGATATTGATCCGCGGATGATCGACAATGCCGGGTTCAGGGACCGGCTTGATGATGACCCTGATTTGGAGGAGCTGGCGGCCTCGATCGGCGAATACGGCCAACAGGTGCCGGTGCTTTTGCGCCCTAACCCAAATGACGCAGAGCGCTATGAGGTGGTCTATGGACGCCGTCGTGTTGCCGCGCTGAAGCTATTGGGCCAGCCGGTCAAGGCGATGGTGCGTGTACTGGATGACGCGGCGCTGGTGATGGCGCAGGGGCAGGAAAACTCTGCCCGCAGGGATCTGACATTCATCGAAAAGGCCAATTTCGCGCGGCAGATGAACGAAGCAGGCTATAAGCGCAAGGTTATCTGTGCAGCACTTCACATGGATAAAACCCTGATCTCGCGGTTGTTGTCGGTGGCCGAACGTATTCCGGTTGAGCTGATCGAGGCTATTGGCTCGGCGCCTGCAATAGGGCGCGACCGTTGGCTGGCGCTGGCAGAGATCGTGAATGACGACGCTGTGGCTCTGGCCCAGGGTGACAATTCGGACGCGCGGTTTGAGGCGGTGATGCATGGCCTGACGCGCAAGAAGGCCAAACCAAAGACGGACAATCCACCCACAGCCGAAATTTTGCGCGGGTCGGCGGGGCAGGAAATTGCCAGCGCCGAGAGGCAAAAGGGCAGGGTGGTGGTGACGATAAAGACGGAACACGCCGGGGGGTTTGATGACTGGCTTGTCAAAAACCTGGCAGAAATTCACCGGAACTGGGAAAGCCAGAACGGCGAATAACCCGCGTTAAGCGGGGCAATGGAGCAGCACAAGGAGGCACGACCAGACAAGGCTAAAAAGAAAAAGCCCCCCAAGATATGATCCCGAGAGGCCTTTGTTCGTGTTTTTGCACTTCCGAATCTAAGGCAAAAAGTTGACAGCTGTCAACAGGCGTCGTTTCCGGCGGGCGGAAAAACTTTGTCTCGTGACACATGAATGGAACGAATTGCAACGACGCCCTTTGGGCAGCGGCCGGTGACGGCTGGTCTGATCGAACAAATGAAGGCGGCGGATGCGCCGGTCTCGGTATCGCATCTCAACAAGTGGGAACTGTTCCGCGCCCTGACCACGGCGCGGATGGCGTTTGACGTGACGGATCGCGACCTGACAGTGCTGAACGCGCTGCTGTCGTTTCACCCCGACGTTAACCTGTCGGACAATGCCAGCCTGATCGTGTTCCCGTCCAACGTGGCGCTGTCCGAACGCGCCCACGGCATGGCCGAAAGCACCCTGCGCCGGCATTTGGCCGCGTTGGTGCGTTCTGGCCTGATCCAGCGCCATGACAGCCCCAATGGCAAACGCTATGCGGCCCGTGGGGCTGGGGGTGAAGTGAACCGCGCCTTTGGCTTTGATCTGCGCCCGCTTCTGGTACGCGCTCAGGACATCATCCATGCAGCAGCCGAGGCGAACGCCGCCGCGCAACGCCTGAAGCGGTTGCGAGAGGATGTGTCGTTGCTCAAGCGCGATGCGCTCAAGCTGGTGCTCTACGGGCAAGAGAGCGGCGCCAGCGGCCCGTGGAAGGCCCATGAGGCGGCCCTGCTGGATATCCACAAGCAGATGCGCCGGAACCTGGCGGTGGACGTGCTGACAGGGCTGGCGAGCGCGCTAAAGGGAATGCTGTCCAGGATACATGCTTTGTTGGTTGGAACAGAAGAAATGGACGGCAATGACGCCAATTCTGAGCGTCACTATCAGAATTCAAAACCAGACTCTTATGAATCTGAACTTTGCAGAGAGAAAGACAAAGGCGAAAAGTCTGATCCTGAAATTGCGCCCGAACCGAAAGAGGGCAGGGAGCTGCCGAACCTGCCGCTGGCGCTGGTGCTAAAAGCCTGCCCAGATATAATCCCCTACGCCCCGGACAAACCAAGGCACTGGCATGAGCTGGTGGCGCTGGCCGGATTTGTGCGCGGCATGATGGGGATCAGCCCGGATGCGTGGGAACAGGCGCAGGCGACTATGGGGCCAGAGGTAGCGGCGGTTACGGTGGCGGGTATGTTGCAGCGGATTACGGATATTCGCTCACCCGGCGGCTACTTGCGGGCGTTAACGCGCAAGGCGGAAACGGATGGGTTTTCACCGGGACCGATGATCATGGCGCTGCTCCGACCCGAGGCTCAGGCGGCGTAAAAGTTGACAGCTGTCAACTTTTTGGGAAATACGTTAACTGATTG
This sequence comes from uncultured Marinosulfonomonas sp., assembly GCA_964599985.1. Lineage (GTDB taxonomy): Bacteria > Pseudomonadota > Alphaproteobacteria > Rhodobacterales > Rhodobacteraceae > NVTR01. Next base: position 14,192 of record CAZRHV010000039.1, on the reverse strand, counting down.
ATATAACACTATAAAACTTGAAAGGTGGTTGATTTTGCAGATCCTTTACAGCGAAAACCCGGGCTATTTGGTGGGCATTTCGACAGACCAGCGCAACGGCCGGGGTTCCCTTGCCAGCCTGGCGTGGTAAGGCAGATACCATGCTTTTGGACGCGCAAGACATCTGTAAAACCTTCCGCACCAGCGATGGCCCGGTTGACGTTTTGCACGGGATAAACCTGTCACTGGATGCCGGACAAACGCTGGCGCTGACAGGCGAAAGCGGTTCCGGGAAAAGCACGCTGTTGCATCTGATTGGTGGATTGGATGTGCCGGACAGCGGACAAATATTGATCGATGGCATCGATATTGGCGCCTTGGATGATGCCGGGCGGGCAGGGCTGCGACGGGGCGTTGTTGGGGTTGTGTTTCAACAGTTCAATCTGATCCCTAGCCTGCGGGTCGCTGACAATATCGCGTTTCAGGCGCGCCTTGCCGGTCGGGACGACTCGGATTGGTGGGCCGCGCTGACTGAGCGTATGGGCCTTGCACCACACAGGCGAAAATACCCGGAACAACTGTCTGGTGGGCAGCAGCAACGGGTAGCCATCGCCCGCACACTGGCCGCAAAACCGCGGCTGGTTCTGGCGGATGAGCCGACAGGAAATCTGGACGAAGCAACTGCCGGAATTGTTCTTGATCTGATGTTGGAACTGGTCGCTGAAACCGGCGCAGGTCTGCTGATGGTCACCCATTCTGAACGGGTGGCGCAGCGGATGGGGCGGCGGTTGCATTTGCGGGGCGGGGAAATCGTATGACCGGGGCCGTTTTGCAGGCGATCATGTCGCACTGGCTGCGTAACCCTTTGCAATTATTTACTTTACTTGCGGGCCTGGCGCTGGCAACGGCGCTTTGGTCCGGCGTTCAGGCTGTTAATACCGAAGCCAGGGCAAGCTATGACGCGGCCGCCGCCACACTTGGCGAAGGGCAGTTTGATCAGATCATTGCCCCCGATGGTTTACATATTTCGCGCGCCACATATGTTGCATTGCGCCGGGCCGGCTGGCTGGTCAGCCCGGTGGTTGAAGGGCGTTTGAACGGTGTTCGCCTGATCGGGGTAGAGCCGCTGACGGCCCCCGATGGTCTGGGCCAGGTTTCCTTTGCACAAGTGTCGGAATTGGGCGCATTTCTTGGCGGTCAGGGGCAGGTTTTTGCCGGCGCTGATACACTGGAAAAGCTGGACGGTGAAATTGATGCTGCGCTGGTTCTGACGCCCGATGTAGCGCCGGGAACTGCGATCACCGATATTGGCGTGGCGCTTCGGTTGCTGGGTGACACGGGTGGTATAACCCGTTTGATTGTTGCGCAGGATCAGCCGCTTGTTCAGGGGGTTCTCGCCGAGATTGCCCCCGAACTCAGGTTGCGCCGGGTGCAGGGCGGTTCCGATATTGGGCGGCTGACTGATAGCTTCCACCTCAATTTATCAGCCTTTGGGATGCTTTCCTTTGCGGTCGGTATTTTCATCGTAAACGGAGCTATCGGGCTGGCCTTTGAACAACGCCGCCCGGTGGTGCGAACCCTGCGTGCATTGGGAGTGCCTTTGCGCCGGCTGATGCTGTTGCTGGTAGCGGAACTGTTGGTTTTGTCGCTGATTGCAGGCGGAATTGGTGTGATGCTGGGCTATGGAATCGCCGCGTTGCTGATGCCTGATGTGGCCGCAACTTTGCATGGTCTTTACGGAGCAGACGTCGCCGGCACCCTGCAATTGCGCCCGGCATGGTGGCTGTCAGGACTGGCGATTGCCGTGGGTGGAACAGCGATCGCTGCCAGTGGGGCATTTTGGCGGTTGGCGCAATTGCCGCTGCTGGCATCGGCCCACCCGCGCGCCATGGCGATGGCCGCAGGGCGCGATGCAACAATGATGTCTTTGGCGGCACTGGCGCTGTTAGCAATCGCCGGCCTGCTGGCCATGTTTGGCACCGGGTTGCTGGCGGGGTTCGCGATGCTTGCAGCGTTGCTGATTGGCGCGGCACTCGCGTTGCCGTACTTGCTTGACCGCGCACTGGCGCTTGGCCAGTGGATGTCGCGGGGCGTCGTGGCCAGTTGGTTTTGGGCCGATACACGGCAACAACTACCGGGATTGTCGCTGGCTTTGATGGCATTGCTGCTGGCGATGGCCGCGAATGTGGGCGTTTCAACTATGGTGTCCAGCTTTCGCCTGACGTTTACCGGGTTTCTGGATCAGCGGCTGGCATCCGAGCTGTATATTTCTGCTGATACCGCTGAACAGGCGGTGGCCTTGCAGGAGTTTCTGACCCCGCGGGTTGACGCTGTTCTGCCGATCCAGTCGCAGCGGATTGAGATCGCAGGCCTGCCGACAGATGTGTTTGGCCCGCGCGACCATGCCACCTATCGGGACAACTGGGCTTTTTTACAATCAATGCCTGACGCCTGGGATCTGGTCGCCAAAGGTGACGTGGTGCTGGTGAACGAACAGATGGCGCGCCGGGCTGGGCTGGTGATTGGGCAAATGGTCACTGTGGCCGGTGAAACATTGCCTATTGCAGGGATTTACGGCGATTATGGCAATCCGATTGGGCAAGCTATTATTGGTGAACAGTTGTTTGGGGCGTTGTTCCCGCAGGTAGTGCCGCGCAGGTTTGGGGTGCGGCTGGCGGGCGCGGATGTGGCAGCATTGGTGGCGGCTTTAGAAGATGACTTTGGTCTGTCTGCCAGCAATGTGATCGATCAGGCTGGTATTAAAGCCTTTTCGCTGGAGGTTTTTAACCGCACTTTCACGGTCACCGCAGCGTTGAATGTGATGACACTGGCTGTGGCTGGTTTTGCCATATTGATGAGCCTGTTGACGCTGGCCACCATGCGCCTGCCGCAACTGGCCCCGGCCTGGGCTGTGGGGCTGACACGGGCGCAGTTGGGGCGGCTTGAACTGATCCGTGCGGTGCTTTTGGCGGTGTTGACATCAGTGCTGGCGTTGCCACTGGGGCTGGCGCTGGCATGGGTGCTGTTGGCGGTGGTCAATGTCGAAGCCTTTGGCTGGCGATTGCCAATGTTTTTCTTTCCCGCCGACTATGCACGCCTTGGTGGGCTAGCGCTTATGGCGGCGCTATTGGCGGCACTTTGGCCTGCGTGGCGGCTTGCCCGCACCCCGCCTGCTGATCTGCTAAAGGTATTTTCCAATGAACGTTAGGGTCTTAGTTTTTCTGATATTCACCCCATTTAGTGTCTATTCACAGGGTTTTGCCGGGCTGGGTAGCAACATTGAAGGATTTTCAGTGCCGGCCCCGGATCCACAGTTTGAATTTCCCGCTGACCACGGGCCGCACCCTGATTTTCGAATTGAATGGTGGTATATCACCGCCAATCTGACCGGGCCTGATGGCACGCCTTACGGCTTGCAATGGACGCTGTTTCGTACCGCACTGGCACCTGAGGCTGGCAGTGGCTGGAGCGCGCCGCAGCTGTGGATGGGACATGCCGCGATCACCACGCCGCAGGCACATTACGTCAGCGAGCGGCTGGCGCGTGGTGGCATAGGGCAGGCGGGGGCAGGGGCCTCGCCGTTTAAAGCCTGGATTGATGACTGGGTGCTGGAAGGCACGTTTGATACCCTGACAATGACCGCAACGGGGACCAATTTTGCCTATGATATGGCGCTGACCGCCAGCGGCCCGCTGGTGTTGCATGGGAGCGGCGGGTATTCGGTGAAATCGGCGGGCGGGCAGGCGTCATATTATTATTCACAGCCATTTTATGACATCGCTGGCATCCTCACATTGCCAGAGGGAGATATTGAGGTTTCCGGTATCGCCTGGCTGGACCGGGAATGGTCGACCCAGCCACTTGGTGCTGACCAAACCGGCTGGGATTGGTTTTCACTTTCGTTCGATGACGGCAACAAACTGATGGGTTTTTCCCTGCGCCAAACAGATGGAGATGTGTTCACGTCCGCCACCTGGATTGCCCCGGACGGGCAGAGCGTTGCCTATCCCGACGGTGCATTTTCTGCGGTCCCGCTGGCGGAACATGAGGTGGCTGGGCGCAGTATACCGGTGCGTTGGCAAGTACGCCTGCCAGCACAGGGCATTGATGTAACCGTGCAGGCGATCAACCCCGACGCATGGATGGCCACCAGTGTGCCATACTGGGAGGGGCCGGTCACCATCAGCGGGAGCCACACCGGGCAGGGCTATCTTGAGATGACCGGGTATGAGTGACTTGTAGCGCATACCGATCAGTTCCATGTTGCATCAAGGATGCAGAGCTGACCCTCGGTTAGCTGGTTGTGGGCGTTGGAGGTGTAGAGGCTGCCCGGCGACCTGCGCCGCCCCTCGCCATCATAGCCGAACGTATAGCCTGTGCCCCAGGGGGCGGTGCGAAACTGAATATCGAGAATAGAAATTAACTGCGAAATGGGTCACGCCAAACACGCCTGTTTTATCTCTTTTGCAAATAGCCGCATTCTGCGGTTGAGGCGCCGGTTTTCGGCGTGAACCAGATAGATTCCCAAATCCGGAATTGCCATGTCAGACAGGACCGGAACCAGCCGACCCGCTGCCTGCGCTTTTGAAGCGACAAAATCAGGCAGGCGGGCAATTCCAAGCCCCTTTAGTGTTGCTTCCAGCAGAAATACGCCGCTGTTTGAATTCAGGAATGGCTGAAACTCAAACGATTGAGGTTTGCCTTTTTCGTTCACGAAATCCCAAACAGCCCGCCGGGCGGTGCGAAAATGCAAGAGCGGGTGTTGGCGAAGGCCGTGGCATCGAAGAAGTCGTTGCGACCGATGCGGATATTCTGGTGGGTGAAGGCGGCACCCTGTCGGTTGATCTGGGCGGAATGTCCGTCGACATAACGGATTACGGGTTTGCCCAAACCGGTGGCGATCTGTTCGTTTCAGTGTCTGGAGCAAATGTTTTGTGGACAGGCAACGCAATCGTTGCCCAGGTGCCGGCGGTGCCATGGTTGCTGGACGGGCACTTGGTCGAAACTCGCGACACGTTCCAAACTGTCTATGATGCGTTTGATGCTGAAACAAAGGTTGTACCGGGCCACGGGCCAGTCACTGATATTGCCGCTATTAAGTGGGGCGTGGATTATCTGACGGCGATCGAAACCGAAGTGTCGGCCGCGATTTCGGAAGGATTGAGCGTTGAAGACACAGTCGCGCGTGTTCAGCTGCCTGATTTTCAGGGCTACGCATTGTTTGGCTGGGTTCATCCGAATATGAACGTACCGGCGGCTTACAACGATTTGAAATAACACCGGAAAACAAAAGCAGGAGCTGCCCCTTGATGAGGCGGATTCATTTGTGGCTTGGCTTGTTTTGTCAAAGTAAAATAAACATCTAAAAAATGAGCTTCTTGCAATAAACCATTCAGAATTAGGAACCCCAGGAATGACTGAAAAAACCGCCCCGGTAATTGCCGCGACATTTCCTAAGAAGGTTGAGCTCGAGGCAGGCAAAGACTATTACTGGTGTCGCTGCGGCAGATCAGCGAGCCAGCCGTTTTGTGATGGCTCACACGCAGGGACCGGCATTACGCCCTTGAAATTTACCGCTGAAAAAGCCGGTGAAGCGGCCCTGTGCCAATGCAAATCCAGCGCCGATGCGCCGTTTTGCGATGGGACACATGCGCGCCTTGGCGATCTTAGCGCGGGCGATCCGGCCCCGGCGCCAATATCAAAAGTACCCGCAGCCGTGCCAACGCCAGAGGAACCAACCGTTGCGCGTATTCACGAACTGGCGCGGGACGGGTTGTCTAAACTTGGGCATCACGGGGAAATGGGCGCAATGGGTGTGCCGCGCAAAGACTTGCCCCATTGGGATGACATTCAGATATTGCCGGCACAACTGGCTCGCAAACCGTTATTGGACAATGTGTCGGTGGCGACATCAGTCACCATTGGGCCCCGAGCTGCCAAACCATTGCAGTTGGACATTCCCCTGTTCGTTTCTGACATGAGCTTTGGGGCGCTTTCAGAGGAGGCCAAGACGGCATTAGCGCGCGGGGCTGAGATGGCAGGGACCGGGATTTGCTCTGGAGAGGGGGGCATGCTGGCCGAGGAGCAAGCAGAGAATTCCCGCTATTTTTATGAACTGGCCTCTGCGAAATTCGGGTGGAAACCCGAGTTGGCAGAACGCGTTCAGGCGTTTCATTTCAAGGGCGGGCAGGGCGCGAAAACCGGTATTGGCGGGCATTTACCCGGTGATAAAGTACAAGGTAAAATAGCTGAGGTACGTGGATTGGAGCCAGGTAAGAGCGCCATTTCACCGGCAACATTTCTGGATCTGAACACGCCGGCCGATTTTAAAAAACTTGCGGATGAAGTGCGCGAACTGTCTGGCGGCATTCCCATTGGATTCAAGCTCTCGGCCAATCACATTGAAGATGACATCGACTTTGCGCTGGCGGCCAGTGCCGATTACATCATTTTGGATGGGCGCGGCGGTGGCACCGGTGCTGCTCCGCTTATTTTCCGCGATCATATCTCGGTTCCGACGATCCCGGCACTTGCCCGCGCGCGCGCCCATCTGGACGCAAAAACCGGGCGCGAGGTCACACTGGTTATCACCGGCGGTTTGCGGGTTGCCGAGGATTTTTCCAAGGCCATGGCCATGGGGGCGGATGCTATTGCGCTTAGCAATTCTGCGATGCAGGCCGTGGGCTGTATCGCCGCCCGTATCTGCAATTCCAACAATTGCCCGGTTGGTATCGCCACGCAAAAACCAGAGCTGCGCAAGCGGTTGGATGTGCAGGTTGGCGCCGAAAAACTGGCGCGATATTTCGGCGCGTCGGTGGAACTGATGCAGGTTCTTGCCCGTGCTTGTGGCCACGCCAATCTGTCCGATTTCAACCCTGATGACATCACCACATGGAAACGTGAAATGGCCAATTTAAGTGGCGTGCGTTTTGCTGGTCTGAATACAAAGGATTGACGCAGATGGCCCAGGTTTTTGACATGCGCAGTGATGAAATGCCCGCGGAAATGCGCGTTCTTCTGGATGTGTATCCACGCGACACATGGCAAGCACATCCCGGGTTTAAGGAAAAAACCGAACATTGGCTTGGGGCGCACAAGATGTTTCGGCAACTGGGCGGGATCATTCGCACAGAGACCGAAAAATTCCTGGATAAATCGCGCGATACTGACGACTTCGCGGCGCGCATATCCTATTACGGGGATATGATGGTTCGAAACCTGCATGGGCATCACGGGTGGGAAGATAACAGCTATTTTCCCGAACTGTCGGCGGCCGATCCAAGGTTCGACGCCGGGTTGGAGATTTTGGAAAAAGACCATCAGGAACTGGATGTTGTCCTGGAAAGTTTTTCCAAAACGGCCAACCGTGTCATACAATTGGCGCAGCTGGATGAGAAACAGGTGCGCAATGAAGCGGGTGATCTGCACGGTATCTCTGAGACGATCGAAGCATTCCTAAAGCGGCACCTAAGCGATGAAGAAGAATTGGCGGTGCCGATTATTTTGCACCACCGTTTGCGGGGATAATGGGATGAAAAATGAAAGAACCGACAACTGATACATCTGTCGAAGAAAGCCAAAAGAACGCTGTGAAACGTCGGAGCAAGGGCGAATTCGTTCGGGGTGTCAGCGGGTTTCGCAGTGTTTTGGGTGATGCGAACTTTCCGGCAGAACCCGGTCGCTATCATCTGTTTGTCGCGCTGAATTGCCCCTGGTGCCACCGGGTGACGCTGGCGCGCAATGTGCTTGGGTTACAGGACAGCATTTCGTTGGATGTCGTATTCCCCGGCCGGACCGGTGATGATGATCCCGTCGCGCCGAACCTTTGGGAATTCAACCCCGGGCGTATTGCCACCCTGACCGGCGCGGCGCTGCCTGAATGCACAAATGAAACCGGCACTGGCAAAGATTTCCGGCTGGTGAAACAGATTTACGCGGCAGAAGGGTCTGATGAGGGTTCAGTTCCCGTGCTTTACGACAAGAAAACCAAACGGATCGTCAATAATGAAAGCGCTGAAATAATTCGTATGCTGAACGCATCTGCGGGGGCTTTGGGTAGTACCTATCCTGATGCAGACCGCCCTGACCTGTATCCAAGTAAAAGTGCGCTGCGCCATGAGATTGATACCCTCAAC
>CAZRHV010000039.1:0-5978 GCA_964599985.1 uncultured Marinosulfonomonas sp. | reverse complement strand
CCCTGACCTGTATCCAAGTAAAAGTGCGCTGCGCCATGAGATTGATACCCTCAACCAAGAAATTTACGCCAACATTAACAATGGTGCCTACAAGGCGGGGTTTTCGTCGGATCAGGCGGTTTATGCGGCGGCATTTGATGCCTATTTCAGCATGCTATCCACGCTTGAAACGCGCCTAGCGGCAGACGACCGGCCATTCCTGACCGGAGACACGTTCACCGAATGTGATCTGCGTCTGTTCCCGACACTCTATCGCCATGACCCGGTTTATTATCTGCGCATGAAGCTGAATGGCGCCAGAATTGTGGACTACCCGCATCTGTGGCGGTGGTTATGTCGCGTCTATGCGTTGCCAGGCGTTGCGGAAAGCAATTCGCTGGATCATTGTCGGCAGGGGTATTTTGGTCGCTCATGGAACAATGTTGTGCCCCTAGGACCATTCAGCCCAATGCCCTACCCAGAGGCTTATATGCACCCCGATCTGGCGAAGATGAACCGGCAAATGTAGGCTAGGGGCCGCTGCATCCACGAAGGTTAGCGAAGCATGGCAAGGACATCGAGCGTTGCAGTTCCAGTAACGGCCAAGCCCTGCCTTTGCTGAAAAGCACGTATCGCGGCCTCAGTCTTTGCACCGATAACACCATCGACCGTGCCAACATCAAAGCCACGCGCGGTGAGGGCACGCTGAATGGTGAGCCGGTCATTTTTGGTTAGTCCATTGGGGTCCGGTGGAAAGCGGCCCTGCAGCGGGCCTGCACCACCAATTCGATCCGCCAAATGGCCAACACCAATCGCGTAAAAGTCGGAATTGTTGTAAGTTTTGATGATATTAAAGTTATGTGTCACTGTAAATTTCACCCCACCACTTTGGGGTTGGATGGTGCGCCCGGATGGGCCGGCCGTTCCGGCTTCTGCCCCCCACTTCAGACCAGTACGCCAGCCGTTTCGCGCCAAATAGCTGGCGGTTGAAGCCAGTGCATCAGCGGGATCGTCACCCCAGATATCGCGGTGTCCGTCACCCGTGAAATCGACTGCGAATGTTTGATAGGATGTGGGTATGAACTGCGTATGTCCCATAGCGCCCGCCCAGCTGCCAGTTAGTTGCCGGGATGTGGTATCGCCGCGATCAAGGATGCGCAAAGCGGCAATCAACTGGGTTTCATAGAAGTCCGCACGACGCCCATCAAAAGCCAGCGTGGCTGTCGAAGAAATGACCGGAATTTTCCCACGCTTTTCGCCAAACTGACTTTCCATGCCCCAGATCGCAGTAACGATCCGCGCATCGACGCCAAATCGCGCTTCGATGGCGGCGAGCGTATTTGCGTGTCTTTTGAACATGGCGCGGCCCTTCGTGAGCCTTTCATCTGATGTCGCGATAGAGAGGTATTCTTCTAAGGTCCGGCGGGTTTGTATCTGGGTGCGGTCGCGGGTGATGACGCCGGGAATGTAGCCGGCGTCCGCGAGCGCCACATCTAAAGTTGCGGAAGAAATGCCAGCGCGGCGTGCGCGCGGCCGGAATGACGCTAACCAGTTCACAAAGTCTGGGTTTTTAATCGGCCTTAAGTCTGCGGGCAGCTTACCCGAGCTGGCACGTTGAGCAGGGAGCGTGGTGCCAGCACATGCCGCAATGCTCAATGTGCCGCAGCAAGAAAGAAAAACACGTCTGTTAAGTTTCATATCCACACCAAGAATAGTCACATTGCACCATTTCGAAGGGTTCAGTTCAAACAGGCCGGTATCTGTCCAGCATGGGTGCTGGATGGTCTTTGTCTTTAGTTGTGCGTTTAGAAGACGCTCCTAACTTTTTTCCTGCACTAAAGGCAGGTATTCAAGCGCCAACAGTGCCCAAAACCCAACCAGCCTGAGCAGTAAATTATGCTGAATTCAGTCTAACTGCATAAGCGACTTCACCGGCAGTAGACAGCAAACGGCCCACTCGGATAATGCCAACACCGGCGGCAATATTCAACCCAACACGGGATTGGGGTGCTGTCAGACAATAGCGGACAAAATTGATTTTGTCCTTTTGGTATTGCTGATACCAGCCCAGTGGCTTCACGGACCACATTCAATTTGACGCAGATCAATGTGAATTTACTCTGATGCCCTATTCGGATGCAGCAGGAGCTTCCAAGTCATGCGAGCAAGAATAATCATCGGCCGATTTACAAGACTGACAGGCCTTACAGGTCGCGGTTTGTTGCCGATGTTATTCGCTATAATTGTCATTTTGAATGCTATGGCAATTGTTGACCCCAATGGGGTCTGGGCTGAAGATACTGTATCGGGGACTGTCATTGAAAATTTGATGGAACAGCCTGCGCTGTATGTTGCTGGAGATGAAATCGTTTGCTTGCAGATGGCTCATTGTAGCGTTGCATTGATCCAGCCAGCCAGATTTGAGGCCCCGTTCGGCTTATTGAATTCCGAAGCCGGAGTAATCGCGGTACCTGTCCGGGATCAGGTGGTTGCACCGCCATTCCACCCTCCGATTGTTTGAATCATCCACCCATTTGCGCTGTAGTCGCGCATTGAACAGTTCGTGAAATCGCGAACAACAAGATGAATTTTACAAAGGAGAGCGATATGAAATCGTTCAATAAAATAACAGGCGTAGCGGCCGCCCTGACCGTGTTATCGGCGCAGATCACACTCGCCGCGCAGCACGAGGTTGGCGTAAACAGTTGGGGTTACGGACATATGGGATACGGTATGGGGATTGGGGGCTGGTTCTTTGGGCCACTTATGATGGTTCTGTTCATTGCGGTTATTATTGCAGCAGTCGTTGCGGTGTTGCGATTGATGGGCGTCAGTGGAGCAAAGCAGCCCCGAGATAACGCGCTGGGTTTGCTGAATGAAAGATTCGCGCGCGGAGAAATAGATAAGTCGGAATATGAAGAGCGGCGAAACGCCCTTAATATCTAATCACCAACAACTGCGAAAACGGGGCAGCTGAAACGCTGGCAGATGATGATCAGATCAGTACTGTAACGATCCTGCGAACTGACACAGGTGAGATTGCGCGCAGGATAGATGTTGCCGGTGCCGTTCACCATGTAGCTGTCAGCCCTGATGGTCGTATTGCAATAGTGCTGATTTGAAAGCCCTTAATGCTGTCAATCCGGGTGGAAAAAAACGGCGCAATTGGGGTATTCCAAGCGCGTTTTTCGTCAGCTTATCGTCGAATTGGGTGCACGGTGATCAGCGAAGCCTTCGACACGAAAAGGTGAACAAAAAATGATTGACCTTCCAGCGCTGGATTGTTGTTAAACGGTTAAAAGTAAAAATAAAACTGTTAGAGGCTGGCAATGAACAACAAATTTGATAAAATACCAACCCGCCGTGAAGTTTTGATCGGTGCGACGTCGTTGGGGCTGATGGCCACCACGACACCGCTGTCCGCACAGGTTGCAAGTGTCACGCTTGGCGCGCCGGTTATCCGCAGAAACATTTCTTCATTCATTTTGCACAACTGGCAGGACCATTTTGATACGCTGCGCAATGGGGTGATAATTTCCGACACGACTTCGCGGATGCTGCAATACTGGTCAGAAGACGAAACCGTAACCCGCGTTTATCCGACGTCGGTGCCGCTTAGTGACGATCTCACCCGGCTTGGTTACACAAAAATCATACGCAAAGTGAATGGCCCAAGCTGGGCCCCAACCCCTGCGATGAAAAAACGCAACCCGGCTTGGCCGGATTATGTCGGTCCCGGTCCCGACAACCCGCTTGGAACGCATGCATTATATCTGTCTTGGCAGTACTACCGAATTCACGGCACCAATGATACTCGCAAGATTGGCCGGAAATCCTCCAATGGCTGTATTGGGCTTTACAATCAACAGATTGCAGACTTGTTTGATTTGACTAAAGTGGGCACCCAGGTCAAACTTATCTGACCCGAAAGCGGTAAAATACAGGCCGATATTCTCCAGGTGTTTAGTCGGGTACAGGATTTACAATGAGCAAATTTCTTCTCGCCCTTGTGGGCGGTGTTTTGATCGCAGGGGCTGCGATCATCTACTTTAATGCCCAGACTCCCGATACCGGGCAGACCATGACGGCAACTGACACATCAGATATTGTACAGGGCGATGCGATAGTTTCGGTTAAAATCCCTGAGGAATTTTCGAGTGCGGCTTTGATCGGCAAACGTGCCTTTGACGCTAAGTGTGCGGCTTGCCATGGTTCAAATGCCGCCGGTCAAAATGGTGTGGCACCGCCTTTGGTGCACAAGATCTATGAGCCTAACCACCACGGGGATATGGCTTTTGTTACGGCTGCTAAAAACGGCGTCCAGTCCCACCATTGGAACTTTGGCAACATGCCACCAATTCAGGGGCTGACGGATGCGGATGTGAAGTACATAGCGAGCTATATCAGAGTGCTTCAAAGGGAAAATGGTATTAACTAAGAGAACGGTTAAACCTGAAGGGCAGCATCAACATTTTCGCTAGTTTGGTGCTTTTTCAAAATACTGGCCAACTTGCCCATTCCAAACCGGCGCCGCGCAGTATGATTTCGAACAACAGCCCGATATAAAGCGCGAACAGATAGATCAGCGACAGGCGGAAAAACCGTTTTTCTGCTCGGTAAGAATCGGCTTCGGCGATTTGTTCATTGCGCAGCATCAACTGCCACGCGCCTCGCAGAAACAAGGCGTTGAAAATCAGTGCGATCAACAGATAAACCGGGCCGCCGATTGATGTGAATGCCAGTGCCAATCCGGCCACCGCCAGGACAAGCGCGTAAATCAGGATCTGTCTGCGGGTTTCGGCGTGACCGTGGGTGACGGTCAGCATCGGCACCCCGGCGCGCGAGTAGTCGTCGCGCATAAACAATGCCAGCGCCCAGAAATGCGGTGGCGTCCACATGAATATGAGACCAAACATAAGTACCGGCTCGATACTCAGACCCCCGGTTGCCGCAATCCAGCCGATCATCGGTGGAAACGCCCCAGCCGCACCACCAATCACGATGTTCAGCGGCGTCGTGCGCTTCAGCCAGATTGTGTAAATTACCACGTAGAAAAATATGGTGAACGCCAGCAACGCCGCGGCCGCCCAGTTGGAAACCAGCCCCAGCATGATCACTGACAGGGCAGCTAGCCCAAGCCCCAGATTTCGTGCCAGTTCCGGCGTAACCCGGCCCGCCGGAACTGGTCGGCTGGCCGTGCGGCGCATCACTGCGTCGATGTCTGCGTCCCACCACATGTTCAGCGCCCCGGATGCGCCGCCGCCGATGGCGATGAACAACACCGTCGCCAGAGCGCGAAACGGGTCCATCACCCCCGGCGCGACCAGCAGACCAATTGCCGCGGTGAACACCACAAGCGACATCACCCGCGGTTTCATCAGCGCGTAGCAGTCCTGTAACGTCGGGCTGGGAAATGTTGAATTGACTGACGTTTCGCTCATCTTGGCACCTGTTGTTGCGCCGGTATCCCCCGGGGATATGAGGCGGGTAATAGAGACATATTCGCAGGCGCATACGAAGGGCAGAGGGCCCTTTGCGTACGCGCCGGCAATTGGTTTACATATCCATGCTCATTGCCATACCTTCCGAGGCCATCTGCCCCATCATCCCCATCTGCATGTGATAGGGCAGCATGCACATGAACATCCACGCACCGGCCTGCTGCACTTCCACAATCAGGGAAAATTCACCCCCCGGCAAAACCAGCGACTGTTCAAATAGCGCCTCATGCTCCAGCAGGCTCCAATCCGCCCGCAGCGCACGATAATTCACCGCGGCCATCGCCGGCATGGTCATGAACATAAACTCATGGGGGATGGTGCCGCCGTTCTTGATGGTCAGCTTGATACGCTCGCCCATTTTGACATCGATCTGCATGTCTGAATAACCCCATTCGGCCATCACCAGCTCAATCTCACGGTCAAAATCACCGTCCTCGGTCAACTTCAGACCTCCTTCCGCCATGTCCATGCCCGTCATCTCCATTGCGGTGCCTTCAG
>CAZRHV010000038.1:0-21140 GCA_964599985.1 uncultured Marinosulfonomonas sp. | reverse complement strand
CTGGATGTCAAGCTGACGCAACTGGTGCGACTGTATAAAGATGGCGCACCTTTCAAGATGTCAAAACGGGCAGGGACGTTTGTGACCCTGCGCGAAGTGGTCGATCTGGTCGGACCGGACGTGGTGCGGTTTGTAATGTTGACCCGCAAAAACGACGCGCCGCTAGATTTTGATTTTGATAAGGTGCTGGACCAGTCCAAGGACAATCCGGTGTTTTATGTGCAATACGCCCATGCAAGGGTGTGTTCGGTGTTGCGCAAGGCAGAACAAGCTGGCGTGACGCTAACGGATGAGGCGCATCTGGAAGATGAGGCGGAATTCGCCGTCGCCAGAAAACTCGCGGAATGGCCGCGTTTGGTGGAAATTGCTGCAAAGGGCTATGAGCCGCACAGGATCGCGTTTTATCTCTATGATCTGGCCTCAGAATTCCACGCGCTTTGGAACCGGGGCAATGCAAAACCCGAGCTTCGCTTCCTGCAAGACGATAATCCAGAGGCTTCCGCGGCAAAAATTGCCCTGCCAAGGGCGGTAGCCGTTGTTATTTCCGCAGGTCTTGGTATTCTGGGGGTAACTCCGGCGACGGAAATGCGCTGAATAACAAGCGCAAACGTCGAGAATAACCGGAGGAGGCATAGGCAAGGTAAACCGTGCGCGGAGTTTCCGCTGCTCGGGCAGTGAGGCAAAATGGCGGATATTGAATATGGCGAAGCCGTGGATGGGGTTCCCCCCTTAAGCGGTGTCAACGTGACAGGCATGATGAACTGGCTGGGGGCGCTGGTGTCGGTGGCGCTGATTTCTGGGCTGGTTTACTGGGGATATCAATTGATGGTGCGCGACGTTTCCGGGGTTCCGGTGGTGCGTGCGCTGGAAGGGCCGATGCGTGTCGCCCCGGCTGACCCCGGTGGTACATCGGTAGATTATCAGGGGCTGGCCGTGAACAATATCGCAGCCGTAGGTGAGGCAGAAGCCCCGGCGGATCGGTTAGTTCTGGCCCCTAAACCAACAGTTTTGACACCAGAAGATCAGACAGCCGGCGATTTGCAGGCCCTACAGGTAGAAGAAAGCGTAGTTGCACCGGTCGAAACTGATTTGAATATAGCGCCAGAAGTTGTAACCGACGTTCAGTCGCTGACAAATACGGCAGAAGAAGAAGAATTGCCTGCGGCCGATCAAGCCACAATGATTGCCGCAGCACTTCAAGAGGCCAGTTCGCAAGCCGCTGTTCCCCAGCCTGAACTGCAATCTGTGCCAGAAACTATTGCCGCCACGATCGCAGGTGTTTCGCGCTCTCTGCGCCCAACATTGCGCCCGGTCTTGCCCGAGGGTGTGCAGTTGGCGTCGCTGCAAGTTACACCAGATGTGCTGCCGGATGCTTCTTCGGAGGTTGCGACAGTAGATCCTGATACAATACCGGTTGGAACACGACTTGCACAGTTGGGGGCCTACGAATCCGTTGAAATCGCCGAAAGCCAATGGCTGAAAATTTCGTCCCAATTTGATGAATTCATGGTCGACAAATCCCGGGTTATTCAAAAGGCACAGTCGGGCGGCAAGGTTTTCTATCGTCTGCGGGCCCATGGATTTGACGATCTGTCAGACGCCCGTCGGTTCTGTTCAGCACTTTTGGCCGAGCAGGCAAACTGCATACCGGTTGTTACACGGTAAATGGGGCAGGGCGCGTATATTTTCGGATGTGCGGGCCCACGTCTAACGGCTGATGAAACGGATTTTTTCAGGGACACCAATCCTTGGGGGTTTATTCTGTTTGCCCGGAATATAGAACACCCTGAACAACTTTACCGCCTAACCAGTGAACTTCGCGCCAGTGTTGGCTGGGATGCCCCTGTACTGATCGATCAGGAAGGCGGGCGCGTACAGCGGATGTGGGCACCCCATTGGCGGGAATGGATGCCGGCCTTGGATCATTGCAAACGTGCAGGTAAAAATGCCGCCCGTTCGATGTGGCTACGTTCCCGACTGATTGCCGATGAACTGAAAGCCGTAGGCATTGACGCAAACTGCGCACCCTTGGGCGATATTGTAACTGCCGAAACCCATCCGATACTGGCAAATCGGTGCTACGGTGACAATCTGGAAAGTGTCGTAGAAATTGCCCACGCGGTAGCCGACGGGTATTTCGCCGGGGGTGTTTTGCCGGTGGTCAAGCACCTGCCGGGCCATGGCCGCGCTACGGTAGACAGTCATCTGGATCTGCCGCGCGTGAACGCAGGCGCGCAGGAATTACAGGAAACGGATTTCGCAGTTTTCAAAGCATTGTCAGACCTGCCATTGGCAATGACCGCGCATATTGTGTACAGCGACCTTGATGAATTGCCCGCGACTCAATCGTCCAGGATCATTTCGATGATCCGCGAAGAAATTGGGTTCCTTGGCCTGCTGATGACGGATGATATTTCGATGGAAGCCTTAGGTGGATCGCTGGATGACCGCTGCCGCAAATCGCTTGAGTCTGGTTGTGATATGATCTTGCACTGCACTGGCGATTTGGATGAAATGCGGGAAGTAGCCAATGTTGCAGGGCCGATGTCAGATGCTTCCCAAACCCGCGCCTACGCTGCGATAAAGGCGCGTGTAGAAGCAACGGCGCTTGATGTACCAGCCGCCGAAGCAGAGCTTGAAGAAATCATGGGGGGCAGCCCCTATGTCTGAAGATGCAGTTGATCTGAATGTGGTTGCACTTGATGAGCGTTTGGCATCTGAGGCATTGATAGTCGATGTTGACGGCTATGAAGGCCCGCTCGATTTATTGCTGATGCTTTCGCGCACCCAAAAAGTTGACCTGCGGAAAATCAGCGTACTGCAATTGGCAGAGCAATATTTGCGCTTTGTAGAAAAAGCCAAAACGCTGCGTATAGAACTCGCCGCAGATTATCTGGTGATGGCGGCCTGGCTGGCTTTTTTGAAATCCCGACTTTTGCTCCCGCCGGACCCGGCCGACGAAGGACCAACGGGTGCCGAACTGGCCGCACATCTGGCGTTTCAGCTGGAACGTCTGCAAGCCATGCGCGAGGCGGCAGCCCAAATCATGGCGCGCGACCAGAAAGGCCGCGATTTCTTTGTGCGGGGTATTCCCGAAAGCGTGTCGCGGGTGCGTCGGGTCACCCATACTGCAACCTTGCTGGACCTGATGCAGGCCTATGCGCGTATTCGTACCAAGGATGAATTTCGCCCCTACACCATGGACCGTGAAAAGGTTCTGACCATGGAAGCAGCACTTGAACGGATGCGCGGTTTGATTGGCTTTGCCGGGGACTGGACTGATTTGGTAAGCTATTTGCCAGAAGGCTGGGAAAGTGACCCGGAGATGCGGCGTTCAGCAACTGCTGCGACGTTTGCGGCGTCCCTGGAGCTGGTCAAAGCCGGATCAATTGAATTGCGCCAGGCAGAAGTATTTTCGGCGATTGAAATACGAAAGAAGAACAATGTCTGAGGAATTAGAAGAAAGCCTGTTTGAAGCCCCCGAAAAAGAAGAGCAGGTCCGCATGGTCGAAGCCATCCTGTTCGCCACCGCAGAGCCGGTGACCGTGGCCGAACTAAACGGGCGCATGCCCCACGGCGCAGATGCGGACGGGGCTTTGGAAGAACTGCGTAAACGCTACCAAGGACGTGGGGTACAAGTTGCAAAGGTTGGTGACGCATGGGCCATCCGCACCGCAGCTGATCTGGGTTTTCTGATGCAAAAGGAAACCTTCGAGGTGCGTAAGCTATCGCGTGCGGCAATCGAAACCCTTGCAATTATTGCGTACCATCAACCAGTTACCCGCGCAGAGATCGAAGAAATCCGCGGTGTCTCTGTCAGCCGGGGCACCGTTGATCAACTGTTGGAACTGGAATGGATCCGTTTTGGTCGCCGTCGGATGACGCCGGGTCGCCCGGTCACATTTGTGGTGACGCAGGGTTTCCTGGATCACTTCGCGCTGGAAAATGCCCGTGATTTGCCGGGGCTGAAAGAATTGCGCGCAGCCGGTCTGCTGGAAAATCGCCCGGCTCCGGGGGGGATGGCTTTGGGGGACGAAGACGAGAATGAAGACGAAGAAGATCAGGTCGATATGTTTGAAGATGAATAGTCTTAGGAGGACGATGAATTGAATATGAATCAACTTGTGAACATGTTTACGCGCCTGTTTATGCGCAAAATCATGAACCGTAGCATTGACGCCGGTATCAATTACACCACCCGGCGGCGCGGCGGTGAAGAAGATATGAAACAGAAAGACCACCAACAGGCACTTGCGGCAAAAGAGACGGCAAAAAAGGCTAGGAAGGCCGCAAAACTTACCCGCCGTTTGGGCCGATTCTAAGCCAGTGTAGCCAACACCCAGCCCAGTGCGGCAGAAATCGCCAATACGCGCCCAAGTCCCATATGCAAACGTAATAGCAGAAACCCGCAAACGGCTGCCAGTATAACGACGTGCCAATTAAGTGACGACAGATCGGGCGTCCAAAGTGTTAGCACGCCAAGGGTTTCGCGGCTGACTTCATTGAAAAACACATGCAGGCCAAACCAGATTGACAGGTTGGCGATGACACCAACCACCGCTGCCGTAATCGCGCTTAGTGCGCCACTTAAACGGGGCTGGGCTGAAATCCATTCAATGTAGGGCGCGCCGGTAAATATCCACAGGAAACAGGGTACAAACGTCGCCCATAGCGTGATTGAGGCAGCCGCGAACGCCAGCCCGATCCCACCCTCGCGAAACCCAGCAAGGTATCCAACGAACTGAGTAACCAAGATCAATGGCCCCGGCGTGGTTTCCGCCAGCCCCAGCCCGTCCATCATTTCACCGGCACTCAACCAGCCAAAACCGGTAACAACATCCTGGGCCATATAGGCCAGCACGGCGTAGGCCCCACCAAAGGTTACAACCGCCAGCTTCGAGAAGAATACACCAATTGTGCCCAGAATTTCCGGGTCCAACATTGTAGAAACCAGCGTGATTGGCAACAGCCAGATAATCAGTCCGGCAATAATAGTAAGGGCAGTTTGGCGTGGCGACGTTTCAATAAGCTGCCCATGCGCGACACTTTCTTTTGGTTGGCTGCCAAAGAAAAACCCGTAAACCGCGGCCAGCAGAATGATCAGCGGAAAGGGCAAAGACAGGAAAAATATCCCGATGAATGACAATGCAGCTATGGCCCAATGGGCCATCCCGGTCAACGCACGTTTCGAGACACGTAGCAGTGCCTCCAGCACAATGATCAGCACCGCAGCTTTAACACCCAGGAACAGGGTGGCCAGCAGGGGAACATCACCAAACAGGGCATAAATCGTCGCCAGGGCAAAAATCACAATTGCCCCGGGGATGACAAATAACAAACCCGCAATCAGCCCGCCGAGTGTGCCATGCAGCCGCCAACCGGCGTAGGTAGCCAACTGCATCGCCTCGGGGCCGGGCAACAACATGCAAAAACTCAGCGCGTTCAGAAATTGCCTTTCGCCCAGCCACTGATTTTCTTCGACCAGTTCTCGGTGCATCAGCGAAATTTGCGCCGCCGGTCCGCCAAAGGAAAGCAAACCAATTCGAAGGAAAACGTGGAATAGCTGAGAAAGACCAGGTGGCGGTGTTTGGGTTTTCATCGTTTCGCCGGATTTGTTGGCCAGTCATGGACCTCGTCCGTTGCATCGCGCGACCAGCGATAAAAAGCATCATAAAGCGCCAAGCCCGCTTCAAGCAGTTGCAGATCATCACGATACATCCGCGACAGACCAAGGGACGCCGCCAGCAAACCGGCCGCTTCGGGTGCTGTATCAAGGCGATTGGTATCGGCCGCGCGGATAATTTTTGCCAGCCGGTCCAGAGGGGCCGACTTCAGGGCAAACTCTTCCAACAGGGTGTCAAAGGTGCATTTTTCGCCCCGGTGGCTCCAGAAAGTGTTTTCGATATCAAAGGCGGTCGCGTTAAACTTTTCGGCTACGTTTTCCACTTGCGAAGCGGCAACAAACAGGAACTGGGCGTTTGGGTCCACGAACCTCCTTATCAACCACGGGCAGGCGATACGATCCACTTTTGGTCGCTGACGTGTAACCCATCTGGTGTTGCCCGCATCACCGGTCTGGGGAATGGCGGCGGCGCGGACCATCGGAAAACCAGCGTCTCGCCACGAAAATTGCCCCCCTTCCAGTGTTTCAGTAGCTATGCCGCGCGCGCGCAGTATAGCGGCGGCACCTTGGCTAATCTTGTGACCCTTCTGGCAATAGACAATTACCTTGGAGCCGGTAAGGCGTGGTCCAAGACCTTCCATGTCATCAAAGCGATGCCGGAAAGCTCCGGGGATCAGTTGCGGTTCATCGGCAAAATCTTCATCGGTCCGAACGTCAACGATTGCAGGGCAATCGGGTGTACCGATCAGGCGGTTCAGTTGTTGTGTGTTGATTTCAGTTGGTGACGCCATTAAGCATCCTCCCCTTTTCTTGATGGGTTGGCAGGATGCGGGTTTAGGCTGGCGCCTCACGGGG
Organism: uncultured Marinosulfonomonas sp.; assembly: GCA_964599985.1. Classification (GTDB taxonomy): domain Bacteria; phylum Pseudomonadota; class Alphaproteobacteria; order Rhodobacterales; family Rhodobacteraceae; genus NVTR01. The sequence continues at coordinate 14,662 of CAZRHV010000038.1, read as the reverse complement.
TACCCGCGTACCCCCTAAGTCTTATGGACCAGTAAATGCCTGTCCATGTCAAGAATTGAAAATATCCCCCTTCTTCTTTTCACAAATACCTCCCGAGCGGAGCGAAATCGCCCGAAGGGCTAAAGGAAATGCGCCGCAGGCGCTCAATTCTCCACCGCTTTGAAATGTTTTGATAATTTCAAGCCCTGACCCTGATAGTTGGACTTGATACCAGCTCCATAAAGCGCCTTCGGAACGGATTGCATTCGCTCGTAAACCAGCCGCCCGACAATCTGGGCATGTTCCAGCACGAACGGAGCCTCGTGACAGCGTACTTCCAGCACGCCCCGCGACCCTGATCCACCGGCGGCACTATGGCCAAAACCCGGATCAAAAAAGCCGGCGTAATGTACACGAAATTCGCCAACCATTGTCAGATATGGGACCATTTCTGCCGCTACGTGGGGCGGAATGGTAATCGCTTCACGGCTGACCAGAATGTAAAACGCGCCGGGATCAAGAATGATCCAGCCTTTGTCAGTACGTACTTCTTCCCAGAATTCCGTCGCGTCGTAATACCCAAGTTTAGACAGATCGATGACCCCGGTATGGGGTTTGGCGCGATAACCGACCAAATTTCCAGCGCCGGCTTGTAAATCAACGGAAAATCCCAGCCCGTCCGAGATATGCGCCTCACCGTCTACAATCGGGCTTTCGGCGTGCAGAGCGCGCAAATCATCATCATTGATCTGGGTTTTACCAATACGAAATACAATCTGGTTCAGCATTTGTCCGATTTTGGCAACGACGGAAAACGAGCTTGGACAAATTTCTACATAAAGTGGTCCGTCATAGCCTTCGGGTACCCGGTCAAACTCGACACCATGATCGGTGATAATCCGCGTCAGCAGATCAAGCCGCCCGATTGAAGATTTGGCGCTGGCGGCCGCGGTCATGCCCGCGGGCAGGTTCAACCGTTCCATCAATGGCACGACATAGACACAGCCTTTTTCCAGAACCGCGCCGCCAGTCAGATCAATTTCGTGCATTTGGAATTCATTCAGCCGATCAGTTACAGTCCGGTCCCGGCCGGTCAAAAACGAAGCACGTACCCGGTAGGCTTTGTCTCCAAGGCGCAGATCAAGCGAAGCAGGCTGAATTTGTTCAGGCAGAATTGCTTGGTCCGCCAAAATGACGCCGCTTTCAATCAGTGCTCTGATACTGTGATCCGGAAGTACACCGCTGGTGCTCACGTTCATCCCCCTAAGACAAGAACACGCCCGATGCCGGACCGGCAGGGGCGTGGTTTGGTGTTGGTCGGGCTAGCAGGACTCGAACCTGCGACCTTCCGTCCCCCAGACGGACGCGCTACCAGGCTGCGCCATAGCCCGACACCGAGCCCTAAATACTGCTTTTGTGCGCAGGGGCAAGCGGGAATAGTCGTGTGATCTGAGTTCAGTCCGTCTGCTCGGCATTTATCGAGTTATCCATACGGTCACGCAGGTTGCTCAGCCGCGTATATAGTTCGCCAAATACCTCTGGCGAGGGCTTTGTTGTCTGTCCAGAGTTTGCAGCACGTCGTAGCGCGGCCGCAACGCCCAAAATTCCAGGGACAGGTGCTTCGTCAATTTCGGCCGGATCATCGGGAATTTCAGTTTCAAGAACCGGCACCGGTGCTTTTCCGCCCCCTTGCATCTTTGCATCCCTGTAAGACACATAATTATTTGGGGATTTTTCAGTATCAGACAAAATATTGCCACGGGAGCCAATTTCGCTTTCCTCAGTTTCTGTACTGGTGCTGGCTGCAGCGGTTTTTTTGGCTGGCTGTTTTTCGCTGGATTTGGTTTCGTCAGATTTCAGCGGCAACACATTGTTGGGTTCCTCGGCATTTACATCCAAATCAATTGGGGCATCGCCAATTTCCATATCAATGATGTTATTCACATCAATCGGCGGCGACATATCTGCGACATGGCGAACACCTTCTTCGCGCAACAGCTTTTGCACGCCCCGAATGGTCATGCCGTCGCTGTGTAGTAAAACTTTGATACCACCAAGCAATTCCATATCACGCGGCCGGTAATAACGTCGCCCCCCGGCGCGTTTTACAGGCTTCACCTGCGTAAACCGGCTTTCCCAGAAACGCAGAACGTGGGTCGGTGTATCAAGCCAGTTGGCGACTTCAGAAATAGTTCTGAAAGCGTCGGGTGATTTATTCATTCTTGTCCTTCAAAGGTACCTTACCCTTTGTTCCCTGCCGCAACGCGGTCTTTCATAAGATGGGAGGGACGGAACGTCAGAACACGCCGTGGAGAGATTGGAACCTCTTCCCCGGTTTTTGGATTTCTACCTACTCGGGCGGCCTTGTCGCGTACTTTAAACGTACCAAAAGATGAGATTTTAACCGACTCACCTTTCACAAGTGCATCGGACACATGGGCCAATACATTTTCAACAAGTTGGGCAGATTCATTACGTGAAAGACCGACTTCGCGGAACACCGCTTCGGACAAATCCATTCGGGTCAAAGTACTCTCGCTCATTCCATCCCCCTGTTCAGCTTTGGACAGCATAGGGCGAGGGCGAATTCCGAGTCAATATCAATGCCTTGGGTAACGGCGTTAACGGGCTGATTTAACCGATTACCAGCGTAAAACCACTGATCCCCAGGCCAAACCACCACCAATTGCCTCTAATAGCAGTAGATCACCGGGCTTAAACTTGCCTTCAGACTTGCCAATCGACAGCGCCAAGGGAATCGATGCGGCAGAAGTGTTGCCCTGATCTGCAAGTGTCAGGATTACCCGATCCATGGGAACGCCAAGCTTTTTGGCCGTACCAGCAATGATGCGAACATTGGCCTGATGGGGGACAATCCAGTCAAGATCGCCGTCACCCAGACCAGCCTGAGCAAGCGAAGTACGGGCGGTCTGTGCCAGCTTAATCACCGCGTGTTTGAACAACTCCGGCCCCTGCATCCTCAGGACACCTGATGTGCCGGTCGTAGAGACCCCGCCATCCACATACAAAAGGTCACGATGAGTTCCATCTGAGTTCAGATCAACAGCAAGGATGCCGCTGTCATTCGATGTGCCGTCCCCGGTTGCGGCTTCAAGAACCAAAGCGCCGGCGCCATCACCAAACAGCACGCAAGTTGCCCGATCTGTAAAGTCCAGAATGCGCGAGAATGTTTCCGCGCCGACAACCAGAATGCGTTTGGCCTGACCGGACAGTATCATCGCGTTGGCGTTGGCGAGCGCAAAAACGAAACCCGCACAAACCGCCTGAATGTCATAGGCAAACCCATGTTTCATGCCAAGGTTGCTCTGAACTATCGTGGCGGTGGAAGGAAAAGTCAGATCCGAGGTGGAAGTGGCCAGAATGATCGCGTCAATGTCGTCCACGCCAAATCCTGCATCTTCCAAAGCGGCTTTCGCGGCCTTCGTTGCCAAATCCGATGTGGTTTGCCCTTCAGCGGCAAAATGTCGTCGAGAAATACCGGTTCGAGTGGTTATCCATTCGTCGGAAGTATCAAGAGTTTCTGCAAATTCGGCGTTTTCTACAACGCGCTCTGGCAAGTAATGTCCTACACCCCGCACCACCGCCCGTATTGTCATTCATCTGCACCATTTTCGTTACTATTAACGTCTTCGATTTCACCATCTTGGCGCGGCAATGCAGCAGACGCAACCCGTGCGGCAAGCCTTTCAGTAAAGCCAGATTCTGCCAGTTGAATTGCCAGTTGAACGGCGGCGGCTACGCCGGTTGCATCGGCCGAGCCGTGGGATTTAATCACTGTGCCGTTCAGCCCAAGAAACACGCCGCCATTGACCCGGCGCGGATCAATGCGTTTGGAAAGGCGTTTAAGTGAGGTCAGCGCCAACAAAGCAGCTACCCTTGCAAAGGGCGTAGCTTTAAAGGCCTGACGCAAGAATTCACTGATCAGTCCGGCCGTACCCTCGCCGGTTTTTAGCGCGACATTCCCGGTGAATCCGTCGGTTACAATGACATCCACCCGGTCAGATGGGATGTCGCTACCTTCTACAAACCCGAGAAATTCGAACGCTCCGGCGTCAGCCTGTTCGCTCATCAGATCATGGGCGGCTTTTAGTTCCGGGTGACCTTTGGTTTCCTCAGTGCCGACATTCAATAGTCCGACACGGGGGCGGGGCAGACCCAAACCGTTTCGTGCATAGGAAGCCCCCATCATCGCATACTGTAACAAATCGGTTTCATCGGCGCGAATGTCTGCGCCCACATCCAGCATGATGTTGAAACCACCCTTGTTACGTGATGGCCAAAGACAGGCAATTGCCGGGCGTTTAACACCGGGCATTTTACGTAGCCGGATCATTGAAACAGCCATTAAGGCGCCAGTATTGCCGCAGGAAACAGCCACCGCTGCGTCGCCTTCTTTCACGGCCTCAACGGTGGACCACATAGAGGTTTCTTTGCCATTGCGCATCACATGGCTTGGTTTGGCATCCATTGTCACGACTTCGTCGGCGTTGTGAACCTCACAGCGGCCCTTCAACTCAGCTCGTTTTTTCACAAGACTGGATAATTCTGCAGTGGGACCGTGAAGAATAAAGCCTACTTTCGGATTTTTTGACGCAGAAATTGCAACACCGGCGACAACAGCCGCCGGTCCATGATCGCCGCCCATGGCGTCAACCGAAATGATAGTGCGAGGGGCACCCCCGGTATTAGGTATTTCTGCTACCGCCATGCCCCAAGACTAGGCCTAGGCCGCGTCTTCGTCGTCGAAGTCGATTTCGTTCGCAATTGCGACAACTTCACGTTCTGCATAGTGTCCGCAGGACGGACAAACGTGGTGTGGGCGTTTAAGCTCACCACAATTCGGGCATTCACCAGGGTTAGCAGCAGTCAGCGCCTGATGGGCGCGGCGCATGCCACCTTTGGAACGGGTAATTTTACTCTTTGGGACAGCCATGTCACGAACCTTATTTGTTGGGGCATGGCCCCAGTTGTTTCTATAGTCTTTCGCCGGTACTTACGCGACTGATGCGCCTGAGTCCAACGATCTTGTAAAGAGGCCGGGAACATACTGCGATTCCAGCCGTGCGCAAGGCTTTTTTACAACGCTTTAGTCGCCGCCGTTTTCCAGTTTTTCCCGCATTGCTTTGAGCCCGGAAAATGGCCGCGCTTCCGCATCATCCATAGGAGTTTTGCCCGGTTCGGTAAAGAAGGTTTGACCAAGCTCGGCATCTTCAATTTTTGGGAATTCCGGTAGCACCAGTTTCAGCGCTTCAACCATGATCTCACCGGGGTCGATTATCTCGCCAAGTTGTTCGGTGTTCTCATTGTTTGTTATTTCAACTTCACTGCCTTCTTCAATTTCCGGCATCTTGCCAATGAAGAGGCGGCTGACATTTTCATCGATGCGGGTTGTTACTGGCTTTAGTGTGATAACGCAGTTTTGAACAACCGTAGCCCCAAGCTCGCCGTCCAGCCGCCAATCCGTACGCCCGTTTGGGGTTAACGTGCCTTTAAAGCGCAATTTGCGTAGGTTTTGCAGGCCCAGTTCGTCTTTTAGAGTTTTCAAAAGGGTAGAATCAGGGACCACAGAAAACGCAGTATCGCGTTGTGCCGGCAATTCGGCGACCGTAATTGGTTGTGACCAGGGCGGGGTGTTTTCATTTGGGGACATCAGCAAGTCTTCTTGAACAGTTCGGTTTCATTCTGTAAGCCGGATAAAAGGCGAAAAGCCATATGGCAAGGGGGCTGAATGGGCAAGTTGGCAATGGGCAGCAGGGCACTTATAGCACTGATAGCAATTTTAGTGTTGTCTTCCTGCACGGCGCAGTTCCGAAACCATGGCTATGTTCCCAAAGACGATGAACTGGCAAATATCATTGTCGGGTCTGACACCCGCGAGACAGTGGCGACCGTAATCGGCAATCCGACGGCATCGGGAATACTGGACGATAGTGGCTGGTATTATGTTGAAAGCCGGTTTCGCCATTTTGCCTTTCAGGCGCCAAAGGAAATTGAGCGGCAGGTGGTCGCAATAACCTTTGATGGTTCTGGACGGGTGGCCAATATTGAACGGTTTGGGCTTGAGGACGGGCGTGTAATAACGCTTTCACGCCGCGTCACTGAATCGAGCACAGTTAAGGTTTTATTCCTGCGTCAACTTTTGGGTAACCTTGGTCGCGCCGGGGGCAGTATTTTCAACTAGTTTCCGGCACGAAGTTTAGCGCCGCTCCATTTATGCAATACCGCAAGCCAGTCGGGTTCGGACCGTCTGGAAAGACGTGGCCCAGATGCGCAGCGCAGGTTGAACAATGGACTTCGGTGCGCTTGGCGAAAAATTTACGATCCTCGGATTCGCCAATATTTTCGCCATTTTCCGGCTGAAAGAACGACGGCCATCCAGTGCCGCTGTCAAATTTTGCGTTGGCATTGAATAAATCGGCGCCACAGCAAACGCAGCTGAACATACCTGCAGAGCTGGGGAAATTGTCATTTGAAAACGCCCGTTCGGTGGCGTGTTTTCGGGTGACTTTATAGGCCATCTCAGACAGTTGCTCGCGCCATTCTGCGTCAGTTTTTGTGATCAAAGACATATGTTGGCTCCTGGAATTTTGAGTAACTTATGGCAGAGTGTCACAAAAGGGGAATATTTTTAAACAAAAACTTTTGGCCTCCGGCGGAGAGTTTGAAGCGAAACAGAAGTGGTCCGGGGGGCCAATTCAGCGAACAAACAGGCGGAGCCTTCTGAGCAAAAAAGAAGCCTGGCATTGACGCCATGTTATCCGCCCGATAGCCCGTCCCCCATGGCCCGAGCTCCGCTTTTGCAACTATCCAACATTTCCCTGACATTCGGGGGTGATCCGATTTTTTCGGGGCTCGATGTAGTGGTGCAGCGGGGCGACCGGCTGGCATTGGTCGGGCGCAATGGCTCTGGTAAATCTACGTTGCTGAAGATAATGGCCGGGTTGATGGAACAAGACAGCGGTACACGGGTTGTGCCCGCCGGTATTAGTGTCGGATATATGGAGCAACATCCTGATATGAAAGGGTTTAAAACCCTAGGGGAGTTTGCCTCTAAAGCATTGGAAGCAGGTGACATCTATCGAATTGAGCGGGTGGCTGAGGGGCTCAAGTTTGATCTGGACACGCCGGTCGCGACGGCATCGGGCGGCGAACGGCGACGCGCTGCTTTGGCAGGACTGCTGGCGGAAGCACCTGATTTGATGCTGTTGGATGAGCCAACCAACCATCTGGATATTCAGGCGATTTCCTGGCTGGAGGATCAACTGGGCAATACCCGGTCGGCTTTTGTGTTGATCAGCCACGATCGTGCATTCCTGCGTGCGCTGACCCGTGGAACGCTGTGGGTGGATCGGGGCCGGGTTCGCCGCAAGGAAAAGGGCTTTGGTGAATTTGAGGCCTGGCGCGACAAAGTTTGGGAAGAAGAAGATGTGAACCGCCATAAGCTGGATCGTAAGATCAAGGCTGAAGGCAAGTGGGCAGTAGAAGGCATTTCTGCGCGGCGTAAACGTAATCAGGGCAGGGTGCGTGCACTGGCCGGACTACGGTCTGAACGCGGCGCAATGATCCGCCGGCAAGGCACGGCCGGCATGGCGCTGGATGTCAGCGCAAAATCCGGCAAGCGGGTGATTGAGGCGCAAGGGATCTCAAAATCGTTCGAAGGCCAGACAATTATCAGTAACTTTTCGCTGGAGGTAGCCCGGGGCGATCGAATTGCGTTGGTCGGACAAAACGGGGTTGGCAAAACGACGTTGTTGAAAATGTTGATTGGCCAGTTGCAACCCGACAGTGGCAGCATCAAATTGGGTAGCAATCTGGCACCGGTGGTGTTTGATCAAAATCGTACCGGGCTGATGGAGGACCTGTCGCTTTGGGAAAATTTGGTAGGGGACCCGGAAATGCGGGTTTCCGGCAAAGCGGATCAGGTCATGGTGCGCGGGCAACCCAAGCATGTTGTCGGGTATTTAAAAGATTTCCTGTTTTCCGACGCGCAGGCCCGCGCGCCGGTACATTCCCTTTCCGGGGGTGAAAAATCGCGTCTGCTATTGGCACGTCTGATGGCGCGCGACAGCAACCTGTTGGTGCTGGATGAGCCGACGAATGATTTGGATGTTGAGACGCTCGATTTGTTACAGGAATTGCTGGCTGATTACAGTGGCACCGTGCTGCTGGTCAGCCACGACCGCGATTTTATTGACCGGGTAGCGACCATGACAATAGCCATGGAGGGCGACGGCGAGGCCACAGTTTATGCCGGTGGTTGGAGCGATTATCAATCACAGCGCAAACAACTGGAAACGGTAAATACAGTTATTGCCGGCAAAACCGCAAAATCGAACAAGGCCCAGAAAAATAACAACAAAGCGGGACTTTCCTTTACCGAGCAGCACCGTTTAGAAGAATTACCTGCCGTATTGGAACGGCTCGAAGCTGAGATTGGCAAGCTGGCTGGGCTGCTGTCCGACCCGGAACTTTTCACCCAAGAGCCTGTCAAGTTTCAAAAAGCCACCGATGCGCTTATCAGCCGACAAGCTATGCTGGAAGCGGCGGAAGAAGAATGGCTAAAGCTGGAAGATCGGGCCGCACAATAGCCATGCCTGAACAAATATTGGTGTCGCTCTGATTACCGGGATAAATGGATATTGAATCTTTTGCGAATTTCGGCGTCCAGCACCGGATCAAATCGCGCCGCTGAGCGCGTTGCCAGAATTTCTTCTTTACGCTTTGTGGCGTTTTTCAACAGGTCCGGTTTGCCCTGTTCCTCCCATTCTTTAGGTGAGGAACGATCAGCAATGGCGGGGTATACATACTCAGTTTCCATTAGCGAAAGTGTTTGCGGTTGCCCCAGATAATGCCCGGGCCCGCCAAGGCAAACCGCACGCATGGTTTCGATCCCGATGGTGTCATCGGTCACTTCAATGCCACGCACACAACGCTGCGCTTGACCCAGCAAATCATCGCCGAGGATCAGGCTTTCATGGCAAAACCCCAGCAACGACGCGTGCATCCCGGCGGCTTCATATACCATGTTCAGCCCTGCCAACCCGGCCATAACAGCGGATGTTGCCTGTTCCCATCCCGCCTGCATATCCGGCATTTTCGAATCCGCAAACCCCGCTGGCGCACCGCCCGGCAAGCCGTAAAACTGGTGCATCTGGGCGCACCCGGCGGTCAGCAACGCCTGTTCGCCTGACCCGCCTGACATCGCGCCGGTGCGCAGGTCTGAAACAAACGGCCAGGTGCCAAACAATACCGGATGGCCGGGTCGGATTGCCTGGGCGTATACCAATCCGGCCAGACATTCAGCCACCGCCTGAACTATGGCCCCCGCCAATGGCGCGGGCGACGTCGCACCCGCTTGCCCGGCGGATAACAACAGGATCGGCATGCCTCGCTCGATACAAGCTTCCATCACCACACAGCTGTCGGTGGCAAATTTCATTGGCGGCACCACGAAACAGTTGGACGCCGACACAAATGGCCGGTCTCGCCAGGCTTTTTCGCCGCCGGCCAGCATATGAAGGAAATCAAACACCCCCTCCACGAAATCGATTTCAAAGATCGAGGTACCAACATGTTTGGTAGTCCCTGCGCAGGTCGCGTAAACCGTGTTCAGGTCCATTTCAAAATTGTCGGCAATATCGCGCGCCACCATCGGGCGCTGAACATAGTGAATGTTATCAAGGGTATCGGCGATGCGGGCGGCGTCGTGCAGATCCTGAATTGTAGTTTCGCGATAGTTGTTTCCATCGATATCGACCATATGAACCGCAGCGCCCGCCGTGCCGTAATAGACCTTTGAACCGGATATATGCAGATCATGGGCCGGGTCGCGGGCATACATGGTCATTTCTTTTGGGGCATTGGCGATTGCGTCTTCGATAACCGCGCGCGGAAACCGCAAACGACCGTCCTCCCCCAGAATTGCCCCCACGCCGGTCATGTATTTTACGCCCGATGGCGGCGCATCTGCCAGGCCAATCTGTTCCAGCGCGTCCAGGGCCGCGGCATGAACACGCAACACTTCAACGTCGCTAAGTGGCTTATAGCTGCCACCCGACATGCCGGGACGAATGGGGCGCATATCTTTGGTCAGGGGGGCTGCCCGTAAGGCGCGTCGTGCAGCGCGACCACCGGATCGGCGATTGGGAAATTCTGTCATGTTGTGGGTCCGTTAAGCTCAGGGAAAATGAATGCTCAACAGGTAAAAGGTGCACCTCGTGCGGCCCAGCCACGTTCAGCCCCGATGGTGCGCACAACAAGCGCGATCAGCCAGTTAAAATGATCCATTTGCGGACCTCCCGTGGCTTCATCTTTGCCAGCCAGCACCGTGCGGTCTTGCCTGTTTGCGCCAATAGGTCGCTTTTGACCAATAATCGCTGAAATTTGCTACCAACGCCCGCTGGCACCCCCTCCAGATGAGCCACCGCCACCAAATGATCCACCAGAGGATGAATTGGAAGAAAAAGGTGTAACCATCGGAATTATATAGGATCTTGAGTCTCGGTAATCACAATTTGAACAGGTGGTTACGGTTTCTCCCGCGCCTTCGTCTTTCGTTGTGGCCAGCTCAAGAACTTCACGTTTCTGATGAATTTCGCGCTTGCCGCATTGCGGGCAGCGTTTGAAACGGTTCTTGATTTTACGCCCAAAAACCAGAGCAAAACCTGCCGCAACGATTATACCCATAATCGCGCCAATCAAGCCGCCACCGTTACCACCGTTGCTGCGCGTTGGTGGGGCGTCGCCAGCGGCAAATGCGCGGGCAATATGTGTTAGCGCAACATCAGTGCCTTCTTCAATCCCGTCGCTCATCCGGTCGTCTTTGAAAGCTGGTAAGATGTTGAAATCAATAATGTCCTGCGCTTCTCGGTTAAATTCGCTCGGGTAGCCTGAACCCAGTTCTATGCGCATTTCCCGGTCTTCGCTGACCACCAGTATCAGGATGCCGTCGTTTTTGTCAGGGTTGCCGATACCCCAGTTGTTGAACAAACCAGTTGAAAATTCTTCCAGGCTACCGGCGATTTCGTACCCCGATCTGGTGAAAATTGTCAGTACAGTCGCTTCAACGCCGGTTTCTTCGCGCAGCGCCTGCAAGGTCCGTGTGATCCGAACCTCAGCCTCATCATCGATAACATTGGCGTAGTCATTTACGTACGTATTTTCATGTACCGGCCAGCTCTGGGCCTGCGCAAACACCGGCCAGATCAACAGAGCGATTAGGATCAGGCGATTCAATCAGAGTTCTCCGCTCAGGTCTTTTAGTACGTCCAATACCATCATGACATCCTCGCGTGTACAGTCAAACTGGCCGACCTGAACGCGGATCAGGAATTGCCCCTTATGGCGGGTCTGGGTCAGATAAATGCGCCCGTCATCATTGATCCGGGTAAGCAAGGTTTCGGTTTTGGTGTCGCTTATATAGCGAAAGGTAAACAGCGAAAGCGCGGGTTTTGTGACGATCTCAAACCCCGCTAGATTGGCAATTTCATCAGCCAGTTCACGCGACCAGTTTACGTGGTTGCGAATTCGGCTGCGCAGTCCTTCCAAACCATAGGCCCGCAGTAAAAACCACAGTTTCAAGGCGCGGAAACGCCGACCCAGTGGTACGGTCCATTCGTTGAAGTTGGTAATCTCTGATTGGCCAAGGGTTTGCAAATAGTCAGGACGTAGACCCAAAGTGCGGACCTGCGGCACCGGGTCAGCCAAAAACTGAACCGCGCAGTCAAACTGCGCCCCAAGCCATTTGTGCGGATTGAAAACAATACTGTCAGCACCGTCCACACCTTGCCAAAGATTGCGAAATTCCGGACAAATCATTGCCGAACCGGCCCAGGCTGCATCGACATGCACGTATAGGTCATGGGCTTTGGCGACCTTGATGCAGGCGGCAATATTATCGCTTGCCCCGACCGAAGTTCCACCAACACACAGGATTACACCGGCCGGGTGGAAATTGTTCGATTTGTCCAACTTTATAGCGGCATCTAAGGCGATTGGGTCCATTTCCAGTTGGTCATTAGTTTGAATTTTGCAAGTATTGTCCTGACCGATCCCTGATATCCGGGTCGCTTTATCGATGGATGAATGGGTCTCAGCCGAGGCATAAATTCGCAATACCGGCTGACCCGACAGGCCTTTTTCATTGCCCGCCCAACCCAAAGCCCGCTCTCGCATTGTCAGGACGGCGCAAAGTGTGGCGGTGGTGGCGCTGTCGTGGATTGTACCCGTGAAATGCTCGGCCAAACCCAAAGCATCTCGCAGCCAGCCGACCATGACCTGTTCAATCTCAGTAGCCGCTGGTGAAGTCTGCCAAAGCATCGCCTGCGCGGCCAGCGCTGCTGTCAGTTGCTCGGCTAATATCGAAGCAGGTGCGGCATTCGCCGGGAAATATCCAAAGAAACGCGGATGCTGCCAATGGGTCATTGCACCCGGTACGATGGCTTCAAAATCCGCAAATATCTGCTCCATTGGTTCGGCTTGTTCAGGTGCCTGGCCGGGCAATTTTGCCGCCGTTTCTCCGGGGGAAACCAGTGCGCGTACGGGACGGTCGCGCAGCGAACTATAATAGTCCCGCACCCAATCAGCCGCGCGTTTCGACCAGTGGTTAAGTTCATCCTGGTTCAACACATTCCCTTCTTCTTTTCAAAAATACCTCCGCCGGAGGCAAATCCGAGCCCCAACAGGGGCGAGACACAATAATGGCACCGACAGGTGCCTCCCCTTATATTAGCAGTGGGTCAATTTCGGCCCCGGAAATGCTTTTTCCAAGGCGCGAAAAATCGCCCTTGCCAAACATCTCCCGGGCCGCATCAAATATTGCCCGGTGCGTTGTGCGCGCAAGCGCTGACCCCAATGAAATCCGGGCTACACCAACATCGGCGAACCCTTGGCGTGTGACCCCGGTATAGGCTCCGGCCGCCAGAGCATTGACCGGTTTATCCGTAGCGTCACAGACCCGCCCAATATCCGCCAATGTTTCCGGCAATGGCACATAAAGGCAATCCGCCCCGGCCAGATCATAGGCGCGAATTCGGCGTAGGGCTTCTTTGATGTCGTATTGCCCGTTCATAATCCCGTCGGCGCGGGCGACCAAAACAAAATCCCCCGGTAGGGCGCGGGCAGCAGAGCTTGCTGCACGAATACGTTCAACCGACAGGTCAAAAACATATGGGGCCGCATCGGGCAGGGCCGTGTCTTCAATGGAAATACCCGCCAGCCCGGCCTCGGCAGACAGGCGTACAGTTTCGGCCACCAGATCAGGCGCTTCACCAAAACCGTTCTCAAAATCCCCCGAAACCGGTACATTTACTGCTGCCACAAGATCACTGGCGTGGGACAGGGCTTCGTCGCGGCTAACGGTGCCCATATCCGGGCGGCCCAGGGTGAACGCATGGGCGGCCGAGGATGTCCCGATGGCTTGCGCGCCCAATGCCTCCAGCATCTTTGCGCTGCCAATGTCCCAGGCGTTGGCCAGAATGAAAGGGTTGCCCTGTTGGTGCAGGGCGCGAAAATCGGCGCCAGTATCGCGTGTCATTGGGTCAAACCTTTCGCAAAATTAACTATCCGTTTTAACGCCTCAGCGAACTGCGCATCCGCAACAGTCATGGCGATGCGTACATGACCGGCGGCAGATGCGCCAAAGCTTTCGCCCGGCATGACGGCAATCGCCTCTTGCTCTAACAGAGCGTCGCCAAAGTCGTCACCTGAAAGGCCTGTGGCGCGAATATCGAGCATTACATACATCGCACCCGACGCCGGCACGATACGCACAACATTTTGGCTGGCAATAATTTTGGAGGCAATGTCGCGCCGCCGCCTAAACGGGGCGGCGACTTTTTCTTCCAGACCAACGCCCTGATTTAGCGCAAATTCCGCTGCGTCCTGAATGTACCCCGGCACACCATAAGTGGTGTGCGTGGCCAGATTGATCAGGTGCGCAATTGCTTCTTTCGGTCCAATAACCCAGCCGCATCTGCTGCCGGTCATGGCGTGGCTTTTGGACATTGACCCAACAACCAGCGTGCGTTCGGCCATGCCGGGCAAGGAACGCGGCGAAATATGTTCGCCCTCCCAGACCTGGGTGTCGTACACCTCATCTGAAATCAGCCAAAGGCCGTGTTTGATACAGGCGGCGGCGATACCATCCAGAGTTTTGCGTGAATACACCACTCCGGTTGGGTTATTCGGTGAGTTGATCAGCAGCGATTTGGCACCGTTCGCTACGGCTTCAATATCGGCTTGTTTAGGCTCAAAATCATCCTCGGGCCGGGTTTGAATGGCAATGGGTTTTGCTCCAACTGCCCGGATCGTGCCCGGATAAGTGGCATAATATGGATCACAATAAAGCCCGGTGTCGCCCGCGTCACAAACAGCGGAATGGGCTGCGAAAAGCGCCGATTGCCCGCCCGGAGTGATCAAAATATTGTCCAGCGTGGTTTCGATACCGGTGCGTTCCTGAATGCGCGCAGCCACTGTTCTGCGCAGGCTGTCCACCCCCGGAACCATCGCATAACCGGTATGGCCTGAAACAGCTGCGGCATTCATTGCGGCCAGTATGGTGGGGTCGGTAGATATATCATGCTCACCGATGGTAAGCTCAAGAATATCTTTGCCTTCGGCTTTCATCCGGCGGGCTTTGTAAAACAAATCCCACCCGTCCGAG
>CAZRHV010000037.1:0-21295 GCA_964599985.1 uncultured Marinosulfonomonas sp. | reverse complement strand
CATCCAAGCGTCCCTTGGTGATGATAAACCCGCCGACATGCTGGGACAGGTGGCGCGGAAAACCGATAATCTCACCAATCAGGTCAATGGTTTGCGCCAACCGGCGGTTGTTCATGTCCAGCCCCAGTTCGCGAATACGCTCGGGGTCAGCACCCTTGTTGGACTGGCCCCAGATTTGCCCCGACAGGTTGGCCGTTACATCTTGTGACAGCCCCATCACCTTACCCACCTCGCGGATGGCGGCGCGGGATCTGAAATGGATCACGGTGGCACACAGCCCGGCGCGGTGACGGCCGTACCGCGCGTAAATATGCTGGATCACCTCTTCCCGGCGCTCATGTTCAAAATCCACGTCAATATCGGGCGGCTCACCCCGGTGTTCCGAGACAAAACGCTCGACCACCATGGTGATGGTTTCCGGGCTGACATCGGTGATCCCCAGCAGATAACACAGGATGGAATTGGCCGCCGAACCACGCCCCTGACATAGTATCCCCTGCGATTTGGCGAATTGCACAATGTCATGCACCGTCAGGAAGTAGGCGGGGAAGTTCAGCTTTTCGACCAGTGCGAGTTCCTTTTTCACCTGCGCATGGGCCTTCTCCGGTGCCCCCTGCGGATAGCGCCGCTGCAAGCCTTCGCGCGCTAAACGTGCTAACCGTTCCTGTGGGTCCTCGCCGCCTTCGGCAATTTCATCCGGGTATTCATAGGACAGTTGCGACAGACAAAACCCGCAGCGCGCTGCAATTTCCAATGTGCGCCGGATTGCGGCCGGGTGATTGCGAAACATCCGCCCCATGTCAGCGGCCCCTTTCAGGCGGCGTTCGCTGTTTGGCAGCGCGCGCACACCAATCTTATCAATGGTGATGTGTTCACGCATACAGGTCAGAACATCGGCCAGTTGCCTGCGGCTACCCCGGTGCATCAGTACGTCACCCAAAGCGACCATAGGGGCCGCAGTCTTGAGCGCTAAATAGGCACAGCGTTCCAGATGGACCTGATCGCGGCCATTATACCGTGGATTGGCCCCCAGAAAAACGTGGCCCGGATAGCGACGTACGGCGGCCTGAATATGTCCTATGATCTGGTTTTCATCGCCATCACTATTTGCCAGCGCAACAAAGATGAGCCCTGTGCAGTCGCCTAAAATATCCTGCATATCCAGATGGCATTTGCCCTTTTCTGCGCGCCGCTTTCCAAGGGTAAGTAAACGTGACAGGCGTGCATAGGCCGGGCGATCCTGTGGCAGGGCGATCCATTCAACGGGGCTGTCCCGCAACACCAGCCGACACCCGACGATCAGCTTGGGCAGGCACACTGTATCTGGGCGGGATATTTCCTTTGCCGCCCCAAAGCGCTGACGGCTACTAGAGTCCATCTGCTCGCTAGAGCGGATTTTTACCGCCTCTGACGCTTCACGCCGCAATTCCTTCAGGGCCGAGTACGCCCGCACCACCCCGGCCAGTGAATTGCGATCGGTGATTGCAATCGCCTCAAGCCCCAGTTCGGCAGCGCGTATCATCAGTTCTTCGGGGTGCGACGCCCCGGTCAGAAAGGTAAAATTTGAGGTGACGCACAGCTCGGCATAGTTTTGGTTATTGCCGTTGTCATGGGGGCGATTCATGCGAATTCCCCCTGCACAAACCATGCGGGGTTTTGCGGCGTGTAAAACAGCCAGAGCCGGCGCCCCTGTTTGGTTTCCACCTTCCAATAGTCCCGCACCCCAAAGCGCCAGTTGTCATCCGGCAACCACCATTCCGGCGCGATGCGTTCTGGCCCTGTGACGCACCCGGCGACAAAAGACATGCGACGCCAGCGAAACCGGGTGGGGGGCTGTGGGCCAGAACCATCAATCGGTTCCGGGGCAAACAATCGCAAAGGGCGCGGGTGGATCATAGGCCAGGCCCCGGCAGGGTCTGAATATGCGGCGGCCGCGATGATAAAACTGCGTTCTGGAATGTGGCTGTCGGCCGGTAGAAACCGCTGCACATTTTCCAGCCCGATCCGGGTGCCGATCCGGGTGATCAGGTCATCCAGACCCTTGTGCTGGGCAGACGTCGTGTGGGTGATTTGCGTTGCAGGCACCGGCTCGATCTGGGTGGCGATAAGGCGCAGCTGGTCAATGCCAAACCCGGCTTCCACCTGATCTACTCCGCGTTGAAACAGCGGTAAAATACGCCGGGCGTCCCGCAAAGGCCGCGCCAGACGCAGCTCAACCTGCTGGCTGCTCTGGTCCACCCGGCGCAGGATCAACAGCAGGATACGCGCCCCCGTTTCCTGCGTTTTTAGTTTGGAACACAACCGCGCCAACAGGCGTTCGACCCCGGCCATCACATCACCCGTAAGCCCAATGGGTTCCGGCAAAGTCATCCGCACGCCGTAATGTGGCGCGTCGGGCAGGGGCGAAATCTCTTCCGATTGTGCGCCCAAAGCCTGATCCAGCCGCAGCAATACATCCGGCCCAAAGCGCCGGGTCACGGTTGCGCGGGGCAGGGTGATCAGATCATCGATCCGGCGCACCCCAAGGCGTTGTAAGGCAACACAGGCTTTTTCGTTCAGGCGAAGGGCTGCAATGGGCAAAGCGGCAAGAGCTGCTTGCTCGCTTCCTGTTGCTGTATTTTTCTTACCAAAATGGGCTAAAGCCCAGGCTGCACCACGGGTATCGGCCAACCCGATTTGCACATTCACCCCAGAGCGGCCCAATCTGAGGCGCATATCATCCAGCATCGGGGCCTCACCGCCATAAAGATGCGTGGCCCCGGCAACATTCATCACCAGCCCGTCTTCGCCTTCAGGCCCAACCCAGGGGCAATAGCGTTTTGCCCACCTTGCCAAAGTATGCAGAAATTGCTGATCGGCCTTCAAATCGGCAGGGCGGCTTTGCAAGTCAGGGCAATAAGCCCGCGCATCAGAAAATCCCATGCCACGGTGCAGGCCCATCTGCTCTGCCTGCGGGTTCAGGCAGTAAATACGCTGTGTATTGCTTTGCAGCAGCGTCAGCGCGAAAGGAGCATCAACCGGACGTGCGCGCAGAACCCTGTCGCTGGGCAGCCTCGGAAACCACAATGATACGACGCGTTTCTGCATTCCATCTTACATCCCATGCCCCCAATGTTCCTGCTTTGTTCTTTTTAAGTTCCCAACGCTGCAGAGTCGAGTCCTTTGCGTCAAAAACCGGGGCGCAATGCCAGCGCGTTTCGGCCGTGTTACTGCCCAAGTCTTCGGGAATAATACAAAGCCCTGTTGCAGCTCCTGCCTCTGCGGCGAGCTGTAAACGCCGCCCCGCTGTCAGGCTCAGCGGGGCATTTAGCTCCATAACCACAAGAGGCAGCACACCCGCGCGCAGCGCTTCTTCGGCGACTGCCAATACCTCAGTTTGATTCTTCGCTTGGGCAAAAATCAGGTTTTTGGGGTCGATATACGTGGCAAATCCGGTTGGGTTGATCTGAATTCCCTGCCACGCCTCATGAATCCATAAAACCGAGCCGCCAATGTGCCCGCCCAAAGCAAAAGAAAACATCAATGCACCGGGGCCACACACCTCATGGGTGCGGGTTTTGCGCAATGGAAAATTGTCAGAGAAGTCAGAGTTCATAGCAGCATGATACATAGAATAGGTTGCCGTGGCAGGGAAATTTTCCAGCCGAAAGTTGTTTAGAAGAGCGTGAAATATCTAAGGTAAAAGGCGGATAAGTCCAAATTGCCCCATTTCAGCTATAGAACTGTCTAAAAGTGGCCATTCAAACCAGCCAAAAGGCCGGGGACTAAGAATTTTCGGGAAGCCGCGCTTTTTATCAAGTGCATTTGAGGGCCGGGACACAAGAATGAAAAGTAAGGCAACATTATCAGGTCTGCTGGCGATTGGTCTATTATCGGCCTGTCAGACAGAAGACGTAAAGGTTCAATCCACAATCAGCCATGTTCCGCTGAGCGCATTGACCAGTGCATTTGTCACAGATTGGACCCCGCTTGAAGCAGCGGCGAGCGCGTTACTGGCCTTGCCTAAATACCAGATACAAAAGTTTGACTGGAGTTTTGGTGCGCCAGGGGCGCCCGTTTACAGCAGTAATTCACTGGCACATGGCCGCGTTGAATATGCCCATGCAGCCGGCTTAACGGGGGCCGGGCAGATAATTTCCATAGTGGATGCCGGGTTTCTAATGACCCATGATGAATTTACAGGGAAAACGATTTCAACACCGGCTGGATTTGCACCGGGAATTGATGACCACGGCACGACTGTTGCTGCAATTGCTGCCGGTGTTTCATCGAGTGGGCAATCAATTGGTGTGGCGCCGGGGGCGGACTTGCAACTGGGTTCATTTAATTCAAGCGCCTCGGTCATAGCTGCGAACCAGCAAGCGGTGGCACTTGGGGCAATTGTACAGAACAATTCCTGGGGAGTTGAGATTGACGTAACAAACGCCAATTTTCAGTCGGTATTTGGAAACACTTCGAGCGCCTATTATCAGTCAGTTCTTAGCCTTTCACAAAATGCAGTTATCGTCTTTGCGGCGTCAAATGATGAAACCAGAACCACTGCGGATTTGTTGGCAGCCTTGCCAATGTTACAACCGGAGCTACAAAACTCCTGGATTGCCGTCATCAATGCAGTGCCTACATTTAATGGATCAACAATTTCTTCTGCGACAGTAATTTCTTCCCAATGCCTGCAAGCGGCCGCCTGGTGCATGGCAGCAGATGGCACTGTTTGGGGCGCAGTGGCCACAGGTAATTCAGATTACGCTTTGGGAACAGGCACGTCTTTCGCAGCGCCACAGGTTTCCGGCGCGATTGCGCTACTGGCCGAGGCTTTTCCAACCCTGAATGCCGAAGAACTACGCGCGCGCCTGCTGGCATCGGCGGATAATAACTTTTTCACCCATACCGGTTATGTGGAATTCGCAACCGGCGTTCGCCATGGATATTCCAGCACCTACGGGCATGGGTTCTTGAACATGAAGGCCGCACTGTCGCCGATTGGTGGTTCGTATCTGCCACGTTCAAACGGTAGTGCCGCATCGTTTAACAGCGCGACTCTGGTCAGCGGTGGTATGACCGGGAATGCGCTGAGCGCGCGTTTGGCCCAGCACGATCTGGTGATTATTGACGGGCTGGGTGCCGGGTTTGATACCCCAGCAAGCGTGCTGACAACCGAAGCGATTGAGATTTATGACCCGCTCGCAACCATCAACGGGTTGTTTGCGGTTGATTTGTATAGTGACGCGACTGATCCGTTTCAGGCAAATTCGGCGTTCGGGCAATTTGGTATCGGACAAGAGCTGGAATTTCAGGGCGAAGACATGCGTCTGGCGCTGCTGGTCCCCAGTGGCGGTGCGGATGCGGCAAGTTATGGTGTCTCACTGTCGCGGGATTTTGACCTCGGCGGCGGGCGGTTAAGTCTTGGGCTGGGCGCGATGGTGGAAGGCGGCGGTTTTGTCGGTATGAAATCATTGCTGGACGGTGATAGTTTAAGCGGCACCCACGGATTGGCAACATTTGAATGGGTTGCGCCATTACAGGGAAATCAGGAATTCCGGGTGTCCGGCAGCTTTGGGGTTGCGGTGCCGGATGGGGATTTGTCAGACATGTCGATGTCGCAAACTCAGTATAATTCGTTTGGCGTTAGTTATGCTGCGCAGAATGTCTGGGGCGTTGGAGATCGCTTGTCGTTTGGACTGAACTTGCCCAATGCGGTGCAGTCTGGCTCGGTCAATGTAGTGTTGCCTGTGACCCGCGGGAATGGTTCAGTAGCGTTTAGCGCGCTGGATGTGTCGTTAGCACCCGAGGCGCGTCAATTGGATTTGTCAGTTGATTACGGTATTCCAATGTCTCGCAGTTCCGAGGTCATTATGGGCGCGGTGCATCGATTTAACGACGGCAATACTGCCGGGCGCAGTGCGTCCGAGGCGAGCATTGGGTTTCAATTCCGATTTTAGCGAAACGGAGCGCCTGCCGGCGCACAAATTTAAGCCCTTCGGGCGATTTGCCTGCGGCGCGAGTATTTCTGAACAGAAGAAGGCCGGGTACGGGTTTTAAGCCGATTTCCATTTGATTGAGCAGCCCATGGAAGCGATTTGATCCTTAGGCCCATGGCCGGTTTCACTGACCAGTTTCATCGCTTCAAAGAGGTCACGCCGGGCGTTTGCATCGCCTGCCTGTTTGGCGGAAGCATCGAGGCGGCCGCGGTATTGCAGTTCGCCCCTGGCGTTGAAGCCAAAGAAATCCGGGGTGCAGGCGGCGTCATATGATTTGGCCACGGCCTGACTTTCGTCATGCAGGTAGGGGAACGTAAAGCCTTGGCTATTGGCCAGTAACGCCATGTTTTCAAAGCTGTCTTCGGGATGAGTGGTGGCGTCGTTGGAACATATCGCAGCGACGCCAATTCCAAGGCCCTGTAGGGCGGCTGCATCGCGTTTGATGCGGTCGAGTATCGCAAGCACGTAAGGGCAGTGGTTACAGATGAACATTATCAGAGTGCCGTTTTCGCCGCTGATGTCTGCCAGCGTCAGGACGCGGCCATCGGTGGCGGGCAGAGCGAAATCCGGGGCTTTCCAGCCGAAATCACAGACGGGGGGGATGGTGGCCATGTTGGGTTTTCCTTTGTTAGCTGCGGGTTCCGGCGAATTGGACCTGCCATTCAGCGCGCTGGTCGTCGGTAATCTTGGCGAACAGGGTGTCGGGTACGGTGAATGTGTGGCCTGCGGGCAGGGCGTTTAGTGCGGCGTTGAGATCGTCGGGCCAGCCGGTATCAAGCGTGTTCATTGCCGAAAACAGCCGCGCCGAGGCGTCCGGAATGAACGGCGCTGACAGCACCGCGTAAAGCCGGATCAGGTTGAGCGACAGGCGTATCACAGCGGCTGCGCGATCCGGGTCGGTTTTGAAGGCGCTCCACGGTGCGGTATCTTGCAGGTATTCGTTGCCCGCGGCCCAGATAGAGCGCAGCTCAGCAGCACCTTTGCGGATTTCCATCGCCTGCATGTGGTTCTCATAGGTGGTCAGGCTGGTTTGAATGCGGGCGATCAGGGCGGCTTCCTCGGGGCCGTATTCGCCCCCGGCTGGCACCTCTTCGCCAAATTTGGAACGGCAGAACTTGGTGACCCGGCTGACGAAATTACCCAGCACATCAGCGAGGTCTTTGTTCACCGATGTCTGGAAATTTTCCCAGGTGAATTCGGCGTCGGAGTTTTCCGGCGCGTGGCTTAGAAGCCACCAGCGCCAGTAATCTGGCGGCAGAATAGACAGCGCCTGATCCATGAACACGCCGCGTCCCTGCGAGGTTGAGAACTGGCCGCCATCATAGTTCAGGAAATTGAATGATTTGATGTAATCCACCAGTTTCCACGGCTCATTTGAGCCCATGATCGTCGCCGGAAAAGACAGGGTATGGAACGGCACGTTGTCCTTGCCCATGAACTGCACGTAGGTCACGTCGTCCGCGCCTTTGTCGGTGCGCCACCAGCGTTGCCAGTCGGCATCTGTCTTGTCGTTCGCATCGGCCCATTCCTGCGTCGCGGAGATGTATTCTATCGGGGCGTCGAACCAGACGTAGAACACTTTGCCCTCCATCCCCGGCCATGGCGCGTCGCCGCGTTTCACCGGCACACCCCAGTCCAGATCACGGGTGATGCCACGGTCGCGCAAGCCGTCGCCGTCATGCAGCCATTTCTTGGCGATAGAAGTCGTCAGGATCGGCCAGTCGGTCTTGCTGTCGATCCATTTATCGAGATCTTCGCGCAGGGCTGATTGGCGCAGGTACAGGTGCTTGGTCTCGCGTGCTTCCAGATCGGTGGAACCAGAAACAGCCGAGCGCGGATCAATCAGATCGGTCGGGTCCAGCTGCTTGGTGCAGTTTTCACACTGGTCGCCGCGGGCTTTGTCATAGCCGCAGTTGGGGCAGGTACCTTCGATATAGCGATCCGGCAGGAAACGACCGTCGGTTACGGAATATATCTGTTGTTCTACGACTTCTTCGATCAAACCGTTATCCGCCAATGCCCCGGCAAAATGTTGGGTCAGGGCGTGGTTTTGTGGGCTGCTGGAGCGACCAAAATGGTCAAACGACAGGCGGAAACCGTCGGCAATGTCGGCCTGCACCTTGTGCATTTCAGCGCAGAACTCGGCGACCGGTTGCCCGGCCTTGGCGGCGGCCAGTTCGGCGGGTGTACCGTGTTCGTCTGTGGCGCAAATGAACATCACCTCATGACCGCGGGCGCGCATGTAACGGGCAAAAAGATCAGCCGGCAACTGGCTGCCAATAAGATTGCCCAAATGCTTGATCCCGTTGATATAGGGGATCGCCGAGGTGATCAGGTAACGCGCCATATTCAGACCCTTGGTAAATTGCCTGATCCCTTTAGCGCATGGATCACCGGGTGGCTAGCGCCGGTCTCGGAAACGGCTTAGCAGCTTGCCGACGGTAAACGACGTGCGCGGCGAATAGATGTAGTTGGTGCGTTCTTCTTTGGTTGGACGGGTGCGCATCCGCAAAAGGCCGAAAATGATCAGCAATACATGCGCCGCTGAGATGAAATAGAACATTGCCGCCGGGCCGTAGTTTTCGATCAGGCCGGATGTCACATAGGGGCTGGCAATGGCGCCAAGCGCGTAAAGGAATATCAGCGCGGCTGACAGTTCCACCCGCTGATCGGCGCTGGCGAAATCATGGGCGTGGGCAGCCGCGACTGAAAATATCGGGAATGTGGTAAAGCCAAACAGCGCCGCTGTCAGCATGACGGCTGAAGTTCCACCCGTTGCCATTGCCACAGTTACCCAGCAAGAGCCAATCGCTGCGACACTTAGCCAGATCAATACCCACCTGCGGTCAAACTTATCTGCCAGCCAGCCAGCCGGGTATTGCGCCAAAGCACCCCCCAGTACAAAGGCGGCCAGGAACAGGGCGATCTGGTCGATGTTCAACCCGACTTCGACCCCGTAAATTGGACCAACCATTCTAAATGCCGCCGTAGTGAGCCCAGCGACAACAACCCCAACAGCAGCCAATGGGGACATTTGCCACGCCATGGCCGGGCGCAGGCGACCGGCCTCAGGAACTGCGGGCGGTGTTAGACGGGTGAGCGTTAGCGGGATCAGCGAGGCGCAGATCAAAATGGCCAGAATATTGTAGGACACATAACTGCTTGGCTCCAATACCCCGATCAATAGTTGCGCGCCAAATGAGCCGCCAATATCCACCACCCGGTACACCCCCATGGTGCGGCCACGGTTTTCATTGTTCACCTTGGCTTGCAACCAGGCCTCAACCACCGTGTAACACCCGGCGATGCTGATGCCTGACATGATCCGAAATATCGCCCAGGCGTTCGCGTCGATAATCAGCATATGGGCCAGCGTGCCGATAGTGCCGGTGGCTATGAACGCGGAAAACGCCCGACTGTGGCCAACATTGCCCAACAATCGCGGTGCCCACCAGCAACCGATGAAAAAGCCAAAGAAATGCGCTGAACCAAGCAGGCCGACCTGGGCTTTGGTGAATCCACTGGACAGGCCAGAAATTGCATCAAGCGGGCCAAGGCCGCCGGCACCAAGTTGCAAGAGGATAACCGAGATAAAAAGAGCCGCGAAGGAAACCAGAAGACGCATGAAACCAGCCTGTTTGCACCTACCATGCTCTGATCAACGCCCGCCGCAAGCGCCAAAGCGACAAGAAAGCGTCGTAACCGTTGGAAAGTGGATGTAGATTGCAACCCGGCTCAGGTCAGCTCACAGATGCTGTTTGGAGTTTGAAGCGTTTGAACTTATCATTTGCCAATTATGTACAAACATGCAGCGCTAGTTGCAGATCATTGGAACGGAAAATTGCCGCTGTATGTGGCGATTATGGTTCCTTTAATAGCGGTGCATATTCTGGCCGCAGTTCTACTAAGTCTGGTAACCACAAAATCTGTAGCAGGCATTTTTCTGGTATTGCTGGCTTTCCTGAGCCTGTTGATCTGGCAAATCGTCGGAACCTTTCGGGCGACTGACCAAACAATTGGCGCAACCGCCGGGGTGATGCCTGTGGCCGCCTATGGTGCTATCGTACTGGTTGTTGGATCCTCGCTGTTTCAGATTGCTGATTTGGTTATACCCGAATGGCAGGGCAGCCAATATCAGGACCCCGGA
This sequence comes from uncultured Marinosulfonomonas sp., assembly GCA_964599985.1. Taxonomy (GTDB): domain Bacteria; phylum Pseudomonadota; class Alphaproteobacteria; order Rhodobacterales; family Rhodobacteraceae; genus NVTR01. The sequence goes on along the minus strand of CAZRHV010000037.1, from coordinate 11,170 downwards.
CAAACCGCACTGAGTGTATCAGGCAATGGATCAGCATTTTTGTTGGAAGGTGAAATAACGTTGCGGGTCTACTCGGCACTTGAAGAATTGATATCGACATGGCCTGACATCAAATCGATTGAACTGAACAGCAAGGGCGGCAATATTTATGCCGCGCGTGGCATGGCGCGACTGGTAGAAAGCGCCGGATTGAACAGCTTGGCGAGCGGACAGTGCTTTTCAGCCTGCACGCTGGTTTTCATGGCCGGGGCGAACAGGATGATGCAGGAAGATGCCTCGCTTGGATTCCATGGATACAGGGTTGGCACCTACGCGAATTTAGGCAACGTGATTTTGCAGGATGTGCAGGAAGAACAGGAAAAGGATCGGGTGTATCTGGCGCATCGCGGGCTGTCACAAGCGTTTATTGAGAAAATCTATTCCATTGATCACACTGCCCTTTGGCAACCAACTCTAGATGAAATGCGCCGGGCCGGCGTGTTCGCCGATTGAATTTGGGATATTGTCAGCTGCGTACATGGATGCAAGTTGCAAAAGGGTAGCTTTGCTTCCATTCTGTACAACTTGGAAAATACGCCAACTCAAATCCGGGATAAATAATGAAATACAGAAAACTTGGCCGGTCCGATCTGAATGTCTCAACACTTTGCCTAGGCTCGATGACATGGGGCATGCACAACAATCAGTCCGACGGCCACGCCCAGATTGACGCAGCACTGGATGCGGGCATCAATTTTATTGACACGGCTGAACTATACCCGACTTATCCGATCCTCGCTGAAAATGTTGGCGATACCGAAATCATTATCGGCAACTGGTTTGAAAAATCCGGGCGGCGCTCGGATGTGATACTCGCCACGAAAATCGCCGGGGCCGGGCAGAAGATGGTGCGCGATGGTGCGCCGATCACGGCCAAGGGTATTCGTGAGGCTGTAGAAGGTTCATTAACAAGGCTGAAAACCGATGTGATCGATCTTTATCAGCTGCATTGGCCGAACCGGGGTTCGTATCATTTCCGCCAAAGCTGGACATATGAGGCGATCAATCAGGACCGGGTTGAGATCAAGGAACACATGCTTGAGGTACTTGGCGAAGTTCAGCGACAGGTAGATGCCGGTCGTATCCGCTATTTTGGTCTTTCCAACGAAAGCGCCTGGGGGACAGCGCAGTGGTTGCGACTGGCCGAAGAAAACAACCTGCCGCGGGTGCAATCGGTTCAGAACGAATATTCGCTGCTTTGCCGGATTTATGATCTGGATATGGCCGAACTTTCTCATAACGAAGATGTGGATCTGTTGGGGTTCACACCCTTGGCCTCTGGTCTGCTGAGCGGGAAATATACCCCCGATACCACACCACCAAATACACGACGCGCGGTGGCGGCGGATCTGGGCGGGCGGGTTACACCGCTGGTTTGGCCGGCGATTGACGCCTACCTCGCGATTGCCCGCAAACACGGAATTGACCCGGTGCAGATGGCGCTGGCCTGGGCAATGAGCCGGCCTTTCATGGGGTCGGTTATACTGGGTTCAACGACGCTGAAACAATTGGACACCTGTATGGGGGCGGCCGATGTCAATCTGTCAGACGCGGTGCAGCAGGACATTATTGAAGCCTACAAAGCGCACCCGCAACCGTTTTGAGATGACAATCACCCGTTAATGTCAGACAAGGGGCCCGGGGTTGGGCGCTAATATTAGGCTATTCAGATGAAATTATTTGCAGTTCTTGGCGTTTTGTTCGTGTTGGCAGCCTGTGATCCAGTGGAAGAAGCAGCCGATACAGGACTGGCCGGGTTTGATCCCAATCTGGTCGAAAATCAGCGTGCCGCTTGCGAACAATCCGGCGGTCGGTTCGGTAAGGGCGGGCTTTCGGGCGCGTTCGTATGTTATCAGGACACCGGTGAAGTTAACAAAAGCTGTAGCTCATCTAATGATTGCGCCGGCTATTGTCTGGCACGCTCCCGCACCTGCGCCCCGATTACGCCGATGTTTGGTTGTCAGGAAGTATTGGGCCGACTTGGCGCGACGTCAACACTATGTCTTGAGTAGCATCATAGCGCCGGACCAAAATCATTCAGAATGATTTTTCAAGAGTTTTCTGAAAACTCTTGCCTCATAATTCGTCCAAAAGAGCTGTTACAAATTCGGGCAAGTCTCGGTCGGTCACTGTCGCTTCACGCACCAGCCAGTCAAAATGCCGTATGAAACCCTGAACTTTGGCGCTGTCTCGAAAGGCCAGATAGTCGTGGCCCAGATACAAAACAGCCAGCAGCGGTCCAAATACGGTGATGGGTGATGACCACACCCGTCTGGCGTCGTATAAAAACAAGCGCAGGCTTGGGAATAGCTGGTCATTCAGATCAAGGATGCGTTGCAACTGGTCGCGGCGCACCTGAGCCGGAAGGCCGGAGTAATAGCCTTCGGCCTGCGCAAACGCCCGAAGTTCATGTACTGGCATCGCAATTTCGTAATCCGAGCGATTGGAACGCATCCAGTCCAGCCGGTCCCGTGTAGCGCCAATGGCCTGATCAGCGGAACGGCCCAGATGTGGGGTGTATTCCCAGGAAAGCATTTCCGTCGTTTTCAACATGTCGGGCAGCGAGGCGGGAACATGGCGGATCTTGTACCCTGCAGCTTCGCGATGCCAGGCGAAGATTTGTTCATCTGCCAGCGCGCGTGGCGCTTTAGTTACTGCCATCGATGCGGCCAAAATATCCACCGTTCGTTCGGGTCGCTCTGTCAGACCCAGCAACCAATCCGCCGACACCCCAAGTGCCGCGGCACATTCGCCTACGACATGGGCATTTGGCAGGCGCGCACCGCTATCTTTCAGTAACTGCGAGATAGTTGAACGATCAACACCAATGCGGCGCGCCAATGCGCTTTGATTGCTGCCATTATCTTGAATTGCGCTCGCCAGCCGTTGTCGAAACAGCGAGGCACGCACACGTTTGTCTACTAAATTCTCCATAAGTTGATTTAAATCACAGTTGAATAACTTTGTGAACTAAATTCAGAATTACTTTATGGTGTCTGACCACCTAATAATCCAATGAATTCAATATTAACGGAGCTGAAATGGAGACCCGACGTCGTACATTGGTGAAAGCAGTGATTTGGAACATAATGGGGCTTATAGTAATGAGCCTGGTTGGCTACGCCGCCACCGGTTCCCTTGCTTTTGGCGGAAAGCTGGCGGTGGTGAACACCCTGATCGGGCTCTGCACCTATCTGATCTATGAGCGGATATGGACAAAAATCAGTTGGGGGCGGCATGCCTGAAACTGGCCAGAACCGCAAATTGATTGAATGGCCGACTTTGGCCCTGATGGTATTATGTTACGCAAGCTGGGCTGTAGGTACGGTTATCTTGCCGCCGCTCTGGCTGCCTGCAAGCATCGTATTGACCACACTGGCGATTGCATTGTTTTCGTCACTTCAGCACGAAGTTTTACACGGCCATCCGTTTCGCTGGAAGCTGGCCGATGAAGCGCTGGTATTCCCAAGTCTTACCCTGTTTGTACCCTACCTTAGGTTTCGCGACCAACATCTTGAACATCATAATGATTCTCGACTTACCGATCCCTACGATGACCCCGAATCCAACTATATGGACCCGGCCGTTTGGGGGGTGTTGTCGCGCGCCCTGCAAGTTATATTGAGGTTTAACAATACATTGCTTGGACGACTTGTTGTTGGGCCGCTGGTTTCAATTCTGGCGTTCACCCGGGGTGATTGGCGCGCAATACGTGGCGGGGATCGCGGCGTGCTGAAAGGGTGGCTATGGCATATTCCGTCGCTGGTTATCGTCGCGCTGTGGCTGGTCAATGTTGCGACAATGCCGATCTGGGCTTATGTCGCGTCGGCCTATATGGGGTTTTCAATCCTGAAAATCCGTACATTCCTGGAACATCGCGCCCATGAACGCGCAAGTGGCCGGACAGTATTGGTTGACGATAAGGGCATCCTGTCATTCCTGTTTCTTAACAATAACCTGCACGTCGTTCATCATATGCATCCACGGGCCGCATGGTATGAATTGCCCGCTCTGTTTGCAGGTAATCGTGCGCATTATCTAAAGCGCAACGACAGCTACTATTACCGCTCTTATGCGCAGATATTCCGCAAGTATTTCTTTTCTGCGAAAGACCCGGTACCGCATCCGCTCTGGCGGGATCACTGATCCTGTGACAGTACCGGGTTCATGTTAACCTGGATCCCAATTTCACTTGCGGCAGCCACGGCGCAGACCATGCGTTTCATGCTGCAAAAGCACCTGAAATCGACAAAGTTATCCACCGCCGGGGCGACATTTTCACGCTTTATCTATTCTGCACCGTTGGTGGCGGTTTTGTTCTTCCTCTATGTGAATGTTTCCGGGCAGGAGATGCCACAAAGCTCGGCCCGGTTCTGGACATTTGCGCTAGGTGGTGGGCTGGCGCAAATATTGGCCACTCTTTGTGTTGTTGCATTGTTCGCTGAACGTAATTTCGCAGTTGGCATTACATTCAAGAAAACCGAGGTGCTGCAATCGGCAATCATTGGGTTTCTGATACTTGGGGATCGGCTGTCAGTGGCGGGAACCATCGCCATACTGATCGGATTTGTTGCGGTACTTCTGTTGGCCGACCCGCCCAAAGGTACGTACACCGGCCCTTATTGGAAACGGTTTTTCAACCGCGCGGCGGGCTTGGGGCTGTTGTCGGGTATACTGTTTGGCTTTTCCGCCGTGGGCTATCGTGGCGCGTCACTGGGTCTGGAGGGCGGCAATGTCGCCCTGCGCGCCGGATATACGCTGGCGGTGGTGACGGCCAGCCAAAGCACGGCAATGGCCCTGTGGCTGCTGGTGCGCGATCGCGCCGAGATTTGGGCGGTATTCGCGGCATGGCGGGTGGCGGCACTGGTTGGGATCACATCGATGATTGGCAGTTTCCTGTGGTTTGTCGCCTTTACCTTGCAAAACGCGGCCTATGTCAAAGCCGTCGGGCAGGTGGAACTGGTGTTTAGCGTCATTGCTTCGGTGTTGTTTTTCCACGAGAAAATCACCGGGCGAGAGCTGGCAGGCATTGCAATGTTATTGGTCAGTATTCTGGCGCTGGTGCTGACTATTTAGCAGCTGTGGCCAGCGGAGATTGACCGCCGAGGCGTTCAAACAGGTTTTTCTCATCGGAATTGTTAAAGAACGGCACTGATTCAGGTGCGCCAATATGGGGCAGGCTGGCACTGATTTCGGCCAGTACCACTTCTGTTATGAACGGCAGGTTGAACTGACGGGCCTGATCCAGTGGTATCCATTGCAGGTGTGACAGTTCATCTGTAGCGGCGCTAAAATCATCCGGGTCACTGGCAAGCCGGGCGGCATCGGCCAAAAAGAACCGCGCATCAAAGCGGCGTGGGCGTGCGGGCGGTGTGATGGCGCGGAACACAAAGTGCAGAGCCTGGGCCGAGGGCAGGTGGCCGGTACCCGCGAAGGTCTGCCAGTCGGGGGGGATATTGCCGGCCCAGCGGCCCCTGGTCCCCAGTATCAGACCAGCTTCTTCCCATAGCTCACGTATCGCAGCACTTAGCAATCCGCCCGCATTGCCAGATTTAATCGTACCTGCAAGCCGCGAAGCGCAGGGTTCCGCTGCGTTACCGGTAAGCCGAATATCTGCATCCGCCGCATCGACGGCACCGCCGGGAAAGACAAACTTGTTTGGCATAAACGCGGCATTAGCACCGCGCTGGCCCATCAAAACCCGAGGATTTTGCGCTGGATCACGCACCAGAATTACGGTGGCGGCGTCTTTGATTGGTGTCTGCTCCACTAGGAACCTTCCCCTAAGGGTTGGCGTCCTCGAAAGAGTCTCCAAACCCGTGCATGGTTTTCGCCCACTGGATGCCGACGATCATGCCTTTAATTCTGGGTAACAGAAATAGCGCCATTGTCACGCTGCCAATGGCAAAAACAGTGGCCAAAACCATTGGGTCGGGTCGAAACTTTACAAACGCCCAGAAAATTGATGGTGCCAAAATATGCCCGACAATCAGGATTGTCAGATAGGCAGGGCCATCGTCGGCGCGGTGGTGGTACAGTTGTTCCTGACAAACCGGGCATTCGTCGCGCACTTTTAGGTAGCCGGAAAACATTGGGCCTGTTCCGCAATTGGGACAACGGCGACGCCAGCCGCGCCACATGGACAGGCGCAGCTCACGGGTGGCTTCAGCGATAGTTTCAGACTCGTAATTCATTCGATATTCCATGGGCTCGGTTCTTGCACACAATGTATGCCGTTATGTGGCGGGTAAAAGGCCGCCTTTTGTCCTTGCGTCGGGATGTCGCAAAGGAAATCGAAATGATTCTGATCAGCAGCGACGGAAAATTGGCAGTCGTGCGTTTTACATTCAGATCACATGGGGAACACTCCATGTGTTTCGCAACGTAAACTGGAAGGAAATCCCATGACAACAAAGACTTGGATCGTAGCGCTGGTACTGGGCGCAACCGCAACAGCCGCTTTAATCCCGGCTGCGGCTATTGCCAAAGGCCCCGGCGGCACTGGCATGGGGCAGGATCGCCCGAGCTTCACAGAGCTGGATGCAAATGGTGATGGTAACCTTACGATTGCCGAAGCGCAGGCCAGCGCAACCGGACGTTTTGCAGAAATGGATACAAATGGTGACGGTGTCATTTCAGCGGAAGAAATGGCGACCCACGCAACCAAGCAGGCTGAAACGCGTGCGACTGAGCAATTTGCCCGCATGATTGAATGGCGCGACAGCGACGGCGATGGTGCGCTGAGCCAGCTGGAAATGGGCGATAACCGCTTGGAAAAGATGTTCTCTCGCCTGGATAAGGACGGTGACGGCGTGGTCTCTGCCGAAGAATTCGAGATGGCTCAGAAACGAGGCCCACGGCGTGGGCAAGGCAACCACGGCAATCGCCGCGGTGGCTAAGCCAACACCGGCGCCGCCCCCCTGCGGCGCCGGTAATTGTTTGAATGCTGCACTGTTTCGGGATACGCAATCATCGCGATGAACAAGCCCTTTGACGCCCTGAAAGACGTATCCGATGAGGCCCTGCTGGTGGCTTTCGGCAATGGTGACCGAGAGGCCGCAGGGGCTTTGACCATGCGCCTGACGCCGCGTGTGCTGGGGTTTGCGACGCGGATGCTAAGTGATCGGGCCGAAGCCGAAGATGTGACACAGGAAGCCATGTTGCGGCTTTGGCAGATTGCACCTGACTGGCGTCAGGGTGAAGCCAAGGTGACAACCTGGCTTTATCGGGTGGTGTCAAACCTGTGTACCGATCGGTTGCGCAAAAAACGCGGTGTCGCACTGGACGCGATAGCCGAGCCGGAAGATGGAAAACCATCAGCGCAGGCTGTTATGTTGGAGGCGCAGCGCCATGATGCCCTGCAAGACGCGCTTGGCGGATTGCCGGAAAGACAACGTCAGGCGGTTGTGTTGCGCCATATGGAAGGGCTTTCGAACCCCGAGATTGCCGCGATCATGGACATAGGTGTTGAAGCCGTTGAAAGTCTGACGGCGCGGGGAAAGCGGAGTTTGGCCGTTGCCCTTGCCGGGAAGCGCGCAGAATTAGGATATGAAGATGACTGAGAAACAAAATCTAAGTGACACAGAACTTGACGCGGTATTTGCGCAAGCAATGGAAAACGCACCGCCCCCCCCGGCGGCGCTGCTGGACAACATCTTGGCCGCTGCTGATCAAGTGGCAAGTGGGCGCGAAGCGGTGGCCGTTTCCGTGCCAGCCGTGCCAGATCAAGATTTCCTGACCGGCCTGCTGAATTCAGTAGGCGGGTGGCCAGCGATTGGCGGTCTGGTAAGCGCTACAGTTGCCGGGGTCTGGATTGGATACGCGTCTCCGGCTACGGTTGACGGGCTGACAGATGGCTATCTGGCCAGCCAGACCTATCAGGACCTGGGTGATTTCCTGCCCACAATCGACGCCATGTTTGTAGAGGGATAAGACATGACCGAAACGCCAAGCCCAAAGTCTGGTTTCAGGTGGGGGCGGTTATTGTTGTTCGTATCGCTGTCAATCAATCTATTGATTGTCGGCATGGTGGCGGGTGCAATATATCGAAATGGTGGCCCCGCAAACCACACCGAGAAACCGCCGCTGCGGGAACTGGGTTACGGCCCCTATGGGCGCGCTTTATCGAAAGAAAATCGGCGCGATATTGAGCAGGCAATGCTTGCACGGGCCGGCGATCTGAATGCCAACCGAGATGAATTTCGCGGGCAGATCAAGGCGTTACTAAAGGCACTGCGCACGTCGCCCTATGATGCAAAAACAGTGCGCGCGATCATTGGTTCTCAGCAGGAACGCCTGCTGCAACGGCAGGATATTGGGCGGATAATACTGTTGGAACAGATCGAAGCAATGTCTGACGAAGAGCGCACAAAATATGCCAACCGGCTTGCCAGATCACTACGTGGACCACGACCAGGTAATTAGGCTTGGGTGTCAGGCCGCAGATTTTTCAAATATGACCTGATTACGCCCGGTTGATTTGGCACCAAGCAGTGCTTGATCAGCGCGATCAACCACCGTTTCCACCGTGGCTGTTTTACGCCCTTCCAGCCCGCCAATGGACACGCCAATGCTGGTGGTAACCTTGATTGAGCCAACCTTGGTTGAAATCCAGACCGGGGTTTCCTCGGTGACACGGCGTAATCGTTCGGCCGTGATACGGGCCGAATCGATGTCAGTGTCAGGCAGTGCCACCAGAAATTCTTCGCCCCCTATGCGGGCCAGTAAGTCCACGTTGCGCACGTTGGCTTTCAGACGTTTGGCTATCTCGGTCAGCACCAGATCACCGGCGCCGTGGCCATGGGTGTCATTGATCCGTTTGAAATGGTCCAGATCCAGAACCATCACGGCAAACGGGTTCCCGGTGAGGCGCGACTTCTCGGCAATTCTGGACATATGCGGCAGGGCATAGCGGCGATTGAACAGCCCGGTAAGCGGGTCAGTCACTGCCATTTGCAATCCGTCTTTTAACGTGTTGCGCAGTTTGTCTGCCTTTAGTTTGCGTTCCAGATGCCGGGTCAGTCGGAATGCGAACTCGGCTGCTGGTGTATCACGGCAAACCACATCATTGGCCCCGATATCCAGTGCTGAAATAGCGGCCGCATCATTCTTTGAATCGTTAACAATTATGATAGCGGCGTTTCGGGTTTCGCGACGATTGCGAAGCTCGGCAAGCAAAAACAGGCAGTCTTTGCCCGCCTGAAGCTGCGCCGACATCACCACAATGTCCGGGGCAATGTTTCTGCGGGCAATTACATCCAATGCAACACTGTGATCGACCACATGCAATGTGCAGGAATTTTCTTTTTCAAAGGCAGGCTGCCAGCGTGTATCGGTGCTTTTCGCTCCATTGATAACCAATACTTGGGCCGGCGTTGGAAAAGGAGTTTCTGCTTCGTGAAAGCCAAGCGCCTGTGCCGTACCTTCCCGTAGGTGCAGCTCTTCTTCAACGCTGCGAACCCGCAATGTATTTCGGATTTTTGCCAATAGCCCGTTTTTTTCAATTGGCTTTTCCAGTACATCAACCGCCCCGGCATGAAGTGCCGCCAGACGCTCTGCCGGTGTGAAATCGGTGGCGATAATCAAAACCGGGATTGCCGAAGTATGTGGGTTTTCTTTTATGGTATGGCACAGATCAATTCCCCGGCCATTCTGAAAACCGCCGTCAAGAATGATCAGTTCGGGAAGCACAGTATTTGCCTTATGCAAAAATTCGGCCTCCGACGAAGCCTGCAATACCTCATAGGAGGCATTGGTAAGCTTAACCTTCAAAATAATGCGATTGGTTGCGACATCATCAGCGATTAAAATGCGACCGGTCATTCGCCCTCAGGAGTTTAGTTCATTTTTTACTGTTCCTGGTGATAATTCGTTGAGATAGGTTAACAATTGGTTTCGCCGGAACGGGAGAATTGCGGATGCAGCAGGAAATCGCCGAAACGATTGCACTGCGAGCCCTTGCGTGGCTGGCAGGCAATGAAGAGTTGCTGCCGGTTTTTCTGGGCGCGACCGGGGCAGGTGAGGACGACATGCGAGAACGCGCCCAAGACCCGGAGTTTCTGGGCTCGGTTCTGGAATTCCTGATGAATGACGACGCCTGGGTTGTAGAGTTCTGCGACGCACATCAATTGCGTTACGACCAGCCGATGCAGGCCCGTCAGGCGTTGCCGGGCGGGGCGCAGGTTAACTGGACTTAAGTTGGGTCGCCTTCAAAATGATCGCGAAAGATTTCCAGACGGGCGGCAAGGGGTGAGCGTTTGGCAAATTTCGAAAACCGATTGAAGAACCCGACTGTGCCGCCCATTTTCAGATCAACGGTTTGAGTAATCCGCGTGCCGGTGGCGGTTTCCTCAAAAATTGCACACATTTCCCCGGTTGGTTGCTGGCGGCCATATGTAGCGCGAAAAATCGATTCCAGTTCATCTCCGAGTATGGCAAATTCGTGTTTGCTTAGCATTTCTTTTACCAAGGGCAGAAATCGTGTGAAAATAATGGTACTCTCAAGGCGGTTTGGCGGGCTGAAATCAACAAGGGTTTCAATGACCTCCAGACACATTCTGCCGTGCAGGAACAGCCAACCACTTTCGCTGCCCACAAGACCCGGTGTTGCCGAAATTTCCCAGAATTCAATAATATCCGGGCTGCGGGCCACGGTTTTGCGCCCATTTGTATAGGCCGAGAATACATCACGGCATATGCCGTTGACTTCAATTGAGTCTGTCCAGTTCATGGGGGAATAGTTACCCGGTAACTCTGGCCAAATATTGGCGACTATTTGCTAAAGGTCGATTTCCACAATGCCATCTTTTTTGGCGGCCCGTGACTGACACAGGATGATATTACGTTCGCGGTCTTGGTTTGACAGCACGAAATCCCGGTGTTCGACCTCACCGGAAATAAGCCCACATTTGCAGACCCCACAAAGCCCGTCGGAACACTTCACATCCACCTTTATCCCGGCGTCCAGCAGCGCGTCTGTCGGGGCCTGCTCGGCGCGCACCTGTATATCACGACCCGAGCGGGCAAGGCGCAGGGTGAAATCGAAGTTCTCATAATCTGGTGTGTCAGGGGTGGTGAAATATTCCAGATGCCGGGTATCTTCGGGGAAACCGTTGGCAGTGGCCGCGTCAAT
>CAZRHV010000036.1:6538-21474 GCA_964599985.1 uncultured Marinosulfonomonas sp. | reverse complement strand
ACCGAGTATGACACGCTGATCGTGACCGGGCCCAAATCGCGGGAATTGCTGGCGGGTATCAGTGACGGCGACCTTAGTCTGACCTGGTTATCACACCAAAAGGCGACGGTGGCGGGTAAAGATGTGTTCCTGCTGCGGGTTAGTTTCGCTGGTGAACTGGGTTGGGAAATTCATGCGGAAAACGCCGATATGCCCGTTATCTATGACGCTGTATTGGCGGGTGGTGCGAAACCGTTTGGCATGTGGGCGCTGAATTCGATGCGGCTCGAAAAGGGATACCGGACTTGGAAAGGCGATCTTTCAACGGATTATTCATTGCTGGAAGGCGGGCTAGATCGGTTCGTCAAACTGGACAAGGCGCAGGATTTTCCGGGCAAGGCCGCAATACAATCCGAAAATCAGCGCGGCGTTACCAAGCGTTTTGTAACGCTGTTAGTAGACGCCGGAGACACGGACGCACCCTATATGTCGACGCTCTGGCATGATGGGGTAATCGTTGGTGAAACCACGTCGGGGGGCTGGGGGTATCGGGTTGATGCTTCCATTGCATTGGGAATGGTTCGGGCTGATCTGGCCGCGCCGGGAACCAAGTTGCAGGTGGAAATCTACGGCGTGCGATGTTCGGCTGTGGTGCAGGAAGATGCGCCACTGTGGGATCCGGAAAATGCGCGGTTAAAAACATGAGCGGAGTTCCCACATCCGCCCGCGTCGTCATCATTGGCGGTGGCGTTATCGGCTGTTCGCTGGCCTACCATCTGGCCAAACAGGGCTGGAAAGACGTGGTGTTGTTGGAACGCAAACGGCTAACCAGCGGCACAACATGGCACGCGGCGGGGTTGATCGGGCAATTGCGGGCCACGGCGGCAATGACCAAACTGGCGAAATACAGCGCTGATTTATATGGCACGCTAGAGGCCGAAACCGGCGTAGCGACGGGGATGCGTGAATGCGGTTCAATCACGGTAGCGCTAAGCGAGGATCGCAAGGAAGAAATCCTGCGACAGGCCTCAATGGCGCGGGCTTTTGGCGTGGATGTGGAAGTGATCAGCCCGGCGGAAGTAAAGGTGCGCTATGAGCATTTGAACACCGACGATGTCCTGGCAGGCGTTTTTATTCCGAAAGACGGCCAAGCTGACCCGGCCAACATCACGCTGGCAATGGCCAAAGGTGCCCGCCAGATGGGCGCGCAGGTGCTGGAACAGGTGCGGGTCAGCGGCATTCGGCGCGAGGGGCGGCGGGTGACGGGTGTCGAATGGGCGTCTGGCGAAGAAACCGGGTTTATGGCCGCCGATATGGTGGTTAATTGCGGTGGCATGTGGGGCCATGAGGTTGGGCGTATGGCTGGGGTCAATGTGCCGCTGCACGCCTGTGAACATTTCTATATCGTCACCGAGCCAATCAAGGGCCTGAGCCAGATGCCCGTGCTGCGGGTGCCGGACGAATGCGCGTATTACAAAGAAGACGCCGGGAAAATGCTGCTGGGCGCGTTTGAGCCGCTGTCTAAGCCATGGGGTATGGAAGGCATTCCAGCGGATTTCGAATTTGATCAGCTGCCCGAAGATTTCGACCACTTTGAGCCAATACTGGAAAACGCTGTTAACCGCCTGCCAATGCTGGCCGAGGCGGGTATTCACACGTTCTTTAACGGCCCGGAAAGTTTCACGCCGGATGACGCCTATCATCTGGGACTGGCGCCAGAGCTGGATAACTTCTGGATAGCGGCGGGGTTCAATTCTATCGGTATTCAATCCGCGGGCGGCGCGGGGATGGCCTTGGCACAATGGATGGAAAGCGGCGAAAAACCGTTTGATCTGGGCGATGTCGATGTTTCCCGGATGCAGCCGTTTCAGGGCAACAAGACGTATTTGTTTGAACGCTCCAAGGAAACGCTCGGGTTGCTTTACGCCGATCACTTCCCGTTTCGCCAGAAAGCCACAGCACGCGGTATCCGGCGCAGCCCTTTCCATGAGCACTTGAAGGCGCAGGGCGCGGTGTTTGGGGAAACGGCAGGCTGGGAACGGGCTAACTGGTTTGCGGATGAAGGCCAGGAACGCGAATACCAGTATAGTTGGAAGCGCCAGAACTGGTTTGATAATTCGGCCCGAGAACACCGGGCGGTGCGCGAAAATGTTGGCATGTATGACATGACCAGCTTTGGTAAAATCCGTGTTGAAGGGCCGGATGCAGAAAATTTCCTGAACTATGTTTGCGGCGGCGACATGTCGGTGCCCGTGGGCAAGATAGTATACACGCAGTTTTTGAACACGCGTGGTGGAATAGAAGCGGACGTGACCGTCACCCGCCTATCCGAAACCGATTATTTGATAGTGACGCCCTCGACCACACGTCTGGCGGATCAGACCTGGCTGCGGCGTCACCTTGGCGGCCATCGCGTAGTCATTACCGATGTAACCAGCGGTGAGGGTGTTCTGGCGGTGATGGGGCCAAATTCGCGGGAATTGCTAAAGCTGGTTTCCCCGAACGACTTTTCCAACGACGTCAACCCGTTCGGCACCACACAGACCATTGAAATCGGCATGGCGCTGGCCCGGGTTCACCGGGTGACCTATGTGGGCGAGCTGGGGTGGGAGATTTACATCCCCACGGACATGGCAGCCCATGTGTTCGAAGTCTTGCATGAGGCCGGGCAAGGCATAGGCCTGAAGCTGTGCGGTATGCACATGATGGACAGTTGCCGGATCGAAAAAGGGTTTCGCCATTTCGGTCATGACATTTCTTGCGAAGACCATGTGCTGGAGGCCGGGCTGGGTTTTGCGGTGAAAACCGACAAGGCAAATTTCATTGGCCGCAATGCGGTGCTGGCAAAACGTGAGGCTGGACTGGATAAGCGGATGGTTCAGTTCAAACTGAATGACCCGGAACCCCTGCTCTACCATCATGAGCCGATCCTGCGGGACGGCGAAATAGTCGGTTATCTGAGTTCCGGTAATTACGGCCATACTTTGGGGGGAGCGATCGGAATGGGCTATGTGCCATGCAGAGGAGAAACCCCTGCGGAGCTTTTGAGTTCAAAGTATGAGATAGAAGTCGCGGGAGCGCTTTTTGGCGCACAAGTGTCGCTGAAACCCATGTATGACCCAACTTCTCTGCACACCAAAGCGTGATAATCGGACGGTTTAGCGGGATACCGCGCCATTTCCCCGCAATGAAAGCGATTTCTTGCTTGCGGCACTGCAGCTTAGGCAGATTGTCGCCAGAACACACCAATTCCGCGGCGGGTACTCGCCCGACTAGCGAAGCCGGGTTTGCCCGAATCTGCAGTATTTCGTACTCAGATTTGCAACAGTGCCGCTTACGCCGGTATCATTGTTCCCGCCCGACTTACTTAACGTAACCCAAATAAACCCTTGTTTTAACTAGTTAATATCTCTGGCAGTTTTCCGCGCAAACAAATGAACCACTCACTTTCGACAAACTTCCGCCAGATTCACACGGCAAATATTCTCCTTGATAGACGAAATCCTTGGGGATGAGCTGCCAGCGCTCCGGTCGTGGGGTCCACGCGCTATAGTGTCAGTTTTTTAGGGTTTTCAGGAATTGACACAGGAACGCAAATGCCCACGAACACTCTTTACACCGCATACTCGGGGTATGCGAATGCCACAATCACGGTCTCTACCACTGCCGAACTGAACGCAGCCCTGGCAAATTTGTCAGGATCGGGCGGCGGCACCATTCAGCTCGATGGCAATGGCGGACCATATAATATTTCTGGAAACGGGACTGGGGACGTCAACAATCCAATCCTAATCAAGGCGTTGGATCCTACCAACCCACCCCTTGTCCAAAATATTTACCTTATAAATTCATCGCATATCGCAATGACTGAATTGAATGTGGACAGCACTGGCACCGGGAATTTGGTTCATGATTTGCGGGTATCTGGCAGTGACCATATCGAATTTGTTGGCAATGTTATGACCAGCAATGCTGACGGATTTCTGGATGGAACCGGCTCTGTTACCAAAGGTGCATCGGCATCTTTGATTCGGGATTCGAGCGACATCGTGTTCAACAACAATGTGCTAACGGATTATGGCAAAGGGACCAGCTTCCTCGAAGTTAACGGGCTGGACTACAGCAACAACGATATTTCTGGTTTCCAGTATGATGGGTTTGCAGGCGGTGGTTTGCAGAATGTAACAATCTCCAATAATTACATGCATGATTTCTGGGGCTCTGCTCAGACCGTCAACCACTCAGACTACATCATGATCTGGGGAACCAATGCGAAAACAGTGACAACCAATATCGACATAAGTAACAACATCATCGACACTGGCAATCTCGCTGCCTACCAGGGCATATTTATTGGCAATAATGGGCTGGGGGATGCAGGTCCATCGGGACAATATTTCCAGAACATTCAAGTTTACGACAATGTTGTTAATACCTCGATGTGGCACGGCATATATGTTGGTCAGACACAAAACCTCGAAATTTACAACAATGCGGTTTTGTTCAATGATCAAAGTTTTACAAAAGTCGACCCTACATCGGCATGGTCACAAGCCCAACCCTGGATCATGGCGGCAAACGCACCAAATGCGCAGGTTTATGGAAATATCGCTGGCAAAGTCGTGGTTAATAGCGTGCGCGACTACAGCACGAACAATCAACTGTTGGATTACAACGACCCCGGCACAGCTCAGTATATAGATAACTTCGTAGCAAACCTGACTTGGGGGGCCGGTACTATTGGTGGTGGCTCTGGTTCGACAAGCAGTGGGACTGGCGCTTCGTCTGGCGGAACTACTACTACCACCGGGACTGATACAACCACCACGGATACTACGACCACTGACACAACGGCGGATACTACAAATTCGGATACTACTGCCGACACCGCTGGCAGCGGCGACGACTCCAACACGGGTGGCACAGACACCTCCACTGGCGGCTCAGATACCAACACGGGTAACACAGACACCAACACGGGTAACACCGATACCTCTGGAAATACGGATACAACGACAACGGGTGAAGGCGGTAAAGACAATGAA
This sequence comes from uncultured Marinosulfonomonas sp., assembly GCA_964599985.1. Classification (GTDB taxonomy): domain Bacteria; phylum Pseudomonadota; class Alphaproteobacteria; order Rhodobacterales; family Rhodobacteraceae; genus NVTR01. The sequence goes on along the minus strand of CAZRHV010000036.1, from coordinate 16,450 downwards.
AAATCGCAAGGCCACTCAAATAAAGAAATTTACGACAAATCCATCGACACTTTGTTGGATAAGTTTGCTGGCAATAGCTCTGGTGAAGACCAAACCACAAAGCCAGCCGAAGATCAGCAAACACCTACTTTGCAGGATCTCGTTCTAATGTTTGAAACTGGTGACAAACCAACGGAAACAACTGCGCCGGATGAGGACGAAACAGCTGACAACACGATGTTAGAGCTAGTCTAAAACGCCAACCTGACAAAACCCGGCAGCGCAATGGCACTGCCGGGTTTTTTTTGGTTTAGATTTAGGATTTATTCAGTCCCAGATACCCTTGGTATCAATAACTATTCCGGGGAAATCTTTGCGTTTCAGAGCCCGGAATTCAGTATGATCCACCAACAATAGTGCGATATCCGCGGTTTTTTGTGCGGTGTCAGTTTTGCCCAGTGTACATTTCCCTGCAAATGATTCTGGCAGCTCGGAAATAAACGGCTCAACGGCGGTCATTTCAACCCCGTCCAGCATCGATAAGGTTTTCGCAATCTGTAACGCTGGGCTTTCACGTAAATCATCAATATCGGGTTTAAAGGCCAGCCCGAAACAGGCGACCTTTACAGGGCCGTCCTTTTGTTCGCGCACCTCCGCAATTGCCTGAACCACCTTCCCCAGAACCCATTCAGGTTTGCTGTCGTTAACTTCACGCGCTGTGCGGATCAGTTTCGCCTGCTCTGGGGATTGGCTGACGATGAACCACGGATCAACCGCAATACAATGCCCGCCAACACCGGGGCCAGGTTGCAATATGTTCACCCTTGGGTGACGGTTGGCCAAAGCAATGGTTTCCCAGACATCAATCGAAAGCTCATCACAGATCATCGACAGTTCGTTTGCAAACGCTATGTTCACATCACGAAACGAATTTTCCACCAGCTTGCACATCTCAGCCACCCGCGAAGAGGTTTCAATACAGGCCCCGTCGACAAAGATTTTGTACAAATCTATGGCCCGGCGTGAACACTGTGGGGTCATTCCGCCAACGACCCGGTCATTTCGGATCAGTTCTTGCATGATATGGCCGGGCAAAACCCGTTCTGGGCAATAGGCAAGGCAGACATCGCAGTCTTCGCCGGCCTGATGGGGAAATGTCAGGTCCGGGCGTTCTTCAGCCAGCCATTCAGCCATTTGGTCGGTGGTTGTAACCGGGGACGTTGATTCGAGTATGATCAGATTACCCTTCTCCAGCACCTTCGCGATGGAGCGGGTGGCGGATTCCACATAGCTAAGGTCCGGTTTAAATCCTTCACTAAAGGGCGTCGGAACCGCCACGATAAACGCATCCGCCTTTTCAGGGGTCGTGGTTGCGCGCAAATAACCCTGATTTACCGCAGCTGATACGACCATATCCAGATCAGGTTCGGTGATCAGAATTTCACCACGGTTAACGGCCTGAACCGCTTTTTCATTCACATCCACGCCAATGACGTTGACTTTACGTGACGCCAGCATCGCCGCTGTTGGCAGGCCAATATAGCCCAGCCCGACCACAGAGACGGTTTTAAACTCAGATTTCATGCTTATCCTCGAAGAATCGTTACTATTTTACTTGCTGCCTCGCCGTCCCCATAAGGGTTATGGGCGCGGCTCATTTTCTCAATTTCAGCTGGGTCGTCCAGCAAAAGCGCGACCTGCGCCTTGATGGTTTCCTCATCTGTCCCTACCAGCCTGACGGTTCCGGCTGCAACTGCTTCCGGGCGCTCAGTGGTATCACGCATCACCAGTACCGGTTTGCCTAGAGATGGCGCTTCTTCCTGAATTCCGCCTGAATCGGTCAGCAAAATATCGGCGCGGTCCATCAGATACACAAAAGGCAAATAATCGAGCGGGTCGATCAGGTGAACATTCTCGCTGTCGCTTAGGATTCGGTTGACCGGACCCTGAACATTGGGGTTCAGGTGAACCGGATATACGATTTGCACATCGCTCCGCGCACTCAGATCACGAATAGCGCGGCAGATGCTTTCAAAACCATCACCAAAATTTTCTCGCCGATGGCCTGTCACCAGAATTAACCGCCGATCCGGGTCAAGAAAATCAAACTGACTGTCAAATTTGGATTTCAGGCTTTCATCTGTTCGCAGCCGGCCAGTTACATCCAGCAATGCGTCAATAACTGTGTTCCCGGTGACGTGAATTGCGCCCGGATCGATGCCTTCACGCAGCAGATTGTCACGCGCAGTTTCGGTCGGGGCGAAATGACAGGTACATATGGCACTGGCTATTTTGCGGTTCATTTCTTCGGGAAACGGCGAATAGATATTTCCGGTGCGCAGGCCGGCCTCGACATGGCCGACGGCTACCTGTTCATAATATGCTGCCAGACTGGTGGCCATTGTGGTTGTAGTATCACCATGTACCAGCACCCAATCCGGGCGCCATGTCTGAAATACACCTTGCATCCCTTCCAGAATGCGACCGGTTAGCTCGGTCAGAGTCTGGCCGGGTTTCATCAGGTCCAGATCAAAATCCGGCACAATATCGAACAGGCCCAATACCTGATCAAGCATTTCACGATGTTGGGCGGTAATGCAGACCTTCAGGTCAATCCCGTCAGCTTTGGCAAGTGCTTTGACCACCGGGGCCATTTTGATCGCCTCTGGACGGGTACCAAAGGTCACCAGTATTTTCTTATTCGACATCTATTCTTCCTGCTCTAAACCGTTAACCGGCTAGATTTGTTTATAGAACCTTCGTCCGCACCAATTCTTGCAACCTTTTAGGGTAACCAGTTGGCAATAGCCCTAAATTTTCAGTGAATGTTGTCAAATTGGCGACATTAGCGGGGAAATGCTAATAGCGTAGAGCAAATGAGCCAAAATCCGCGAATCCACAATCAATATAATGCATTAAGATTCTGAATGTGCTTGATTGCGGGGCGGAATGTACGAGTTTCCGACAGGAATCGGTTTCTGTCGGGTTGGATCAACAAGGGTGACAGTCGTCTTTTGGGCGGTCACCTGTGAACCGGAATGGTAAAGTAAAAATGAATGCCAACACAGGCTTTCCAATGTCCCCGATTCTAATCGATGGCTTCCCCGTTTACGGGTTTGACGACGTGCCAAGTGCGGCGCGCTGGATACTAAACACATCCAGTCGGCCTAATATTGCGATCGCTTTGAATGCAGAAAAAATTGTGACCAGCCGGCGTGAGCCACAACAGTTTGAGCACCTTAAAAAGGTCGCATTTTTCTATCCGGATGGAGCGCCTGTTGTTTGGTTGCTGCGGAGACACCAAATAGTCAGCAAACGCATCCCGGGTGTTGAACTTTGGGAAGAGCTGATGCGCGCGGCAGGGGAACGTAAGGTCTATCTTTTGGGCGCGTCAGAAGACGTTAACAAAGCCACCGCCGAAAAGTTGCGTAATGAATTTGGGCTAACCAATGTACATCGCCGCAATGGGTATTTTGAGGATGAGGACGCGGTGATCAGTGAAATATCTGGCGTTCAGCCGGATATTGTAACTGTAGCCATGGGCTCACCCCGCCAAGAAGCATTCATAGCAAAGGCCAGTAAGTCCTGCCCGCACACATTTTTCATGGGGGTAGGTGGAACCTATGACGTATTCACTGGCCGTGTGAAACGCGCGCCGGTCTGGATGCAAAAGATCAGTTTGGAATGGCTATATCGCACCGTCAAACAGCCAAGCCGGATTCTGCGAAATGTTTCCTATATACGCTTCTTGTACCTATATCTGACCCGCAAGATCTAATAACCCATCTGGTCGTTGTCGTTTGAATGACCCAAGAAACTGAAACAAATACTGTGCTAATATCCATAATCATCCCACATCTGAACCAGCCCGAGCATCTGCGCCGCGGGTTGGCTGCTATTCATGAGCAGACCGGTTTCGATGGTGGAATTGAAGTCATCGTCGTTGACAATGGTTCGGACATTATGCCCGGCGAAATATGTGGGGAATGGCCCGGTACCCAACTGGTGCAGGAACCCACCCCCGGCCCCGGCCCCGCCAGGAATACCGGGATCAAACATGCCAGTGGAGATATTCTGGCTTTCATTGATGCAGATTGCCGGGCAAATCCTGGCTGGCTTTCGGCTATAGCCAACGCGATTAAAGATTCCAAAATCAATGTGATAGGTGGCGACGTTCAGGTTCCGTTTGTTGATGAAAGTCACCCAACATCGCTGGAATGTTATGAACGGATATACGGCTTTCGTAATCGAGAATATATTGCATCCGGCTATTCTGGGACCGGCAATCTGGCCATGCGACCAACAGCTTATGCCAAGGTAGGTCCGTTTGCCGGAATTGAATTGGCCGAGGATCGCGATTGGGGATTGCGGGCCAAAGGTCTGGGTATCGCCACCCATTATGTGGCGGATATGATTGTCTACCACCCGGCCCGGCAGAAATTTCTGGAAATGCAGCAAAAATGGGATCGTCATATTGCCCATGATTTCAGCAATGTCAGTTCACTCAGGGACCGCATCAAATGGGTTATCCGTGCGATTGTTATCGGGTTGTCGCCGCTTGGTGAAATCCCCAAAGTTCTGAAATCGGACCGCGTAAGCGGTGCAAAGCAGCGCCGGCTGGCGTTCGCATGTTTAGCCCGTATCCGGCTTTATCGGTTTCGCAAAATGATTGCTGTATTGATTCGCGGCAACGGCCACGCCCTTTCGGGTGCCTGGAACCGCGAATAAATCACGCTCTATTTATAGGGCTAACGAATCTGCAATCCTGCTTAACAATACTAAATTGTGGTGTTTGCAGCGCCCGGTGGCGCATGAAACCGTTAGCAACTTTTCCCTATTTTCTGCGCGGTCATAATCATCAAATTTTTTGGGGTTTGACGAATATTTTCATGAGACATGGGGCTAAGTGAACTTCCACAAGAACTATTGATTTCTCACTGCTCCGCATCGCCGGAGCGCAAAATGGAATATGGAACTTCACTGAGTTTGGCTGGTTCGGATCAACCAAAAAATGCTGGCGCGAATGCTGGCCCCGGCAACACAACTGCCCCTACGATTTCCGGAACCGCTGAGGTCGGACAGTTGCTTACTGTTTCGACAGGGGTTTGGACTGGAAACGGGGTAATCAGCTACAATTACCAATGGCTGCGCGATGGCGCGGCGATTTCGAATGCAGGTACCAATACCTACCTTCTAGGCAGTTCAGACGACCAATCTGGAATTTCCTGCCGGGTTACAGCCAGCGACATTGATGGATCAACCGGGGTGAATGCGCCGGGTGTTGGCGTAACATATCCGGCCCCGGTCTTTTACACGCAACCGGCCATCACCCCTACAGCCGCACAAGTTGGAACCGTTTTCACCCTTTCGCAGGGAATCGCTGGCCCAAACACCACAATTACCATCGACTATTTCACATTGAACGGCTTGGATAAGACGGCGGAACTGACCGGATTAAACTGGGACAGCGCAGGTGAAACTGCTGGTGCGCTATCGTTTCGCACCTCTGCCACCAACAGCGGCGGATCGGTGCAATCAGTTGAGGTTTTAGCGACACTAGATACAGTATTGCGCGAGCCATATCCGTTTCAAACAAACGACTGGTCGCTAACCAACTCTGCAACAAGCGGCGCTTTGAGCCTTACCATATCAATGCTTCCCGCTGGTGGCGGTTCCTTGATCACTGGGATTGAATATCAGATCAACGGCGGTTCGTGGGTTGCAACAGGCCTGAGCGATATTGGCGCCTTTGAGCTGACCGGGTTGACAGATTACCAGACCTACACAGTGGCCCTGCGCTGTGTGAATGATATTGGTCCTGCCATTGCCTCTGCCACAAAATCAGCTGCACCAGGCACGCCCGCCGCTGAAACCGCTCGATTTGGGACATGGAACGGCACTGGCAACCCGGCATCCTATGATACCGGCGGCACTGCGAGCGACGGGAATTATGGCGAGTTCACGATCTCTGGCGGCATTATTTCCCCAAATGTAGTCAACCTTAGCGCAGGTACATTTCAGGTTGGGGGCTATCCGGTAGAAGTAAGTGACAGCACCAAAGCTGTCGCTTCACAGGCTGAATTTGACAATGCCGTGGTTAATGTCGGTGGCCTGAGCGGGAAAACCATGGTCGTGCGTGTGGGCGCCGAGATTGTGAATACCTCTGCATGGTACCACAAGGCGATTAGGCGAACCGACACCGATTGCGTGATTGTCGGCGACGGCAACCCAGAATGGGAAAAGAACACCTTTCATTTTGGCCATGTCACATTCGACAACCCCAGCAGGGTTACCTGGCGAAATCTGTCGTTTCGCTCCTTCACCATTAAAAGCGATCACAGTTATGGACCGGTGAAACAGGCTATTTTTGAAGACAACCACTTTGGGAACGCTGATCCAGACGCCAATGACGATTATTCAAGTTTGGCCTATAGCGGCGCGGACTGTTTTAGGGTGCAAAACTCTGGGGTTCATGGGTTGCGCGTTGTAAATAATACCTTTCGGGGTGGGGGCGCTTACGCGCATATATTGTTCTGGTACGAAGAATGGGGTGAATTGGCGGGCAACCATTTCGATAAATACTACGCCGACGCCATCAAATTACGCGGTGCGGACCCAGTCATTGTCGCCGCAAATATCGCAACCCGCCCATTTTCGTTGTCTTCGGACGCCGGAAACCCACATTCTGACAGCATCCAGATTGAACAAACAACAGGCCAGTCTACCGACGTTTATGAGGCGAATTTTTTCGTCCGTGGCAATTGCCGTGGTTCGGTTTCGGCGAACCTGTACATTGCAGGTGGCCCGGGCTTTGACGGCTCAGCCGAGGGCAATGGCGCAATTTCTAATGGCTTTTTTGGCAACCGGGCAACACCGACGGTTGGTTTAAAATTTGACTATAACGGTGCCTTACCACAGCCAGGATTTTCCGGGACAGTTGGTAATTATGCACGAAATTCCATTGATTTTGATTTGGGTGGTGGCACCACGCTGAGAAACAGTTTTGGCGGGACAGTTACAACCCCGGCAAGCGTTTTGACTTCGGGAAATGTGGAATTGCAGAACTGGGACAACGCGACCATCGCCGCGGCACTTCCAGGCTGGGCATTGATGACAATGGACAGGCCATCTTACGCGGATGCGCTGGCGGCGTTCACCCCTTCCTCGGGCGGGGCATTAGACGGCAAAGGACCCGGCGCCGTAGTCACATTGGCACCGGGCGCGCGCGCGATCGATTTTCAGATGGCTTCATTGCGCCCTACCCCAAATCTAAGCGCATTGTCAGTCACACCTTCGACTTCGTCTTTTTCGGCATCCGTAACTTCGGACATCGCAAAGAGGCCTATCTTTTGGGCAGTTGTCCCGACAGGTACAACAGTCACAGATTGGCGTGAGGTCAAGGAACGGCGCGTTTCTGGTGGTTTGGATTACGGATTTGCTTCATCCACCTCCACGGGGGTTGTAACAATAGCGGGCAATGCTGGCACGCTTGCATCATCAACCGGTTATCAGCTTGTAATATTTCAGGAAAATGGCTGGACCAATCGCAGTCAGATAGCTGCAACTTCCTTCACAACACTCTAGCGTGGAAACCGGGTTTTAAAGGCATGTTTACGGGCCTGTTCAACAACCCGGTTTTCAACATCCGCAGGTGGGCGCATCAGGTTCAATCCTCTCCAGGCACCATAGGCTTCGGTACGCGCGCCTTTCAGCAGCAACTGAACGATTTTCAACACGGAAAAGGTATATGAAACCGGTATCGCCCAAGGCCGGAACCGCCACATGAAAATCATTCGGTTGCGGTAGTTGAAAAAGTTTGAAAACGCTGAAGGTATACGATGCACCGTCCCGCTACCAATTGATGTGCCGCCATGGTGCAATACGATTGCTTCCGGGCACAGCGCCATTGCCATGTCACCGCGCTGCATCGCCCAGTCAACTTCTTCATAATAAAGAAAATAATCGTCGCGCATATTGCCAACTTTTTCGACAAATTCACGGGTGGCGATAAAATTTGCGCCAGACAGGAAATTCACCGAACCAAGTTCAGGCATACTGACATCCTGCTGCATTTTCCCTTGATTAAGATTTCGGCAAACACCCGTCCACAGGCTTACCCAACCGCCATCTGACTGGATCATCCCACCTTCGCCATAATAAAGTGTGCGACCTGTCATCAAGCCGAAATTGCCCGAACTGGCCAACGCGCTTGCATAGGCAGCGGCGGTATCTGGCCGCACCACGCTGTCTGGGTTCAATATCCAAAAATACCCGACTTCCTCGGATTTCATCAGATAATCGAGGCCAAGGTTTACACCGCCTGCGTAGCCGAGATTTTCCGCAGACGAAACCAAAGTAAGCCGGGGGGGCGTTATAGTTGTCTGCTGTTCATAATCCGCCGGGCGAGTTTCCAGGAAATCCACACCTTGCTCACCGGCAAAACCCCGCACTAGTTCGCGGGTGTCATCCGGGGACGCGTTGTCACAAACGACGATTTTCAGGTCTGGATAACCGGATGCTTGCAAACTGGCCAAGCAGTCCAAAATCACATCTGAGGAACCATAAGTTACGATAATAACGCCGATTTTTTTCGACTGTACTGTGTTCATTCTATTATCCTATTCCCAGCTGCATTGGGCTGAGTAAACACGCGGATCAGTGCTGACGTCACCCGACAAAGCACGGCGTTTTTCCAGTGAGCGTTTGGCGTTCAAACGATAAAGTGTAAGCCCAAGGCCGTTTTTAGTTACCCAAAGTACGGTCGTTCTAAGCGGTAAAATCTCGCGCCATTTAGCGCGTATATATGTGTAGGCTCTGGCAAAATCAGACCTAAGCTGGTCGTGAAACCGGTCATTATGGACAACAGGAAGCTGACAAACATAGGCCCCTTTACCCATAGCCAGCGCATTTTGCACAATGTCAGTTCCATATAAATGAAATTCAGGCAACGCATCATCAAATCGAACACCCGACGTGCGGCGTAATACAATTACCAATTCATCAACGCTCTGAACCGGTTCTGGTTTGTTCACAACCTGACCAACAGTGGCACCAAGGCTGGTTGACCAGACCTGACCTACATGCTTCGCCTGATGCGACATTCCAATTGATCCAAGCAGCGCCCAATCCGGGTCGATCGCTTCAACATCTTCAATAGCGTTTTCCAGGCGCTTTTCCCAACCGGGTGGAAAATACACATCCTGATGGGCAAAAATAAAAATCTCTGCCTCGCATTTTTCAAGCGCCCGGTTGTAAGCAAGCGAAGCCGAAACCGCATTTCTTTCGATATGGATACTTACTAACTGATTTTTGACCATATCTGATGCCAGCAAATTTCGTTTTAGCGACTGTTCGTCATTGCAGACCACAATCAGGCTGATTTCTTTACCCATGACGCAGGCCCACTGAACGTGGAAATCCGGATTTAAAAACCAATTCTGCCAATATTTTGGGTTGCTGAAACATTGCCGTTTTCTAGTTCTTCAACTTTGGAAAAGATAGCCTTGGGTTAGTACGGATTGTAATTAGTGATCTGTCTGCATTTTTCCAAAACAATGCCCCTAATAAATAGCGTATTTGTTCCACATCCATGCCGCTCATTGGCAACAGTTTGCCAAGCCAGCAATTGTTCACAATAACAGCATTCAACATACCCACATTGAAGTGTAGGATAGAGTTAGCCTGGCCCGCGTATATGGAGCCGGGAGAAAACGGTCGGTAAATCGGCCAGTGAGGTTAGGAGCGAGTTGGATGTCGTCCAGAAGATTCGGTTGGCCAAGCGCCCTTCCGGAGTTTTTCCGTAAGGCTTCGTTGTCTTTTCTGATGCGGTTTGGCGGGCTGTTTATCCAGTTCCTCGGCTCAATTCTTGTGGCCCGGATGTTGGGAGCTCAACAATACGGCGCATTCACCTATGCGGCAACCTGGGCGGTGTTT
>CAZRHV010000036.1:4039-6438 GCA_964599985.1 uncultured Marinosulfonomonas sp. | reverse complement strand
ATCGCAAACATGATCGCCATCCAATTGGTTGGCCCTATGTTATCCCGTGCATTGGCTAAAAACGATAAACAAGAAGCACAACGATTGCTGTCACAGGCCTCTTTGGTTTCATTTCTTACCGGCAGCGCGATAATCCTCTTTTTCGGCATAGGCGCCCCATTTTATCTAAGTCTGTTTGGACCAGAATTCACCCAGGCCAGCACATCACTGCGATTGCTTCTGATCGGTCAGGCAACCATCATTCTCGCGGGCGCAGACGCAATATTGCTGATCATGCTGCGAAAAGAAAAATTTGTTCTGATCATTGCTTCACTGGGGGTCGCGCTGAATTTCGGGTTGAATATGACGTTGATCCCAACACTTGGGATCGAAGGTGCAGCAATTGCTTCGCTAATATCAATGGCCTTAGTACGGTTGACATTAGTCACCTACATCGTGCGTCGAACGGGGTTTGACCCGACTGTATTTACGCCCTTCAGGCGGTATTTCCGCCGTTTCAGAGGGTAATACTTCGCCTTTTTCAGCAGGCGACTTACGGACGATTGTAGTTGCGCCTTCCAGCTCATCATCTGCCAGCCATGATCCGGCACCCAACAAAAACATCAAATAGACCAGCGTTGCATTCCACAAGAATACAGTGCTGATCGCAATGCCTATACTTAGCAGAATAAACACCATGGCATATCGCTGATTTTTTGCGACTGGTGAAACAACTTTAGCCTGGACCAAAGTTACGATTGAAGCGACGTAGCCGGCTGCAAATAGTAAAATCCCCGGAATTCCGTAACGAATTGCCATAACCAGCCATAAATTATCAATCGTAGAAGTGACCATCCAGGATGGTCGCGCCCAGTTCCCGAAAAGACCGAACCCAAACAGCGGATCCGCCCACACGTTCTGAATCCCGTACTGAAAAATTAAAACGCGGTAGTAATAAGTGCTGCTGTTGAAGGCCAATGCAGAAGCAAATACCTGCGCTGGTGTCCGGTTTGAGCCAATGTCGATTACGACATACATTACCGCGATCATCGCGGCCATAATTTTCCAACGTGTTTGATATGAGCGCATTAGCCAGTTGTAAAACATCAGCCCGGTTTGAAATACGACAGGAACAAAAGCCCCGGACGAAAGAGAGAAAAAAGTAGCTGCAACCGCTGCCCACGCCCGGCGCAACCCTGAAACACCTGGTTTGTTTTTCCGGGGGTAGTAAAACAGCAGAGCAAATGTCGTAGAGCAGAAAACCCCGTAAAGGATCGGATGCTCAAACGCGACTTGAACCCGGTCCAGCCCCAACCGGGGGTCATAACCAGTGTAGGCAATTGTATTCCCAAGGGCACTGAATAAAGGGGCATAGACCTGTTTTGCCCAAACACCCTCCATAACGGCGAAGGGAATAAAAAGCAGCATCATAAAGAACAAAACGCGGCTTACCCGTAGAAAATCGCCCAAATTTCGTACATAGCGTCTTCCAAGTAAATAGGCGCCAAAGATCTCGATAAAGAATATTCCGGCAAACTCAGTTTGGCTTAAACCATGGTTGGCAAAAGTCGCAATAACCGTCCATAAACAAAACAATAAAAGAAAAATATCCGCCAAGCGAATACGCCCGCATTTTCCGGAAAGCCACGAAAACACCAGCGGCAAAAACATTGCTACCAGAATGAAACGATAGGGTGACATTCGAATGAATCCCAGTGTGAAAAACACCGGTATCGCTAGGGAAATCAGAAACACGACCGCGACAATGCTCCCTGGGTTTGCAATCCTGGAATCTGCCGCTCTTGGCGCCATTTTATCTTCGGCCCCGTTTGGCCCTGTCGATGCAACCAGCGTTGCATCTTCTGATTTTACTCTGGCATACGAAACCATTGGGTGCCTGCATCTGAGCCGCCAGTCTGGCGACAGTTCCTCGTCAGTGTCTTGTCTGAAAATGCCAGACGTGCATACTCGTTACAATACGTAATGCAGTCAACGATTTGACAATATGAAAGTATTATTGTGACCCCAATTCTTACTAATCGCACAAATTGTAGCAACAATTACAAATTATCCTTTCATTTGAAGCGGATAGCGGGTGTTCTTTTTTCGCTATTCTTGCTAACATCAAGCGCCTTAGCTGCCACCTACCACATAGCTCCTGGTGCAAATTCAGATGGCGATGGCAGTAAGTCCACGCCCTGGCCTTCGTTGGACATCGCCCTTCGCTCTGGCAAAATCCGAGGCGGGGATGAAATCCTGCTGCAATCCGGTAACTACGGTTTCATACAGATAACCGGCGCAATGTTCAGCTCTCCCGTCTTGATTGCTGCCGCCCCGAAAGCCAAAGTTCGCGTAGAACGCATCCAAGTTAGATCCAGCAAGAATATCACCTTTCGCGATCTGTTGGTCTGGCCGCAAAA
>CAZRHV010000036.1:0-3939 GCA_964599985.1 uncultured Marinosulfonomonas sp. | reverse complement strand
TTCAGGATTGCGTTAAAATTGACGGCAATCACGATGACGCATTCATGACCTGGTCATTGGGTGCAAACGGCAAAGTTGGTGCAGGTACCATCAATGGTCTGGTGATTGAGAATAACCTGATCGAAGAATGGACCGGGCGCAAAAATCACCCATTTATTTGTGAACTGCAAGGGATATTCCTCGGCGGTTACCTGAACGACCTTGTCATTCAAAACAACGTGGTTTCGGTAAGCGCCTTCCATGGCATCACCGCCTACGGGGTGACACGCGGTAAAATCGTCAACAATACGCTGGTGAACAGCCGCGGCCCTTCAAAAACTCAACCCTGGATCGGACTATGGGGTCATGTTGATCGCGGCTCAACCCAGGTGACGGTCGCCAATAATATCGCGCCAGTATTTAAAGTAACGACATTGCCCTCTTACAACCTTAGACAATTTCGAAATGTTGTCGTTACCAACCCAGAACAACAACTTCGCGCACCATTCAAGGGCGATTACCGCCCGGCAAACGGTAGCGCATTGATTGACGGGGCTGATGCACAATATGCCCCGGCCAGAGACATTGATGGGACAACACGAACTTTGGGTAGCAGTGCCGATATTGGGGCTTATGAAGTTCAATGAACTTGGCGGTTATTCGCGGTCGTAAACGTCTTCATAGCGTTTAATATCGTCTTCGCCCAAATAGCTGCCGGTCTGAACCTCTATCAGATACATCGGTACTTTGCCGGGGTTTTCCATCCGGTGAACCGCACCAAGCGGGATGTAAATAGATTCATTTTCGCCCAGCAATCGCACCTTATCATTCACCGTCACCCGCGCCGTTCCCGCCACCACAACCCAATGTTCTGAGCGATGTACATGGGATTGCAGGCTTAACACGCCGCCCGGTCGAACCATGATCCGTTTCACCTGAAACCGATCACTGATGCACAGAGTTTCATACCAACCCCATGGCCGGTGAAACTGCGGGTAATCGTCCGCCTGCGGTACATTGTTCGAGCGAAGCGTGGTAACAACTTGTTTGACCTGTTGCGATTTTTCAATATCCGCAACCAGTACCGCGTCGCGGGTGGCGACTGCGACGATATTTTTCAGACCCAAGCCAACAAGATGCACATTGCTGTCCTCTGACCTCAGCACCGAATTCTCACAATCTATCGCCGTGACCTCGCCATCCGACAACACACCATCCTTCGCGCTAACCAGCGCACCATGCAGTGACGCCCAGCTTCCCAAATCCGACCAGCCTGCTTCCACGGGTACAACAGAAATGCCGCTGGCTTTTTCCATTACCGCATAGTCGATCGATTGCGTACGCACATTTCCATATGAAGCCGGGTCTAACCGAACAAATCCAATGTCTTTGCTGCCTTTTCCGATTGCTTCCCGACAGGGGGGTATCATATCGGGCGCATGGGCTTCAAAAGCGGCCAGTATATCGCGCACCCGGAACAGAAAAATTCCCGCGTTCCACAGATGACGGCCGGTTTCCAGCATTTCAGCAGCTTTGGCAGCATCCGGTTTTTCAACAAAGCAAACCAGTTCAGAGGCCAAACCTTTTTCCGGGGGCATCCCAAGCTCCAGATACCCGTACCCGGTTTCGGGCGCGTCCGGGGTGACGCCAAAGGTAACCAGATGTCCGGCCTGAGCGGATTTGACCCCTACTTCAACGGCACGAAGGAAAGCATCGGGGCGTTCTATCAGATGGTCAGACGGGGCGATCAGTAACAGATCATCAGGCGCGTCTTCATTCATCAACGCCGCCGTCAGAATTGCCGGTGCTGTATCACGGCCCACGGGTTCCAGAACGATCTCGGCGTCCATCAGGCCGATGGCTTCTGCCTGTTCACGGGCAATAAAACGAAAATCTGTATGTGTCAGAACCAGCGGCTGGCCAAATTGTTTACCCGACAGTCGGGTCAATGTTTGCTGATAGAGACTGTATTCACCAACAATATTGGAAAATTGCTTGGGGAAAGATTTACGCGAACTTGGCCAAAGCCGGGTTCCTGATCCACCACAAAGGATTACCGGATGTATAAGCGCCATATCAGATCAAACCTAATTTCAACTGCTGCGGGTCTTTTGCGTTACTTTTCGCCTTAGCACCATAGAGAGGCTTAGTTATCTTTCCTGAGAATGCGGATTTGTCGGGTGAACCCCGCGGCAAATACCGGATCGGCCACCGCGCCCGAGGCATAAAACCTGTGGGTATCCAGTCGTGTAAAGATCGACGACGGCTGTGAAATGACTTCTAACACCTCAAACTCTGCGATATCGGCAATTTTTTGTGCGCTTATTTCAACCGGATCAACCAATATATCGCCGGGGTTTAAGTCACTGCGGACACTGTCATATTCGATCATCCCGGACTTACGCACATACCATTGCCATCCCCAATGGCCGCGCACAAACACCCGCGCCTTGGGGCCTGCCAGTTCAAAAGCACGAGCGGCCACAATCGGCGCCTGATCACGGTAAAACCGCGCGAATTGTATGTCGTTGAGCGTCGTAAACACGCCGACCAGCCCCCAAAGGGTCAGAACGACAGCTGTTGAGCGGGGCGGAGCGATCAGGGTTTGGCTGCGCAGGGCCAGAATGAAAAACGGCACGGTCAGCATCAGCGCGTGACGGGTTGCCATGAAAGGCGGGAAAGTGGCCAGAAACGCAGCCCCCCCTGCCAGCCATATCAACAGCGTGATTTCGGCAAAGTTTTCCCGGTACCACGGGATAATTTCAGCCCGGCTCTCCCAAAGTGAGACCATTAACTGCCACACCCGCCAGATTACCGCCGCCCCGACAACACTGCCCGAAGCAAACAGAGCCGCGTTCAGCAACATCCACTTTTCAGCGCTTAGGTTCAGCGCAATCAGAGTGACAAAATAAAAGGCGGCCAATGACGCAAGCCAGATTGCGATCCAAAGCCATTTCAACCGCGTTGAAACCATCATCAAGGTCGCAATCGGTACTGCAAAAACGCCCATGTTCGCGATAAACGCAAAGCCAAGTTTGGGGGATGGGAATAGACCACCCACATTTGCCGGTCGACTGAGGATATGGACCTCGCCGAAATCATAGATGTTGAACAACGACCAGCCAGTCAAAGCCAACACCGGCAGTACCACCCAAACCAGTATCACACGCTTTTGCAGTGACGCCCATATTAGTGCCGGAAACAGGAATAGGGCTGTGTACTTCGTCAGTAACGCAAGGCTGAACACACCAAACCCCGCCGCACCGGCCTTGCCCCCCGCACCGGCGCGCGTCAGTACCAGAACGGCAAGACCAATCATCGCCAGCAACGGAATATCAGCCAACACATTCTGGTTGATCAGAAAACCGGGGCTAAGCACCAGTGCCGCTGCAACCAGCAATGCCTGATCCGGTATGAACCGACACGCGAGGCGGTAAGAAACCCAGATCGCAAGGCCGACAAACAGTGAAAGGAATAAATGCAACGCCAGTTCGGACACGCCAAATACCGCCACCACGCCAGCTATCAGATAATAGAAGAAATGCGGTTGGTTGGTTACAAATATCGGCTCGGATGTATCCAGCCAGTTCAACATGCCCGACATCGGTCGCAGCGGATTGTTGGCGATACTCTCTGCGATCAACAGGTGCGCGGTATCATCGATATGGAACGGCTTGGCGATATTCAGGGCAGTGGCCAGCAGCCAAAGCGCGAGCAGGGCAACTACCGTCCCACGCTGCGGCGCTACTAGTTCCACCCCATCCATCAACCGGTGTCTTTCCAAGTATAAAGCGCTGTTACCGCGTAGTTCAGCGTCGCCCCGGCAATGATACCGGCAAGAGCCGCGATAAACCAAGGCATCGCAGCTGCTTTGAACAGAAAATCCGCAAGCCCAACATTAACCAGCGCCCCAACCGAGGACGCCGCACAAAACGACAGCCAACCCGGTAACAACTGACG
>CAZRHV010000035.1:0-21926 GCA_964599985.1 uncultured Marinosulfonomonas sp. | reverse complement strand
TGGGGCGCAGTGATTGCGGGCAAATTGCGCCGGGGATGCGGGCGGATATTGCCATCTGGGATGTGTCGGGCATTGAAAGTGCGGGCAGTTGGGACCCGGCGGCGATATTGCTGGCCGGGCCAACCAAAGTTCGGGACTTGCTGGTCGAAGGGCGCCGGGTGGTTAGCGGCGGCATGATAACGACCATTGACTTGCCAGTGGTGATTGAACAGCAAAACCGGCTGGCGCGGCGGCTAGTTGGCGGCTAACCGGGCGGTTTTCCGCATAGTCGAATAAATCATCACCGAACGCCAGAATTTCTCCTTAATCTGTGTGTATTCCATAGCGACGACCCTGACGTTGGTATGGATTCGGAGCTGTATTTTGAAAATCACCGTTAAATTTGCGGGCCTGGCACTGGCTGTGCTGAGCGCATGCACACCAGACCCTATGGCCGAAATTTCGCCTCCTTCAGGTGGTGGATCGGGTGGCTCAGGCAGCTCTGTTCCGATGGCAACGGGACTACCCAATGACCCATTCCCGACCTTTAGTAACGACGTAAATTCCTACCGTGCGCCTTCCTTGAGTCCGTTAGGCTATAACGTGCTGTTACAGGGCGCCGCCCAAACCCATGCCAATGACATGTCTACCAACAATTTCTTTTCCCATACGGGTTCAGACGGCAGTCAAGTTTGGGATCGTGCAACTGCCCAGGGATATAGCTGGGGATGGATCGGCGAAAACATTGCGCGCGGACAAACATCTACGTCACAAGCTTTAACAGGATGGCAGAATTCGCCAGGTCACAACGCTATTTTGCTGTCATCTGAACCAACAGAGTTTGCACTTGCATGGGCACCGGGGAATTATTGGGTCATGGTATTGGCGAGACCGAACTAACCCAGTTCCTGCCCATTCACCCACACTGCTTTTACCGCCCGATCATCGCCCATCATTATTGTGGGAAACAGCGCCTGCCAGATGTCTTCGGCGCGGGCAGTTCGCTGTGCGATAGCGGGGGTAGAGGCCAGATCAAGAATAACCAAATCAGCCTCTAAGCCTTTCTGAACATTACCGATTTTGTCGTCCATCTGCATAGCCCGCGCTGAACCAACAGTTGCCAGCCAGTATAGCTGCGCCGGGTGCAATGTGGTGCCGTTTAGCTGGCCTATTTCATAGGCTGCAGCCATGGTCCGCAGCATCGAAAACGAAGACCCGCCGCCGGTATCAGTCGCCAACCCAATGCGCTGTTTTTGCGCCATCAGCCCGGCCATATCAAACAGGCCGGAACCGATAAAAGTATTCGAGGTCGGGCAATGGATCAGCGCGGCGTCGGCTTCGCTCAGTCGATCACGTTCGCGCTTGGTCAGATAGATCGCATGACCAAACATTGCGCCGGGGCCGACCAGTCCGAACTGCTCATAAGTGTCCAGATAATCGCGGGTATCCGGGAACAGATCAGCGACCCATTTTACCTCATCCACCTGCTCTGAAAGGTGGGTCTGCATCAGGCAGCCGGGATTTTCGGCCCAGAGCGCGCCCAATGCTTCCAGTTGCTCAGGTGTTGAAGTGGGCGAAAACCGCGGGGTGATGGCATAGGATAGCCGCCCCATTCCATGCCATTTTTCCAGCAAACGCTTGCTGTCGTCATAAGCTGAAGCAGGCGTATCGCGCAGCCTGTCCGGGGCGTTTCGGTCCATGCAGGTTTTACCAGCGACGGCGCGGACATTGTGTTTGGTGGCTACAGCAAAGAAGGCTTCAACACTTTCGGGATGAATTGTGCAATAACTACAGACAGTTGTGGTTCCGTTCGCCAGTGTGAAGTTGAAATAATTATTCGCAGCATTGGCGGCATATTCAGGATCACCAAACCGCATTTCTTCGGGAAATGTATAGGTGTTCAGCCAGTCAATCAGCCGTTTTCCCCAACTGGCGATGATCGCGGTTTGCGGATAATGGGCGTGGGCGTCGATAAACCCGGCCGAAATCAGGGCGTCACCGTAATCAAAAACCTGAGCGCTTGGATAAGCCGTGCGCATATCATCCGCTTCACCCGTATCCAGTATTTTGCCGCCCTTTACCGCGATACCACCCCGGCGGCGCCAGTTGGTGCAATCGTCCAGGTTACCGTGGAAAGGGTCTGCGTCAAAAGACAGGGTCTGACCCAATAGCAGGCTGATTTCTGACATGTTTTTACGATCCTCCGCCGCGCCATAATAGGGTTGTTAATTCAAGCGGTAAATCACCCATTAGCTCTGTTTTTTTGAAACAGCTTTGCCTAATGTGCCGCCTTAAAGGGGCATCAGGATGAATGCAGACATTTTGACGGGGGTTGAGCAGGTCGATGGCGCCTATGTGCTGGACAAAGGAACGGTGCTTGCCATTCGCGCAGCGGTGGAAATTGGTGACGCGGTTAGCCTGACTGAGCTTATGGAACCGCTACATGCGGCTGACATTGCCGACGTTCTGGAACAGATTTCAGAAGTTGAGCGCCGCGAGCTGGTGCAGCTCTATGACCGCGAGTTTGACGGTGAAATTCTGTCGGAACTTGATGAGGGTCTACGCGAAGAAGTTGTGGCGGCACTGCACCCACAGGTTCTGGCCGATGCAGTGCGAGAGCTGGAATCGGATGATGTCGTTGACCTTCTGGAAGATCTGGAAGCCCCACAACAGGGTGCGATCCTAGAGGCGCTGGAAGACATTGACAGGGTCGCTGTAGAGCAGGCGATGACCTATCCCGAGTTTTCGGCTGGTCGCCTGATGCAGCGCGAAGTCGTGATGGCGCCGGAACATTGGAACGTCGGGCAAGCGATTGATTTTCTGCGGAATTCCAAATTTTTACCCGAGCAATTTTATCACCTGCACTTGGTGAACCCAAAGCAGGAACCGGTGGCCTATGTTACTCTTGGACGGTTGTTGTCATCTGATCGCGACTGCCCTTTACACGACATTACAGAGGACAGTTTTCGAACCTTTGAAGTTAGTGAGAACGAAGCCGACGTGGCCTATGCGTTCAACCAATACCACCTGATTTCCGCGCCGGTGGTGGATGCCAGCCAGCGGCTGGTGGGTATGATCACCATTGATGACGCGGTGCAAATTCTGGACGAGGAAAACGAAGAGGACATTATGCGTTTGGCCGGGGTTGGCGAAAACAAACTGTCGGATAAAGTGTTTGACACTACAAAGCGTCGGTTTCCCTGGCTGGCGGTGAACCTGGTGACGGCGATATTGGCGTCACTGGTGATCGCCCAGTTCGAAGAGCTGATCGCGCAGTTTGTGGCGCTTGCAGTGCTGATGCCGATCGTGGCGTCCATGGGCGGGAATGCGGGAACGCAATCGCTGACCGTGGCGGTGCGTGCCATTGCGACCCGGGATTTGACCAGCGCTAACGTCTGGCGAGTGATCAGGCGCGAGGTGTTGGTGGGGCTGACCAATGGGTTGATATTCGCCGTTGTGATGGGCGTTGTCGGGGCAATCTGGTTTGGCACACCTGTTTTGGGATTGGTTATCGCGCTGGCGATGATTGCCAATCTGATCGTCGCCGGTTTTGCCGGGATTGTGGTGCCTGTCGGGCTGGAAAAGATCGGTATTGACCCGGCATTGGCGTCGGGAGCATTCGTGACAACGGTGACGGATCTTGTTGGTTTTTTTGCCTTTTTGGGGCTGGCCGCGTTGATGTTGGTTTAGGGGTCACCTGAGATGAATGATATTGCAGCCTTAAAAGCCGATGCGCGAAAATCTGCGTTTGTGCGTCGAAAATCAGCACATGACGGGTATTTCGGCGAGACTGCGACCCAGCATTTGTTGGAATTCCTGGACCCTCACCGGGGGAAACCGGTCGCGGCCTATATGCCGATCCGAACCGAGATAGATGTGATGCCGGTGATGGAAGAAATGTCGAAACATGGGGTGGTTGGTGTTCCGGTTATTCTGGGGAACGGCCAGCCGTTGGAGTTTCATCGTTGGCAGCAGGGCGCGGAAATGCAGGACGGCCCATTCGGGGCACGTATTCCAAAAATCTCTGAACTGGTAACCCCGCAAGTTGTGATCCTGCCGCTGGTAGCCTTTGACAGGGCAGGCTATCGGCTGGGATATGGTGGCGGGTATTATGACCGCACCTTGGAGATACTGCGCAAAAACCGGCCGGTGATCGCTGTGGGATTTGCTTATGCGGCGCAGGAAACCGGCAGCTTGCCAATTGAACCCACAGATCAATTTATGGACGCCATCGTTACCGAGCAGGGCATTCGGTGGTTTGACGTTGCCAAGCCAATCCCGGCGCACTAGGCCGGTTTACATGAAAATACTTTTCCTTGGTGATATAGTCGGTCGTAGCGGGCGCACGGCGATAATCGACAATCTGACGCATTTGCGCGAAGAATGGCGGTTGGATTTTGTCGTGGTGAACGGCGAAAACGCCAGTAACGGCGTGGGTCTGACCGGTGCGCACGCCAAGCTGCTGCTGGCCGCAGGGGTAGATTGTCTGACACTAGGTGATCATGCTTTTGACCAGCGTGATATGGCGCAATTTATTGAAACTGAACCAAGGATCATCCGCCCGCTGAACTACGCAAAAACCGCCCCCGGCAAAGGTGCGCGGGTGTTTGATGTGCCGGGTGGTCGTAAAATACTGGTGGCGCAGGTGCTGGGGCAGGTATTCATGAAACGCCCGTTTGATGATCCGTTTTCCGCGATTGATCAGGTGCTGCGCAGCCACCCGCTTGGCGGGTTGGTGAATGCTTCTCTGGTGGATATGCACTGCGAAGCGACATCGGAAAAGATGGGCATGGGGCATTATTGTGATGGGCGTGCAAGCATTGTGGTGGGCACCCATACCCATGTGCCGACATCCGATGCAATGATCCTGCCCGGCGGAACCGCCTATCAAACCGACGCGGGTATGTGCGGAGACCATAATTCAGTGATCGGTATGGAAAAAACCGAACCAATGCGCCGGTTTGTAACCGGGATGGGCAAGGGCCGCTTTACCCCGGCTGAGGGTAAGGCGACGCTGTCGGGCCTGTATGTTGAAACCGATGATCGCAGCGGAAAAGCCACCCGGGTGGAAATGGTGCGCAGTGGCGGTTTGTTGCAGCAGTCTGGTCCTTAGGGTGAAGAAAAACGCGAATTTTTACATAGCACTGGTGGTGATCGGGGCTGCCTGGGGGGTGACGTTTCCGATTTCGAAGATCGTCGTTTCAACAGGGTATCAGCCCTACGGCATACTGGTTTGGCAGATCATTGGTGCTTTAATCCTGACAGGTTCAATCAATGTCTATCGCCGAAAATCATTACGACTAGCACGCCAATACCTTGGATTGTATTTCGGCGTCGCATTGCTTGGGTCAGTTATTTCAGGGTATTTTTCCTATTTGGCCGCGGCGCAGCTTCCGGCCGGGGTACTGGCGATTGTTATCGCTTTGGTGCCGCTGTTTGCGATGCCTATTGCGCTGATGATGGGATACGAAAAACCATCCATGCCCCGCCTGCTTGGCCTGCTTTTTGGCGCGGCAGCGGTGCTGGTTCTGGTCGGACCGGACGCCAGCCTGCCAGAGCCGGAAAAGGCAGTTTTTGTGCTGGTAGCGATGCTGGCAACCCTTGCCTACGGGGCCGAGGGGAATTTTCTGGAATGGTTCAACAGGCGTATTACCCACCCCATGCCTGACCCGTTTCAGGTTTTGTTTGGCTCCAGCGTTATTGGGCTATGCCTGGCCCTGCCGCTGGCCCTGGTGTTTGCTCAGTTTATCAACCCGATCAAACCTTGGAACATGCCGGAGTGGGGAATATTTCTGACCTCTATATTCAGCACGTTTGCCTATGGCGGCTATATCTGGCTGATCGGTCGCACCGGGCCGGTCTTTGCCGCACAGGTTTCGTATTTGGTAACCGGGTTCGGCGTGGTGTTTTCCATGCTGTTGCTCGGCGAAAGCTATTCCAGTTGGGTTTGGCTGGCACTGATCCTAATTCTGGCCGGTTTGTTTCTGGTTCAGCCAAGAAAGCGTGACACAGGCGCTTGAAGCGCGGCCAATGTTGCGCAATGATAGATGAAAATAGGTGGGCATGATGATTGAACTGCTTTCCCTGGGCCCAAATGGCGATGCCTATGTGACACTTGGCGTCGTCGCGGTCATGTTTTTCCTTTTCACCCGCGAAGTTTACCCGGCTGAAGTCGTCGCCATCGCCGGCGCCGCTGCGTTGCTCGCCCTTGGTGTATTGCCCTATGACCAAGCGATTGAGGTTCTGGCCAACCCGGCGCCCTGGACCATTGTTGCGATGTTTATCGTCATGGGGGCGTTGGTGCGCACAGGGGCCTTGGAATGGTTTACCCGCCAAGCTAGTGCGCAGGCGGACACACGGCCCGGGCTTGCCATTGGTGGATTGCTGGCATTCGTGGTGGTCGCTTCGGCATTCGTCAACAACACGCCCGTGGTGGTGGTGATGATCCCGGTTTTTGTACAACTGTCGCGCAAGCTGGGAATATCGGCCAGTAAACTGTTGATCCCGCTGTCTTATGCGGCAATTTTAGGGGGCTCGCTGACCTTGATCGGAACGTCCACCAACCTGCTGGTGGACGGGGTAGCGCGCTCGCGCGGGTTGGAGCCCTTTACGATTTTTGAAATCACCCCGCTGGCGATCATCCTTGTTATCTGGGGCGGGTTTTATCTGCGGTTCATTGCGCCCCGGCTGTTGCCGGACAGGGACAGCATGGCAATGATGTTGTCGGACAAGCGTAGCCTGAAGTTTTTCACTGAGCTGGTTATCCCCGCCGGAAGCAATCTGATCGGTAAGGAACCTGGAAAAGTGGAACTGTTTCGCCGCGACGGGGTCAGGTTGGTGGATGTGCTTCGCGGTGATCTTTCGCTGCGGCGCACCATCAAGGACGTGGTGCTGCAAGGCGGAGACCGTGTTGTGTTGCGCACCCCGATGGCCGAGTTGCTGAGCTTGCAACAGGACCGCAGCCTGCGCCCGGCGGATCAGGTTTCTTCGGTGCAGACATCCACCGTAGAGGTGTTGATAACGCCGGGGTGCCGCATGGTAGGGCATAAATTAGGCGACATGCGGCTGCGTCGACGGTATGGAATTTATACGCTGGCGGCGCACCGGCGCGACCAGAATATTGGACAGGCACTGGATGAGTTGAGGGTGCGAGTTGGTGATACGCTGCTGCTGGAAGGCGCGGCGGACGACATAAGCCGGCTGGCGGCAGATATGGACATGGTGGATGTTTCTCGGCCTTCGGACCGGGCGTACCGGCGCAGCCATGCACCAATTGCTTTGGCGGCACTTGCAGGGATTGTTGTGCTGGCGGCAATGGGGGTGGCGCCAATCCTTTTGTTGGCAGTGTTGGCGATGGCGGTGGTGTTTTTGACACGTTGCATTGATTCGGATGAAGCGTTTTCCTTTATCGACGGGCGTCTATTGGCATTGATATTTGCCATGCTGGCCATCGGTGCTTCGCTGGAAGTCTCGGGCGCTGTGCAATTACTTGTCGCTGCCGCTTCACCCTATATGGCGGAGATGCCGCCGATACTGATTGTCTGGGTAATTTATCTTTTGACCTCGCTATTGACCGAACTGGTATCAAATAACGCTATTGCGGTGGTGATCACACCAATTGCCATCGGGCTGGCGGCAGAGCTCGGGATTGATCCGCGGCCCCTGGTCATTGCAGTGATGGTAGCAGCGTCAGCAGCATTTGCCACACCGATCGGCTACCAGACCAACATGATGGTCTACGGGCCGGGGGGGTATCGCTTTACCGATTTCCTGCGCGTCGGTATTCCGCTCAATCTGTCGGTTGGGTTGTTGGCTTCGGCGGTTATTCCGTTTCTCTGGCCTTTGTAAAAAAAGTGCACCCTTAGCCCGCTATTAGCATCACATACCTGAACGTGACCAACGATCTGTACCCGGAACGAATGAATACTTTTAAACTTGAAAATCCGTTGCAAGGTACCCGCCGTTTTCCACAACTGAAGCGTAGAGAGCAAATTCCCGAAACCGATGATCGCGCAGCTTGCTTTCAACCTCACTTGAAATCACTATTTTCCGTACCTTGGATTCGTTTATTCGTTCACGTGGGAATCGACGGCCAAGACGGTCCTGAAGAAAATCGTCAAGCGGTTGAAGGTTTGCGATGTCGAAAAGGTGGGTGATGCCAAGCTCTCCATTTTTGCGGGTGCAAAATTTCCACTGATCGCCAATGTTCCTGGCGTATGTTGGCGGTGAATGTTGCATCGTCGACACGATGAAATTCTCAAAGCTAAGATCTTTGGTGGAATTTTGGTGTGTACTATCAAGCCTTTGGCGGAATCTAAACCAGCTATGTAGCCGTGCTAAAGGCTCGCGCAGGATTGCCATGCGCTCCATCTGTTCTCCATCCTGACTAATCTGAGCATCAAACTTGTTATACTCAAACTGACGAACATTCATGTGTTTGCGGTCTTTGGGTACGACAATCGTGTCAGGAATTTCTCTTTCGAATGTTTGCTCGAATGCCGTCGATCCTGTCTTGGGTATTGCAAAAAATATTAGATTCGAACTGGGGAATAACATCATTTGCAGCCGTATCCACTTTGCAAATTTTGTCTGAGCCCTAATAACATTTTTATCGCCCCGCGCCTTACATCGGCCAGAAGAACATGATGGACGGGATTGAAACGATAACCACCAGAATTTCCAGTGGCAGGCCCATTTGCCAGTAGTCGCCAAAGCGGTATCCGCCGGGGCCTAAAATCAGAGTGTTGTTTTTGTGGCCAATTGGCGTGAGGAAAGCGCAGGAGGCGGCCACCGCGACAGCCATCAGAAATGGGTCAGCCGAGACCTCTAACGCCTGAGCCATCTGGATGCCAACCGGGGCGGCGACGATAGTGGTGGCGGTGTTATTAAGCACGTCCGACAGCGTCATGGTGACCACCATCAGCACCGTCAGCACGACCCATGCGGGCATTCCTTCGGTCAGGTCAACCAAAGCGCCTGCAATCAATTCGGTACCGCCAGAGCTGTCTAGCGCGGCACCTAGCGGGATCATTGAGCCGAGCAGAACCACCACGGGCCATTCGATGTGGGTGTATATTTCAGAGATCGGGATGATTTTTACCAGCACATAGGCCACCACAACCAGACCAAGGGCGACGGGCAGGTAAACCAACCCGAAACTGGCCGCTGCGACTGCGCCGCCGAACAACCCGATCGCCAGCCAGACCTTGCTGTTTTCGGTGACGGCCAGCCCGCGATCTGCCAACGGCAGGCAGCCCAGCCATTCGATCACGTTGTCGCTTTGGTCTTGTGGTACCAGTATCAGCAGGATGTCTCCGGCGCGCACTTCGGTTTGACGGACATGGCCGGTGATGCGTTTGCCCTGACGGGAAATGCCCATCAGCACGGTGTTTTGCCGCCATGAAAGCCCGATAGCCTGGGCGGTTTTTCCTTTGATACGCGAGTTTTCGGTAACCACGATTTCGATCACGTTCAGCCCGTCGCCATCGGCGCGCAACCTGTCCTGTCGGGCCTGATCAGCGAAATCCAATGTCAGCGCGGCGCGAAATTCATCCAGCGCATCCGGGGTTGCTTCCAATACCAGCGCGTCACCGGCTCGTAGTCTGGTGTTTTTCTGAGTGCCATAGCGGCGCTTGCCACCGCGCACCAATCCAAGGATTGCAACGTCGTTTTTCTCAGCGACCTCATAGTGTTCGCCCAGCCGGGTATCGATAAGCTTGGACTCTTCAGGGATGGTCAGCTCGGCAATATATTGCGCCAGTTCGTCCATGGCGTCCCGCTCAATTTTACCGCCGGTATGGTCCGGAATCAGCCGCCAGCCTACCAGAGCGACAAAGATCAAACCGGCAAGGGCGGTGATACCGCCGACAGGGGCGAAATCAAACATGCTAAAAGGTTCGCCAAAGGCATCCTCGCGGATGGTGGCGATGATGATATTTGGCGGCGTACCGATCAGCGTGACCATGCCGCCAAGGATTGTGGCGAACGAAAGCGGCATCAGCGACAGGCTGGGGGGGCGCCCGGCTTTGCGGGCGGTCTGGATGTCGACGGGCATCAAAAGGGCAAGGGCGGCGACGTTGTTCATGAATGCCGATAATATACCGCCAATCGCGCCCATCAGGGTAATGTGCGCGCCAAGGGAACGCGCGCTGTCAACCAATGTGCGGGTGATCAAAAATACAGCGCCCGACCGCACCAACCCAGCCGATACCACCAGAACGAAGGCAACAATCAACGTGGCCGGGTGGCCAAACCCGGCGAAAGCGTCGGCCTTGGGAACCACCCCCAGAACGACGCCAATCATCAGGGCGGTAAACGCGACCAGATCGTAGCGAAACTTGCCCCACAGCAACATGGCAAAAACGCCGCCGAAGAGGGAGAAGAGAATAATTTGGTCACTGGTCATAACGGGTCCGCCTGTTTGTCCCTAAAGAACCGGATCGCGCATCAAATTGCAACGCCTTGCCGGGTTGCCCCGCGTGGCTGGCCTGCACTATAGAGGCTAAGCAGTAAAATATATGAGGAAACAGCTAAATGGCAGGCCATTCCAAATGGGCGAATATCCAGCACCGCAAGGGGCGTCAGGACGCTGTGCGCTCCAAACTGTTTTCCAAACTTTCCAAGGAAATCACCGTGGCCGCCAAAATGGGAGACCCGGACCCCGACAAAAACCCGCGCCTGCGAATGGCGGTGAAAGAGGCCAAGTCGGTTTCCGTTCCAAAAGACGTCATCGACCGTGCGATCAAGAAATCGCAAGCCGGTGAGGGCGATGATTTTGAAGAAATCCGCTATGAAGGTTATGGGCCAAACGGGGTTGCGGTGATTGTCGAGGCGATGACCGATAACCGTAATCGCACCGCCTCGACCGTGCGTTCGACTTTCACCAAGAACGGCGGCAATCTGGGTGAAACCGGCTCGGTCGGGTTCATGTTTGATCGGGTTGGCGAAGTCACTTATTCGGCAGAGGTGGGTGACGCTGACACGGTGATGATGGCGGCGATTGAGGCAGGTGCTGAGGATGTGGAAAGCTCCGAGGATGGCCATACCATATATTGCGCCGATACGGATTTGAACGACGTATCCAACGCGCTAGAGGCAGAGCTGGGCGAAAGTGCTTCGACCAAGCTGATCTGGAGGCCAAACATGACCACCGAGATGGACCTTGAAGGTATGCAAAAGCTGATGAAGCTGATTGATGCGCTGGAAGATGACGACGACGTACAGCGAATTACGTCCAATTTCGAAGCCTCGGATGAGGTGATGGAGCAGCTTTGAAGCGAGCAAGTTTTGCCCCACAGGAACCGCTACCCTCCGGCGGTGAAATTGAAGCGGCTTAGAAATACTCCAGCCGACACTTTCTGAAAAAATTAGGGCCGCGCCCTAAAAGCGCTGATCCGGGGAAAACGAATGAATAGACCTTGTGGGCCATGGGGAATTCAGGTTTCGTGCGGCCATGCCCAAACATGACAATCACGCCGCTGGTATCTTTTTTATGCTACTTACCGGTTTGTTCTTTGTCGCCGTCAATGTGATCGTCAAACATGTGGGCGGGGACATTCCGGCAGCGGAAGCGGCGTTCCTGCGGTTTGTCGCCGGGCTGGTGTTTCTGGCGCCGGTTTTTCTACGCCTATTCAGGGAACCAATCCCGCGCCGGGTGCTGCCCTGGCTGGCTCTGCGTGGGCTGTTTCACACTTTGGCGGTGATGTCGTGGTTCTTTGCCATGGCCCGTATCCCGCTGGCTGAAGTCACCGCCATTGGCTATATGAGCCCGGTTTATGTCACCATCGGTGCGGCGCTGTTTCTGGGGGAAAAGCTGGCAGCGCGCCGGTTGATTGCGGTGGCATTCGCGCTGATTGGTGTGCTGATCATCCTGCGCCCCGGATTTCGCGAACTGACCGCCGGCCATTACGCGCAGCTTGGCGCAACCCTTAGTTTTGCCGTGTCCTTCCTGTTTGCCAAACGCCTCGCGTCCGAGCTCAGCCCCTCAGCCATCGTCGCCATCCTGGCGCTGGTGGTTACTATTGGTCTGGCCCCCTTTGCGGCCGCCGTTTGGGTCACCCCGACCCTGAGCCAGGTGCTGTGGCTGACCCTTGTGGCCGCCTTTGCCACGGCCGGTCATTATACCATGGCGCGCGCCTTCGCCGTGGCTCCAATTGGTGTGACTCAACCGGTGACCTATTTGCAAATCATCTGGGCCGTACTGTTTGGCATGCTGCTGTTTGATGAACCGATTGATGGCTGGGTATTGCTGGGAGCCTCGGTGATCATTGCCGCTGTCAGCTTTATCAGTTGGCGCGAAGCAAAGCTGAACCGGCAGGCTGTCACTCCGGTGGATACTGCCACCAAGGTTTAAGCCGGGTTCGCAAGACCCTTTACCGCCTCGGTGTCGGGGGTGTTCAACTGCGCGGGTCGAGCAATTTGGCCAGTATCCGGTCCTTGCTGACCTGACCGATCAACTCACCATCTTTCACCACACCAACTGGCTTGCCAGATTTTCCGATCTTTTCCATTACCTCGCGGATGTCAGTATCCGGGCCGACGGTCAGCACCGGGAATTTTCCGGCCTTTTCCATCACATCGCGCGCGCACAGAACTCCTAGCGGGTTCATATGGGCGACGAAATCGGCAACGTAATCACTGGCAGGCTTTGAAAATATTTCCTGCGGCGTGCCGCTTTGTACAATGCGGCCCCCTTCCATAATGGCGATACGATCCCCTAGCTTAAACGCCTCATCCAGATCGTGGCTGACGAAAATGATCGTGCGTTTCAGGTTCTTTTGCAGGTCCAGCAGTTCGTCCTGTAACCGGGTGCGGATCAACGGATCAAGGGCCGAAAACGGCTCATCCATCAGCAGGATCGGGGCGTCGGTGACGAACGCGCGGGCCAGCCCGACGCGCTGCTGCATACCACCAGACAGTTCACCAACCTTGCGATCTGCCCAGTCCAACAGGCCGACCAGTTCCAACTGTTCCTCCACTTTCGCGTCCCGCGCAGCCTTCTCCATGCCGCTCAGTTCCAACCCCAGTCCGGTATTTTCGCGCACGGTCCTCCACGGCAACAGACCGAACTGCTGAAATACCATGGCGACGCGGTGCTGGCGGATATGGCGCAGCTTGGCGGCGGATGTCTTGGTGACATCAAGCATGGCGTCGCCAGTATTCACATGAACCGAGCCGCGCACCACCGGGTTCAGCCCGTTCACTGCGCGTAACAGTGTGGATTTACCAGAACCAGACAGACCCATGAGAACCAGAATTTCGCCGGTTTCAACAGTGATAGAACAGTCATGTACTCCCAGTATCTGGCCGGTTTCCTTCTGGATTTCAGCTCGTTCACGGCCCTCATCCATCATTGCCAGGGCAGTTTTGGGCTTGTCACCAAAAACGATGGATACTTTGTCAAATTCTACAGCCACCCCCATGTTCAGCGCCTCACCCTAAGCATCCGGTCCAGCATAATCGCGACCACCACAATCACCAATCCGCTTTCAAACCCAAGCGCCGCGTTGACTTGCGACAGTGCCCGCACCACCGGCACACCCAACCCGTCCGCGCCAACCAACGCTGCGATAACCACCATCGACAACGACAGCATGATCGTCTGGTTCAGCCCGGCCATGATCTGCGGCAGTGCGTAAGGCAATTCCACTTTCCACAGGGTTTGAAGAGGGGTAGAGCCGAATGCCTCTGCGGCTTCCAGCAACGGCTTGGGCGTGGCGCTGATACCAAGGTATGTCAGCCGGATTGGGGCGGGGACCACGAATATCACAGTGGCAACCAGACCTGGCACCATGCCGATGCCAAAGAAAACGATCATCGGGATCAGGTAGACGAATGTGGGCAGGGTTTGCATCAGGTCCAGCACCGGACTAATGGCGGCATATAGCCGTGGCCGATGCGCCGCGACGATGCCTATGGGCACCCCGATGGCCATACAGGTTATGCAGGCGAACGCCACCAGCGTCAGGCTCTCCATGGTTTCTTCCCAATAGCCCTGATTAAGAATGAACAAAAATCCTAGCAGGATCAGCAGGCAGGTTTTCCAGTTACGTTGGATCAGCCATGTCAGCGCGACAAACAGTGCGACAATGACCAGCGGATTAGGATAATTCAGTATCGTAAGGACAAGATCGATCAGCCAACTCAGCCCGTCTTCAAAGCTCTCAAAGAACCAGTCTGCGTTTTCCCGCAGCCATTCAAAGCCGGATTTTGCGGTTTTTCCCACAGGGATTTTCGTGCCTGTCAGCCATTCCATATCAGCCCCGCCTGTTTAAGAATTCAGATAGAAAAAGGCCCCAACGTTTATGCCGGGGCCTTAATAATTTGACCTACAGACCCAAAGCCGCTGAAACAGCCGCCACCGCGTCACCACCATCTTTCGTGGTCACACCGTCCAGCCATGCGGCAAACGCATCCGGGTTGGCCTTTAGCCATGCCGAGGCCGCATCATCTGCGTCTTCACCTTCGTCCAATATCGCGCCCATAATCTGGTTTTCCATATCCAGCGTGAAGGCCAGGTTCTTTAGGAACGCGCCAACATTGGGGCATTCATCAACATATCCTGCGCGGGTGTTGGTGTAGACGTCACCCTCAGCGCCAAACCATTCTTCGCCACCAGTCAGATAGGTAACTTTGAAATTTGAGTTCATCGGATGCGGTGCCCAGCCAAGGAAAATGATCGGCTCATTTTTGCTGGATGCCCGGTCAACCTGCGCCAGCATCCCCTGTTCCGAGCTTTCGACCATTTCAACGGCACCCATGCCGAACGTGTCAGCGTTGATCAAATCCATAACGATACGGTTGCCGTCATTGCCAGCTTCAATGCCGAATATCTTGCCTTCCAGTGCGTCCGCGTTGGCTGCAATATCCGCGAAAGTCTTGATCCCAAGTGCTGCCCCTGCGGCGTTGGTCGCCAAAGTGTAGGCGGTGCCGTTCAGATTGGCGCGCACCGTATCAACGGTTCCGGCCTCGCGGTATTTCGCAATGTCGCCTTCCATCGTCGGCATCCAGTTGCCAAGGAATACGTCAACGTCGCCCTGCTCCAGCGAAATGTAGGTTACCGGCACGGACAGTAGCTTGATGTCGGTTTCATAGCCCAAAGCCTCAAGCACGATGCTTGTGGTGGCCGTAGTGGCGGTGATGTCGGTCCAGCCAACATCCGAGAAAGTTACGGTTTCACATCCGGCGGCCAGAACCGGTCCGGCGATTGTGATCAGCGCAAGCGCTGATATTGTTGATCTGAGTTTCATTTAGCAAACCCCCTGAGATTTTCTGATTGATGGATCAAAATTGATGGATCAAAATAGAGCCAATATTCCCGACATGTCCAGAAAATTACGCCACGTATGGCGGCTTAGCGACAGCGAAAATATTATCCGGTTTGACGCTGATCAAAGCGTGCAATGAAAAATTGCGGGCAAACTGATGGCGAACCATCAACAAGGAGAACTAAATGAGCCATACCCCAAACGAATTGGCAGACGAATTTCCACAGGAAATTACTCGTATCCATGAGCTGAAACAGTCAAACGCCCGTTTCGCCAAATTGTTCGACGAATACCACGAAGTGAACCGCAGCGTTCACCGCGCTGAAACGGATGTAGAGCCAACAGATGATTTGCACCTGGTGGAAATGCGTAAAATCCGCCTGTCACTGAAAGATGAAATCTGGGGGATAATTTCTGCGAAAGAATAACGAAGGGAAGTTTAGGGTTTAGTTTTGCATAAGAAACTCTGAAAGTGCGTTCAACGCACCTTCTGTCCACACCCCCTGGTGGCCGATGTCGGGCAGGGCTTCGAGGTGTTTCACATCAGAACCGGCCAGTTCGAAGATCATTTGACCGTGGGTAAAAGGCACCAGTTGGTCTTTGGTGCCATGCAGAACCAATAATGGTTCCTCTACTTCGCCAACGATCGCAGCGGTGTCCCAGATTTGCGTCAGGACGCCGGACAGATCGATGCTGGGGTACTGGATTTTCGCCAGATCCGGGATCGAGGTAAACGGTGCTTCCAACACCATGCCTGCCGCCTCTCTTTGCACAGCAATCCTGACGGCCACCGCTGTTCCCAGGCTTTCGCCATATAAAATGACTGGCGGGTTCGGGCTACCTGTCAATTCAGCTATGGTATCAAATACTTGTAGTGCATCACTGGTGATCAAGGCCTCATTGGGTTTGCCAGTGCTGCCACTGGAACCGCGATAGGCCAGTGCTACGAGGCCGTATCCCTGATCCAGAAAATGGGTAAACCGACTGGCCCGGGCCGACAGATTTCCGGCGTTCCCCGGCAGGTAAAGTATCGTTGGTTTTGCATCCTCAGATTGCGCAACCCAAAGGATCAGGCTTTCACCATCTGTTGTCTCAAAGCTCTGTTCGCGCAGTCGCGGCTCACCCGCGTCAGAGGGCGCAATCTGCTCGCTGTCGAACGGATAAACTGACTGCAATTCATAGGTGCTAATGAACCATTCCGTGTAAGACATGAATGCAATCAGCGCCAAAGGGGGCGTTAGCATCGACAGGCTCCGGTTGTTTCACCCAAGCTTGACGCGCCTAATGCGTTCGATCAAGTCTTTCATTCTAACGAATACGGCACCAGCCCACGGATGTCATGGTTGACGCTCAACCCCTGTTCCAGTGGCGGGATAGATCGCTGATGGCAGGTTTTGCGCTCACATATCCGGCAGGAAATGCCGATTGGCTCAAAGGCTTTTGCGTTTCTTACATCCAGATCATCGGCATAGATCAACTGTTCCGCGTGTTTGACTTCGCAGCCCAAACCAATGGCATAGCGGCGTACCGGGGCGCGGTAAGAGCCGCCCGATTTTGACACGTCACGGGCCAGGCACAGGTAACGCACACCATCCGGAGTTTCCGCCAGTTGGCGTAAAAACCGACCCGGTGTTTCGAACGCCTGATGCACATTCCAAAGGGGGCAGGCGCCGCCGAAACGGGCGAATTGTAGTCGCGTGGCGGAATGGCGTTTGGTAATAGTTCCGGCCTGATCAACGCGCACAAAGAAGAACGGAACACCCTTCGCACCGGTGCGCTGCAATGTGGACAGGCGGTGTGCAACCTGTTCGATAGAGGCCCCGAAAATATCGGCCAGGCGTTCCAGATCGTGACGATTTTCCTGCGCGGCTTTTTGAAAAGCGCTGTAGGGCAGCAAGGCCGCACCTGCGAAATAGTTTGCCAGCCCGATCTTGGCGATATCGCGGGCTTCTTCAGTCTGGAAACGCGCCAGATCAAGAGTGGCTTCCAACAGATCATTCTGTGTGAGCAGCGCAATCTGGTGCAACATCTGGAACCGCTGTGTTGAGGGTTGTGCGTTTATCGAAATACTCAGCTGCCTTGTTTCAGGGTCAAATTTTCGCAACTCTGGCTGGTCGGCAAAGACGCCATTAACACCAATTTTTTCAAGCGCGTTAACGCATGCAGCCTGCGTGTCCAGTCGTCCATCATTTGGGGCTGCAAAGTTTTCAGCAGCGCGGTCAACCGCATCAATGTAGTTGTCGCAATAATGGAAAAAATCCCGTACCTCTTCCCACGCTGACGGCTTAATCGCACTGTCCTGTCGCCCCAATGCCTCATCCAGAGATGCAAGCCGTTCATGGGTCTGACGATAGGCGCGGTGTAGTTCCAGAAAACTGCGGGTCAGGGAAGGGGCGTTGGACGCGACAAGCCGCAGATCGGCCAGCGGCGGCGGTCCATCGGCAAATACCGGGTCAGCCAATGCTTCGCGCATATCGGTGACCATGCGTTCGGTGTCACCACTGGAAAGTTCTGTAACATCAAAGCCAAATTCCTGCGCCAGCGCCAATACCACCCCCGTACTGACGGGGCGATTGTTGTTTTCCATCTGGTTCAGATAGGGCAGCGACACGCCCAACTTTTCGGCGAATACCTTTTGGGTCAGCTCCAGTCGCTTGCGCATTTCCCGCAACTTGGCACCGGCATAGAGTTTCTGGGTCGCCATCGGAATACCTTTGCAAGTTTGCTATTTGCTTAGTTAACCTTTGCAAACCCTGTCAGGCAATCCTTTTTGCTTTTTCCCGCGCGATGACCAGCAAAATCATTATCACCGACAGGACCGACACAATGAACATGATCCAAAGCAGCGGAAACGGCCCACTATCCGGGTTAAGCAATGATCCGGCCAGCGCCGACAGTGCCGCACCTCCGCCCATCATAATCGCCCCCCCAAGCCCGCTTGCGGTTCCGGCCAGATGTGGACGCACGGAAAGCATGCCCGCGGTGGCATTGGGTAGGATCAGACCATTGCCGACACCGACAAAAATCATGAAGCCAAAGAATGTAAATATCGTTCCCAAACCGTTCAGCGACAGGATTAACGAAATGAATACGCCGGTTGTCGAAATTATAGCCCCCCACAAAACCATGCGGTTCACGCCAAAACGGGTGGCGAACCGCCCTGTGAAAAAGTTCCCAAGCATATAGCCAAGGGCCGGTGCGCCAAAAAACAGTCCGAGTTTGGAAGGCGGCAGGCCGTAGACCTCTTTTCCTATAAACGGGGCTCCCCCCAGATAGGCAAAGAAGGCACCTGATGCGAAAGCCGCAGCTAGGCAATACCCCCAGAATCGGGGCGATAGCAGCAGTTCGGGGTACTGCGAAAATTGCTGGCTAAAACTGGTGGAACGGTTGGTGTTTGTCTCGCCAACATCCGCCCAGATCAGCCAGAATACCGCAGCCCCCAGCACCAAGAACACCCAGAAATTCGCCTGCCAACCGAATTTTTCATCAAGCAACCCGCCGACAGCCGGGCTAAGCATCGGGATGATTGCCATGCCCATGGTGATGTAGCCGATCATTGAAGCGGCCTGAGATTGATCATACATATCGCGCGCGATGGCTCGCGACAAAACCATCGCCACACCGATGGTCGCTTGTATCATTCTGAAGACCAGAAAGACCTCTATGTTAGGCGCATATATACAGCCCACTGTTGCGACCAGAAATACTGCCATCCCCATCAGCAGGACCGGGCGCCGTCCATAGCGATCAGATAGCGGGCCGATGAAAACCTGCATAACCGCCACCATCCCCAGATAGAGCGCGACGGATAACTGTGCCACCCGGTACTCGGCGTTGAAATATTCGGCCATCGCCGGCAGCGAGGGCAGGAACATGTTCATCACCATCGCCGACATGCCGGTGATCAGCACCAGAGTAATCATATGGGGCGGAGTCGCTGGGTTCAGGAAATTTCTGGCGGGTTGTGATGACATTAGAGTCAATTACGTTGGCGCTGAAGTGTTGTCCAGTAAGCAGTGTAGAGGGGGCGTGCCGGTTGAGATAATTTGCAAATTTGCACTTAGCAATTCAGTATTAAGCTAAGATTTGCAAATTTTCTGAAATTTTCTTTCCGAAGCGGCTGCCAGCCTGTAGGCTACTGAAATCTAAAGGGAGCACCCACCCATGCAAGACATTCTACAGGAACTGGAAATCCGCCGGAACACCGCCAGGCTAGGCGGTGGTGAAAAGCGGATCGAAACCCAGCACGCGAAAGGCAAGCTGACTGCGCGCGAACGGGTGGAGCTGTTGCTGGATGACGGGTCGTTCGAAGAGTTCGACATGTTCGTGGCACACCGCTGTACCGATTTCGGGATGGAAAAACACCGCCCCGCAGGGGACGGAGTTGTCACCGGCTGGGGAACAATCAATGGGCGGATGGTCTATGTCTACAGTCAGGACTTTACAGTGTTCGGCGGATCGCTGTCGGAAACCAACGCCCTGAAGATCTGCAAGATTATGGATATGGCAATGCAAAACGGCGCACCGGTGATTGGGATCAACGATTCCGGTGGCGCGCGTATTCAGGAAGGGGTCGCATCGCTTGCCGGATATGCCGAAGTGTTTCAGCGCAATATCATGGCTTCAGGCGTGGTGCCGCAGATCAGCCTGATCATGGGGCCTTGTGCCGGCGGGGCGGTTTACAGCCCGGCGATGACAGATTTTATTTTCATGGTGAAAGACACTTCTTTCATGTTCGTCACCGGGCCGGATGTGGTGAAAACCGTGACCAATGAGGTGGTAACGGCGGAAGAGCTAGGCGGCGCCACGACCCACACCCGCAAATCATCAGTCGCGGACGGGGCATTTGAGAACGATGTCGAAGCCCTGACCGAAGTGCGCCGTTTGGTGGATTTCCTGCCGCTCAACAATAAAGATAAACCGCCGGTGCGCCCCTTTTTCGACGATCCGGGGCGCCTGGAGGCCAGCCTTGATACCTTGATCCCGGAAAACGCCAACACACCTTATGATATGAAAGAGCTGATCCTACAGTTGGCGGATGAGGGTGATTTCTACGAGATTCAGGAAGAGTTCGCCAAGAACATCATCACTGGTTTTATCCGGCTCGAGGGGCGCAGCGTTGGTGTTGTCGGCAATCAGCCGATGGTTCTGGCCGGATGTCTGGATAATGACAGTTCACGCAAGGCGGCGCGGTTTGTGCGGTTCTGCGATGCGTTCGAAATCCCGATCCTGACACTGGTGGATGTGCCGGGATTCCTGCCGGGCACCAGTCAGGAATATGGTGGCGTGATTAAACACGGCGCAAAACTGTTGTTTGCGTATGGCGAAGCGACCGTGCCCAAGGTTACGGTGATCACCCGCAAGGCTTACGGTGGTGCGTATGACGTAATGGCCTCCAAGCATTTACGCGGCGATTTCAACTATGCCTGGCCAACGGCCGAGATCGCGGTGATGGGGCCCAAGGGGGCGACAGAGATTATTTTCCGGGCGGAAATGGGTGACCCAGACAAAATTGCCAAGCGCGCCAAGGACTATGAAGACCGCTTTGCCAACCCGTTTGTTGCGGCTGAACGGGGCTTTATTGACGAAGTCATCGTGCCCCATTCAACCCGAAAACGGGTTTGCCGGGCGTTTGCGTCTCTGCGGGGGAAACGTTTGGAGAATCCGTGGAAGAAACACGATAATATTCCGCTGTAGAGCCTCAAATTTTTGGCGAGTAAGGAGTACCAACCAGATGCCTGACTTTCACTTGTTTTCCAAAGGCCCACGCCCCGTCGCGCCGTTTTCCCATGCGGTTGAGGCGCTGGTAGAGATTGATTGTGTCGCGCGGCGTCCTGAAAGGGCAGGCGGATGAAACAAGTAGTCCAAGTGTTATTGATATTTATTGCGATGCCTGTCTGGGCGCAAAATATCTCGGTGCCTTCAGGCCAGCCGGTAACGCTGCATGACGTGATGATTGAAGCTACAGATCAGGCCAACAATTACCGTTTCCGCTTCCTTACGCCGGACATCGCCGGATCGGATGTTTTACAAGACATCGACGTGCTGGAAGGTGACATGGTGCACCTGTGTCAGAAATTTGCGCTGCCCCAGATTGTAGAGGGTGGCGATATCGCCGGGCGGGTGATCATTTCATTTTCAGACCGGCCAACCGAATTTGGTGTCGCGACACCGGAAGCCACGCAAGTGTTTGAAAGCTACAGCATCGAGAATGACACTTGCATATGGGAGGCGTTCTGAATGGCGCTTGATTACATGCTTAAACACCGAGGATTTCCGGGGCGTCTGCCGGGGACCGATTTTCAGTTCACCCTGCGCCGGGCCAATCCAAAAGGGGCTACACCTATAATTCGGCGCGAACGCCATGCGGACCGAAAACCTGCCGATAAGAAGGCAGATTCTGGCTTTATGGCCGCATTATGGACACAATTTAAAGAAGAGTCGTTTGAGCGCGGCAATCTGGACGCTGGAAGACTGTCCTGGCTTTTTGAGCGAGAGGTAATTCCAGCGCAAGATCCGTTCGACCCGCAATCTTATGAATCTATGATGAAAATTGATGTGCGGCGGGCGCAAGCAGAATTTCCAGAGGCGTTTGATGAGGAATATTCGGCGTGATCACGCTTTGCAAAATACAACTTTGGCGGATTTTCGCCGAAATTTACCCTAACTTAAACTGCCGTT